>NZ_BAAHBH010000015.1:0-215486 GCF_054776815.1 Spirosoma gilvum | reverse complement strand
GCAGCTACACCATCGGCTTCAGTGCGGCTCCTGGCTCGACGGTGAGTCTGCTGCCGGCCACTGCTGGTACGATCAGCGGCACAGTGGCCACCGTGAGTGTGGGTCAGAGTGTGACCCTGGTGGCCAGCAATGCCAGCGGATGTAGTAGTACGACGGCCGTGACCGCTCCCACCTGTGACTGTCTGGCGACGACGCCCGTAGCCTCGAATTTCGAGCGGTGTGGAAGTGGCACAGTGAGCCTGACGGCCAGTTGTGGGGTAGGTACTGCCCGCTGGTACGACAGTCCGAGCAGCAACACGATCTTGTTCAGTGGCCCGACGTATGTAACCTCGTTAACGGCCACCACCACCTACTATGTGGCTTGTGCAACACCTACCTGTGAGAGCAGCCGGCTAGCCGTCAACGCCGTTATTAATGCTAAACCTGAGCTTTTTGTTGGTACACCGGTTTGTTCTTCGACTAGTACATATTCTTTTACATTTACAGCAAGTGGAGATATAACAAATCTGCAAGTAACTGATGGAGTGTTAACCAATAATGGGACAGTTTATCTAGTAAGTGATGTTCCTATAAATAGGTCTGTCTTTGTTATAGCTCATTCTTTGTGTCTCTGCGAAGACGTTGAGATTGTACTCCCACCCAACTGTGTATGTCCGGCGACGACGCCTGTTGCCTTGGCTGCCGAGCGGTGTGGAAGTGGTACGGTGAGCCTGACGGCCAGTTGTGGGGTAGGTACTGCCCGCTGGTACGACAGTCCGAGCAGTGGCACGATCTTGTTCAGTGGCCCGACGTATGTAACCTCGTTAACGGCCACCACCACCTACTATGTGGCTTGTGCAACACCTACCTGTGAGAGCAGCCGGGTGCCGGTAAACGCCGTGATTAATGCCTTGCCAGTGGCAAGTGCAGGAGCAGTAGCCACCACCGTTTGTGAAGGCTCGAGCATCAACCTGACGGCCAGCGGAGGCACCAGCTATAGCTGGAGCGGTCCCAACAGCTTTACCAGCCTGTCTCAGAACCCCATCATTACCAATGCCAGCCCAGCCAATGCGGGCACGTACGTGGTAACAGTAACCAACTTGTCAGGCTGTACCTCAACCACCAGTGTCAACATCAGTGTGCCAGCTAGTCCCTCGTTGGCTGTGGTGGGTACCCCGGCCTGTACGGCGAGCCTGAGCAGCTACACCATCGGCTTCAGTGCGGCTCCTGGCTCGACGGTGAGTCTGCTGCCGGCCACTGCTGGTACGATCAGCGGCACAGTGGCCACCGTGAGTGTGGGTCAGAGTGTGACCCTGGTGGCCAGCAATGCCAGCGGATGTAGTAGTACGACGGCCGTGACCGCTCCCACCTGTGACTGTCTGGCGACGACGCCCGTAGCCTCGAATTTCGAGCGGTGTGGAAGTGGCACAGTGAGCCTGACGGCCAGTTGTGGGGTAGGTACTGCCCGCTGGTACGACAGTCCGAGCAGCAACACGATCTTGTTCAGTGGCCCGACGTATGTAACCTCGTTAACGGCCACCACCACCTACTATGTGGCTTGTGCAACACCTACCTGTGAGAGCAGCCGGGTGCCGGTAAAGGCTTCAATTGGTCAGCAGCCAACGATTGTCGTTAGTACCCCTGTTTGTTCACCCGACAAAGCGACCTACTCCTTTACGGTAACCACTAGTTTAACTGTCACTAACTTGTTATCCACTACGGGAACGGTTACGGGTAGTGCTCCTACATTTGTAGTGAGTGGAGTGCCTGCGGGTGTTTCAGTAGACATACTAGCTTTAGGCGAATGTAGCTGTTACGCTCAGCATACAGTATCACCCCCCAACTGTAATTGTCAGATTAATGTACCTACCGCTGTGCCTGTGGCTAGTCTCTGTGGGCCAGGTAGTGTTACCTTATCTGCGAATGGCTGTTTATCAACAACGCGCTGGTATACTTCATCCGGCACCCTAATGGGTACTGGGACAACTTTAGTAACAAGTGTAAGTGCAACAACTAACTTTAGGGTAAGCTGTTACGATGAGCAAAGCCAATGTGAAAGCAGTCAAGTTACCGTTCCGGTCAGTATTAACTCATTACAGGCTGTAGCTAGAGCATCGGCTTCTACGGTATGTCAGGGTAGCAGTGTTACCTTGACAGCCAGCGGAGGGGATACCTACCGGTGGAGTGGACCGGATGGATTCATGAGCAACTTACAAAACCCTATTCTTAGCAATGTACGTGCTCAAAATTCAGGTACCTATTCAGTAACTGTAAGTAATGGTAGTTGCTCAGAGACGGCTACTGTCGTGGTTACCATAACTGATGGCCCTTCAGTAACAAATCTGGTAGCTGTATGTAATGAAGCGAAGACCAGTTATAGCGTTAGTGGTACTGCTTCAAACGCCTCAACGATCGTTGTCAGTGCAGGCAATCTGCAACGAAACGGGAATGCGTTTGTACTAAGCTCCATACCCGTTTCCACATCAGCGGTAAGCGTAACGGTTTATGGGGGCGAAGGATGCAGCCCGATCGTTCGGACCATACAGGCGCCTACTTGTGTATGCCCACCCGTTGACCCGCCCGTTATTATTTGTCCCATCACCGAAATATGTTTAGGGGATGTTGTCACCTTGCGGGCAACGGGTTGTCAAGCCGGTACAATTATCTGGTCAGATGGGCAAACGGGCCAATCTATCCAAGTGAACCCCGCAGTAACCACGATCTATTCAGCAAGCTGTCTAGTCAACGGCGTATGCCGGAGTGTCACCTCCAATACGTTACCCATTATCGTACGGGATCCGCAACCACCCGTCATCATGGCCAGTGCAACCAAAGTTTGCCCGGGAACATCGGTCACGTTAACCGCCGCCGGTTGTGAGGGGGGAACCTTAGTGTGGTCGGAAGGGCTCCAAACGGGTCGGGTGATTGTCGTAAGGCCCTATGCTAAAACGAATTATACCGTCGTCTGCAAAGTTGAGAACTGTTTTAGCAGACCGGCCCAAAAAACGATTGATATCACGACGGAAATTCCAACACCAAACATTATTGCTAGTTCAACTAGCGCTTGCCCGGGTCAATCGGTGACCCTGACGGTGGCCAATTGTGAAGGGACGCCTGTTTGGAGTCATTCGAACGCTACTACCGCCAGTATCGTCGTTACACCATCACTGGGTACTAGCGTTTATACCGTTTATTGTAAACAAAATGACTGCTCAAGTCCACTAAGCCAACCCCTCGCCGTGGAGGTTACTCAACCGGTACCGCCTTCTGTGTCAACCAGTGCAACAGCTGTTTGCGCTGGCGCTGAGGTTAAACTGACCGCAGAGGGCTGCACGGGTACTGTCCTTTGGAACACCAATCAAATAGGAGAACAGATAACGGTTCATCCCACATCGAATTTAACCTATACGGCCCAGTGTAAACAGGGAGCATGTGTGAGCGAACCCTCGATGCCCGTGAGTGTATCCGTTGTTTTCCCCATGGTTCCCCAAATCCAGGTAAGTAAAAGGCTCATCTGCAGTGGCGAACGTATCACCTTAACCGCATCAGGTTGTCAAGGCATCGTCAAATGGCATGGGACAACTCAAACCGGGGCATCCATTGAGATTCTACCCGTTGAATCGACCGACTATTATGCTACCTGTCAAATTGGCTCTTGTGAAAGTGATGCGTCGCTAAAAGTTCACGTTACGGTAACCAATTCGGGAGGAACGCCACCCGTTATCCAAGCGTCCAGTACGAGCTTGTGTGGTAATGGAGTCGTTTCCTTATCCGCAGTGGGGTGTTCCGGAGAGGTTATTTGGAACGTTCCCGGTTTAACGGGCAATGTAGTGTCTGTGACCGTTTCGCCCACCAATAATGTTTTCTACGCCGTCTGTAAGACAGGAGCCCAGTGTGCAACGGGTGAATCGAACCGAATAACGATACAAGTAACCCCAACGCCAACGCCTATTATTCAGCGCTGCGTGTGCAGTCCAGACTTAATTTGTCCGGGGGAAAAGGTGAAATTAATCGTAACAAACTGCCAGGGTGTACCACACTGGAGTACGGGGGAAACGACGACGAGTATTTTTGTTACCCCTTCGGTGACTACATCGTATACGGTGATTTGCCAAACAAATCAATGCGTTAGTCAGCCTTCCCTACCCTATACAGTTACCGTTGTTACCGTTGGTGCGCCTAGTATTGTTGCCTCATCGACGGTAGTCGAACCGTCTGGCGTCGTTTCCTTAACGGCGACGGGTTGTCCGGGCGAGGTGATCTGGTCGGCTAATGACGTAAATGGTAATAACCGAGGACCGATTTTGGTGGTACAGCCCCAAGCCAACCAGACATTCTATGCACGCTGTAAATTTAGAGAGTGTATCAGCGCTCCCTCGAATTCGATTACGGTACGTTCTGGTTCAGTATTGGGAGTGGCTTTAGCCATTGAAAAGGTGGTGCCAGACGTTGACGGTAGTTATCTAATTACCTACCGGGCAACGGTTAAAAACTTTGGCTCCGAAACGCTACTGGATGTGTCGCTGACCGATAGTTTACGGCAGACGTATCCCTCACCTGCTTCGTTCACCGTTATTGGTACGCCTGCGGTTGTTACGGGTAGCAATCTACTTGTGAACCCAGCTTTTGATGGTAGTCAGGATGTGAATCTGCTCGCCAAAGGAAGCAGCCTGCAGCCAGATGAGCAAGCTGCCGTATTACTAACCGTTCGGGTGCAGCCAGCCACTAACCCCGGCCCCTTTTATTCATCTATTTTGGGTCAAGCGCATCCAAATGATCCCTCACGATGGGTAACCGATTTGTCAAATTTAGGCTACGATCCAACCCCGTTTGGCGCTGAACCAACCGCCTTACGATTTGACCTGCCAAACGGATTAATCGGGGTGACCAAGTTTGTGGAGACGCCCACCCTTATAGAGCCGGGAGTATATGATATACCCTATACGATAAAACTTCGGAATATGGGTAGCGTACCCCTGAAAAATGTTCAAGTTGTCGACAACCTTTATCAAACCTTTGGCGGGGGGGCATTACAAGTCAACGAACGAATAATTTTAGCGACGGATGCGGGTTTAAAAGCCGATACATTATACTCCGGTCAACGATTATTCAATAATCTCTTAGTTGATTCCTTGAGTACATTACCCGTAGGAGCTACGCGTAGTATACACTTCACCGTTCGGGTAAATGTGAGGCATGCCCAGCAACTGACCTTCTATAATTCGGCCTATGCGACGGCGCTGTCTCCCGATAACGTGGTCGTTGCGGATTCCTCAATGACAGGCATCGAGGATGACCCCGACAACGATTTAGATCCTCGCAATAATAATGACCCTACACCCATTACGTTGCTAGCTCCCGTGGCCAGCTCGCATATTGGTGTTGCGCTTGCGGTTGGGGATACGTTACGCCAGCCAAACGGAAGTTACAACGTAACCTACAAAGTGGTTGTCCAGAATTTTGGCGCCTTACCACTTACCCATGTTGCGTTGACCGACTCCTTATCGAAGGTATTTAACAACCAAACTGGTGCCACCTATTCTGTAGTCAATCAACCAGTGGCAATATCGACGGGAAGTAGTCTGAAACTGAATGGTCACTTCAACGGGGAAACGGATCCTTTCTTAGTGATCGGCGATTCAACCAGTAAACTCGCCGTTGGCCAAGTTGATACGATTCTGGTTGTGATCAATGTGGCTAGTGCCAGGAATACAACCTTCTATACGTCTGTTTATGCTTCCGCCCAGGCCAAAACGGGTTCGGTATTCGATTGGTCGACCAATGGATTAATACCAGATTTGAACGGCAATAATGACCCAACTGATCTCAATGAACAGGATACAACTCCACTATATATACCCTATGCCGAGCTGTCTATCTTCATTCCAGAAGGGTTTTCGCCAAACGGGGATGGGATAAACGATTTGTTTGTCATTCGTGGCGTAGCGGGTTTAACGATGAGCCTGGAAGTATTCAACCGGTGGGGTAACTTGGTTTACCAAAATGAGGATTACAAGAACGATTGGGATGGGAAGCCGAACACTGGTATCACCCTGAATGGTGAAGGTACGGGTGTACCTGACGGAACGTACTACTATGTTCTTAAGACGAGTGATGGACAGAAGTTCGTACGATACATGACCATTAGCCGATAAACCCGATGGCAAACCAGTTTTTTATCAAATGTTGGACAGTGACCCTGTTGTTAATAATGGAGGTCGGCTGCTTACCCCTACAGGCGCAACAGGACAAAATGTTCTCGCAGTACATGTTTACCATGTTAGCGCTTAACCCTGCCTATGCAGGAAGCCGGGATGTGCTAAGCATGTCAGCCCTGTACCGCAATCAATGGATGGGTTTGCCGGGTGCTCCGCAAACGGCCACCTTTACAATCGATATGCCTCTACAACAGGAGCGGGTTGGCCTTGGCTTACAGCTATACAGTGATAAGTTTGGGGAACTACAGGAAGCGGGTGGATTTGCCTCTTATGCGTACCGGATTAAGGCGGGCGAGAAAACAACATTAGCCCTAGGACTCCAGGGAGGGGCGGTTAGTTTTCAATGGAATTTAGGCAATGTAAAAACCAGCCCGGATGGCTTACCACAGATCGATCCGGCGTTTGCTACGAATATTACCAGATTACTCCCAAATTTTGGCGTGGGAGTGTACCTAAGTAATGATCGATCTTACCTAAGTTTATCCGTTCCTAGGTTGATCAAAAATAAGATTAGTGAGCTCAATACCGGCGACTTGCGTTCGGTACAGAGCCGACAGGCGTATTTGGCGGCAGGCTACGTGATTCGACTTAGTCCAGTGGTAAAAGTGAAACCCTCGGTACTGGTCAGGGCTGCCGAAGGGGCGCCGCTGGGCTTTGATGCCAATATTAACGTGTGGTTGGCTGATCGCATTGCCATTGGCGGATCAATTCGTCGCAACCAATTATCCACTTGGAGCAATTACACCACGGATGCAATTGTGGGAATGTTGGAACTGCAGTTGACGGATCAGCTTCGCTTTGGTTACGCCTACGATCGAACGATGAATAATTTGACGGTAGTCGCGCCCAGTTCACACGAAATTATGATTCGGTATGAGTTTGGCTTTGGTAAAAACCGAATTTTAACGCCGCGTTATTTTTAAGGCATGCTCTTAGGCTGTTCATGGGTAGAGTGAGCCGTACTTCTCACTCTACTGCATTTAGATTCTTATCAGAAAGTAACGGTGAATCAATCAGAATAAAAAGCAGTAATCAGTACCGGAAAAGAAGTGACGATTGAGTTTAATAATTTGTTAATCGGCCCCAAAATGTATGGGGCCGATTACTTGGTTAAGATTCCATTTTTTGAAAAATTTAACCTAACCCTACTAAAGGTTCTACTGACCCCTAACCTAATAAATATATGATTTCGAATTGGCGTGGAAACGGACAGGATTTTTTTAACGGGGTGTTTATGAGTAAAGAGTTTTTTTCTGATACAAAAAAAAATAATACCTAGAGTTCGACTAGAAGACCCCTAATACGTAATAATGCAACCCAATGAAATTAAAGGGATAGCTTAACTACTTAGGGCAATGCCTTATAGCTAGCAGGTAATAGGGTTTATGTACCCTGCTGTTCAGCTAAATGAACAAAACACTTTTTGATATGTGCTACTGCCTTTACATAGCTACAACTAAACCGCAACCTACGAGTGAATTAGCTACTCATCAAACGGAGTTGTATTTAGAGGAACCAACTCAGATGGAACTAGAAAATTTGAGGTTAAAATTTACAAATCCATATATCTACTACGTAGGTTCTTATTCGAACTGTTCATGTTGGTTTAATTTGCCGGCTGGCCAAGCGGGGAATCCTGATTGGATTAGGGCTCAGCGTTCAGTAGCAAGACTGATTAACTTAATTAGAACGGAATCTGAGAAGGGAATCCTTGAGTTGTATAGTTGTTGGACTGGGAACACGGATTCAGTTGTGGAAGAATATTTACAACTAAAGGCCAGTTCAATCCTTTTAGATAATTATTTTGAAATAACAGAAAATCAGCTTATTACCTTTCGAGCTTAAGCTTCGAGGCTAGACACTAAACGGTAACTTCTGCTAGTTATTCTAGATACTTCCCAAATACTACCGTAAGGCTGCGAGAATATACAGACATCTTTGGTCTAACTAGGCTTTGACCATTTTCGGACTACCCGCTCAGATGGCATAAGAGTCAAAACCTGCCCGTTCAGAACATCGCTATCGGCTCATCTCAGTAGAAAAATTTTGCCTGTAACCCTTTTTTCTAATGGCCAATAGCTTCTGGTTCGTGTCAGGTTAGTATAGTCTAGCTAGGAGTGAAGATTATTGGTTTTGTTCGATGGCGTACTATAAGGCTTATGGATTTCACCAGTTCTTTAGGACAAAATTTTAGGTGGTGCACTGCCCTAAAGGGAGACAGATAGCCAATAAGAAAAATGCATAAATCTACTGGTAAACACTGCTCATCAGTAAAATTATTGTACTATCATAAAGTATTCTGCCAATTCAATAGCTCCACAGCACCGTTCAGTTTACTAAATGCACCTTTAAGTCTATTTTCCAAGCGCTACAGTTTATAATGAATTAACCTTACTCAAGTTATAAACGTGACGCTGTCTTCCCTCAGCCAATCGCGTATTGTGTTGGATTAAATGCATACTATGGCCAGAATTCTCCTTGTTGATCATGAGCGAAAAATCAATGCAGCACTTCGTGAAATTCTTGAGATAGAGGGCCATGATGTTGAGGAAGCTTATGATGGAAGAACCGCATTAGAGCGTTTAAAAGTGGATCGGTTTGATATTGTCATTTGTGAAGCTGCGCTACCTAAACTCAGTGGCTTACGATTGATTGTCGAGGGAAAACAAGTAGAGTATCCCCCCCAATTTATTGTCCTTACCTCCTCAACCGACTCCTCACAGATAGTCGAATATATTAAAAGTGGAGCTTACGAATATCTACAGAAGCCACCCTCATTAAACCAATTAATGAGGGCCATTCGTTCTGCACTGCCCCTTGTTGAGCGGAATTCTAAAGAATGGAGCCCAATAATTGGTGATGAAATTATTGCGCAGTCCGAGGCGATGAAACGGGTTAAGAATTTAGTTGAAATGGTTGCGCCAACTAATGCAAAAGTATTGATCACCGGACCCAGTGGAGCTGGAAAAGAGATTGTTGCCAACCAGATTCATCAACACTCAGGTGTAAAGGGGCCCTTGGTGGTGGTGGACTG
The DNA here is from genome assembly GCF_054776815.1 of Spirosoma gilvum. Taxonomy (NCBI): domain Bacteria; kingdom Pseudomonadati; phylum Bacteroidota; class Cytophagia; order Cytophagales; family Cytophagaceae; genus Spirosoma; species Spirosoma gilvum. The sequence goes on along the minus strand of NZ_BAAHBH010000015.1, from coordinate 206,255 downwards.
CGCAAATTTAATGACAGATTTGGTTGAAAGTGAACTGTTTGGCCACGAGAAAGGCGCCTTTACCTCAGCTATAAAAACATACATAGGAAAATTTGAACAAGCGGATTCAGGTACCCTTTTTTTTGATGAGATCGGTGAATTGAATCTAGTAGTGCAGGCCAAGTTATTAAGAGTGCTACAGGAAAATAAAATAAAACGATTGGGAAGCAATTTAGAATTAAAAGTTAACGCCCGAATCATTTCAGCCACAAGTAAAAATCTGATCACAGAAATTAAAGAAGGCCGTTTTCGAGAAGACTTATATCATCGGCTAAATGTCATATCAATTGATTTGCCAAGACTTTGTGAGCGCCAGGATGATATTCCATTCCTAATTGAAAAATTTATTTCTGATTATACGGGTAATCAACTTGTAAGACAAAAACCTATCCAGGCCAATGCAATCGAATATCTAAAAACCTTGCCTTGGTTAGGAAACGGCTGGGAGCTTAAAAATACAATTGAACGGCTAATGATTATGTGCAAAGATGGCATCACACTGGCTGATGTAAAAAATCTTTCTAAGAATTATGTTTAAATCGGCACAGTTCACTAAAATAGTGAATCCTGCGTCAGGATGTTTTGTTCGATTTGATACAACTTGGTTTTGCCGCCGGTTCACATATTTATTTTGTAAAAATACAAGTTTCCTTACCTCCTTTCGCAATAGATTATTTTTGGGTTGGGTATTAGCTAGTTTAATAACTTCGATTAGCGTTAGCTTACTAGGTTTAATAGGCCTGCATACCCTGCAGTCAACAAGGCTAAACCTGCCCTCATTAATTTATAGGACTACCTACAGGTTGATCGAAATAATGATGTGGGTCAGTCGGCAATGGGGTCTGTGGTATTCGGTAAAATTAGTGCTTAAATATTGGGATAATCAGTTTTTTTCTACTTGGCTAACGGCATCCTTGGTAAGTTGTTTGCTCGTGGGAATAGTGGACTTTTTACTCTATTGGCAACTTGCCTCTCCGCCAATAAATTTTGGATTCGATCCCCAGTTACTCAATTTACTCGTAGCGTATGGGCTGGGCTGTCTACTACCTACCCTCACAAATTACTGGGGCCCCAACCGTTTCTTTGCTTAATGACAATTGAACTTAGGAGTTAAAGCGTGGGTCAATGTTTTCAAATGGACAGCCCTCAACACACTACGTTCAACTAGTGGATGTGACTCAATGAATTCTATTTATAACTGTCGTTCAATAAAGGTATTACCTCCAAGTTAAGACCTAATAATGTTAACAGGCTTCATTCGTTTAAGAAGCAGTAAGAACGCTAGTTGACTATAAGCATTCAAAGTTTCCGGTAAGTGAATTCGCAAACGCCATGGGTGGAGCTTGTTGCCCTCAAATCGGTTTAACAGAGTACAAGGGTTGGTGAGATAGTATCCTCAAATCAACTACTGGGGACGTCCACAGATCCATTGTTTAATTACCTCCACATGCAGTTGTTAGCCAGAAACAAACTAGCATAGAGTAGATTATAAGTAGTTATGACGTGCTTGATTTCAATTAAGAAATCAATGTAATCAGAGCGGAGGCGTTTTTTTATTTTGGCTAGATTAACTTTACTAATAAGTAGTTTGTCAAGACTGCTATTTTTTTAAGACTATTTTGAAAGGGTACCAACTAACTTGCTCTTTACAGCTCCGTCAAGAAAAAATAATTTACTAGTTTTGAACAAAGTGCTACTGGTGTTCTTGGTTGATTGATGCGGCTACGTGTTTACTTTTTTGACCATATTTTTCTATAACTATTTACCTATAGCGCTTTTGACAGAAAACGACTATAGACCCAGAAAGATTATATAATAAATACATAGATTGTGACTTATGCTCAAGTTTGCTCACAAAAAACAGCGATTATAGCTAATTTACTAGAATTATTAATTGTAGATATTGATTACTAAGCATTCGGCAGAAGCTTTCGGAATAACTCCTTGTTTTTAATTATCTGTTAATGTTCTTTAGTTAAAGTTCATTTCTTTTAGACGACTGTTATGTATTAATAATTAAAAAATCATTTCTAAGCTATACCTAGTATACTTTAAAAATGATTTTTTAACTCCAGTTTACTATGCACGTCAATAAAACAAATTTATTACTAAGGCGGGTTATATATTATTTAATACAAAATACTTTCTTTACGCCTTAAATAGCTTAAATGCATCGCCATATTTACCTGATCTATAGATTAAAACACGTTTATTATTTAACAAGTACAAAGCTTTATTTGACATAACGATTACACATAATTTATTGACCTATTTTAGAAAATACTGGTTTTCGAGGATTGTTTTCCGTACTTAAGCCTCTCATTTTTGCTAACTGGTAATAATTAAATGTTGTAAGGCATAACGATAACCAATGAAGATGAAGAATACGCTGTTTAAGTTAGGGAAAAGTACACTGGGGTTCTTATTAGCTGTTACTACTTGTTTGGCTCAAGGTCAGATGGGTAAATTTTTCGGGGCGGCCAAAAGTTCTTATGGGGGGGAATACAAAGGGTACATTGTTAGTTCAGCTGACGGAAAAACCTGGAGCGTTAATCACAAGATTACCGATGAAGCCTTACACGCTATCGCAGCGGGAAACGGGAAAATTGTCGCCATTGGTAAAAACACGGTATTGACATCAGCAGATGGAGGTAAAACCTGGAAAGATATTAAAATACCAGGGGCTGAAAGCTGGTTTGAAGAGGTTCACGATATTGCCTTTGGTGGTGGATTGTTTGTCGCTGTGGGAACTAAAGAAACGATCATATTTTCAAAGGATGGGGAGAACTGGACCCGCTGGACCAATCCCGATGGGAACCGGAAAAGTTTTACCCATCCGGATCCGACACTGGAGCGGCGTTTTGTGCATTACTACGGGGTGACGTTTGCAAAGGATCGTTTTATTCTAGTGGGTGGATCGTTTCGAGTAGCTACTCTACTACTTAATGAAGGTAACCTTACCTTGGGCAAAAGCCAGGTTCTTCACCCCGCCGCTCCTCCCGCAATGTGCCGGGATGTTGCCTATGATGGTAAAAGTACGGTAGTCATGTGCGGGGGTAGTTTTAGAACGTACGTTTCGACGGATATAGGGGAAACCTGGTCCCGGGTAGAAGATCCCATTCTTAAAGATGAGGGAACCGAATCCGTTTCATTTTGTAATGGTAAATTTGTAGTTACTGGTCGGAGTGGTAAACTATGGACCTCAGCCGATGGAATGGCGTTTAAATCCGTTCCTACTGTCGATACGAAAGATTACCTGTATGATACCGCGTATGGAAATGGACTTTATGTAGCTGCCGGGGATAAACTGTTTACCTTTACCTCAAAAGATGGAGCATTGTGGAAAGAGTCGGTCAATCCAGCGAATGATAAAAATATATCCATCAAACGCTTAACCTACGTTAAGCTATAAGCAAATAGGGTTATTAGGTCAGTTGACTTAATAACCCTACATAAAATAGGTTGCAAAGTCCAGGCACTGTCAACCTTACTTAGCTTTAATTGCCCAATTCTAGATGGCTAACCCTTAAGTGGTTTTACAAATAGTCAGTTTCTCTCGTTTACTTGGTAAAAACCCGCTTAAACAAATCCAAACAGGACAGCTTGCTTAATTAGCATAGCTACGTTTGTCGCCCCAAATTTTACTAATAAATTTCTTCGATGAGTTTCAATCGTTAAGTGGCTTATGAATAAATGCTGAGCGATTTGAAGACTCGTTAAGCCTTGGGCTAGGTAACATAAAATTTCTTTTTCTCGCGTAGTTAAAAGGGGGGGAATTACGCTAGGGGAGGTTAGCCCGTTAAGCAGTTCGTTTTCTACACACTTGCAAAAGAGCTTTTTTTCGTTGGTGGCGCTTTGAATAACTTTAATTAAGTCGCACACGGACGCATTATGATACAGATAGCCTACGGCACCGGCCTGTATGAAACCGAAAATACACTGTTTATTCAACTGACTCGATAAAATAATCGCTCGGATTTCAGGAAAGCTAGTTGTTAAGTAGTTGCAAAAGCCAACCGCTTGTTGATCAGCTCCGTGTATATTGAACAAGACCACTTCTGGATAAAAAAGTCGAGTATGTGCTAAGGCTTGTTTAGTAGTTGAAGCCGTAGCCACTACATCTATAAAATCATAGGAGTTAAGCAAACGACTTAACCCTGCTAACCCGATAGGGTGAGGGTCAAAAAGTAGCAACCGAACAGCACTCATACCTTCCCAATTTTATAAAATTGTCCCCTTCGTCGTTCTTATTCAAGATTATATTAGCCAGTGAGCTTGGAAAACTATTGGGAGTTCAAATGAGGGAGGTCCTTGCGTAAGCTGCCTAGAACTAGTTTAGTTGATCCGTATCGGGTGGCAAATATGCACTTAACCATTAGTCTTTTTTATTGGGAGGACTGACTGGGGTTCCCTGATCAAATATAATCCGCCAGGTGTCCGGCGCTTCTAAACGCCAGATGGAAGAAAAGTACGCAATACGTTGTCCCGAGGAGTTACGGACAGTACCTGAACTTAGTGCTAATTTGCCCGATTCCAGGACAACAACCGTTTGAGGGGACCAGGAAAAAGGCGCTTGTGATTCTCTAAAAAATGGTTGCCAGCTGGCTGAAATTTCCTGCTTCCCCCGTAGTATTTTACCGTCCGATATAAAAATTGCTTCGTCCGAGACGAAGGTCAAAAAAGATGTAAAATTACGATCGTGCATACTAGCGGCAAAAGCTAGTTCGGTGTCGCGTACTTGTTTTTCGTTTCCTGGCGTAGGGAGAGTTTGGCCCAAAGCCGTCCTGGTCATTAACCCGTTAAAACTGAGAAGTAACGTCACCGATAAGTATACGTTCCTCTTGAGGCCATTCCTACCCGAAAGGTCCAGAAAGGCCGATTTGACAAGTATCAATTGCGGGTTGATTAGACTCCGAAATAGGGTAGCAAGTAACATACTGCGCTAGGAGAAAGGTAACTATGAAAAAACAACTTGGTTTTAGTGAGGTATTTCCTATTAAAACTCCACGAAATACTTTGTTTCTTTTACTTTATATAACCAATTAAGTAGTCAATAGACATTCATTTCCCAAAACCAGGATGTTGACAATTGGCTAAGCAGGGGATATCATGTGATTATAGGAGACTATATGCATTGGGTAACGATTTCTGTATTATCGTCGAGTGTAACCATGAAGCAGAATGCAATTTCACGTCGTACCTTAGTGGTATGGGTTGTTGTCACTTTTAACGCCATGAGTAATTTCTTTTCGTTGATTATTCATACCTTATACGCTTGATACGTAGACAGTAGAGCTGACTTGACCAGTTACAGCAATATCAGTGCTACTGTTTTGCCAGCAACTAGTAGCGTAAAAACCAACATAGGCCCAACAGTTAAGCCGATGGACTCCTTGGAAAATGGTGGTCTAATAACCTTTGGCAGTTCTAAACCATATTGAATGCTCATAGGACTGTAGAGAACCGATTGGTTTTAGGAGGCGGTCGATTTATAGTCGTTGGTTTGACACTATTGCTTTGTCTTAAGCAATGTTAGCCTAAAGTGTTTGTTCGGGTTATTTAATGACCAGTACACAATCCAAACGCGAAAAAGAAAGTAGGAAAACTAGTTACCCCTCACTTGGGTAACCGTTTCTCTTGTACTTAAGTTGAATCGGCTCACAAAAAGACACGCTCAGAAAGTTTCAAGCAGTTGGCTGAAGCATCACAAGAGGTAGTTTACTCAACTTATCCTCTTGTAGTCTGCGGTTTGAAGCTCTTTAGCCAGTGTGATTGCATCCTGTAAATAATCAATCACACGTTGTTGATAATATTGGTGTATAGCCTCCTTCGTTAACTTCTCAATTTGTAATGTCCAGATGCAACGGGTAACTGACAGTAGTTGGTTTAAACGGGGGTTTAGCGTAATTATAACAACCTGTTCGCTTTCAACATATATTAATTCGCCGACGAAAGATAACTCTTTAAGCTCTTTCATCTTTTGGCGTATTTCTGTTTTAGTTAACACAGCCATAATTACTTAAAGATGAATAGGCACGAATTTGGGTTTACTTATTCCTGTTTAACCAAATGAAGCTCGGTAGTTTTTAACCAGTTGGTTCCGTCAGAAGAATATTCCCCTATTTCAGTCCAGGTTCGATTTGTAGGATCGAGGGTTATAGTGGATCGATTCTTTCCCCGGCCGGCTATATCATAGCCCCATTCAAATTGATTATCGGCTAATAGTTTGAAATAAGCCTCCGTTACATAACCTTCTTTAAGAAACGATTTAAGTTTTAATTGTTGAGTGGCTAAATCGTAATACAAGATGGCGTAAGCGTGAAATACCACATTCTCTTGTTGCTTGCCGATCCCCTCTATAGAAAGTAATAAACCATCGAGCTTAAACTCAACGTGCTCATCTTGAGAAATGGTGATGGATTTGCCGTTTCCAGCACTGTAGGTAACATTGCCTTTCCAGTTTCCGGCTAGATAGGACACTTTTTTCAGTTCTGCTTTGCCACGAGCTGATAAATCAGGTGATTGAGCGTAAACGCTTGAAAAAATGAGGCAGAAAATTAATAAAGTCCATAAAATTCGTTTCATAAGCAGAAAATGATTGATCGTATTTCTAATAGCCGTTGAATGGGTAGGCTGTATCCATTATGTAAAGTAAACCTATGGTTTTTTCAGCTAGTCTAAATTTAAGGTGAGTGGGGCAAAATGGTCACTGAACTGGGGTATAAGCCGTTGAAGGGAAACAGGAGTAAGGGAAATGTTCTCCTGTATTGTGGGCGCTTGGAATCGCCTAATTAGCTGTTAAATTAACAGACACCGATGCGAAAAAAAGCATGCACTACTCATAGCTTTGACTACAGAACCTGAGCGTCTTGGCTTAGTCATCTGAATCGTTTGACAAAAAAGTCAATTGAACTCATTAAGCATACTATAAGCATGTGCAGTTCTGCTTGTTTTCTAAACTAGGTTGGCGGTCCAGGGGAACCTCGGTGGGTAGTCTCAACGGCCAGATTGGCCCCTTGCCTTCCTTATTTAGATCTCAAACAGGTTGCCAGCACGAGGCTAGCTAAGGAAATTTAACTATGCAAGCTAGTGGGGAACTTACATGTATCAACTATTATTAAATCAGGTGGTTGATAATCCTTTCAGCGGAATCAACTGCCAGTTGGCAATAGCCAAATTAATAACTGGCAGTGAAACGGTTTAGCTAATCGGAATCCATATTGGAAGCTTAACGCTGCGTAGCTATTCCCTTTTCATATTACCATAAAATAGCTCAACTTTCTGATTAGGAAATTAACTCTACAGTAGAGTAATTGCCCATAAAGCTGGTCCGAGGCATTGGTTAACTAGTTAATACTGAAAAGCAAGTTTTTGTTGAACGCCAAGATCAAGTTATCTATTTGACAAAATCCTGTATTCAGACTAGCCTATTGTGGCTCAAAGGTGGGCAAAAATGGGATGTTTAATGGAAGCACCGTATTTGGCATTGTAATGCTGTTTATTATTTTGAACTGATTCGGATCAAAAGTAGAGTAAATGACTCCTACAGTGGAATTCTAAAAAATTAAGGCATACGAGAAAGCAGACCAATAAAATTAGTCTGCTTTTCTATCAAAAAAATCTAAATACCTTAAGTAATTTTTCTATCAACAAAATCTAAATTGATAGTTAATACAAAGTAAATGACCCTTTATCATTCGTGCCCTTTTAATGCGCACATAGGTTATAAAGCATGTCTGAAGGGTCGATTTTTATGACTAGTTTGTAAAACTGCCTATCAACAATCGAACAAAGACAGTTGCGTCCGCACCACAGATACTATAGCTAGCTCCTTTGGCGGTCAGTTGTTAAACTTTGGCCTTTAGAAAGGTATCTTCCTTGATTTTTCTAGATCCAATTAGGTGAGTGAAAAGAGAGAGGTAAAACTTAATTGAAACGGGCGTCGGTGATGTTTTAGTTAGCTATGCCTTTTTATAGCTTTACTCCATGAGTAAGTATAAAAAACAGTCGCACGTTGGATAGAAATCCGCGCGGTACAATTGCCAACGTAGGCATTCAGCGTGTACGTCCTCAAATGAAAGTGGACAAAAGGGCCGGGCCGCCGGGCGGTGAAAATCAGAAGAGACAATTCAGTAATCGCACGGGCGACCCCGTTGTTTCACTCAAATCACCTTGGCTATGTCCAATTCAGCCAGAAAATATCCTCCCAACCGTTCCGGCACAATCTGCTTCAACTACCTCCGAACGTAAGCCAGCTCTATCCATCATCAAAGACATTCAGCCGGACGCCGGCGCGGGGCAAACCCGACTGCAATACTCCGCTGAGGAAAAAATTGGCACGGGCCACCCCGCGTATTGTTCTGGAAGGCTTGCAAGGAGAACAGTCGGTGGCCGAAATCTGTCCCGGGCTGGCGCTCCAGGCGGGAATGACTCAACCGCGGCGGCGGACCGCACCAATATCTACTACCGCTGGATCGGACCGCCGAAGCGGCAAGGAGTTTCTGGAAGCGGGTAAAAAGCGATTGGCTGGCAATACCATCCGGGAAGCTACCGCTCCTGAAGTACAATCCATCAAGTCCGAAAATGAGGCTCCCAAACAACTGGTGGCCGAATTGAGCCGCTTCAGCGGTCCGACTAGAAAATAGGGTATTAAAAAAAGGTGGTCCGCCACCGCGGCTCAAGGCCAACGACTAATCGATACCATCACATGACTCAGTCTGAGAAAATGCCGGGCCGATTTCTATGATTTAAACAAAGGTGAAAGAAAAGTTTTCGTCATAATTTCGATCTTCTCTCACGCAAGCGAAAATACGTAGGACAATCTTGTTACGGACGTTGTTTAGCACTAGCATTTTGTCGCTTCGGCGATCCGATCTTACCCTCGGCTACCTTCCGTTCATAATACGCTTTCAACTGCATACAATGCTGAGCCGCTGACATAGCCCCCATATGCAGTAACGATTTGACTTTCTTATTCGCTCGATGACTCACCTAAGGACGGCCCCTACGCTGGCCTGAACTACGTCGCACGGGCGCCCCCGTTCAAAGGGAACTACGGCATAGCAGGCAAACTTTTTTGGATCAGTTATGGTAAACTCGTTCGTCGTGACAATGATCTCAGCCGCCGTAGTCTGGCTGATCCCCACTACCGACGTGATGCGCTCGAAAAGCCGATTGAGTTCAGGGTCTTACTTAGCCAGTTCGACAATTGATTTATCGACTGATTGAAGATCCGCTTTAAGCGATTTTAGAGAGGCCGCACAGGCCCGCTGGTTGGCTTTTCGATCTGCTTTGTCAATGAACCCTTCCGAGTTGGTTAGCGGGGTCTGCAATATTTTGATCACCTTTACCCGGCGAGCTCGCTGAGCTGTCAATCGGTCTAACTGAGCGATAACAGGGCGTGGTGGGGTCCACAAACGGGCTTCGTCGCAGTCGCTTCGGCGATCCGATTTTGTAAGCAAACAAAGCAATCCGTTTGGCATCAATTTGGTCCGTTTTGCCCCGAGTAAGTCCGATACTCTCCTGGATGTGAACAGCCCGCTCGATCCAAACGGAGGCTGCAAGTTGGTGTAGTTTTTTTAGAAGAGGGTTGTTGTAGATACCCGTAAATTCTAAGCAAAACAGACACTGCCCGATACTTGCTTTAGTTTGCTGACGTAACGCTTTAAGAAAATCAGTAATGCCTTTTTGGTCATTGCTAACCTGCTGATGAAAAAGAAACGGTCCGCCGTCGCGGCTGATTGGTTTGGGCAACGGCAAAGTCGAGAGTGGCTTTAGAGACATCCACGCCAAGGCTGAAACCATTGATTATGAAGTACTTAAAGGAGGGGCCTGCTTTACACCACTTTCGATATACATCTTGAGCATCTCGATGAGGGAGTAGCCGCCTCAACTGCAACTCCTTTCGCTGCCGTCTACGTCCCCTGCGTTGGCAGCCCTTTATACCCTAAACGTCGCCATACAGCCAGGTAGCGAGTTGCCGATTAGGCTAAAATAGTGGAGTCGAAGCTTGCCGAAACTAAAAAGGAGAACCAATATTTACGTTAAGAGGCTAAAGCTTATCAAACTATTTTTCAGATCACGGAAAAACACATGGCCGCCCGCGTGGTTTCATTTCTCTAATGTAAAAGCCTGGCCGCACCGGTGGATCGATCTTGACAGGCATGGTTCAGAAGTGGTCAATTACTCTCTTGTAATAAAGTGACCGCAAGAGCCATCAGTTACGCCAGTTGAAAGTAGCTGGTAATTCAATAGTAGACTTTGGTCCACTAATGAGTGGTTAACTAGCAAAGGGATGGTCGGCTACATCCTGCTTTTTCGCCAGTGACACATCCTCGCCCTGGCGTCAACATAGCCAGTTCGTAAGCCGCAAAGTAAGTCTAATGGAGTATACTTTTACAAATAATGAACGAGATGGGTTAACAGTCAATTTTTGACATATTTACTCAAAGACTAGTATGGTAATTTGAGGAGTGCTATATCAATGATCGGATCTTTTCCCGCAGCGGAATCCTTAAGTAATGTTGCTGCAGGGTAATCCGGCGCAAAACCAGATGCTTCTTGAGTTACCCCATTTTTGTCTGTTGTTTTTTGCACTGAGAGGCTGTATAGCCATCCATTTGGTAATGTGCGCTGGAGTTTACTTCCTAAGCCGCCACCTGTTGTGTCACCCACTTGAATAACGTGGGAATAATTTTTCATAGCCATAACAAACCATTCAGTTGCACTAAACGTATAGCGGTTTGTCAGAAGAGCAATAGGTTTTGTAAATGATAAACCTTCTGCCGGTTCAGTATACCAATAGGTTGGACTGGAGAAATCCTGAGAACCTTTACCATTTTTTGTTCTGGTAATTGCAAACAATTGCTTCGTCGTTACCAATTGGTTGGCAATGGCAATGCTATTAAAATAATTGCCGCCTCCATTACCACGAACGTCAATAAGTAGCCCTCGTAAATTACGGTATCGATCTAGCAATAAAGCAAAATCATTCACCCAATTTTGGGGACTTCCTTTTTGGCCTGGAACAGAAAATCTTTTTATTGCAATGTACCCAACCTCCCCGCGAAGCGTTTTAATAGTGCCTCCTACTAAGTTTCCTGCTTCATTTGTCCATTTATTTTCTAAATAGCCATTTTCTATAACTGAAGGATAGTAATTACGTTGAAATCGTTTTCTGTAATAGGCATTAAAATCCTCCCCCTTTGTTTTATATCCAGAAATAGTAACGTGTCCATCCTGGAGGGGAGAAAGCATTTGAGTAAATATAGTAAACAGACTATCTTGACTAATAGTAGTACTTACTTTACTGCTGTACTGATTATGAATAGCCTGCCAATCCAGTTTCTTTTCAGTGAAATAGGCATAGTTTTCATCAAACTCCTTCCATAATACCTCAAAATTAACTTTGGGATTGAGAGTTGACTTATTTACATCAATAAAAGGAGTGCAAGCTTGTAAAGTGATAGTCGAACAAAATAATAAGAGTATAGGATAGTTCATACAATTAAAAGAAAAATTTATAGGCTATAGATGCTTCACTAATTATTGATGTAGTTTGACGAGGGAGCGTATAGCTACTGCTCGAAAAATGGTAAGTTAAGCCAGTACTATGCCGCCCATTAGCGAAAAGAAATTCATAGCTAAAATCAGCGAAAAAGTATATAAATGAAGGCGAACTAGCCAGTTTAACATGATTAATCGGCGTCCAATTTAGTGACTCGTCACCCGTTAAGACATAAGGAGGTCGACTAATTAATCCAATTACACTAGTAGCACAAGTTGCTGAAAAATGGTGAAGCCGGTGGGGCATGTAGGTTAAACTGGCGGTTGGCCCCAGGCTCAGCGCAATGTCCCAGGAAGTGGGGACATGAGAATAATCACGTTTGGCCATCCATAGATTAAGCGTCGCTCCGAGCCACGCTTTAACTGTTTCTGTTACGAAAATTTTTCTTCGATGCGTATAACGGGTTTCTACAATTGAATAGAATGCTTCATAGGGTATAATGGTAGGATTGATAGGGGTCATCTTACGGGTGTTTATTCCGTTTAGTGCCGCACGAGTGGTAATTTCATGTATAAATTTGTCGTGTGTTTGTTGGTATTCGAAGGAGAAGGGGATGAGTTGACCAGCATAATACAGAGGGGATGCCAATTCATCTAAGCAATGCAACTGAGTCAGGAGACCTGCTTCAAGGGTTACATTATTTTTAAACGGCTGAGCCATTGCCCAATGCCCAAGAATAAAAAGTAAGAAAAAAATGTAATATTTCATTATAGGTATAGACTTACTGGGGTAGGCTCCCTACAATTCATTTTGAACCGTGCTGGCTCCGCTTACGCGCTGCACAATAGTTGGTTTTCCACGATAGCGAACGGCGCTGGCTCCACTGGCTTTAACAGCCAGATTGCTGTTGACACTGACGTTGGCTTTACTGGCTCCCGACAAATCCAGACCTGCATTATCAACTGGGTAATCAAACGCCTGTAAGAGTGATGCACCAGACACAACCGCCGTCAGAGTGGTGCCCTGGCCACTCAACCGAAGTATCGTAGCACCTGATAGATCAATCGTTGATCGGGCGGCCTGCACGATAAACTGGCCTTCCGAGGCTCCTGACAAGTTTATGTCAAACGCATCCAGATTGGTAAAGCCCGTAACTGTTGAACGAACGGCTCCCGAAAAATCGACGCCGCGAAGACTGGGCATCGTAATGCGGAACGTGGTTGCATACTGGCGATTTCGGGCAACGCGGTACAGTGCTTTTAGCGTTCCGTTGCGCGTATAGACATCCAGGTCATCTAGGTTTCGACTGTCTCCTTCTACTGTGATGCTATACGCCGGCCCTTGCTGGACGGTTATGACGAAGGCGCTGCCCATATCCAGTCGGTCGAAATTGGTGAGCGCATAGCTTTGTTGGGCGGTCTGGTATGGCCCAACATCTTCCCGAATGAAGGAGCACCCCGAGAGGGAAAGAATGATGGCAACGTGTGAAATGCCTAAAAAATTTGTGCGTGTCATGGGTACACTTGTCGTATAGTCGCTTTCAGAGCTAAAATGGTTGTATACCAAGCCCTGTTAACCTGATCACCCCCATTGACGTTTTTTAAAGAAACGATTGATCTTATCCCTTAAATCTCCCCCGTTTTTGGATACCAATTTTGTAGAGTTTTAATGCAGGTCACTGATTGCTAACAGGATTAGTTAAATGGTTTTTTTTCTCCATCCCGTTTAAGGATGGACGGGATGTATAGAATAAGCAGCTAAGCTAATTCTATACATCCCGCCCTCTTTATAAACTTAACTGTAAATCTATTTTGGTAACCTGAACGGTACTAAATCAGTACTGAACCGTGTAGTTGGTTTAGGGATTTAACCTTCTCTTCATTCTAGATAAATTGATGTAATCCAGTCTAAGCAGACATTCAAAATGTATATTCAAGGTGCCTGCTTAACGCATCGAGGCGTTGCAGACAAGCAAGTACCGGGGCACCGGTGCGGTTAGACCTTTTACAGTCAGTTGCCATAAACAAAATAAGGTAGACAAGACCCCAGCAAAAATAGGAGAAGCACAAGTCGTTTACGACACACGAGCAGCGGTTGCTGCCTTTGTCCGCAATTAGTTGTACTAATTGCGGACAAAGGCAAGTCGCAGACTAGTCGTCAGTAGACTCCGACGATTTTCTTCTTAGGCTAGTCAGTAACGATTTGCCTCCTGTAAAGAGCAATAATCTACCCTTTAGGAAAGTAGTTTGTCAATAAATGGAAAGAAGTTGTAGGTTTAGTTGCTCAACTTTTTGAGAATATAAAGTAACCCTATCGCAAGTTCGCTTAAACTCTATGAAAATCAATTAAGCGAATTAGTATTCCAATTCAGTTTTTTGGGTGCACCCCTTCGTAATTGAGTTTAAACAGCCCAGTTATGCAAACTGGTTAAGCAACGTTAAATCTTCAAATAAATTGGTTCGCTGACACGCCTACTGAATGTAATGATATTGGATAATTTTTAGATCTCTTTACAGAGTACATATACCCACAAACACTTCAGTTGATTAATTGAGATCAACTATTCATCTGCAGCAGCTTTGTTGATAGGCATGTGGTTCGCTCTTAACTTTCCTTACATGGAGTATAACCGAAGGCGTCTACAAAAATCGCTTGAAGTGGTGGTTGTGCGGATAATTTTTCTTAGCGTTTAGTGGCGTTATATACGTGTTCAATTTGGTTGGTAAGGAAAGTTAGCCTCCACATAAACACCAGGTATGCTAATTTAATATACTGTTGAAAACAACGTAACGGTGATTGAGAAGGTTAAGGACTCAGTCGATGAATGAAAGATAAATGGACGAAAAGCCCATCGACAATTCGCGCCATCAATCGCCAATTAAGGCTTATTAAGGAGAAAAGAGAGGTTGCTGGGCTATATCTTATCCCTATTAAGATCCCTATACCAAAAAAATAATCGCAAACCATACCCCAAGTGTAACGCAAAAGTCCATGAACAATTTACATTTACTGATACTAGTCGCGTGTAGCTTAATTCATTCAGTTGCTTTCGGACAAAACCTGATTCAGAATGGGTCTTTTGAAGAACTTGACCAAGCAGGCAACCCCCAACACTGGAATTACAGACCTAACAGAACCATCATTGATTATACACAACACCATGGTGCTGGCGAAAAAGCCTGGAAAATCTTAGCGGATGAATCAGGATCCAATGTTTTTCAACTTTTGACAAGTACATTACAACCGGATATTGAATATACACTTAGTGCCTGGGTTAAGACCCAGGCACTACAGGGGGGGACCCATAAAATTGCCTTACAATTTCGCCAACAAAATTTTGATGTTTGGACGCCAACCCGTTTAGAGGGTACTAATGACTGGACAAGGATTTCAGTTAATTTTACGCCACTATCGACGGCAGCAGGATCAATCTACCTACACTTTGATTTTCTTCAAGGAACGGCGTGGGTTGATGAAGTGAATCTCGAAGAAACAAGGGATCGTACGCCGTCTAAAATAATTAGCAAAGCTAAGCCGTTCCGGTTACAACCTGCCCAACTGTCGACAGTTTCAGCCACCTTGGTGGATCCAATGAATAGTGTGGTAACAAGCGCGACGGGTTCAGTGACATTCACAAATCTTGATCCCACTATTGTTTCGATCACAGGGTCATCGGTAGGCGAACTTCACGGAGGGATTGCCCAAATAAAGCTCACGGCTGGTCAATCAAATGGATTAGCCCGGATTCGGGTGATTTATGAAGACCGATTAGTTGATACCATTCGTTTGCTTAATGCACCTGATTATCAACATAATCGTATATTTCCCCTTGGAGTATACATGTTTGCTCGTGAAGATAGTCGAACGTACTATAAAAAACTTGTCAATGATTTAGCAGATCTAGGTATAAATATGGCCTTTCTTCGGAATCCCGACTTTGGCGACCAATTTTTTGACGCCCTTGAGCAAGCCGGATCGAATATCAAGGTCATTGCCGAAACTACATTAGGGTTTCGTCCAGATTTATTCAAATGTGGCTATACTGAAAAAAATGGATATTTTAACGATTGGCAAGCGGGAATAGCTTTTGCAGGTAGTTACTCAAACATAGGCCGATTCAAAAACAGAGCTAATCTATACGGGTACATGTTGCAAGATGAACCTAGTCTTGAACATGAGATGAATACAATTGGCATGCATCGAAATTTATTGTATTCTATTGATCCCATGCGGGACGGGTTTACGATTGACGCTTCCGATACCCTGTACATTGACCGGGATCGCCGAATAACGAACCCATCTATTAATTTTTTTCATCGTTATACCTTTCATCACAATACGCCCATTGGTACTGTTGCAGATTATCCAGGTTTCGAAGGACAACTATTATCGCATGAAAAAGGCTTAAGTTTTCTCCGTAATAAATACCCTGATAAGCCCTTTTGGTTGCTGGTACAATCCTTGAAGACCACAGCACCAGATACCCAGTTAGAAGACCTCCGTTACCCCACTGCCGCTGAAATGAAATACCAGGCTTATATTGCTTTAAGTTATAATGCTAAAGGGCTTTTTTACTTTGTATATCAAGACTTTCCGCAGCATCCCGAAAAATTTGAAGCCATTATAGAAGCTGGGCCAACCATACAGCACAAACCACTTTGGGCACCTATTTCTGAGATAAATCAGAAAATCAATAAAACAGCAAACATTTTTTTAAATGCAGTCTGGAAAGAAACAACTCAGGCATTAACTACCTCGGATAGAATGGTACGAATTGCCGAATTTAACCTCGATGGCAATACCTATTTTTTCGTTGTCAATCGTAAACTGCAAAACAATACGCAAGCCAGTTTAACCTTTGACCGAAACGTACAAAGCGTAACCGATTTATTTGACTCCAACCAGTTAATCCCCAAAGCCACACGGGACGGCCAGTATTCCATTAACCTTAAGCCAGGGGATGCGATGCTCCTTAAGGTCGATTATCAATCTCCAACTGAGATGCTAACCTTAGAAAAACGCTCGTCTGGTAGAATTACCTCATTTCCTAACCCGTTCAAGTCAACAACTCAAATCGAATATGAATTGCCTAAAAGTGGTATGGTTAATTTATCCATTATAGATGTTACAGGTAAAATCATCAAAAAACTTATTGAAAACGAATTTAAACAGGCAGGTACACATAGTTTCTATTTTGACGGATCTAATTATCCAAAAGGAGTTTATTTTTCGCTAATCGAGGGGCCAGGATTTACGGGTAGCACCAAAATGATCCTAGATACGTATCAAGAGAATTAATGAGCTTTTGTCGTGGCCCCTAACTATTCAATAGTTAGGGGCCACGACAAAAGCTCATTCAACTCACCCTAGCAACTCACCCTTTCATCAAGAAGAATAAGCCTTCCAGTAAACCTATTGTTATTCACTTTTGTAGGTTGAGTTATATTAGTCTAGGGCTGACTATCAGCCTGATAACTTAAAACGTAAACCTATGAAGCGCCTCCTTTTGCTTTGTTTATTACTCGCTAACCATTTGGTAATTGGTCAACCTAAACCTCAGTCTAGTGTAAAGGCTGGACTCACCTACATTAAATTTGGCGCTGGGGATTTAAATGGTATTAACTTCTACAATGAATATATTCACTCAAATTTACGGAGACGATTTGTTACGTTAGCTACGGCCCTTCAACTGGGGTATGGAACAAACGTTACTGAAGTCAATCCTGGCAACGGGTTTACCGAAGTACTTCGATCTGCTAAAGCTTCATTGGCTCTTGATGCGAATTGGTTCTTTTCCGTCATATCATTAAAGCATACCAAGATTCGAGTAGGAGTTGGCCCTTCTTTACGGTTTATTTCAGATTCTCATACCAGTAGTTTCATCATTTACGCTCAGGGGAACAATATCAATATACCACCCAATGTACCCTATGTGATTAGTCCATTGCATTATGATCGTCCCCATAACTACTTCACATTTGGTTATTCTCTAGTATTTGACGGAGAATGGTCATTAAATGACCATTGGCTTAGCGGAATACGGGCATCCTTCCAAAATTATGGAGGTGGTGAAAAAATCACTGCCTTAGGACTTACTGTTGGGTATCAATTTTAGTACTAGGTTTTTCAATGTTACGATAAGCCTTCACGTTAGGCTAGTTGCAGTCTCAGTGATAATACGCACTAGGTAAAAGGTTGTGGTTGGCTTTTGCTAACCCATTGGGTTCCTAATCAGGGCTATATACATAGTTACTATGAGACTGGTAGGATAATTTCTTAGAAGGTAGGGTTAAAAAGGTTAAACTCTCCAGCAACAGCAGAATAGGTATTTGCTTAGAAAAGCTTTGATGGTTAACTAACCAATTTTTGTAATGGCTTTGTGCTTCCTCATGGTACAAATTATAGAAAAGGGTAGCAACTGGATGGTTTTGAGATTAAGATCGCTCTCTTTCTCATACGTTGAAGCCAAATTGCTACCTCCTGGTTTATTGACTAAGCCCATTTTTACTGTCATCTCCGCTGAACCGCTTCGTTTTTCACGCCATACTGGGGATAAATTCCTATCGTTATCGAATGAATTAGACTTAAAATGTAGAGTAACTTGGTTTTTTTTTCATCGTAATTTGAATCAAAATGCATTCTAAATGGGTAATTCAGAATGCACTAGTAACCGAAATACTACAATGCCATTCAGTAAAATAGAATAACCGTTCAGTGAACATGTAGAACCGTTCAATCTGCATTTAGATTTAAAAAAAAACATTTATCCTACCTTGCACTCAAACATCCATTATTAACAACTTAAAGTCAGTATTTCGATTTATTGTATTCCAACAATAGTCTTATTAAGTATTTGGATTTTAAACAAAATAAGATCTACTTAATAAGTTTTTTACAAAATGGAGAATAGTCTATTCAATCCTCTGTACATAAAGCTTCCTGGATACTATAAGCCAATTGATCCAAAATTCATTGTTTGGTTTCAAGGGTCAGGGAATTATACGTTTGTCTATTTTGCTGATGGCAATCACATGTTGAGTTGTTGTACCCTATTATTTTTTGAACAGCAGCTTCCTGATTTTATTCGAGTGCATAAATCAGCTTTAATCAACCCATTGTTTATAACTTCCTTGAAAGGGTTTCGTTTTTTTAACCCAAGTATTGAATTAAAAAATGGGGTAGTTATAACTATTTCTAGGCGCCGATTTTCAAAAGTGAAAGAAACGTTATATTCAACAAACCCAAACCTTTTTTTTAAGCGTTGTTTAGGCAATGACAATTAATTTAAAATGATCAAAACGGCAGAAAATTATTTTATATTTAAAGTGGCTGCTTGTTGCGCTGTACTATCAGCATTGACAACTTTTTTACTCTGGTATCTACCCCGGCAATACTCACCACCAAGTACGCCCGAGGAAAGTTGGCAACTAGCGACTAACGGATTTTATATGGCCAAAAACTGGGTTAATCTGTTTCATATACCCCTTACGTTGACTGGGTATGCAGGCTTAACGTTTTATATTTTTTCTCAAGCTTCTACCCTTACTCATACCTCATTTAAAGCCTTTTTAGCCATGATTTGGTTTATCATATGGGGCTTAATCGAAATGGTAGGTATGGCAATCATCATTTTTACGGTCAACCAGAATTGGCGGGCGGCTTTCCCCAGTGCTAATGCAGCTGGCAAAGGGGCAATCATCGCTCAGATAAACGTATTTAATTCAGTGTGGGATAGTTTATTTTTTGTGCTGTTACTCGCGTTTTTATTTGGCTCGTTGTTTATAGCCTGGGCTACTTGGTCCTTTTCACAATTACGGATACTCAGTTATTTGTTTTGGTTAGCCGTCCCACTAACATTTTTTATTATTATCCAGAATTACGCGGATGTGAGCTGGGCCGCCGGATTGGTAACCTGGATCTATCCGATCTTGCAACCCCTTAGTCGCCTCATGCTGGGGGTGTTTCTTTGGCGTAATTTTGATAAAAACACTTTCCTACTTGGACTACGGGTTTAATGAATAATCCCTCCGCGTGCGTTAAAACTAATCATACTGATCGTTACGGCTATTCACACCATACCATCAACCTTAAAAAGGTCAGTCAAGCTGCGGATTTTCAGCTCTAGCCACAACTAACGCTATCGTATAAAAAAGTTTATTAATCATTTTCTATTAATCGTCTATATATCAGGCGAGTAATACGATGTTTCAACGCTGGATGAGTCCATCAGCTAATCGCCCTGCTTCAGGTTTACCAACATCGTAACATTTTGTTTTACTAATTTACTTAACACCAATGAATGAGTGTTGATTGTGATTTTAAGAGAGTCATCTGTCTCACAACCCTAAAGCGGCTTCTAAAACCATTCAGGTTCAGCCTCGCCAGTCAACAATTTTTCACTATACAATTCATTCTTCAACTGGGCATGTATTGATCTGTTTACAACAGCTTACAGCTTTTTTCTTCCATTGACTATGAAAAGATTACAGGTATGGGGGCTACGAATTAGTCTCTTTGTTTGCTTTTTTGACCTGACCTCCAGCGTGCAGGCTCAACTTGGAGGCTTTATTAAGAAAGCGCAGGATAAGCTCAAGTCGGGGGTCAGTATTTCGACAGGGAGTGCTTCCACAGCCCCAGAAAAACAACCGCAAGGTGCGTCTTCTGTTTCGGCTGATCAAGACTATGATCGGTGGATTAAAGACAAATCCTTTATTGGGCGGGATTTACTCAGATTGTCCGATTCACCCAGCCAATACCTAACCCTAGCCAAAACGCTGGATTATGGTCAAACGATTCAAACACTGAAAAAAAAGGGAAAACCGGCTAATTACAATGTATTATCGGAATACAATCGATTACTTGAATTTGACAATCAGTACACCCAATATTTTGAAAGTGACTTAAAGGGGTACCTAAATCGTGAGCTTGAGGAAGCTTTTCGGCAAAAAGTAAATAGCCCGACCCAGGCGCTCAAAACATTAGAACGAATTAGCCCCTATGCAGAAGCCGTTACGCTCATACTTCCAAATTACGAAGCGGCTAAAGCATTAAAAAATGATATAGATAAAGCGTACAATTCCTTAAACGAACAGCACGGTAAATCCATATTTACCTCTGATTTTCACCGTCAGCATGCCGGACAAATCCTATTCTCTAAAAGCCCCATAGTCGTTGGAAAGGAGAAAGCCGATCAGTTTGCCACTGCGTTCACTAGTAAAGATCATATTTACGCCGTTGCTTACCTGAAAGGAACGATTCAAGAATTAGCCGAGGGCAATTTAGGTGCCAGCTACCGGTATTACGTAGATGGAAACATGAAGGACCGAATCGATTTCAAGCATAATAAAGAAGATATGGTTAAGAGCGTTTATGCGATTGAGATCTTACCCGAACCCAACCAAGCAAACCATGCAATCGACGCGCCAGGTTGGGCCGAAGCGCTTGCCATTCTCTCTCCCCGCTCACACCAACTCAAAGTTGAGTTTATCTCGCCTGGTACGTTTGGAGATCCCTTGGCAAGCGGTGAAATCACGCTGGACTTAAGTGGGATGAATCCTGACGAATTACGGAAGAATGCTGCATTGGCAGCGCAGCATGCTCGTTCTACTTATGTCAACCCTACTGAGATACCCGATGATTTTAAAAAAGTAAGCGGCCGTTTTCAGGATCCGGCGCTTTCTGCCGCGAATCTAACAGCGGCTATCGAGCGAGACTGGAAGGTGAAAGTACTAAAGTTAGTCGTCGAGCCTGATGGAACAGATTGGCATATTGATAAAAATGAACTTGGGCTACCTACCAAAAAAGTAACTAATGGCCATGCCCACGTTTTATATAAAGACAACCTAGGCTGTCATTTTGTCCGCCATCTAGGTTTTCGTAGGGATTATGCCGGCGGGGGTACCTACGGGCCAGTTGTAGCAGGTAATGGATATGGTACTTCGGAAGCTGGTGATCTTAATTGTGATAAAATAAAATAATGATCTTGCTTGACGCTGCTGGGTAGCCCTTAGGGTTGTCGTAGGCTCCTTTTTACCAGTACACCTTCGCATGTAATAAATGACAACACCGTTCTCTTTCCAAATCCCAATGTATTCCAGCTCTGGCTTTTTGAACAGACGTGATGCGTTAACCAGTTACTACGCGCGGGTTCATTGCCAGGTCTTGCTTATCTCGATGGTGCAATCTAGTCTACATTAGCGTAGGAGTGGCTGGATGGATGACCCGTTACTTACAACCTAAATCCATCAGCATTTCACCAAAATGTATAATACCCCTTTGCATAAAGTATGGGGGCCTTATCGTGCCAACAGCTCCGGAGTCAATGTAATCAATACGTTGGTTCAGGAGCTGTTGGCACGATAAGACCAGAGCCGATTCATAGTTAGTTGTTAACCACGTTACATTACGAGTTTAAGGGCTTATTGCCTGGCTTTCTTCCAGGGGTAACAATAGTGAAATGCGTCAAATTGACTCTGTCAAAATAGAATGTGCGGCCTTTAAAGCCAATTACAGCCTGTTGATTTTCGGATAGGAAGTATTAACGTCCAAGTGATCATTGCCTCCTTTTACCAAAACGTGATCAAACCAAGAACCTAAGTTGTTCATAAATCAACAATGATCAGGATAATACTTGATGACCGGTTAACTGCCAGCCTTTGTATCTGTCAGCAGGCTAAATAAATTGAGTATTGCTGAGAGAAATGGCGGACTTTAGGTTAACCAACGGGACGCTGATTAGGGGAAAAGCGTGCATTTGGGAAAAGCTATAAATGATATAGACTTATCGAGTAAGCGGTGCATAATTAAGAAGGGTTCATTGACTTGTCTTTATAACCTACCAGAGTGGTAAACGATCCAAATTAAATTTTTATAAAGCTAGCCGTAAGCCGCAGTCACTAGCTGAAAACTATTTTATAAATCGTCCTGCCAGGAATAATAATGACAAATTAAATAAAGCCAAACTGTCATGGTATCTGTAAACAACTTGAATCTAAAGCTTAAAAGAAACCGTAAGCTTACTACTTTGTTTATTTTATGAATATTATTAATCATATTTGATCGAATAATTCAAAAATTTCCGAAAACGTAACTTATAAGTTTATTAATGCAGGATTTTGGTTCGATAATAAGGTAATTCACCCTCAAAACTGTCGTTAGGGTCATCTAAGAATGTTCTATGGAAATACCAAAAATGCAGTTTTCGTCAAATTGATTTCACAAATAACTTTGGAATGGATAGGAAGCTAACTTTAACCGAGAAATAGTTAGTAACTTTAAATAAGTATGTGAAAAAGAATACGATATGATTGAGGTAATTCCACTAAAACGAAAGTTTAAAATTGCATTAGGGATGATAATATTTTATTATCCACTGATAGTATATATAAACCTTCGGGTCCGAACTTTGGACTATTTTATTAAAGTTATTCCTATATTAAGCATTGAGTTTTGTATTTTATTCAGCTTTATGATTGGTTGGCTTTACACCACCGAATTCATACAAAATAGATTCACTAAATCTGATGCAAATGCACTATATAAGGTAGATGGGCTAAAAAGTCGATTTTTCCAGCAGGTTTTAACCAGCCTAGCGGGCTTCATTGGACTATATGTTTACCAATTTATATTGGCTAAAACCTTCCAGATTTTAGTCGTGGTTACCCCTGTCACTTCCTTTGATCCAGAATTAGGCGCCTATCGGAACCGAGTAAACCAAGGTTTTTTTATGTTCATTGCCTTTTCGCTGTACGTGTTGATGAATAATCATCGCATTCAGTCGCAAAACTACCAGATGCAACAGCAAATGCAGGCCATTAAACTCAAGGCTGAAAAACTCGAAAAAGAAAATATTCAATCTCAATTTACGGCGCTTAAGAATCAAGTTAACCCCCATTTTCTGTTCAACAGCTTAAGTATTCTAGCCTCCCTAATTCGAAACAATGTCAATTTAGCGGGTAAATTTATTACCCAGTTAGCCAAAGCATACCGCTATATCCTTGAACAAAAAGATAATGACTTAGTGCTCTTACAAACCGAATTACAGTTTATTGAAGCCTATACCTTCTTGTTGAAAATTCGCTTTAAAGATAAGTTTGATGTGCAATTTGCGCTGACTTCGTCCCAAGCGTCATCCTATATGATTGCGCCGTTAACGCTCCAGCTTTTACTAGAGAACGTGGTTAAACACAATCAAATGTCCCTTAAAAACCCGTTGTTAGTTAAAGTTGAAATCTGTCAGCAAAAGTTAGTAGTTACAAATCGGTTACAAATTAGACAGAGTGAGCTTTATTCAACCGGAGTTGGTTTGTCTAACATCATCAACCGCTACCAATTACTTACCAATCAACCGGTTGAGGTTGACCAAACTTCCCATCAGTTTACCGTTAAAATTCCCTTAATTGACGCACTATGAACGTTTTGATCGTTGAAGATGAGCTGTTGACGGCCCAGTTGTTAGAGGATTTATTACGACAATATGATCCCACCATCCAGGTATTAGCTACCTTACCTTCTGTTGAGGAATCGGTTCACTGGCTTCAGTTAGTTCAATCGGCCAAATATCCAGATCCTGACATCATTTTTATGGATATTCATCTGGAAGATGAGATTTGCTTTCGCATTTTTGATCAAATTCAGGTGTCGGCTCCGGTCATATTTACTACTGCCTATGATGAGTATATGCTCAGGGCGTTTAAGGTTAACAGCATTGATTATTTATTAAAACCTTTAGATTTTGATGACTTAAGGGCAGCAATCGAAAAATTCAAACGCCAACGTAAATCGCTCTTATTCCCCCAAATGGATTCATTGTTAGGGCTATTACAGCAAACCAAACCAGCTCCTTCGCCTTACAAAGAGCGATTTATGGTAGCGGCTGGCTTAAAAATAAGAACAGTAGCTACCAGTGATATTGCTTATTTTTATTCTGAAGAACGCATAAGCTATCTAGTAACTAAAACAGGCGTACACCTACCCGTCGATTTCCCGTTAGAAACGTTGATTACGTTGCTTGATCCCCAACATTTTTTTCGCGTGAGTAGGCAGCACATTATTAGTTATGATTCGATTATAACTGTTCATGCGTTTGGCAAAAGTTCGCTTAAAGTTCAAGTTGAGCCTCAGCCGCGGCATGAGGTATTTGTTAGCAGAGATCGAGTAACTGATTTTAAAATCTGGTTAGGGAAATAAACACCTACTAACCAAGCGACACCTCAACTTTAACAAGCTTTGCCAAGTCATTGAGTATTGCCCAGTTGGCTATTAACCTTATGAAGGGGCTTTCGAATGCAAAAAACTCGGCAATAGGCCCATCCGCTTGGTTTATAAGTTGGGCATTGTAGCATAGGGCAGCCATCAAGGGTGCATAATTGTTACCGAAAGCTAGCTGAAAAACGCAGGGGGAAAGCGTAACGATAATTCATCACATTGTTACCTCCATGGATCTATTTAGTCTTGACTAAATTCAGTTGATTCCATTTATATTTACTAAACAGCCGTTTGCCAACCACTTCGCAAAGCTATACGTTAGGTTATTTTATGGCTTCGGGTAGGGCAGATTTAAGGTAGAATAGATAGCTGGGGGCAAGGAATCATTTCAACTTTCAAGGTTTTGGCCTTAGTTTGCGTACCTTAACCGTTATTATAGCTATATGGCTGAATTGCTGTCCGTTAGCTTTTTGTAGTAGTCTTGTTCGGTCTGTTTTTTGATGTAAAATTGGGTTGTTTCGAAAAGTTCGTGACGAAGATGGCGCTGGACATGAACGGGCTCGATGCCCTCCTGAATTAACAGTTGGCCCGTAGTATGCCGCAAACTGTGCGCGGATATCCGTGACCGTTTCAAGCCCAGTTGGGTTAGGTATTTATCCGTACGGTAGCGAATCTGATAGGTTTTCAACTCGGCAAATAAGGCTTTTCCAGGTTGAGCAGCAACGGGCCAATACAAGTGATCTAGTAAATAAGACTGTAACGCCTGGGCGCAGGCCGGGAATAGATGTACATCCTTCCGGGTAGCCTTGCCCTTCCCTTTGACCCAAAGCTGCTGGCGCTCAAAATCAATATCCCCTACGCGTAAGCGGGTGACTTCCACGGTCCGAAGCCCTTCAATCACTAACAGGGCAATCAACGCCCGGTCCGCCGTATCCTCAATGGCATCCAGTAGCGTATCCCGTTCCGACCGAGTTAGGCTATCCTTGTAAAATTTTCGTTCGGTAGTCAGGCCGCGTACCCCAGCCACATCCCGCAAGGCATCCACTTGGTCGGGCGTTAATCCAACCGGCTGCCGATTCTTAATGACCCAGCTGGCCAGCTGCTTAATGGCGGAAAGCCGGAGGTTAATCGTAAAGGCCGACAAATCAGCTTGTTTCATCCAGGCCACATAGCGCTCGACCGTTAGCCCATTAAAGGAAGCAGGCCGTCCCTGACGCTGCTCCTCAGCTAGATAGCTAAAGAAGGCGTTCAACGATTTGGTATAGGTGTCTTTGGATTCATCCCCCCGCAAGGTGGTCGAATCCGACAGAAACCCCAGAATTAATTCGTTCGCCGCAGGGATGGAATTCGCAGTGGGTGGCGGGTCGGCCACTAATCGGGGCGTCCCCTGGGTATGATAGAAGAGGAGAAATTTACGAAGGGGTGAAATGCGATTGGGGGAAAGACCGGCCGCAAACAGTCCCAGGCTGAATCGATCTAGGGTATACTGATTGGCGACACAAAACTCGAGGTAAGGCCGCACCAGGCGAGGGTAATTCCCCGGCTTAGTCAGCCAGGCGGCAAAGTAAGCCAGCACCTGGCTAACGGTCAGGGTGATTGCCCCTTGTTGAAGGGATTGGTCTTGAGTCGGTTTGGGAAGTACTCGTACCGCTTGTTTCTTCATACCGCAGGTGGCCAACGTTT
Source organism: Spirosoma gilvum (assembly GCF_054776815.1). Lineage (NCBI taxonomy): Bacteria > Pseudomonadati > Bacteroidota > Cytophagia > Cytophagales > Cytophagaceae > Spirosoma > Spirosoma gilvum. The sequence continues at coordinate 179,821 of NZ_BAAHBH010000015.1, read as the reverse complement.
ATATCCTAACTTGGATATCGGAGCTGCCCGGTCAAATTTCCGGCAAGTTAACTATTTTTCAACATCTCGGAAATTACTCTTTCCGAGAAATGTTGAAAAACCTATTTAGTCACGTTTAACCAACTGAGTCTAAACCAGGGTATCCTGAGCAAGTAGTCATAGGGTTGTGAATGCCTGAAAAGTTTCAGGGTTAGGCAGTATTGACCTTACTTTTTAATTGCGAGTAAAAGCCCGTCAGCGGTCTTGGCTAACTATGAACTGGTGTACAGGCTATTCGCTGAACCGGCCGGGGGCTCTGCTAAGAGCTACTCCCTGGGGATAGGTTGATCCACAACGAGTAGCCCGGATAGTTAACTCTAAACCATTTGGAGTTAACTAAGAGTACGCTAGGAGTACCTAGTAAGTGGAAAGGGTTTCTCTAGTAAAGGAGTCTTTTTTCGGGCCGTTGGACATTAGGTTTGGGCTAACGGCCCCAGTACTATACTGGCATCGCTGCCATTAGATGGGTGGCGACCTGCCCGTTAAGCAAGTTCACTGTGCCAGCATAGTAGGCGATCTCAAACGACAATATCTTTAATTCGAGGGTGCGTAGACAGATTATTGGGTTTGTAGAAGGCAATAATGGCAATAACGGCTACCCAGCTTACTACTATGTACATAGGGTCGTTTCTATCAAGTAGCAACGTGTTCTGTGATATGTTTAATGAAGCATGAAACAAAAGCATCATTAGCATATTCCCCTTACTACTATTAAATAACCAGCCCATCATAATACTATGGGCAACTATGGTAAGGAGCACTAATAATACCGACTCTTTATAGGCAATTATTAGTGGCAAATGCCATACCCCCCAGATCAACCCGACTATGGTGTTAGCGGCTAGAGCAGAGAAACGTTGCTGTAACATGGGCAAAAGATAGCCACGCCAGCCTAACTCTTCCAGTAGAGGGCTTGTAAACAATTGTGTAAAGAAAATAAAAGGTAGTATGAATAATACACGAATACCGTTATTTTGATACATTCCTCCCAACTGAGAACTAAGGAAATCTGCTTCTGAATAAATTCCTACTATATAATTAATGAAGGTGGCGCACAAAACGACTAAAGGCATAAAAAATATAGCTACTAGGTAATATTTTATATTGATTCTCCAGATCAAATAGCGAGAGAGTAAGTGTTTTAACGTAGCTTTTCCGTAAACATTTTTTACTAGGAGTATTGTAACAATAAGCGGACCTGCAGCACCTACTGTTTGCAGGAAAATAAAAAAGGAGTTCTGGGTGGGATCCTGATTAGGTGAACTTTTTATAAAAAAGGCGGCCGGAATCCAAAATAGCCAGCTAATAAGAAAAACACTAATCAAGTAATTAGTGAGCGAACGAGGAAAATAACTTGTCCATACAGATAACTTATGCATACTCTATTTAGTGAACGAGGGTAAACGAGTTATGGGGAAAAGAGCGATAAAGTAAGCTTGAGAGAATAGGCTAGTATATAAACACCACTTTCAAATATTAAGTAGTATCTCTTTGTTTTCTTATTTATTTTACTGAAGTCCATTAAATCACTACTCAAAGGCATGTATAATGCATTGAATAGGAAGTAGCTTATTTTATTTTTTCATCAGATAAAAAGATTTTGCTACCTATAATGATGAAAATTTTTTTGGCAATTGGCCGCTGTACTTATAACTTAACATTTGCCTCTAGTGGGGCCACATCAAGCCACCTAGGCACAAGTAATCCTGTATAAGAGGTGGGTATGTGACTAAATGCTGACGATCCTTTCAGTTCTGAACCAGTGCAACCGTTCCATCAGCGTTCTTGACTGGTGAGGCAGCCAATGGAATGATAAAGGGAATGGAATTAACTGCCTACTAGCTGCCAATATGGGAATAAATGAAATTACGGGCGTAAATGGGCTAATGCAATGAAGGGCTGGTTGAAAAACAAAAATACAAACCATAAAATAAGCCCCGTTCAACCAGGGCATATTTACTTTACTCGGAAGCCAAGGCTTGCTTGGGCTTTCGACCGCGAGGCTTGCCAGTGTAGGGGGCTTTCGGCGTGGTAACTTCTGTAGTTAATTGTAGCTCTAAGGCGGTTGAACCTTCATGCTCGAAAAAGCGAATGGTAAAGCCATATTTCGATTTTTGAAAAACAACTCCGCTCTTTTTCAAAATGAACGGTAAAGATAGTGTGTAACTTTTGGCTGCTTTTTCAAATTGGAATGTATCGGCCTGGCCACTGGCCGGAACCAGGTAAAGCGATTTAGCTTTGCGTTTATCTTGCTGTATTCCTACTTTAAATGCAGTTGAATCAAGGTCAATTTCTAGATTAGAAACAGTTTTAGCAGGGAAAACCAGTTTACCAGCATTTGAAATATAACCTGTTAAAACTATTTTTTTAGTTTTAGACACTTTCACTTTTTTAGCTTTGAATTGGCTATTTTCTGCGAGTGAAAAAAAACGGATATCTAATGCTTTCATTCGGATCTATTTAAATCGTAAAACGTATACAAACATAAAAAATAATTGTTGCTATCAATATTGAATTTATTGAATAAATCTACTATAACAGGGTTATACGGAAATCGAGATTTGATCGATTTGTGCGTGTCTCAAAGCGGTTTAGGTGGTATATAACGCGGCTTCTAAGCTATTGGGCTACGGCACTCCCTGTAAATAGGAAGCTTATTTTTTCACTTCCCCAATGGCAACTAGAAAGATCTCCACCATACTATTGCAAGTTGAGGCATCTACTTTTGCAACAGCAACGCAGATTATACAACAGATTTAACCATTTAAAACCACAGTTTACAACCCTTTTTCAGAATAATGCCTCTAACATAAAAGGCACGTACACTCAGCCAACATGGATTGCAGTTAGCCGTTTACACTTCTACAAACTCACCACTATAAGTCTATGAAAAAAGTAAATTCTAGCAAAATGGCCGTGCTTTCCGGCGGAATTAGTCTACTTGTTAGTTTTATAATAGTCAGTTGTTTTCAAGTGCCTACATACTCGAAAGTTCCCCAAATCCAGTTTAAGGGATTTAGTCGGTATACGCTTCAACCAGGCTCGGGAGTTGGGCAATCTAAGCGTGATTCCCTAGTAATTACATTAAGCTTTACCGATGGCGATGGTGATTTAGGCAACACCTTACCCATAATCAGCAGTGAGTTAGATCGCTATCAACAAGCAGGTGGGTGGGGTAACTATATGATTCGTACGTTTCGCTTAGAGAATAAGCAATACGTTGAACAGAACTTGGTTAACAATAACTTATTAATCTTTCCCCGGTTGAGTCAAGAAGGTAAGACGGGACCTATTGAAGGGACGTTGGATCTAAATCAACTCTATCCTTGTGGAAGTCGATTCACCATTTATCCAACCAAATATCGGATACAAATTCGAGACCATGCTTTAAACATTAGTAACGAGATTGAAACTGACACGATTCATCTTCCTTATAGCTACTAGCTAGCTTAGCATACTTTCAGTGACTGTTGCAAAATTCGGTACTAAACTATATCGTCCGTATGCTACTGATTGAGTGAAACTCGATAACCCACCGCCTTGGGCGGTGGTGATGTACTGAGGGCTACGCCTTTTAGTTAGTTTTACGACATGAGTAAGCATAAAAAACAATCTCATGTCGTCCGCTTCGGCGGTCCGATGGAAGTGCGACTACCATATCGTCTGGACCCCCAAGTACCGCTTTCGGGTGTTGACGGGTTTGGTCAAGGATTTGGTTGAGCATGATATTCGGATGCTGTGCGATTGGAAAGGGTGTGAAGTCATCGAATTAAATGTCCAAGCGGATCATATTCATTGGGTGGTGAGTATCCCGCCCCGCGTGTCGGTTTCCGAACTGATGGGTACCTTGAAAGGTAAATTGGCCATCAAACTCTTCAATCGGACCGCCGAAGCGGAGTTATCCCCAACTCAAGAAAAAGCCCTACTGGGGTAATATTTCTGGTCACGGGGCCGGGCGGCCGGTGCCGTATTTTGTCAATACCGTTGGGATTAATGAAGATCATATTCGCCGGTATGTGAAATATCAGGAAACTGAAGATCGTAAAGAGGAGAGTCAAAGCGTTGATTTCGATTTGTTTGAGCCTCCTCATGAGTAAGCCTGCGGGCTATGCCCGCTCCTTTTTAACAAATCCACCTGCTTAGCAGGTGGTTGTTTAATTGAAGCCATTATGCAATAAGCAATCTAAAAAGTATAACGTTCATAATAATAGACAAAAATGTTATATTTGTTCATTATTATGAACATTATGAAAAAAAAGCCAGTCATCTTATTGCCTTCAGTTCAGAAAAATCTATCTGTGTTAGGCGAGGATATCAAACTAGCACGTCTAAGAAGAAAACTCAGTAGTCATCAAGTTGCTGAGAGAGCAAATCTTAGCCGAACTACGGTATGGCAAGTTGAGAAGGGATCACCAAGCGTGACAATGGGGGCCTACGTACAAATATTATTTGTATTAGGGCTTGATAAAAACTTACCGCAGCTTGCGAATGATGACATTCTTGGACGTAAACTGCAAGATGCCGGCTTATTAGTCAAAGAAAGAGCCCCTAAGAAGTTGAGTTAATTTTTGTTTTATATGGCAACACAAAACCCGCGGACTATACTGGTTTACGCGGATTGGCAAGAGTTACCCCAGCCGACACTGATGGGTATTCTAACGGCAGCACTATTACGGGGTAAAGAGGTCTTTTCATTCAATTACAGTCAGGATTGGCTGAAGTCTGGAAATGCCTTGTCACAACTCGATCCAGAACTCCATTTATATACAGGTCCACAATACTTGACAGAGACCAAAACAAACTTTGGACTATTCACAGACTCATCCCCCGACCGATGGGGTCGATTATTGATGCGTCGGCGGGAAGCCGTCATGGCTCGTTTGGAAGGCCGTAAGGAAAATAAGCTTTTTGAAGCAGATATGTTATTGGGCGTTTATGATGAACACAGGATGGGAGCAATCCGTTTTAAAGTCGAATCTGAAGGTGCCTTTCAACATGATGACGCTCAAATGGCTACTCCTCCATTTACTTCATTACGGACTCTGGAAGAAGCAAGTTTAAAGCTAGAAACCGAAGATGACATCGACAATCCGGAGTATATAAAATGGCTATCAATGCTGATAGCGCCCGGATCATCTTTAGGTGGTGCTCGACCCAAAGCAAGTGTGGTTGACCCTAAACAGCATCTATGGATTGCTAAGTTTCCTAGTCAGATGGATAATCGAGATACAGGAGCCTGGGAAATGGTAGCTCATCGATTAGCCTATGAGTCAGGCATTAATGTGGCTGAATCTTTTGTTGAACGGTTTAGTGTTCGGCACCATACGTTCTTAACAAAACGATTTGACCGAACTACTGCTGGCAGACGTATTCACTTTGCTTCGGCGATGACATTACTCGGCTATACTGACGGCATGGACCATCAAGAAGGAGTAAGTTATTTAGAACTTGCTGAGTTTATTATGCGTCAAGGAGCCAAGCCAGCGCAGGATCTAGAGCAGTTATGGAGTCGAATTGTTTTCAATATATGCATCTCTAACACTGACGATCATCTCAGAAATCACGGTTTTCTATTAACTCCAGCTGGTTGGATACTTTCTCCTGCCTACGACCTAAATCCAGTTGAAACGGGGACAGGTTTAAAGTTAAATATTGATGAAAATGATAACTCATTGGAGATCGAGCTGGCTCTGAAAGTAGCTCCCTATTTTCGTATTGAAATAGATAAGGCAAATCAGATCATAGCAAGGATACTAGCAGTAATTGCTGAATGGAAATCAGTTGCCACGAGTATAGGGATTCCAAGAATGGAACAAGCATTTATGGAGCGGGCATTCCGAAGTCGTTTCTGACTTGACCCATACTAGCGAATTCTTCATTCGATCGAATGGTTAAAACTAGAAGCAGGTAAATCTGTCGGCAGAAAAAACGTCAACCGTATGGAATAACACCCGGCAAGTCATCTATTCCAGCGTAACCGTTATCTACCGCCCGGCAAGCAGCAATCTAGTTATACACAAATGAGCCAACCCATGGATCTACTCGCTAACCGCTGGTGGTTAGTCGGTGTCATTGCTGGCTGTTTACTACTGACCTCAGCCAAGGCGCAACAGGGCCACGTCCCGGGCGTAACCGACATTACCTCAGTGACAACCTTATCCAACCTGAACCCCACTGAATTTCGCCGGTTTGTCCAAAAAGGCTGCCGGGATTCGAGCCAGTTTGCCATGGAGCGACACCAACAGGTTGGTCACGTGAGTTATCGCGGGGAACTACAGGCCTACGTGATTAGCTATGGCGAACCCAATACGTTCGATACGGTTAGAACCGGTCTTATCTGTAACCTGGCGAACGCTAGGCAGTGGCTCGGCAAAACGGTTACCTTTAGTGGTCGCTATTTTCACGCCCGAGGATTGGTGCCCCAACACGCTGGGGAACACATCTACTATCTGTATGTGACGGTTATTCGAGGAGGAACTTAACTGGTTACACAATGAGAAACACTAGCGAGCCCATCAGCTCGCAAAGGCGTTAGACGTCTAAAATTGGCGCTGATTCGATGTTTAAAATCTTGTCTTACAGCCTGTAAGACCTATCTGAATTTTGTATTACTTTACATAACGTTTGATTATACAACAATTCGGAGCATGGAATTAACTAAAATCATGCTTGAGTACGAGGACGAAGAAGGAACCTCTTTAGAGAGCGTTTGGGCTACTCCAGTAGAAAAAAATTACAGGGTTGAGAACATTCCTTTCTATGCTACTTCAATCGCTTACAGAGATATTATTAGCGCCAAAGAAGAGAATGGAGAACTTCTATTCGACTCGCTGATTGAAGCGTCGGGTCACAGTGTTGTTCAACTGATGATCTTCGATGAAAAGGCCGTAGATCGAGTCACTCAGGAATTAGTTAATTTGGGCTGTACTTGGGAGGGGAGTCATTTACCGAATTACATTGCTGTAGATGTTCCAGTGGGCGTTGACTACCAACTAGTGCAAGACTATTTGGAAGAAGAAACGGCCCATGAAGTACTTGCTTACAAAGAAGCTTGTTTAGGCTTTTTATAAGCTAGGTTATCATAATGCCAGTGGCTGTTGCAAAAGTCAAAATGCCACTTTCTAAGCTTCGTTAATCCGAAATTTTAAGTCATCTTATGGCAGTTATTTGATGGGTATGCCTTGCTATCCGGCTTCTACCCAGATTTTTGCAACAGCCACGCCACTTATACAACAGATTATTTGCTGTCAATTATCTGAATTGCTTCGTTGAGAGTAACCGCTAAAATTTTGTTGGTGTTATCTACCAGTATGAATTGAGGTACTGAATAAAGAGCCAATTTTTTGGCTAGTGGACCGGATAAATAATTAAGATCTGATAACTGGGGCCAAGTCATACCATCTTTGGTAATTGCGTTGAGCCAGGCCTGTCTCTCGTTATCTAGCGAAATACTGATCAATTCAATTTGAGTGTGGTCTATGCGTTGATAAAGCTTGACTAGATCTTGACGGTTATGAGCTCGACAGGGAGCACACCAAGAAGCCCATAAAGCTAACAAGGTGTAAGGCTTTCCCGAGGGAAGAACCCTTCGGAGAACCCCATTCGTATCCGGTAGGCTAAACGCATCAAGCACCGTGTTAATGGCCAATGCTTCTTGAGTAAGCAAGTGCGCTTTGAAAGAGTCTGCGTCGGGTGAAACCTGTAGAGCAGGCCGTAGAGTAGCCAATAGCGCTCTGCTTTGAGTTATGCCTAATAGTCTTGAATTGGTGCTTAGTAAAAAAAGCGAATAGAAAGAATCAGGATGGTTGTGAATGTACTGACTGATTAAATCAGCCACCTGTTGGTTTTTTTGTGGTTTACTTAAGCTAGACGCGTTAATGGTATTGATAAGCTTAATGTTGTTTAAACAGTCTACTGTTTGGGGGGGGCCTGCCACTTCTATTGTCTGTAGAACATTACCAACGATTTTAAAGGTGGCGCGGATAGTATCGTTACTCAGCCATACGCCTAAGCCCTGGTAGATACCATTGGTCCATACAGTAGCTAACGCTGGATGAACCATTTTTCCCGTAAACGTAAATTGATTACCATTGATATCGGTGCTATCCATTTTGCCTGTATCGTAGTGAGCGAACAGAATCTTCTTAGAAGGGATAGGGCCACTGATTTGACCAATCAATACAAACCCTTTCTCTTGAGCCTGCCCAATTAGGCTGAGGCTTACAAGCAGTATCGTTAACTGAGTTTTCATTTAATAAATGATTAGCAATTAATGTAACGAACTAACTTATAACTATTTAGGTAAAGAGTTCTACTCCAGTACCTCTATCTTTATTGGGATAATCTCTTTACATAAGGTTAGTTATAGAACGCCCCTTAATAAAGTACAAACCCGTGCTATTTTTAGAAATGGCACGGGTTTGTACTTTGTAAACTATACAGGAAGAGCCTTTAAGGCTCGAGTTTATACGCTGTTTATTTTAGACGCTTCCTAAAACGTAAGGTCACAAGTTTACGTAAAATTATTTTTCAACAACAGAAATGTACAAATTAGTGGTCATTATAAACATATGGTAACATAGTACTTTATTAAGGGGCGTTCTATAACTCATCTTATGTAAAGGGAATAGAGTTATAGTCGATAGGAATTACATCAGTTTGTAATCTAGGTAATGTTCTAAAATCACTACTCAAACCTGCCTTTGTCATTAACGGGTGCTGAAAACGTTCCACTCTCAAACACGACAGTCGTGGGATCACTATTTTTATAGGCAGCTTGTTTAGTGAAACCGACCTGGAATTTCCCCTCAATCCGGTGGGTAGTTGAATCATAAGCCGTAATTTCTAAGTAACTAGGTTGGCCTGGATCAAACGAATAGGCTGAAATGCGAATGTCATCATCATCCGTTTGATAACTAGCAGTGGTACAGTTATTGCCGCAGTTAGAACTAGTTTCTTTAACTAATTGGTAGCGCCCTGTTGATTGAGTCGACACTGTTCCTAAATGCAGACTCTCACGAATAATTCCCCCATCACTGAACTTATAAAACTGGAGATCGATATAGTTGCTGACATTATTATTTGTTTTGGCCTTGACTAATAGAACAGCGGCTGCTGCATTGGTCCACTTACTGCCATTACGCGTTACGCTGACCTCTCCCCAGCCCGCCCATTCCGGTTTAAGCGGTTCTTTATCACATCCTAGTAAAGTCATTAGAAGCAACATAATTAGACCTATCTTTCTCATGGCAATAATTTGTATATGCAAAGCCTAGATTCCTGTTAGGTTAAATGAGTTGTGATAGGGTGTTGTATATTAAACTCAGCGGGGCCGTCACCAGCCCCGCTGGTCTTCAGAACCGTGCGTGAGACTTTCACCTCACACGGCTCCTCAATGAAGTGGTAGTTATCAACTATACCTTGCCCGACAGCTCGGTTTGATCCAAAGCTGTTTTGGTGTCGTGGCAATGACGATGAAGCAGTTGGAGATTTGTCATCACATCTTTTCCGCCTTTTATTCGGGGCAGGATGTGATCTATTTCTATCACGTCTTCATTTCGAAAGAATAGCTTGCAATGGTGACATTTTCCCTTTTGCTTTTTAAGAAGAAAGGAAAGTCGATTACTTACTTGGGGCGAACGCCCCAGCCGACTACTCCAGTAAACCCAATCACCATCATAAGGACTCCGATTTTGCTGCACTTTGATGTGCCGCACAATGGGCGTCTCAGTATGGTGAAATAGGCGAATCATCGAGCCCTTTAGCCTGACCCTGAACTGTCTGCTTTGCCCGCGATCCATCTGCCAGTACTTGGCATAAATCCAATGGATCGATTTAGTCGGATGTCGGCGTTTAGCCCAGGTCTTTAACTTCCCGAAGGTCAGATGATCCAGCTTCGTAAAGTGTTTCTTGCTAACGACTCGGGAATAGTAACCAGACCATCCCCGAATAACGGGATTTAGCTCATTAATCAACGCCACTTGACTATTACTCTTATGACAGTTAATGAGTTGGCCTACGCGCTTATAGTGTCGTTTTACACTTTCCTTGGCTGGCTTGATGAGGGTTGTAAACCGCAGCTTTCGTTTCTCTTAGTCAATTTGATCTGACTCCTTCGAGTATTGACGAATCGTAAAGCCCAGAAAATCGAAACCGATACTGGCTTCATGTGACTGAAGCGTATGGGTGATTTTTGTCTTGCTGGGTTTGAGTGCTAAGCCCAGATTCGTTAACCAGTTGGCAATACATTCCTGGCATCGTTGAACAGTCTCCAAGTCCTCATGCACAACAACAAAGTCATCAGCATAGCGGATAAAGTGAATAGGGTTTGCTCGGCGCTGCTTACCGTTGACCACCGTGGATTTGAGTATGACTTGCTGGCTCAGCCATTCTTCCATGCCATGAAGGGCAATATTAGCTAATAGGGGAGAGAGCACGCCACCTTGTGGGGTTCCTTCCATTGTTGGAAACAGCGTTTCCCCATCGACTACGCCTGCTTTGAGCCAACCTTTAATCTGTCGTCTTAGAATTGGGAATGTATGTAGCTTGGTCAATAAAGCCTGATGATCAATGCGGTCAAAGCATTTGGCAATATCAGCATCCAATACATACTTGGGTTTGTGGCAGATACTACTAAAGATGGCCGCTATGGCATCATGGGCTGAGCGCCCTGCCGGGCCGCCGGAGCGGCCGAAACCCGTAACTATTGGGTTCAAACTTAGCCTCCCATTCAGGTTCTAGTGCCTCTTTGACCAGCGCTTGTAAAGCGCGGTCATGCAGCGTAGGAATACCTAAAGGGCGTTTTTCGGTTGAGCCCGGTTTGGGTATCCAAACCCGTCGGGTTGGTTTTGGTTTCTGACCAGGTGTCAACTGACTAACCAGGTCTAGCCGGTGTTTTGGGAGAAGCGATTTAACCCCATCTACCCCAGCTGTATGCTTTCCCTGATTGTCTTGAGTTACCCGTCGAACGGCCAGACATTTAGCCGACCAGGATCTCATCAATGTTTTTTGGAGTTGTCGAACTGTTCTTCTATCACCACGTTGCGAGGCTTTGAATATGCGCGTTTGCAGCCGCTTCGGCGGTCCGATTGAAAACGCTCCGTTCCAGCTTACGCCAGGGAATCGTTTTCCAGTCCATCATCGGGTTTTGAATCCGTGCTTTAGCCATGTTGACTGCTACTAGTACCTATTCACTCCACCTCATCGTGCCTACGTTAGCCTATCCCACCCATTACAGTGGGCCTTTGCTTCTTAGGCAATCTTGCTCCGTATCAGCTTCTGGTTAGCACCTACTCTACTTCGTAGAGAACTGACAAAGAGTTACCGCTCGGGCGGCCCCGTTCGTTCCGATTATTCGTTGGTTGAGTTGGTAGGATGATGCTATCTGCCGGGTTTGTTGGGAATGCAATCTGGTCGTACACTTACCGCCAGCCCCTTATCCTTGCCTTTTGGCCACAGCCTGTTAACCTACCCGGGTCGCCGGTGCGATTGGCTGCTCCATATTAACGACAGTTCAAACACATCTTTGCTTACGCTATCCATAAACTTATGCTCGTCGGAGTTCGGTGTTAGGTTCACCGTTACCGTCTTTTCCCCCCGCTTTACGGATTGAGGACTAGTCGCTACCGTAGGGGTGATGCTGTTACTCCTGCATCGGGAGAGAGGGACTTACACCCTCACGAATAATCAGTTGTCAAAAGGGTTACCCCTTTTGCCACCCGTCCTTGATTTCTCAATCATTTAGGGTGAACGAATCACACAAGTGCCAATATGTTAATCAGAAGCTTTAACTATCCTGCTCATAAACTCAACTGATTTAGCACAGAATTTTTTAGGATCACTTAGCCAAGGATCGTGACAGGCTGCTGGTATGGTATAGAGTTCAGCCATAGGAAAGACCTTCACATACTTATAGCCCCAATCGACATCACAATTCTTCCGGCTCCCATTAAAGAGTAAGACAGGAACCCTAATTTTAGCTAAACTGTCTAACACGGGAGCCGTTACCAGGCTATACACCAACTCAGCGGTATTGGCCGTACCCACACGCAGTACTTCCTTTTCCACCGTGATCGTCGAGTAGCCCCTTCTTTTGATCTCTTCTTGATCAACTAACTGACGTTGCTCGTAAAACGTATACTTGGTCTCTTTTAAATCAGGCTGTTTTAAAGACTGGGACCGTGATTTACCGAGCGAATCCAGATGCTGTATATAGGCTTGATATTTTCCTGCGGTCATGCCTTTCCCTGGCCAAGAATACGTACCACTCAGCAATAAACCTCTGACTTTTTCAGGATGCTGGTAAGCATACAATATGGCTAAGGTCGTTCCCCAGGAAGAAGCCGCCAAAAACACCTTATGAGTAGAAAATCGATGGATGACTCGATCTAAATCCAGTACTTGAGCTTGCCACACATAGCTATCTGCCGACCCACTTTTACCGATGCCTCGCTGATCATAGTAAACTACTTTAGCCACCTTACTCAACCCATCGAGTTCAGGTCGTAAATAGCCATGAGTAGCATCCGGGCCGCCATGCAAGACGATCACAGTTTCGGGTTTAGAACCAATTTTCCAGAAGGCTAGTTTGGGTTGCCCATCGACAAAGCCATCTTGCCCGCAACCATATTGAGCGCTACCAAACCAAACTAATATGGCAAGCCAATGTCGCATACTAGCGCTTTTTTCAGTTGTATAATTTTCAAATATGTTAATCTGACGGTTCTTCCTGCTAGGGCTATGGGATATTCATTTTGAAAAATAGTCCGTCATATTTCCCAAAGGTGAAAAAATCAGCTCTTTTCGCAAACAATTTCGGCTGCCCCTAGTTTAGTTAGTGTATTTCGCTCAAATAGAGTCTGTACTCACTTGAAACGCGGGTCTAGAACTATACACTGAGTGAAACCAAAAGCCAGGTGACTTTCCGTCGTCTGGCTTTCTTTTTGTCCTCCTGAAAAAAGTCCTATATCTTCATTTTATACTATAAAAGTCAAAATTCCCTGCGCTGTTTATTAGAATAAGTCAATTCTAGAATTCTACCACTTATCGGCAGTTTTCGGTGGTTTATCCCCCCAAATCGACGCTTGACCAGTTTTGGGTTGCGGGTTGGCCACTTACCCCTCATCTTTGTAGCACATTCACAATCAACAAAGAACATGAACACTCCATTTCTGCATATTAACCGCCCGGCTCGGCCCCGTATCATTGAAGTTGGCGGCCCTTTAGTGGGTCTGCGTGGTCGGACCATCTACCGGATGCGGGCTCACTAATTGAGCTCTTCCCGAAGCGGTAAGCTCCCCATTGTGGGAGCTTTTTTTATGGCCAACAGGAGCGGATTGGCGTTCCTTTTCTCGCAGGTACTAGGGGGATCTATCTCGGAATATTCTCTTAACATAATGTGGCTTATACCACTTATATGGAAAAAGTACAATTTACGCCTAAATTATCATTTTGTAATGATAGACTGCTTAAACGACTTTTCACCCAAAAATTAATCCGCTACTACTGGTTGCCAAGGATCAGGACTACTTAACAAACACGTCGTAAGAAGATTACCCTTCAATAAGCAATGTTTGGTAAGTTGACTTATTCTGTCGACTTTGAGCCAAACTTTAACCGAATCACAATGCCAACAGGTAGCGTCAAATTTTTCAATGAGAGTAAAGGCTTTGGTTTTATTAAACCCGATGATGGTGGCGACGATGTGTTCGTGCACATTTCAGCCACCAGCCAAGAACTTCGAGAAAACGACAAGGTAACCTACAATGTCGAGCAAGGCAAGAAGGGCTTGAATGCAGTCAATGTCAAACGCATCTAAAGCGATCTGGCAAATTGCATAGGGTGAAGGAGAACAGGCTTCAGCAGCCTGTTCTTTTAGTTTAGGGGCCTCAGTCTTGAAATAACCGGATTTTACAGGGAGTAAAGCGTATCTAGATTAACTTATCTATTAAATTTCAAAATAGTATTTTACCGCTATCCAATGAAAGCAGTATGAATGCTCAGTATCTCATTTAATTGTACTTTTCTTATGGTGCATTTTATAAAAGAACAGTTGCAATCTTGAGAGACACCTTGTTGATTATGTTAGTCTCCCATAACCGTTAGGCCCTACTCGCTAGCTAAGTGATACCTTTTTTAGGGTTGAGATTCCAAGCGGATAATTTGATAAATTCACATCTCACAACCTGCTTACTGAATCGAAAATAGATTTCTCCCATTCATGTCCATGACGTGAGATAGCTACTACTGTATCATGAAGTTAGGATATGCCCGAGTCTCTACCGCACCGGCGGCCCGGCCAAGATCAAAATCTAGCGCTTCAGTTAGATGCCCTCAAAGCCGCAGGATGCGTGAAAATCTTTCAGGACCGGGGTGGCGGACCACAAAGCTAGTGGGTCTAAAACCGAACGGCCTGAATTAAACCCACTACTAGAAATCATCCGGGAGGGGGACACGCTTGTTATCTGGAAGCTGGACGGCGCCGGCCGCCCGGCGGCTGGGCCGTTCATTGAATCACTTGATCGAGATTGTGACGCTGCTCGAGGGCCAACACATTGGACTGGTTAGCCTAAACGATCCCATTAACACCACAACCGCTCAAGGCCGACTTGTCTTTCGCATTTTCGCCAGTCTAGCTGAATTTGATCGCACCGGCGAACCGGCGGGAGGTGATTCGGGAGCGGACCCTAGCTGGACTTGCTTCCGCCCGTCGACGGGGTCAATTACTGGGTCGTCGTAAGGGGCTTACTAAGGCGGGTGAGCAAAAAGCCCGCCTTGCCGAGAGTCTTTATAAAGAGAATAAATTCCCGGTGGAACAGATTGCTCGGGAGTTACACATATCAAAAACCACATTATATAAGTACCTCCGGCAGCGAGGGGTTGAAATTGGGCCATCAGTTCAAGATCCAATCGCTACAGCCTAAATCCGTCAGAAGTACACTAGTTTACAGTTATTGGACGACCGTAAATGATATGTAAAATGACAAACAATTGGTTCGGTCTTCACTGCTAGGTCAATTTTGTTATTGAAACGAGCAAGTGTATCACATGTACGACGACCGTCATGGCTTTGTTACGAACTAAATATCATATATAATTTGACTGTCAGATTGACAGAGTGGAGTTAAACATCCCATCATAGCTAATCTGCTAGTGATATTGTGAAGTCATTTCAACCAGTTAACCAATCCCGAACTCATCCTATTGTACAATCGATCTGTTCTTTTGCTACCCTTAACAGGTCGGGTACGCGTCAAAGTGGGTTGATAACTCGTCAACAATCAAGTTTGTACGCTCTTACGGTCAAAAAACAAATGCGATGAACCCGTTTTTCATACAGTAAACGTTTGTCCGTTTCTGACACTTGGTTGTCATATATCTGTGCTACACTCACTACATCTTTGTACCATAATAGGTACCACTACATGACTCTCTGGTAGGATGTGGAAAGTAACAGTAGAGAGATTGTATTGGCTATTACAAAGAGACTGACTAGCAGCAAGTGCTGATATGCATCATTCCCATAATTACTATATGGCTTCATCAGTAATGAATCGTGTTGTTTGAAACTAAACTAACTGGTATTTATAAACTAAGTTGACATCATGGAAACAGGCGTATTATCCGTAAAAAATATGGTTTGTCACCGGTGCATACTGGCCGTAGAAAGCCTTTTAGATAAACTGGCAATTCCCTATCAGCAGGTGATTGCCGGTGAAGTCGTTTTAGTGCGGAAACTGATTCCAGAAGAAAATGATCGGTTCGCTGCTCAATTAAGTCAAATAGGGCTTGAACTGATCAATACGAAAGCAACTGGAATGGCTGAGAAAATAAAGCAATTAGTTATCAAGAAAGCCAGAGGAGAAGTAAGTGATCATGAAACTAAGCTAAAACTTTCAACCTACCTTTCGCACCATTTATTCCATGAATACACGTATTTGAGTAACTATTTCTCATCCGTAGAAGGGCGTACAATCGAAAGCTACTTTATTCAGCAGCGCATTGAAAAAGTAAAAGAATTATTGCTCTATAATGAAATGACGCTATCGGCTATCTCATACGAAATGGATTATAGTAGTGTTGCCCACCTCTCTTATCAATTTAAACAAATTACTGGTATTACTCCATCTGAGTTTAAGAAAGCAGGTTCAGGCCACAGAAAATTATTGGATCAAATCTAACAAATAATTATGTAATAGTTTCCCAAACTTATATAACAGCTGGGCATAAATACTCACCTACCTTTGCATTGTTAATCATTTAAAAATAAAAGCACATGAAAACGAAACATCAAGAAATAAGCACAATTATCCAAAAAGAGACGCCAAAATGCGGAAACCCGAATTGTACCTGTGAAGATTGTCAATGCGGTGACAACTGTAATTGTCAGTAGTTGAACAAGTAACAACAAGTAATACTAAACCACTTCTGGTCTAAGTGGTTTAGTATTAAATAAAGGCACGAATAATAATAATTATAGAATATCCATACATACTAATACTATTTATCATAATTACTCATTTACTTATCAATTCAAAATATTATCTAAACATCATTTCTTCTAAATTAAAAATAAAGATCATTAAAAAATACCTCATTTGACATAACAGTTCGCTAAACGGGATATTTAATTAAATATCCCGTTTTTGTGTATAAACTAGTTTAAATGACATTAAGCCATATTTAAAAACAAACTAGTTATAGAAATTAGATCAAATTTCAGCACTTCCTTGTACATCATAAACTAACTTATATGATGCTTCTAAGGGTACTAATTTATTCTAGCCAAGTAAACTAATTTATTTAGTGAGAACAAAATTTAGCCACCAAAAATTTCGAAAGATTTCCCAAAACTTATATAACATTGACTCCGTATTCCTAGCCTACCTTTGTCATGTTAATCAGTTGGAAAAGATATGAAATCAGAAAAACATCCAAATCTGGATACTAGGTTCGATAAGGCGATATATGGAAATATTGGTTGCAACTGTAACGTATATCACTGTAATAGCCCCTTTTTAGTTAATAAAAACAAATAGTTAAACTAACAAAATAGTTAACAAAATTATATTAAAAATGAAAATACTAGTCATTCTAAGCTTCGTTCTGGCAAGCCAACAGATTGCCAATGCTCAATCGGACACGACAAAAATAGAACAGTATTGTCAGGTAGTGGCGAATCGAAATTTCTTTAGTAATAAAGTAGTTATTGATATCGACTTTGGTGAAGAAAAGAGTTTGTTACGCGAATACTGGGTTAAAGAGTATGGTGGGAAAGTACGAAAATTCAACACCATAATTGATGCGCTTAACTTCATGGGAAAAGAAGGCTGGGTTTTTATTAATGCTTTTCCAGTACATATGGCCAATACGGAAGTCTATCATTTTGCCTTTAAGAAAGTAATCAACAAAATAGAGCTACAAAAAAACTAATCAATCCTAGTAAACCAATTGATCATTAATCTCAATAATAACATAAAAATGAAATTAATAGAATTCGCCTGTTTTTTCTCACTTGCCTTTCTATCATTCGTTAGCCAGGTATATGCCCAACAGGAGGCTGACAAAATAATTGGATTGTACTGGAGCCCACAAAAGGATGCCCGAATAGAAATCTATAAAAAAGGTAGTACCTACTTTGGAAAAACGGTATGGGCAGCTATTCCCCGCAAAGATACCCAGAACCCTGACCAGCAATTAAGACAACGGAATCTGCTCGGACTAGATATTCTGACAAACTTCACCTATGAAGACGGGGCCTATAAAGAGGGTAAAGTGTACGATCCCGGTAATGGTAAAACCTATAGTTGTAAAATGACCCTGGATGGCGTAAACCTCAAAGTAAAGGGATACATCGGTATATCGCTACTAGGCAGAACAGAACTTTTCGAGCGAATTCATTAACATCTATTCCGGAAAAAATAGCGACTAACTAAACAAACAAGAAATTAAGATGAAATACTTTTTCTTACTGATGGCTATTGCCTTTGCACAGGTAGCCAGGGCTCAAATCACAAAAGTTAATCTACGCGCTGATGGCTTGACCTGTAGTATGTGTAGTAATGCGATTAATAAGGCGCTTAGAACATTAGATTTTGTGGAGGATGTAAAAGCTGATTTAAAGACGTATTCATTTAGCATTTCCTTTAAACCTGGTAGTTCGATTGATTTTGACCAGATAAAAGACAAAGTGGAAGATGCTGGATTTTTTGTATCAAGTTTTAGCGCTTTTATCACGTTTAATCATGTGCAAATAAAGGCAAAGGAGCCTGTAAAACTTGGCGAAAAAACCTTTTGGTTCACCAACACGGAGGAGCAAACGCTGGATGGTGTTAAAGAGCTAAAAGTGTTGAATAAAGGATTTGTTTCTTCGAAAGAGTTTAAAAAAATCCGTGCCGCAAACCCGGCCCCAGGAAACTATCTGGTTCATATTTAATCCTATCAATAAGTAATTAATCATCTGTCATAAATGAAATATTTATTCTTTTTTTTTCTTTATCCCTATCGTGCCAGGCTCAGGAGTTATTTTCAGTAACGGAGCCCGCGAGTAACCGACCGGCAGGTAGCATCGGAATCCGGATTGATAATTCGATGATGGATGAGATCAATACAACCCGAATAAACTATCACCTGATTCCTGAAGTGATGGTAGGGATTTCCAAAAAACTAATGATAAATGGCTGCCTGTTTTTTAGTAACCGTAGTGAAACGTTTAAAGAGGAAGGTGGATCGGTTTACACTAAGTACCGGTTCCTGAGTAACGATGGATTGCAAAAACATTTCCGAATGGCAATGTATGGTCGAATCAGCTATAACAATAGCGATATTCACCAGGAAGAAATTGACCTGTATGGCCATAATACTGGACTGGAACTGGGACTAATTGCCACAAAATTAGCGCAAAAAGTAGCCATCTCTTCCGGGCTATCGTATGTAAAGGCGTCCGATAACGGGAGTGAGAATCCATTTATTTACGGTAAAGCCAATAGCAAAGTCATTAACTATACATTTTCCATTGGCAAATTGATGCTGCCAAAAGAATACAGGGCCTACAATCAAACCAATCTGAATCTGATGGTGGAGTTCTTAAACCAATTGAATACTGGTTCAGGGAAATATTATATGGACATTGTTCCCTCCTTACAATTAATACTGAACAGCCAGAGCCGGATTGATATCAGTTACCATAGAGAAGTAACGAGTACGATGATTCGAACAGCGCCAAATGGTTTTTTTATCCGATTAGAGCATAATTTTTTTAGTATTTTTTAATCAATGCGCCTTAATAACGGCTCAAAATTTTAATAACCTCTCCTTACTTAACTCTTCTTATTTATGGATTTTCTACTTAGAAGATTACTTCTGATCGTATTGCTATTGCTATTCTGGTTCTACTCGTTTCCTATACAGGCCCAGCAAAATTCATTAGAAAATTATATTGAGTTAGGGCTACGAAATAATGCTGTACTCCAACAAAAAAATAGAGATGTAAAAAAAGCGTGGTACGCATTAAAGACAGCCGAAAGTCTGTTTATGCCGACTATTTCCTTCCAGACTGCTTATCAGAGCGGTGCCGGAGGGAGAAGCATTTCGCTACCGGTTGGCGATCTAATGAATCCCGTGTATACAACCCTTAATCAGTTAACGGGTAGTGAAAAATTTTCAATTATTGCTAACGTAGATCAGGCGTTCCTGCCGACCAATTTTTACGATGCGAAAATCAGAACCATGCTGCCCATTTTTAACCGGGACCTGACCTATAACCGAAGGCTTGAAGCACAAAAATTTGAACTGGAAAAGTTAACGGTAGTAGGCTACAGACAGGAACTGGCAAAGAACATTAAAGTTGCCTATTATACGTATTTCAGTGCGGTAAAAGGGATCGCCATTTACGAAAGCGCCCTAGCACTGGCTACCGAACAGGTACGCACGAATGAGAAGCTGCTGCAAAGCGGGAAAGGACTGCCGTCCTATGTATTGCGTGCTACTAGCGAACTGGAAAGTATCCGCTCCAAAATTACAGAAGCCCAGAAGGCGGCTGAAAATGCAGCTCTGTATGTCAACTTTTTAGTCAATAGGGCTAGCAACGATTCGATTGATCGTGCTGTCGACTGGTCAAAGGAGCTTGATAAAGCCGTTGCGCTACTGCCGTTGACTCCTGATAGCCGCAAGCGCCCTGAGGTTAAACTAGCCGCTGAAGCCCTAAAACTACAGAGCGTTATGCTGAACCTGAATGAATCGTTCTGGTTGCCAAAGCTAAATGGGTTCGTTGATCTAGGCTCTCAAGCTGGCAATTTTGATTTTAATTCAAAATCAAGGTACTATAATGTTGGCTTACAACTGGAGCTTCCGCTATATGCTGGCAAACGGAATCTCTATAAAATCAAACAGGCGCAGCTGGATCAGGAAAAAGCGAAATTGAATCTGGAACAGACAACGCAGCAAGTAGCGCTGACGGCAGCCAGCGCCCAAAATAACCTGACGGCTGTTTATCAACTGTATCAATCGGCGGTAAAACGAGTTGAATCAGCCGCTAGCTACCAGCGATTAATTGAGCGGGGTGTCCAGGAAGGCGTTAATTCGTTCCTGGAAGATATTGATGCCCGGAGTTTGCTCACCACGGCCCAGTTGCAGGCGAATCTGGCTCTTTTCAATGTCCTCATTACAGCCGCTACCCTTGAGCGGGAATCCGGATTAGTAACTTATTAACTTCTTATACTAATGAAAACCAGCTATCTAAATAGTTATCTAGTAGCTCTATCTCTAGTCGTCACGGCCTGTCATCAGTCAAAACCGGCTCCTAAAATCATGACGGATGAAAAAATTCCGGTAAAACTAGTAGCCTTGAAGCCTCAACGGCTACAACAAACCATTCATGCGGCTGGACAATTTACAACGGACGATGAAACATTTCTGTCGTTTAAAACCGGCGGCATCATCAAGCAGGTTTTTGTCAAAGAAGGCGACGCCGTGCGTAAAGGTCAACTCGTGGCTACCTTAAATCTACATGAGATCAATGCCCAGCTTCAGCAGACGAAATTAGCGTATGAAAAATCGTTACGGGATTATAACCGTGCCAGCCATTTATACCGGGATAGTGTTGCCACGTTAGAGCAGGTACAAAACGCTAAAACCGCGCTCGACATTTCGCAGCAGCAGCTGGCCACCATTCAGTTTAATCAAACCTATTCTGAGATCCGGGCAACGGCCAGTGGCTATGTCCTAAAAAAGTTAGCGAATCCGGGCCAGCTCGTGAATGCCGGTGATCCGGTTTTGCAACTTAACGGAGCCCATCAAAGTGCCTGGGTATTAAATGTAGGGGTTAGCGATGCCGAGTGGGGTGCTATTCAAATCGGCAATACGGCGATTATTCAAACGGATGCTTTCCCCGATAAGTCGTTTAAAGCCGTGGTTTCCCGTAAAACGGAAGGCATCGATCCCGCAACCGGCACCTTTACGATTCAACTCCAACTAGCCGGAAATGTGGCTGGACGAGTAGCCTCCGGGCTGTTCGGTAAAGCTGTTATTTACCCTTCTACGAAAGTGGCTTCCTGGGCTGTTCCATATGATGCATTACTGGACGGCGATGCCGGCGAAGCGTATGTGTTTATTTCCAATGATGATAAGACAGCCCTGAAAGTGGCCGTGAAAGTAGGTAGCATTAACGCCGGCAAGGCTACCATTCTCACCGGCTTAGAAGGGGCAAAGGCGTTGATCGTAACGGGCTCTGCTTATTTAAAAGAAGGTGCAGCGATAAAAATTATAAACTAATACGACTAGATCGATCCATGAAACTAGCTGAATACGCCGTAAAGAATTACCAGTTTACGCTGATCCTGTTTTTAATGGTGGTGGCGTTAGGAATCACCACCATTCTAACGATGTCCAGGTCAGAAGATCCGGAAATTGATTTCCCCACCTTTCCCATTGTCGTAGTTTATCCAGGGGCCAGCCCAAAAGACATCGAAGAACTGATCGTCGATCCAATCGAAAAAAAGGTATACGGGTTAGATAATATCAAACAAATCAGAAGCACGACAAAAGATGGCTTGGCGGTTATCGAGGTAGAGTATAAATATAACAGTAATGTCGATGATAAATACCAGGAATTAGTGGGTGAGTTAAATGCACTCCGGACAAAGCTACCCTCTGGTATTGCCCAACTGGAGGTCAAACGAACCCGCCCATCGGATGTCAATATTATTCAAGCCGCCCTGGTATCCGAAAATGTATCGAGGGAAAGCCTGAAAAAGGCAGCCGAAGGCCTTCAAACCGAACTGGAGAAGATTCCCTCCCTGAAAAACATTGAGATCCAGGGACTACCTGAACAACTCGTCCGGGTTGATTTGCAACTGGATAAAATGGCGCAACAGCATATACCCCTCTTAGCCGTAAGCAGTAGCCTGGCGGGTGAGCTGGCCAACATTCCGGGAGGCATTGTGAATGAAGGGACCAAATCATTTAATATCAAAACCAGCAGTACGTATAAAGACATTGAGGAAGTAAAAAACACGATTGTGTATAGTCAGGCGGGAAAGAATGTCTTCCTGAAAGACATCGCCACGGTGTATGCTGATTTTGAACCCATGACTCATATTACCCGGTTAAATAATCATCGTTGCGTCGTTGTCGTGGCGGCCCAGAAAGCGGGAGAAAACATCAGCAAAACCCAAGAGGCCTATCTGCCTGTCATCGAGCGGTATCGAAAAAGCCTGCCCGCTACTATCGATTTGACGCTTTCCTTTGACCAGGCCACCAATGTCAATAAGCGCTTAAGCGGGTTAGGGATGGATTTCTTGTTTGCCATTCTATTAGTCGCTATTACACTAATACCCTTAGGGTTACGGGCAGCGCTAGTAGTTATGATCTCGATTCCCTTATCGTTGGGTATGGGCATTGTGTTCATGAACCTGTTCGGGTTTAATTTAAATCAACTCAGTATTGTGGGGTTGGTCCTTTCGCTGGGTTTGCTGGTTGATGATAGTATTGTGGTGGTTGAAAATATTGAACGGTGGCTACTGGAAGGGCATTCCCGATTAACCGCCATCCTAAAAGCTACTGAGCAAATCGGCATGGCAGTTATTGGCTGCACGGCAACCTTAATTATTGCCTTTTTACCCTTGATGTTTTTACCCGAATCCTCTGGCGACTTTATCCGGAGTTTACCCATGGGGGTCATTACATCCGTGATTGCCTCCCTAATCGTTTCGCTGACCATTGTGCCCTTCTTATCAAATAGTTTACTCAGGCACCATACGGGTCATCCTGAGGGGAATATCTTTATGCGGGGTTTAAAAAAATTGATTGGTGGCAGCTATAGCCGGTTATTGGAAAAAGCACTCCATAAACCAACCCGTACGCTTCTGGTATGTGGGACTATTTTTGTTGGTTCGCTACAGCTAATTCCCAAGATCGGTTTCAGTTTGTTTCCTGCCTCGGAGAAACCCCAATTCCTGATCAATATAAACACTCCCTTACAATCCAACCTGGCGTATACCGATAAGATCACGAACCAGATTGAACAGGATCTACAGCGTATTCCAGATGTAAAATACGTCTCTGCCAATGTGGGTAAGGGGAATCCACGGATCTATTATAACATCATTCAGGAAAATGAACATACCGATTTTGCCCAGCTCTTTATTCAATTAGAGGAAGGCACCAGTCCCGACAGGAAGCTTGCCATTATTGAAAGCCTCCGAAAAAAATATACACCGTATCCTGGCGCTAAAATAATTGTCAAAAACTTCGAGCAGGGACCTCCCATTGTTGCGCCGGTCGAAGTGCGGTTGTTAGGTGAGAACGTGGATACCCTCAGAACCCTGGCCGCCAGAGTGGAAGAGTTATTAATAAACACCAGGGGGACGATTTACGTCAGTAATCCGGTCAAAAATTTAAAAACGGACATTCGCGTTTCGATCAATAAAGAAAAGGCTCGGATGCTGGGGGTACCAACCGTCAACATCGCTCAGGCGGTACGGCTGGCTGTCAACGGAATGGGAGTGGGAACCTTTACCAATGCAAATGGCGATGAGTATCAACTTTTACTCACGACACCCCGGCCCATGTACCCCAATCTGAGCGTATTTCACAATGTATACGTCAATAGCAGTTTGGGCGGGGCCATTCCGTTATCCCAGGTGGCTACTCTGGATATGGTTTCTTCCGCTGTGAGTATCAATCATTTGAATAAAACCCGAACGGTCTCGGTAAACGCCTATGTTGATGAAGGATATCTCACCGATCGGGTGCTTACTGATGTCATGACCCAACTCGATAGAGTCAAACTTCCCAAAGGCTACCGGTATGAAATGGGCGGTGAAGTAGAAAGCCGACACCACTCATTTGGCGGACTAGGCATTATATTGATTATCACTCTGTTCTTATTTATTGCCGCCCTGATCCTGCAGTTTAAAACCTTTAAAAGTACGCTAATTGTCCTTTCGGTTATTCCGTTAGGTATGGTGGGTGCTCTATTGGCTCTGTTTGTAACCGGCAATTCGCTCTCTTTCATTGCCACAGTTGGGATCATCGCTCTGGCGGGTATTGAAGTAAAGAATACCATTCTGCTGGTTGATTTCACCAATCAGCTACGTAAAGATGGCATGTCCCTGGAACAGGCTATCCGGGAAGCTGGCGAAACGCGGTTTCTGCCCATTGTGCTCACGTCCTTGACCGCCATCGGTGGCTTGCTGCCCATTGCGTTCTCCTCCAATCCGCTCGTGGCTCCCCTGGCCATTGTCATGATCGGTGGATTGATCAGTTCAACAGTTTTGTCCCGGATAATAACCCCGGTGGTTTATAAATTGATACCACCTACCGTGAATCAAAAGCAGGAGCAAATTTTTGAGCTGCTTGCTATCGCCGTTTAAATGGGGCTAAAGCTTTCTATTTAATAGGCGTATATAGATTATCGTTATCTGCGGTTATGACTGATTTTGGACATGAAAAATCGATAGATAGCATTGTCCGTTTTTGACATACACTTGTCTGTTAGCTCGTTTCTGTATCCGCTACATTTGCATTAGCTTCATTAAATCAGATGACTTTGAAAATATGGTTGTTTATCATCTCTCCTCACGTTGAACCTGGCAGGCCCGGTTCAGGTGTTCACCGAAACCAAACTTTATGGTTTTGAGGCTGACATTGAAGCGCTGATATCAACCTTGGAAATTGGCTTGGTAATAGCCGAAAATTTGAGGAAGCCGGGCTGAAAAGGAGATTTTGTTATCATCCCCGGATGAGTTTCGACTATGTCAAACCCATGACGACATTTTTCCAGTGGCTAAAGGAATAGAGCAGATCCACCTGCTTCATATAGAGAAAATAGATACAAGAAAAAATATAGATAAAATCTAAAATAAATGAAAGCCATTATTTACATGAAGTACGGAGCTCCAGGAGTTCTACAACTCAAGGAGGTTGAAAAACCGACCGTAAAGGCCAATGAAATCCTTATAAAAGTTAAAGCTACAGCCGTTAATTCAGGCGACTTGCGTTTGCGAGCAGCTAATCCAGTTGGTGTCAGGCTGTTTTTTGGTCTGATAAAACCCAAAAAAAATATACTGGGTGGCGTTTTCTCCGGTGAAATTGAAAAGGTAGGTCCTGAAGTTAGACGTTTCAATGTTGGCGACCAGGTTTTCGGCTCTACCGGGATGAATTTTGGGGCTTATGCCGAATACAAGTGTTTATCAGAAGATGCGGTTTTAGCATTAAAACCAACAACTATTTCTCATCAGGAAGCCGCAGTTATCCCCTTTGGAGGAACGACGGCCTTATATTTTATCCGTAAGGCCAACCTCAAAAGTGGACAAAATGTGCTCATCAATGGCGCATCTGGTGCCGTTGGTACAGCTGCCATCCAACTGGCCAAGTATTATGGGGCGATTGTTACCGCAGTTTGTAGTACGGCAAACATTGATTTGGTAAAATCGTTAGGAGCCGACCAGGTAATCGATTATACAAGAGAGGATTTACCAAAAACGGAGAAACGTACGATGTGATTTATGATACCGTTGGGAAGGTTTCGTTTTCTCGTAGTTTAAAATCGCTCAATAAAAAAGGAATCTTGATTCTGGGTGCCTCTGGATTGACAGAAATGTTTCAGGGAGTATGGACTTCAATGACCACTAACCGGCAAGTAATAACAGGTGTTATACGCCAAAAAGCCGAAGACATTCGATTGCTTAAAGAGCTGATTGAACAGGGCAAACTAAAATCGGTCATAGATCGTACGTTTTCTTTGGAACAAATGGTCGAAGCCCACCAGTATGTTGAAAAGGGACATAAAAAAGGGAATGTGGGTATTGTCTTAGCCTGATAATTCTGTCAATTGCTCCGTAAAATTTACAGCTATGCAGGACCGTTTACGTGGCTTTTTGAGCTATTTATCAGATTATAAATCTATTAATTAACCATGATTTAATTCTTCAATTAGTGACTTAATAAATAAAAAAACACCATGAAAATAGTTTATATTTTAATAGTCTTATTCCTATTAAGTAGTTGTAGAAAGGAAACAATCGATCCTGCTTACTTTAAGCAATTTGCAATTTCCTCTTTGCAGACGGGTCGTACTTATAATATAACAGTGCAGTTGCCAGAAGATTATTCAATTTCATCTAAACCGTATCCCAGCATGTACGTTCTAGATGCAAAACAGGACGATAATTTTGTTGGCAAAATTTGTAAAAAAATAAGTGCAGAATATAATACGCAGAACGTAATTGTAATAGGTATAAGATACAATCAATCAGATGACCGGGCGATCGATTATACGCCTACTGAAACAAGTTATGGAAAGGGAGGAAGCCTATTATTTATGAATTTCATAAAAAGAGAACTCATTCCGGCGATACAAAAAGCGTATAATGTTGACACGCTTCGTGCTAATCGGATAATCATTGGCCATTCATTTGGAGGGTTATTAGGGGCGTATGCCTTTACAAAACATAACGAAGTATTTGGAAATTATCTTTTATTAAGTCCATCCCTGTTTTATGATAAATCAGTAATTCTGAAATACGAGCAGGAAGAAAGAGAACGTATAAAATCAACGTCACAGTTAGTTTTTATTGGTGCTGGTAGTACAGAAAACGGGCTACTTCCTGCTAACAATCTTTTATTTGAACGCTTAAAAAGCTTTTACCCTTTTACTAAATCAACTTTTGAATTAGTACCTGGTCTTGGCCATATGTCATCAAAGAACACTGATATTGAAAATGCAATAAATTATTATTATAAAAACAGATAAGATGAAACGATTACTACTGATTGTATTATTCTTTGTTTGTCTGCAGTTTGGGTATGCGCAAACAAGAAATGATCCAGCAAACTATCCTTATGGAAAATTTACAGTTGCGCCTGGCCTCGGCACACATTTAATGTCTATTATGGGTGCACCTAATGCGCAAGTATCAAATCTCTTGCAATACAACATTTACAAAAGGATTAGCCTGGTATCTTATATCTCTTTCTCTTATGGATTTCCAAACAATCGTATAGTAGATGTTCAACAGCATTATAGCTATTCAATAGATAAAAAATTTGGTTTTGGAACGTCATTATTTACAAAAAAAGGGTCCAATAGTTTTTACCTTCTGGCCGGAGTAAAGTACGACAGTTATTCTGGTACCTTAAGCAATGAGCAACTACCTGAAACCATTACAACTAAAACGAGCAGTTTCACGGTAGACTATGGCATTATGTATAATCTAAGGCTGGGCAGAAATAAATATTTCATGAGTACCAGGCTCTATATTCCGCTAAAGGATGGGTTAGCTGGAATGAGCGAAAATGCAAATCTGGAATTAGGTGTGGGTATAAGGATAAGATAAAAAACGCCACCAGGTTGGGCTTACAGATCGTTGCAACTTTCAGTGGGTATCCTAATACAATAAATACAATAACGTATAGAGCTAATTAAATTTAGTATGAAAAAAAATCAAGTGCACTTCCACCTAACCGCCAGTGAATTTATATGGCCGATTAATACAGATAAGGCGATAAATGTCTGGGGCTTCAATCAAAGTTTGCCAGGTCCGATATTAAAAGCCAAAAAAGGTGACGAACTAATCGTTCATATAAAGAATACCCTGTCTGAACCAACTCTCATTCACTGGCACGGTATACGATTACCGGCCAGTATGGATGGGACGGGTGAAGTCCAGAAGCCAATACAACCCAATGAAAGTTTTGAGTACCGGTTTGTGGTACCCGATGCGGGTACATTCTGGTACCACTCGCATGTTAACGAAACCGTGCAGATGGAGCGGGGCATGTACGGAGCACTCATCGTGGAAGACGACACAGATCCCGTGGTGGACGCCGACCGGGTATTTATGCTCGATGACATGAAGCTTACTGCGGGGAATGAATTTTCCAACCCTGGTTGGTTTGTCCCCCGCATTATTGAAAGGCACGACGGCCGGGAAGGGGATACGTTGTTGATCAACGGGCAGGAAAACCCGACCCTGCAAATCCATGCCGGCCAAACTGAGCGCTGGCGATTTGTTAATGCGGCCAGTGCACGCTATATCCGCCTGCACCTGGGCGGGCGTCAGTTCCGAATTATTGGTACCGACGGTGGACTGCTCGAACACCCGCAGACGGCTACGGAAGTCCTGATTACGCCCGGAGAACGTATAGATATGGTCGTTGGGCAATTTGCCGAAGGCGATTCTTTTCAGATCGGCTCGCATCCCTACGACCGTATGACGTTCCTCAAAGCCAAATCCCAAACGTTCGGGACGGTGCAGGTTACCGAGCCAAGACCTTCTTTGGCCCATATTCCCGATCATCTGTGCAACATTGAGCCCCTGGCTCCGCAGCAGGCCCAACCAAACCGGCAGGTAAGACTGGCGGTGGGTTTCAGCCTTACCAACGGCATGAACTTCCTGGTCAATGGTGGGATGCACGTCCAGGACAAACCTGTGGTGGTTGGAGAGCTTCAGGTATGGGAAGTCACTAACCTAAGCCTCATGGATCACTCTTTCCACCTGCACGGGTTTTTCTTTCAGGTGATAGAAGAAAACGGAAAAGCGCCCGCCTACCGGGCGTGGAAGGATACCTACAACCTCACTCCCCGGACTTCCATCAAAATCGCCTGGATGCCCGACAACCGTCCGGGAACCTGGATGTACCACTGTCATATACTCGAACATCATGCTGCCGGAATGATGGCTAATTTCCAGGTAGTCGATGACTCCTTTTTTGCCTCAGGTTTATCGGAAACACCCTCCCATTCGGGCCACTAAACCAACTCATCCTGACGGCTGATTTACCACTATGCTTTATCTATTTTCTTACCCAACCCAGATGTTTCCCCTTTCGGCCCTTTCCGGGTTGGAAATCAGGGAAAGTTACGATCCTCAATTGATGTCCGAAATTGGTGAAATTTCCCTAACCGAGGCCATTTCTCGATTCGATGCATATCACAAAGCGTACGTGGCCTTTCTGGATTGCGTACCGGCAGCATTTGGCTGGGTCGCCACTCAAAACGCCCGCATTGGTGAACTGGACTATACCTTTAGGCTACCCGACAAACACCGGTACTTGTGGAATTTCCGAACCCTGAAGGATTTTCGGGGGCGCGGGATTTATCCGCATCTGCTGCAACACATTCTCAAAGCTGAGCAGCCTCAAACTACCCATCAATGGATCATGCATGCTCCCGAGAACGAAGCCTCACTTCGCGGAATTCAAAAAGCTGGCTTTCGACTGATGGGGCAGGTATCGGTCATCAACGGCTGCGAGCTGATTTTTACTCCTGATCGTATACTGTTGCCGCTCAACGATGTACTAGATACATTCGGATTCAAAAAATCAGAAGCAATGCCAGCCTCCTGCTGGAATTGTAGCAGCCCATACCTTAAAAAGCGGCAAGTAGACTGTTGTTGCGTATCTAAAAACAAGACCTGTACCCGTAACATATATACGGAAAAACAGGATGCTGCCTATTTTCTCTGAAAGCTATAGCATAGCCATTCTGAATTTGGTTAGCTTGTCCTCATTTGACCGATTATAGTCTGGAATGTGCTTTTGTTCCGATCTACCTTTGTCTTATCGAATTCAGGCCAAACGCATGAACTAGATAGCTAAGTTAAAACTGGCATTTTAGCCTATACAATAGGGGGTATCAAAGTCTTGCAGGTATCGATTTTATCTAGAACAGGGTTGTTACACTGCCGAAAAGAACTACGATCTCGTAGAAAACTTCATTCATGCATTTGCCTTATATCGAATTAAGTTAGCACAAACAGTATGAAAAAATTCGCTTTTATCATCCCTCCCTTTGTAGAAATGCTTGACCTGGCGGGACCGGTACAGGTATTTACCGAAGCAAGATTCAACGGCTACGAATTAGCACTTGAATACTATTCCTATAAGGATGAAATCACCAGCACTTCCGGAATTCCTTTTTACAATATGAAAAATTATAAAGAGGCCTCTCTTGGTGAAGGAGATTATGTTTTTGTCCCTGGTATGGATAATAAGTATGTCAGTAGTCTGGCTTTTAAAGGAGAACGGGAATTTTTTAATTGGTTAAAAACCTGTGCTGACAATAAGGTATTTGTCTGCTCAATCTGTAATGGGGCTTTTGCATTAGGTCATGCCGGTTTATTAAAAGATACGGAATGTACTACCCATTGGCGACGAGTTGACGAAATGCAGGCAGAATTCCCAACGGCGAAAGTACTCTCCAATATTCTTTTCAAAAAAAGTAATAGCATTTATACGAGTGCCGGTATCAGTGCAGGCATTGACCTTGCGCTATCTATACTTGAAGAAATAAAAGGGGCTCTCTTCACACATAAGGTCGCCAGAGGGCTGGTCGTTTACCATCGGCGAAGTCAAAACCATACCCAAAAAAGTATTTACCTCGATTACCGGAATCACATTCATCCCAGTATCCATATGGTTCAGGACCATTTGATAGACCATCTGTCGGATGAGAATTCAATAGATGATTTAGCCGAATTGGTAGCCATGAGCCCACGGAATTTAAGTCGTGTGTTTAAAGAAAAGACGGGTACAACGATCCTGGAATACCTGACGCTCCTTCGCCTGGAATTTGCCAAAACGATGCTGAATAATCCAGATTTTACAATTGAATATATAGCCTCAAAATGTGGGTTTAAAACGGCCCGGCAATTACAACGAATCTTAAAAGCATCTAAAAATAAATCGATATGAAAACGATAAAAATCCTTAAAGTCACCCTATTCATTACCGCTATTTCTATATTCCTTTTCAATGCTTGTGCCCCGCTACGAGAATTTGGGACCATGCCAGCCTATCAAGGGACGAATACATTTACCTATACCCCTCCCGCTTATGATCCGGGAAAGAAAACAGTAGCCATCCTGGCCAATAATGACGGCACGGAGTTGTTTGACATGATGGCCCCTTTTTACCTGTTTAATGCCACCCAGAAAGCAAACGTTTACCTTATCGCCCAAAAGAAATCCCCCATTATAGTGAAAAAAGGGTTGTTTGTGCTGCCACAGTCGACGTTTGCTGAAATGGATTCAATGGATATACATCCCGATGTGATTGTTATTCCTTTTTTATCGGCTGCGGACTCGCTACATCAAGATCCTGTGATTATTAATTGGATCAGAAAACACTATACGGCTAATGTGAAGATCCTGTCGGTTTGTGACGGCTCTGCTACTGCGGCTGCTACCGGGATTTTCGACGGGAAACCGATTACGGCTCATGCCTCAGATTATGAAGGGATAAAAGCGCATTTCAGTAAACCGGTATGGGTAAAGAATATCGGTGTGGCCAATGAGGGGAATCTATACAGCACGGCCGGTGTGTCCAATGCAACTGATGGAGCCCTAACGGTGATCGATAAATTATTTGGGACAGATATCATGCGAAACGTTAGTAAGGATGTTAGCTACCCCCATCCATTCCCCCAAAAACAGCACCAAAGCCAAACGTTCACGTTTAGCGATAAAGTGGCTGTCGGCAAGAAACTTATATTAAGTAGAAATAAACGAGTTGGCGTACTACTCCAGGATGGCATAAACGAATTTTCGTTGGCTGCGATTATGGATACCTATAATCGGACATTCCCTAAATCAATTGAAAGCTTTTCCATGGGTGACCAGCCTATAAAAACCAAATATGGGTTAACCCTTATTCCTACTGGGACACTCAATAAAACCGATTTAGATGAGCTGCACGTTATTACTTCTCATTCATTCCCCGGAAATCAGATAGCCTTTCGATCGGCTAAACTCATCAAGTATGATAGTTCTCAAAAGGACTACATCATTGATGTTTGTCTTCAAAAAATCCAGTTAGCCTATGGTCGAAAATTTGAAAATGTAGTGAAACTAATGCTTGATTACAATTAAGGAATTGTATGCTTTCGACAATACACTATCAAATTCCTTTACTCAAATTCATTTCTTGTAATTTATTAAATCTATAATTTTTAGTTAAAAATCAACTAGTCATGTATCGTATTATTGGGTTTATTTTTCTCATATCCGTAATCTCCTGCACAAAAGAGATAATTAATCCGAAAAACTATGGTTACACAATACCTCAGGCAATTGAAGATAACATACCTGTTCGCGATATTAATTTATACAACCTTGACACAACGCTATTAGCCAAACTTACCAAAGACCTCATCGATGAGGCTATTTACAATGTTCATAGTGTTTTAATATACAAGGATGGCGCCTTATTTTATGAAAAATATTTTTACGGCAAAGATGAGAAACATGGTAAGAACTTAGGCATAATACAGCATAGTTGTGCTGATTTACACGATGTTAGAAGTATTTCAAAGAGTGTTGTGTCTGCTTGTATAGGTATAGCCATTCGTAAAAGACTCATTAAGGATGAAAACGAGCCACTAAAAAATTTCTTCCCCGAAATCTGTAAGAATGATAATGAAAAGTCAAAAATTACGATAAAAAACCTTTTAACTATGTCGAGTGGGCTTTGCTGGAAAGAAATTGGCAATTATAACAGCCTACTAAATGATGAAACTAAAATGGATTTAAGTTTTAATCCAATCAGGTTTGTCGTAGACAAGCAACTGATAAATGCCCCAGGTAGTAGCTGGAATTATAGTGGTGGCAATACACAAGTGTTAGCCGAAATCATTAAAAAAGTAAGTGGAAAAAACATCTACGAATTTGCTACTGAACATCTATTCCAACCTTTAGGTATCAATCAATCTGAATGGATTAACCTGACCATGAAAAAAATTCCAGCGGCCGCTTCAGGCTTACGACTTACATCTCGCGATTTATTAAAGGTAGGAATAACCTATAAAGACAATGGCACCTTTAATAATACGCAGGTTTTAGACAGTGCTTGGGTTACTAAGAGTATGGCAAAACAAATAGAGCGACCCGACTTCACAAACCTAAACCTAGAGAATGGCGGCTATGGGTACCAATTCTGGACCTATGATTTTACGATAAAAAACAATGCGTTGAAGGTAGTTGAGGCAAAAGGGAACGGCGGACAATCGATATTTATTTGCCGACAATTAAATTTAGTAGCTGTTATAACAGCCGGAAACTATGGTAAACTAAATGGTAATAAAATACCCTATCAGATACTGAAAGAGTATATTTTGCCTGCCCTCTTATAAACCTGTCAGCCACCATCAACTGTATTGCGATAGCTGAGATACTATTTATCTATTGCCTCTACAGTTACTACCCGTAGTAAACAGACTTATAGCAATGTGGTTTAGTAAATAAAGAATATAGAAAAGCCCTGGTTGAACAGGGCTTTTCTGCTTTATTCGGCTACTGAGACCTGCTTAGGCTTTCGGCCTCGTGGCTTACCAGTGTAAGGTAGCTTGACAGCCGTTGCTTC
Organism: Spirosoma gilvum; assembly: GCF_054776815.1. Classification (NCBI taxonomy): domain Bacteria; kingdom Pseudomonadati; phylum Bacteroidota; class Cytophagia; order Cytophagales; family Cytophagaceae; genus Spirosoma; species Spirosoma gilvum. Next base: position 145,927 of record NZ_BAAHBH010000015.1, on the reverse strand, counting down.
AGGAGCTACTTTTAGTTCAAAAGCGGTCGTGGCTTCATATTCGAAAAGACGAACCGTAAAGTCGTATTTAGTTTTGGTGAAATCAACTCCACTCTTTTTTAGGATAAAAGGTAAGGCCAACGTATAACTTTTAGCCGCTTTCTGGAAGGCAAAAGTGCCCTCATCCATACTGCTTGGTACTAAATACAACGATTTGGCTTTGCGCTTGCCCTCGTCCATACCTACTTTGAAGGATGTCTTGTCCAGATCGACTCCTAATTGAGCCACGGTCTTGGCCGGCAAAACGAGTTTTCCTGCTGTGGAGACGTAACCGGTTAACTTTAAATTAGCTGGCTTAGAGGCTTTTTCTAGCTTGGACGTAGACTGTTGATTCTCAGTGGGCGAAAAAAAACGGATTTTGGCTGCTTTCATTTACTTGAGGTTAATACTTTTATTAGTAGCAAAGGTAGGCAATAAAACCAGGCTTACTGGTCAATACGCTGGTTTACCGGTAGTTTGGTACCGTAGCTTTTCACAACAGATCCCAACCTATTGAGTAGCCCGCTAGCTAATCCAGTAATTCATGAAGAAAAACCACGAGTTCAAAGTCGATGACTTGGTAACGCTAATTGATCGGAAGGCTGCTCAGGAATTAGCGGCGGCTAACCCTGAAATTGATTGGCCTGTCCCCGTGATCAGCCAATATGGTCAGCGGGTACACTGCTGGAATAGTCAACGACGCGAATTTACCATCACTCTCAGAGTGACTGAGATTAAGAAAGTTGATTCAAAGACAGGTTAATACACAAGTAAGCTGGAATGGGACAGTTAATATATGAATTAGCTTACACCCCTTTCCAATTAAAGAATCAATCCGTAGGCATCGGGATTAAATCGATAGTTAGATTGTCTCTCTGTGCATCAATAAGCGTTCAGGTGACCAGAGTTTTCGTGAACGATTGCCACAATGAGTATTCTAGAGTTAACTATTTTACTTAGAACACTTTACGAATTCATTAAATAAAATTTAATGGCCATTAATTGGACGAAAATTGATACCGTAAAATGACGTCTTTTACAAGACAAAAATGTTCTGGGCTTTCGGACCTTTGGAAGAATCTTTTATATCAAATTCAACTAAAGCGCCAGGTATAGGAAGTATGTTATTGATAAGCTCTTCTGAATGAAAATATATGTCTTTATTATCATCAGTAGTTACAAACCCAAAGCCTTTTTCAGTACTGTACCACCTAATAACACCTTTCTCTCTACTTATTAAGTTTTTATGTAATAAGGTCTTTACAATTAAACTAATAGCATGAGAAAATTCAATGTTGAAGAACTCTCGATCAGGCCTTAATCTAAAAGGTTTTAAAACATCAAATATTTCACTTTCTGCAATTTTTGAATTTTTCACTTTAAATATTTTCCTAGCTGAGTAAGGATGCAGTACACCTGTAGCAGAATTTATTTCTTTAACTCTTTGTGTAACACTCCTGCTAGTCATACCGATTTTCAAAGTTTTAGGAAATTCTCTTGTAGAAAGAATGTAAATAAACTCACCCTCAAATTTAATATTTTGAACGTTATTTAAATAGTTCAATAAATAATCTTTCAATCTGAAATTTATTAATTTGTCTTTTACTTCATTGGCCTCTACCCATTGTTTTTCCTTTATATTTACTCTAAAATCTATTAATATTTTACAATATTTGCTGAGTTGCCATTTAATGGTGGTCCTAATTTTTCGTAAACTGTAAACCAATCCCACTGATCTTGCTTAAGACCTCTACTAAACATGCCCTTAAGTTCAGAAATATACTCAATATTTACTTCTTCTAAAGAAATCATGCTTGTGATTACTTGTAACATATGATTGGCAGCACCGTTGTATCTAGCGCCCATCACTACAGAGATAGGTGCCATACCAAATCCCCATTTTGCAATAACCATATTTTTGAATATTATTTTAATAAGTAGCAAAAACCTGCATTTAATATATGCGAATTAATAATTCTATTTTTTAATATAAAACTTAGTTTAATCTAAATCGCTTAATTTTTTTTCAATTTCTTCTTTTTGCTTTTGTAGTTTCATTTTATACTCCTCTTTTGCGATAATGTTTTTTCTTATCACATTATCATTCGCTTTTTTATAATTATAATCTAGTCGTATTGTTAACTCATCTTTATAGGCCATAAATGGTTCAAATAATTGGTGGTATGCCCTTCCAATAGCTCCACTAAATAACATTAGTCCAGGTTGGTGTTTTGTCAGTCCTGAAGCTATTATCTGTTGTTTAGCAATTCCTGGGTAAGGGTCAATATAATATACTCTTTTAATTCCTAATTGATAAGCTTTTTTCGAGCATAATTCGCATGGTGAAGCTGTTGTAAATAAGTAACTCCCTTTTAGACCTTCCCCACCATACTTCGAGATTTGCAACATCGCATTTTCTTCAGCATGAAGTGAACGTGTATGAACTTGGTTTTTCTCCCCTTCTATACAATTCTGCCCCTCTTTGAAACAAAAAGAATTATTCCTTCCTTTAAGCTTTTGTACTCGTTCCAGTTTTTTGTCTTCTGTTTGAGGGTAGGCCTCTTCTAAAACTTCCCTTATTTTACCAGATTTTTCGTAATCACTAAAGGCCTCCTTATCTGAGTTACTTAATAGGTCATTTACGTTACGTAACAAACATGGAGTTTGACCTTCAGCAGTGTTGTTCCAACCAATAGACTTAATTGAAAACGAATCATCAGTTATTACTGCTCCGACTTGTCTAGAGATACAACCGGAGTTATACTTTGCAGTGTATGCTATCTGCATGCATCTTTCCTCTGGTGTAGGTGTTATTACACCAGGTTGTAAAAACAAAGCTAGATAGCGAATCAAACTTCGTTTCATTGTTTCCTTAATGTCTCCCTCAGTTGATGAGTCAGTTGGGTTATAAATATAGATGTCTGAGGCTTGAATGCAACTTTTGATATCCTGCTTATAGAACAGTTCGTGCGCCTTTACATTAGCATCGTACTCTTGATCTAATCTTTCAAGCTCAGAATAGTTATACTGTGAAAGGCGTTTACGTCTGTGCTCATTTTCTGTATTAATAGCGAAAAGATAGAAAGCTGAATATCGCTCTTTAAAGAAAAAAGCTTCTAGAGAATTCCTAATTGAATCTATTACTATTAACGTATTCTTGCCGTCTTTTTTATTTTTATTTCTTATTGTTTTAATAAGCTTGTTGATTATCTTAGGGATTTTATAGCAATCTTCAGATAAAGTATCACTTTCTAACGCATTTCCTGATTTTCTTATATTATCGCCGAAATACTGATACGGGGACGCTTTTTCATCGCTTTTTAAATGCTCAAAGAAAATAGATTTTAGTGCTTCAGAAAACTTTGTCAACCGCTCTCCTTCGAAATAAAATTTATATGCTAATTCTTTTTTCCTTTCAAGATCATCTTGATTAGCAGTTTTATCATCAATTATTTTTAATTCTATTCTAGCATTGTGGAGATTATTATATTCATCACAAATTTTTACATTACCATGTGGTTGGTCAAATAATTGTGTTATTACATCGATGTTCTTTCCGTATTGATTTGATAGAAAATTCATCAAATCAGTCAAGTTATTTTCTAGTAAAATAGATGTAATAATGTCACTAGCACGTATAAGTATAAAAGGTGTCCAGTTTGCTTCCATTATATTATAAACTATCCGATATTTTCTTTCTTCATTACTATTATAATCACGATTTTTTGGTATGGGAAATTTGCAGTCTGTAAAATTTGTTTCTGTTAAAATTTTTGCCACAGTCGTGCAACCTGATCCTAGTCTGCCAGTTAGGCCAATTACTAAAAAATTGTTCCTTTGCTTATAAAGATTGTCTAAAGAATTGTTCATAATAAATTATGCGATGCGAATAGTGAAATCTAATCTTCTTCTTAAAGAAAGGTGGTTAGTTTGGCATTTTACTGCTTTATCCAAGCTTTCTACCTTCTGTATATTAATCACTTAGACTTTGGCTTTCCCGTTCAATCAATGCCCGTAGTTGCTCTTTATCAGGCAACTCAGCCAGATATTGTGAGACAAACACTTCATTCGCCATACCACTGGTGGCATACTCGACTAGGGAACTGTCTTTACTAGCGCAAAGGATTATACCAACGGGCGGGTTGTCACCTAAGCTCATTTCGTTGGCTTTGTAGTAATTTAAATACACGGTCATCTGTCCAGCGTCAGCATGGTCGAATTCACCAATTTTGAGATCGATCAGCACATGACACTTTAGAATCCGATGATAGAAAACAAGGTCGATTCGATAATGACGATTACCGAAACTGATACGCTTTTGCCTAGCCTCAAAGCAGAATCCTCGTCCTAACTCCAATAGAAAGTCCTGCAAATTATCAATGATGGCTTTTTCAAGGTCGTTTTCCGTGTATTCTGGTTTTTCTTGTAAGCCTAGAAATTCTAGCAAGTAGGGATTCCGTATTAAATCCTCCAGACCAGTTGGTTGATTCTCCTGTATGCGAGCAATCACTGCCGCTTTATCTGTCGATAGACTGGTACGTTCAGCTAGGAGCGTTGTAATTGCCCTGTTTAGCTCATGAACCTTCCAGTTATTTTTCAGTGCTTCTACCTCATAGAAACGGCGTAGTAATGGATTTTCTACTTTTAGCAGTTCAACAAAGTGCGAGTAAGTAAGTCGGTCAAGCAAAAGCGAAAGATTAAGCCCTGGTAAGTCTTCATCCACACTTACAGCTCTGCCCGCTTCTACTTTACGAATAGCCTCGAAATCAGTTAGTTTGAATTTGGCAGACAGCGTCTGCCAAATTTGGGGATAGGTAAGATAGAACTGGCGATACTGCCGCAGCGAACGGTCAGATACGCCCTTAATGGAGTACTTTTGCAGTTCGATGGATAAGCGTTTGTGCAGTTGTTGGCCGTAAGCCGCGCGATCGGTGCCATGCTGCTCGAACTCGACAATGTAAAATCCAAACAGATAGTTGCGAAGGGTCAATAATTGATCGGCCTGACGAGCCGCCTGCTGACTAAGCTGCTGATGAAGTCCTTCCAGCGTACTAATTAACTCCGTGAATTGCATAAAAGGTGGGTATAACGTCACTCAATATAGTTATGAATCAACAAAGGGCATAGTAAAAACCGGGCAAAGTGCCTAGGTTATGCTACTTTTGATTATCTGAATTAACTGTTACCAGTACTGCCTATTATGCCGAGTTTACATTGGATTGGGAAAGAAAAAGTTATAAATCACCATCACGACGTACCGTTTCGCGTACTCGATCATCAATATACATTTACCGCTAACACAGCCCAAATAAATGCCGATTCCTCAAATAATCTAATCATTCATGGTGACAACCTGGAAGCGCTGAAAGCCTTACTACCACAGTATGAAGGCCGTGTAAAGTGTATCTATATCGACCCGCCGTATAATACTGGTAATGAGGGCTGGGTATATAACGACAATGTTAATGACCCAAAGATCAAACGATGGTTAGGGCAGGTTGTGGGAAAAGAAAGCGAAGACCTTAGTCGACATGATAAATGGTTGTGTATGATGTATCCAAGGCTGGTATTACTTCAAAAATTACTCTCCTATGATGGTAGTATCTGGGTATCTATAGATGATAATGAGGCTCATTTCTTAAAAATTATTATGGACGAAATTTTTGGAGTTAATTGCTTCATTGCGGACATAATTTGGAAAAAACGTGATGGTGCACCCAATGACAGAAAAATAGGATACATACACGAACATATTATTGTATTCGCAAAATCTAAGAATCCTGGATCTAAAAAGACTGTAGCGGAAGACTGCTTTAATCTAATTCCTCGTTCAGAAAAATCAAATGCAGATTATAAAGTCTTTGCTGAACCAAATGGTCCTGATCCTAAAGGCGCATTTCGTAAAATAGATACCACCGCTAATGGTAAGGGAGGGCGTTTTGTGGAAAGCTTATTTTACCCTATTCGAAATCCTTATACAAATGAAGATGTGTGGCCAAGGAAGGGTACGTGTTGGAGACACAATAAGGACGAGATGATTCGACTTCAAAATGACAATAGATTATATTGGGGTGTAAACGGTCAAGCAGGAACGCCCATGCGTAAATTATACTTATTCGAAGCTCGTGAGGGTATGACGGTACCATCTATATGGAATGATATTGCACTTAATCAACACGGGGCTCAAGAGATAGAAAAAATATTCGGTGAAAAGGCTCATTTTGATACGCCAAAACCAACAGATCTGATTAAGCAAATAGTGCAGATTGCATCTGATAAAAATTCAATAGTTCTAGATTCATTTGCTGGTTCCGGCACAACAGCAGATGCCGTTCTGAAACTAAATCAACAAGACGGCGGGAAAAGACAATTTATTTTAGTCGAGATGGGCGACTATGCAGAAACTACTACGGCTGAAAGGGTCAGGCGAGTAATACAAGGTTACGATAAAAAAGAAGGAACCGGTGGGGATTTTAGTTACTATATAGTTGCTGAAAAACTCTTCGACGAAAGAGGTAATTTGAACCCGTCTGTAGATGCTGAAAAAATTCGAAAATACATCTGGTTCTCAGAAACGAAGGGCAAGACCTTACCAGAGCAAAACAAAGAACCGTATCTATTGGGGGTACAGGAAGGTACGGCCTATTACTTCTGTTATGATCCAGAAGCAGCTGTAACGCTCAATTACGACCTGTTGGGTAACATCAAAACACTTGCTGAACAGTATATTATCTATGCTGACTCTTGCATATTGAGCGACGAATACTTGCAACAAAAGCATATCATTTTTAAGAAAATTCCGCGCGACATTACTCGTCTATAACTGGGTTTACGCAGCCACTATGGAGCTAAAATCGTATCAACAAGGTGTCATTACGGACCTAAACCTATTTTTGGAGCAACTGCAACTGACCAATGGCCGGGTGCGCGATTCATTTTATAACTACTGGAACAACAAAGGATTTAGACCTTTTCCTGGTACGGTAGTAGAGCCTTATAAGAATAACGTGCAGGACGGGGAAAGTCATCCCGTGCCGCACGTTTGTATTAAGGTACCGACAGCTGGTGGTAAGACTTTTATTGCCTGTAATGCTCTGCGCACGATATTCGATAAAATCGAACGTGCTCCCTTGACAGCGAATGTCGTAGTCTGGCTAGTTCCTTCGAACTCCATTTTACAACAGACCATTAATAATTTGCGTGATACCGGCCATCCATACCGGCAAAAAATCAACTCGCATTTTCAGCACCGAGTGGAGGTATTCGATAAACAGGCACTCCTGAGTGGAGCGGGATTCAACGCTACCACCGTACAGGGACAGTTGAGCATTATTGTGATGAGCTTCGACTCATTGCGAGCTAAGAATAAGGAAGATCGCAAGTTGTATCAAGAGAATGGAAATAACATCAGCTTTGCATCCGTCGGGTCTTTGTCAAGCGATTCGGCATCGTCTTATGTACTGGAAGGAACTGATGAAACGGCAGTTATTAACGTACTGCGGTCATTACAACCCGTAGTAGTGGTCGATGAAAGCCACAATGCGGAAAGCGATTTGAGCGTCGAGATGTTACGTAATCTTAACCCAGCCTTTATTCTGGACTTAACGGCTACTCCTCGCAAAAACAGCAACATCATTAGTTTTGTGGACGCTCTGGAGCTGAAGAAAGAAAATATGGTGAAGCTGCCGGTAATTGTTTATAACCAGAAACGGGAGCGCACTGAAGTCATAAATGCGGCATTAAGTCTTCAAAAACGGCTTGAGTTGCTGGCAAATAATGAACGCAAACAGGGTGGCCGCTATATCCGCCCAATCGTGCTGTTTCAGGCCCAGCCCAAGACATCCGAAGACAACCACACCTTCGAAAAGATCAAGGAAACCCTAATCAAAGCTGGTATTCCCAGTGATCAGGTAAAAATCAAAACGGCAAACATTGATGAGCTAAAAGGTATCAATCTTATGGCCAGCGATTGTCCGGTGCGGTACATTATTACTGTCAACGCCCTTAAAGAAGGCTGGGACTGCCCGTTTGCCTATATTTTGGCATCGCTAGCCGACCGCTCGTCAGCGGTGGATGTCGAACAGATTTTGGGACGGGTGCTGCGGCAACCTCATGTAATCAAACACAAATCACCCCTGCTAAACTTAAGCTACGTGCTGACGGCATCCTCAAAATTCCGGGAGACATTACAGAACATCGTAGCTGGTCTGAATAAAGCCGGTTTCAGTGCGAAAGACTATCGAGTTATCGATGAGGAGGCTGAGGAGCAAAACGTAAAACCGTTGGGTGATCCACTTGAATCACTGTTTTCGCCCCCTAATAATACGTCACCGAAATTTGAACCGATGTCAGGTCAAAACAGTGACGAGATCGACCCAAATAGCATTCAATATAACTGTACCGAATCGGATAATGGTTCAAGGAATGTCAAAGCGGTGATTGACGATCTGGAGAAGAAAGCGATTGACGAAGCCAATCAGTTTGAAGAGCGTCTAAAAAATATGGATGGAAAAACCTCTACACTCCCTTCCGTACTGGCCGACCTGGTCAATCAGTATAAAATTAAAGATCAGTTTCAACAGCAAGTTAGTACAATCAAATTACCTCAGTTCTACCTGCGCGTTTCTACTGGTATATTCGGTGACGAAGAAGTGCTTTTGAAGAAAGAAGCATTATTAGCTGATTTCAATCTACGTAAAGCTGACCGCAATATCGACTTCGGTAGTGTCGATTCTGAACTTTATAAAGTTGACTTGGAGGAAGGTAATAAAGGAGAATATACGCCACGGTTTAGTCATATTGACGGTCTGACAAAAGATGCTCTATTGGCCAACATCCTGCCTAACCAGACCCGTGATGGACAAATTAAGTCGATGACGAGTCAAATGATGCGGAGGTTAGGTAACTTCAAACCCATTTCTGACAAAGACGTTGAATGGTATGTACGTCAGGTCCTGGAAGATTTAACGGAGGAACAGTTTCAGGATCTGATTGCTCAAGAATATAGCTATACGCAACGGATCAAGCAGAAGATCGAAGCTCTAACAACGGCGTATGGCGAGAAAACTTTCAGTCTATGGCTTGATCGTGATAAACTATTTCTAAGACCGTCTTTTTCATTCCCTTCAGCTATTTCGCCGACTGAGACCGGAAAAGACCTCATCAAGTCGCTGTATGTGCGGGAAGGTAAAATCAACTTGTTTGAAGAGAAAGTAATTGACGCCGTTGCCAATTTGGAAAGCGTCGCCTTTTGGACCCGTAACTTAGAGCGTGGCCGTGGCTTTTCGATCAATGGCTTTATCAATCACTACCCTGATTTCATAATAGTCACTAAGCGTGGTAAAATCATACTCTTAGAAACGAAAGGCGATCATTTAGATAATGCAGATACTGCCGAAAAAATACGGTTGGGTAATTTGTGGCGAAGTAAAGCAGGAAATGACTATCGATATTTCATGGTCTTCGAGACAAAGGAAGTTCCCGGCGCAAACACACTCGTTGATATAGTGAATACGATTCGAGAATTGTAATATTCTGTAGAGTACTAACCTATCATTCTTTTAACTGAAAAGCACCGAAAGCGCTTTTGGCGTGCTTATTTAGCGTTGTATTTATATTTTTTCATATAGTCATAATTCCATTGATGCTTAATTTTATCAAATCCCTATTTATCCTGAGTTTTTTGTTTTCTTTATCCAGTTGTTCAGATTCCCGATCTGACAAAACTGGTACCTCGTCTGCCGCTTCCACTATGCAAGACGAACACCCAACTCAAAAGATTCGTGGAATCAGTGGGGAGGAAATATTCATCCATACTGGACCAGGTGAGTCGTTTCCACGCTTGGTAAATGAAAAAGCTTCTGCATCTATGGGCAAAACCGATTATTGTGCCGTGGATCGCTCGGTAAAGGTTGTGGTACTAGAAACTAAAGGAGCTTGGTCAAAAATCAACGTTGTAGACCCTGATTGGTTGACGGCTACTTATTTGGGATGGATACCGTCAAAGTACATCTTAAATGGTCTTGCTGAAGAAGAACCCGTAGCCAAACTTGATTCACGAGAGTACGAGATCATCAAAACCAAACATAACTCAGCGGTTCAGAATTACGCGGTTTTGTTGAAGCGTAAGAAGTTTGACAAAAAATCCCTTCATGAATTTATTCGTTCGTTTCGTCAGAATGTCTGCACAGGTAATTGTAATGTGAATGTATACGATTCGAAGGTTGTATTGCCTTATTTAGATGAGTATCCACTTTCCCGAAAACACTATTTAATCGTTGCTGATCATTTTCTGGCTATGTCCACTTTTGATGTCCCAGAAGCAAGTGACTGGTATCCATACCAGGATTTCCAGTATGGCGAGTACGGTGGCCGTCACTGGAAGAAAAAACCCATTCGATAGCTCGTTAATGAACCATCATTAAGCTACTGCTTGAATGTTATCATCCGAAAGTGGAAATAGGAGTTTGTGAATTTATTAAATACCGTTAACGAAATGTCCGGTTTTAAAGGATTGGCAAAAATCGTTCATATAAACCCATTCAATATAAAAATCCGTGAACCATTAAAATGAACGGTTTTAATGAACGAGAAAAAGCCACTTTTGGGGCACTTCACTCCTACCCGGTTACCGTTCAGAAAAACCTCCGATTGATTTCGGACAAGACACCAATTGACTTGTCCTGAAAAATGTTGACCGTTGTCCGATCCTGAAAATAAGTTGTCAGTTTTTGAGTCAAAAAATATTGGTTAATCTTAATCCTGATATAGCGTTGTCAAAGTAGATTAAACGGATGGACTTACCCAAATTGGCCTTGATCCCGGACAACCTTGGACCGTTCATACACCTTTGGCTTCCAGTGCTTTCTCAGCGGTAGCTCGCTCTGATGAGCCATCACTGGAGTTAGTTAACCACAGCTCATGTGGGGACGAAGATGCGGGGCCGCCCGTGCGGTTGTAATTATAGATACTTTTTTCAACCGCCTTCTCAGCCTCCTCAAAAGTAACGAACACTCGGTTCAAGCGGAAATCCGTCTTCAATATTCCATTCACCCGTTCAGCGATAGCGTTTTCATAAGGGTCGCCTTGCTGAGTCATACTGATCAAAATGTTGGCCCCTTTCAGCCTGCGAACGTAATCAAAACTACAGTATTGGCTGCCTCGGTCGGAATGATGGATTAGTTCTCTTCCCTTTCCAAATGGGTTGATAGAGCCATATCCAGGGCCTTTATGCTGCCTTCCGCTGTTAAGAAGGGATGAAGACAGTAACCTACAATCAGCTTTGAATAAGCATCCGTTATTAACGATAAGTAGCCAAAGCCCAACCCAATATATAAGTAAGTTATATCACTAACCCAAACCTGTCTGGGAGCTGTTATCACCCTATCAATAAGTAGGTTAGGATATCGTTGTAAGCGGTGATTTGAATCCGTTGTCTGGGGTGCCTGTCGGCCCTGACGGATAACCATAGCATGATTGTATAGGATCTTGTGCAACTTGTCACGCCCTAATTTGATGCCACTTTTTGCTAAGGGTTCTGCCAGCAGAAGATGTAATTTCCGGGTTCCCAGGCCAGGCACGTCTCGTCTGAGCGCCGTCACCAGATCCAGCACTAACATCGCATGGCTCACTGATCGCTGAGCGCGTTGTTTTCTAGCGTGAAACGCTTGTCGGCTCACACCAAACAGTCGGCAAAGGCTTCCGACACTCACCTTTGCGATTTCGTTTTCACGAAGGGTTAGGACCGTTTGGTTCGGACCGCCGATGCGGCCAGACTTTTTTCTTATTGGCACATTTAATTCTTTTTCAGCGGTCTCAATCATGGTGTTGAGCGCCAGGATCAGCAAATTGGCTTGCTGTAGAGTCTGTTCCAACTCCTCATTTCGCTGTTTTAAAGCGGCCATGTCGCGTTTTTGTGCTTGATTCATGGCGGGTAAAGTTAGCAGGCCTGTTTTCATCTTCTGGCGATAGAGTTGGACCCAGCTGCGCAGGGTATGGCCGCTGTGAATGCCTAAATCTTCCATTACTTGGCTAACTTCTTCACCGCCAAAGGGATACGAAAAACGGCTGTCTCCCGGAGCTGCTCGCTGTACTGGAAGCGACTCAACATGTCGCGAATGTGGTCTTCCATAGTTGTCGATTTTGGGTGAAAATTGACAACCTATATCAGGACAAGACAAAAATTCAACCGAGGGCAAGCAACCGGATAAACCGTCTGTTACAACCAAAGCAGCAATAAGCCCGATAGCATCAGTAATCCATCCAGATAGAGATAATACCAATAATCAGACCGCCATACCGGAATATAGTGGATAGATACGGCTAGGATAAACATAGGTATGCCTACACTCGCCACCTGCCCAACCCTCATTCCTCGCTCTAGCAGCAGCACTTCAGATAAAGTAAAACAACTGAGAATAGCATAAAACACGCGTGTTGCTCGCCGAAGGTCCATTCTGGATACTAACGTAAGCCATCTCGCCTTCCTGTCCTCATCCCGATCCCGGTAATCAAACCAAAAGCAAATGCTGTAAATAAATAAAAAGCGGTTTAAGACCCACACTGTCAAGCCGGTATTCCAGTCTGGAGCCGTGATTAACAGGGGTAGAGTCACTGTGACCAACGTCCAGACCAGAGCTAAGTAGGCGGTCTTGAGAATGGCAACCCGGCGCAGCAGTCGAAACGGCCGGTAATCAAGTTTAGGAGCCGTATACAGAAGAGTAGCCACAATTATTGGAATGAAATAAGGCAGATAAGGTAGCAACTGGGTTAACAGAACCAGCCCCATACTGGCTGAGCCAAGGCATATGACCCACAACAGCGGTTTATGCCGTCTATTCCATTGGTTGCGCTCCGCCAAATCGGCTGTAAGGGGGGTTAGATTCCAGTGCAACGCATAACTACTTAGTGTCGCGAAGAAAATAAAGGGCAGCCAAAAAGTGGGAAGCACACGGTGGAATAAGAGGGCCGTTGTCTGGCTCATCACCACGGCGCACAGGGCAATAAAGCCATTACTAAACAGCACAAACTCCAGTAGGGACACCACCCGTCTACGCACTTGTTCAACCATTGTTTAATTCGAACGTCAGCTTTCGGGAGCTGCTTTACTACGATTCATCGACTAGTCTAAACCAGAAACCTCGTTTTCCCAACAGCCACCCCAACGGTATTTCTTGATCAACAGCCTATCAACGAGTGGCCCTTCCGATTTTATACCCCGCTAACCGTCTTCGAAAACCCTGTCTCATCGAAAGGTGCTTTTTACGAAGTGTGGTTTCTTGTGAACTGGCCTGATAAGCCGAAAACACATCGGCATAATCAAGGCTGCTAATACGCAATGAATCGGCGGAAACGACGGTCAGCATGTCAGCCTGTTTATGACTCATGAGTTCAATTGCGGCTTTTAGGGTACTTTCAGATTCAATACATGGGTAAGGATGATCCGCTAAAACGGTAGTTAGCCGGGTCGTTTGATCGGTATAGGTAATTAGCGTCGACAAACGAACGATACCGCAGATTTGCTGGTGTTGATCGACTACCACAAACCGCTGGGGCTGGGTCGCTTCCTGCCGAAGGTATTGAAACACTTCGCTCAGCGTGCTGTCTTCAGCCAGGAAAAGATTACAGGGCTGTGCAACATCACCAACGGTCCATTTTTCCAGCCAGTCGTGTTCATATGAGTTAGGGGTTTTGGTACCCCGCCGGGCGATTTTCTCGGTCATAATGGTGTTCTCCATCAACAAAAACGAAATACTATAGGAACCAACGCAGGCTGCTAACAGGGGTAAAAGACTGTTAGCCTGCAAGGTGGTTTCCAGCGCAAAAACAATGGAGGTGAGTACTGCCCGGCTGGCTCCGGCAAACAATGCTGACATGCCAATCAGAACAGCCAGGGGCGTGTAAATATCCAGACCGGGAAATAGTCGTGCTAAGCTATGAGCGGCCAGTGCTCCCAGCGCCCCACCAATGGTTAGCAAAGGAGCAAGTGTACCACCGGATGTACCGCTGCCCAGGGAGATAGACCACGAGAGCAGTTTAAACAAAGACAAGGACAGAATAACCGACACCGGCATGGTTCCTGTCAGCAAATGGGTGATATTACTATAACCCACCCCCAGAGTTCTGGGGGCAACATAACCAATAATTCCCACGGCTAATCCACCCAGGGCTGGCCACCACATCCAGTGTACAGGTAATTTTTCAAAAGAGTCTTCGATAAAATAAACCAGCTTAGTAATCACCACCGACAGGCATCCTATCAGCAGGCCCATGGCACTGTAAGCCAGCAAAGCACTATTACTGGCTTTGGGCACGGTACTTAAAAGCGCAAAAACGGGTTCACTGCCAAACAACAGGTGATGACCAGCAGCCCCCGTAATGCAGGCCAGCGCTACAGGAATGATCGAACGGACCGAGAACTCGAACAGGAGCAACTCAATGGCCAGGAAAATGGCGGCTAGCGGAGTACCGAAAATGGTGGCCATGCCCGCTGTTGCTCCAGCCGCCAGCAACGTTTTTCGCTCTGTATCACTGATCGTAAGTAGCTGACCTAACGTAGATCCCAGCGCCCCACCCGTGGCAATAATGGGACCTTCCGCTCCAAAAGGTCCACCCGTTCCAATTGAGATGGCTGCTGAGAGCGGTTTCAAGAAGGCGATGCTAGGTTTGATCCTGCTTTTATTGACCAGAATTTGCTCCATGGCTTCAGGTATCCCGTGTCCCCGGATAGCCTTTGATCCATAAAAGGCCATCAATCCCACAACGATCCCACCTGCTACCGGCACGCCAATGACCCATAAACCCAGCGCTGTATCCGCCGGGCTACGTTCGACTAGTGACCATTGCCCAAAAAAGGCAAGATTAGTCACCAGATTGATGAGGTCAACCAGCCCTCTGGCTATCAACGCGACACCAAAAGCCAGGCCGACTGCTAACTGGGCTATGAATAAAATCCGTTTTTTTGATTCCCATCGGGGCTGCTTTAGCCGTTCACCGGTGAGTACTTGCGGTAATGAAGTAGAAATGGGAATAGAATCTGAGACAGTGTAAGGTCTATTCATATGTCATGGTTTATTATGATACTTGTCATTTATAATGCTTATTAAAATTAATAAGTTGCCTATTTTTGTGATTTAAATCATATATTAATTATACCTGGTGTGAAAATATCCACAAAAAGACCGTATCGTATCGCTCGCTATGTTGTATATAGACAAACCCTGATAAACCCTGCTGATCATTTCTGGACGTTCCTAGGTTCTTTTACCGCCATTGCTGCCTTGGGGCTATTGAACCAGTCAAAACTGGCCGAACAGGATTGTGTGTTTCTGATCGGGTCATTTGGAGCAAGCTGCGTGTTAATCTTTGGCGCAACACATAGCCCGCTCGCCCAACCCCGCAATCTGGTCGGGGGACATTTACTGGCGGCTTTGATTGGCGTGAGTACGTATAAGCTGTTGGATGGTCAGCTCTGGCTAGCGGCAGCCCTGGCCGTTTCGCTCTCTATTGTGGGTATGCAAATAACCAAAACCATGCATCCGCCCGCTGGCGCAACGGCGCTGATTGCTAATATTGGCTCAGAAAAAATAAAAGCGCTGGGTTTTCAGTATATATTGACCCCTGTATTAACGGGCGTATTGATTTTACTGGTTCTTGCCCTTCTGATCAACAATATCCCACGCTACCGGTCTTACCCAAGTCAGCCCATAAGTTGGTCTGGACACAGGGGGCGGTGGCCTAAACTGGTGAAGAAAATACGTAAACAGACAACTTCTCTAAACCGGCTTCGAAGCCTTTGATGAAAACCCAACCAACGCCCTGTGATTTAACCTGTTGTTTACTCTGCCAAAACAGCAAAGAAGGCTGGCTCTCGTTGATTGGAGCCAATCGTCAGATGCTCAGGTTCAAGAAAAAGGAAGTAATTTTTTCCGAGGGTAGCCCCGTTAAGGGCGTTTATTTCGTGTATGAGGGTACGGTAAAAATCCACAAGGCATGGGGTCCGCACAAAGAATTAATTTTGAACTTTGCCCGAAAAGGCGAAATGATTGGGTACCGGGCCTTGGGTGACGATCAAATTCTGCCCATCACCGCAACCGCCCTGGAGGAGGTTACCATCTGCTTCATGACATTACCATTTTTTGAGCTTTTCATCCAATCAAATCAAACGCTCACGTACGCACTGATGAAATTTTTCGCCAATGCGCTACAGGATGCCGAAAAACGGATGCGTAATCTGGCCCTGATGGACGTCAAAGGAAGGGTAGCCGAAACGTTACTGATGCTGGATCGCAAATTTGGTCGGGATGAAACGGGCCAGATCAATGTCTTGCTCACCCGGCAGGATATGGCTGCCTACGCGGGTACCACCTATGAAACCTTTATCCGTACACTTAATGAGTTGACCGCGACAGGGCTGATTCAACAGGTTGATAAACGTCTAGCCATTCTGGATGAAGTACAATTAACCACCCTGACTTATACCGGCTTTTAGCCGACCTTATTTAGTAGGCGCACCCGCTATTGAATCATGGTGAAGTGCATACTAGGCATTAAGGTTGACAGCTATTAGAAGACACTCTCCTCCTTTTATACTTAAAAAACATTCGATTGAACCTCCGATTTCAATCAGGACAAGATAAAGTGAAAAATAGGATTTCTGTTGGCTGTATGTGCGGTAATCTAATACCGAATGTTTCGTCGGCGCAGAGGGGCCGTTGTGGCCGTTTAACCATGGTTAAATGGATGTTTATTCCCAAATCTGTCCCAAAGAAGTTTCTAGTCAGATGTAGCAAGTTCAAGCATTAGTTATCGGGTGAATTACCCGTTGCTCAATAGCCCGCTTTTATCCCTATTCGAAACGGTGCCAGAACAGGCTCAATCCAATGATCAGTATCAAACCTATTTGTAACGCTGTCAGGACGTAGATGTAATTGGTTTGGCCCCTCGACTCGCCCAGCAGTTGCTCGCCAACGGTGAGTTGCAGAGCGGCCAGTTCGTCGAGCGTTTGAGCCACCTGGCCAAACGCCATACTGCCCCTACCCGCAAACAGGGCTTGCTGGGCCTTTGGCCGATCGATCAGATTCGTTATAAGTTCGACTTCTAGCTGGTTGTAAACAGTTAACCGCTGCTTCAGCAACTTAAGTCTGTCGGCTTCCTTCACCGTTAGCTTGGTTTGTTCAAACTCTGTTAGTAGGGAGTCTGCACGACGATTATACCGGTCGAGTGTTGAGGTGATCAGACCCCTATTCGGTCTATTGGTCGTCAGTATATACGTTTCCAACACCAACCGTTTGCGATAAACGGCGCCTGTCAGATTAACCAGCATGCCGGTCGGCACTAGACGATCTTTGTAAATGGATGAGGTTGCCTCCTGCATGTCGTGAATACGGCGACGACTCAGGAAGATGCTGGTCAGCGTCAAACCCAGCAACGCAATCACCAGCAGGGTGGAGCGTACCGGCGAACGAGTATCAGGTGAAGATGTCATAAAGTAAGGACGATTAGCCTGTTGTCAACCTATTTGTATAGGGCAGCACAGGGCTACCCGGATTACTCAGTTATTTTTTGCGGTTCAACCCGTTTATTAGTCATCTCACTTATGCCCAGCTTTAGACAAAGTCCTCATCTGAATCAGGTCAACTAGAAACGCAAAGGTCATGGCAAAGTAGATATAGCCTTTGGGTATCTCAACGTGCAGCCCTTCGGCCACCAAGGACATCCCGATAATGAGCAGAAAACACAGGGCCAGAATCTTGAAGACGGGTGCCGGGTTATGAATTCACTGATGGGTTTTGCCGCCACCAGCATGATCCCCACCGCCACCACAATGGCCGTGTACATCACCCAGAGCGCACTGACCATACCCACAGCCGTGACGATGGAATCCAATGAAAAAACAAGATCCAGAATCAGGATCTGAATCAACAGGTTGCGTAACGAGTTTTGGGTTGTATCGGGGGCATGGGCATCATTACCCAGTTCAGCATAGCGGTAGATTTCAGCCGTGCTTTTGTAGATCAGAAATAGGCCCCCGGCCAGCAAAATCAGATCTTTCCCGCTAATGTCGATGTTGGCTAGGGTAAACAGCGTGGTAGTTAGCTGCATGATCCAGGCCAGCAGGGTCAGCAGCCCCAGTCGCAAAAACATCGCCAGGCCTAGGCCCCAGTAGCGGAACCTATTCCGCTGGGCGAGGGGCAATTTGCCAGCTAAGATCGAAATGAATATAACGTTGTCGATGCCCAGAATGGTCTCCAGCACAATCAGGGTCAATAAGGGAATCAGGTGGTTTATACCGTCCATAAGGCGAATTCAGTCAACAGTAGATGAGTGGTAGCAACGACCTACTCCGGCCGTCTTTGCCGGACCAGAATGAAGGTACATTTCTGCTTACATTCGGTGCAATTCCCACCAGAACTGCCGGATGAAAGCCCGTTCTTCCCGCGAGATGCCCTCGTGGGCCCGCGCCACCCGCAGCAGAATACGGACAAATCGTTTCCTGGTTTCCTGGCTGATGTCAACCCTCTTGCCGGCCTGTCGGCGCCGGCCAAAGGCGCTGGCTTCCTCGGCCAGCTCACCCATATTATCCCGCAGGAACATCGCGCAGATGGCCAGATCGCTGTAGGGCCCCTCAGTTAGCAGGTCACAGGCTAGCTTTGTCTCATCTGGATGAAGTTGACCGTCCAGTTTACACAGGGCATAAACGATACTGTCTAATCCTATGGCTACATCGGGTGAATACATAGGGGGTGAGTTTACAAGTTGTTTTCAGAACGGGTTTTGGCTGAAGGGGAGCGTCTTCAGGCGTACGCCTGAGCGGCCAGGTGATGAAATACGCGCTCATCTAAGCGGTAACGGTCATTGAGCGTCAGGCTGCTGCGGGCCGTAAACAGGGCATAATTAACGGCATTATAGAGCAGCCAGCAGGAGGGTGGAGAATTCAACAGGCGCTCCTCCAGCCGCAGGCGCTCACGGGCCTGCTTGATCAACTGAACCGGTACGGGCAATTTCCGAAGGACGTTCTCATGACTCCCGGCCATATCCGTCTGCTGAAAATGGTCATATACGGTCGCCGTCAGCGTAACGCCGGTCTTCAGGTGATCGAGAAGCAACTCATGCAATTGCTGCTGAAACAGCGGAATGGTCAGCGCACTTTGATGGAGTTTACGAATATCCGGCGAAGGCCGCTGTGGCCGCGACGACTGGGGCAACAGTGTTTTAATCGCCACTGGTTTTTGGGGTCCTTTTACCCAGTGGCCCAACCAGGCCTGATAAGCATTCAGATCGGCAAAGGAGTCCGCCCAGCCTAGCAGGCCATTTTGACAAACGTTCCGGTACACACTGCTGCCCAGGTGGGTGGAGGGGTCCATCAGGGCCGTTAGCGATTGCCCCTGAATGCTGAATGGCGTCTTACCATTATAACTATTGGTAATGGTCAGACTCCGCTGCAGTTGCTCGGTCCCTACCGACAGCGATGCGGGCAGAATAATGCTGATGCTGAACTCGCCTGTGTTGGTATGTTTAATCAGGAGCTGGTAATCCGGGATCAGTTCATCGACGACCTCCTGAATGGCCCGGTTTGGTATAATGGTGTAGTCGGCACTCTGAATGCCGAACAGGGTTTTCCGTCCACCCACTGGTTGGCCCACAATCAGTTTTTGGCGATCGGTGGCTATAATATCATAGTCAGGCAACAAATCGCTGAGCAGCAGCGGCTCTACAGGAAAACATATATCCTCCCAGCTAGTCGATAGTTCCGGTTGTGCACTAATGTACGTCATTTATTTGCGTTTGTATTTTTACAGTTGTAAATTTACAGCAAGAAAGTAAGAAATCAAAACACGAACGTCATGGAAAGGCCAATACGAAGAGTTCCCCACGTCAACAAAGTAGTGCTACTCAGTCTACTGGCTGGCCTTGGAGTCTTCATACATTATACCTACGGGTTGTTTCTTATAAGTCCGAAGCCGGGAATATCCTTTAAGGCGCGTAGCGATTACAAGGCCCAGTGGCTGGGCATCTAATTGAAATAAATGAACCCCGTCTGGCATTGGCCGACGGACAACTGTCGATAAGTGGACTAAGCCTTTGGGCGCCCGGCAACGCTATGCGTAGTCAGTATTATTAATCAGGAAAAATTATGCCAACCCATCCTTTCGAAGAATTGAAGGAACAGATGCCCTCTTCTCGCTGGCTGCCGGTACGTTATCTGCTCTTCTTTGGTGGGGTGTTGCTGATCTGTCTATGGGCGGAGGTGAACCGGCGGCAACAGCTAGCTTACGTGCAGCCTACCTGCTCCGGCGTTGGGGGCAACCCGCCCAGCCAATTCGTCCCTAAACGACCTGGGTTCTGCGCTAGTAAAAAGCCTGTTTTAGGCTCTGTGACCACATCCCGGCAGAAAACTAACCTTGTACGGTTAAGTCACTGTACCGGCCATCTACGTATACCCCTTATATCATTAACACTATGCCCTGACTTGATTATAATCAAGTAGTGCGACAAAAAGTAAGCGTTGATAAAGCCCTCTTCCGCAGGGGACTCCGCAAGTACTCCCCTACCTGTCTGTTGGGGAACGCATTCAACGGCTGCGTTAGTGTTGACGGCAAAAGTCCTGGCATCAACCTGAAGCCGCGCTCGTATCGGGTTGAAAATTCGAACAATACCACTTACCCATTGACACATAATTAGTCGTGCATAAGCCCTAAATCAAACGTAAATTTTCTCTCTGAATCCCATGAAATGGTCGTTCGCCCTCCAACAAAAGCTTAAAGTGGCCGGGCTGTTGCTGAGCCTGATGCTGGTCATTTTATATACGGCGACCAGCCTGAAAAATGACATACAGGACATGGACCAAACGGTAGCCGCCCTCTACGATGACCGTTTGCAGCCTGCTATTGAATTGGTTCATATCAACGAAAGTCTACACGCCAAACGACTGCTGATTGAACATCAGTTCGTCAATGAAGTGCCTGTTTCACCCGCGGCTCTGGCTAGTCAACTGGAGCACTATGACCAGCGTATAAATGAGCGTATCCGTAAATACAAAAAAACAAAACTTACTACCAGCGAGACACGCTGGCTGAACGCATTCAACAAGACCTACCGGCAGGGGCATGACCTGGAGACGTCTATCCAGACCTTGTTACTTGCCGATCAGTCGTCCCAGGCCCGTCAGATTTTTTATGGACCAGGGGCACTAGTTTTTAAATACAGTGTTCAGGCACTCCATGAACTGGCTCAGATCCAAACCGAAATAGGCCAAAAATCGGTGAAAGATGCGCATCGGATGGCCGCTGGTGGATCGTTAAACGTGCACCTGTTAACGGCCCTTTCACTCCTGGTGGGCCTGATCATTCTGGGCCTTATTCACAACGCACGGTTAGTAGGCCAGCCAGCCCAGCCGTTTCCTCTCAACTAAGGAATTGCTTTTCAGTGGATTTTGGTTTCAAAACGTCTCTTGAGGATCAATTCATCGATTTTACCATCTAAACCAATGAATTATGACAAATCGGATTATTAGTAAGCTGGACTATCAGCGCTTAAAACAACGGATCGAGCAGGCTAAAATCAATGCCCGCCTATCGCCTACGCAGCTCATGAAACTAGTGCGGAGTGTAGAGCGAGCAACCCTGCTAGACCCGGGGAAGATACCATCGGATGTGGTCACTATGAATTCGGTGGTAAGTCTGGAATATATAGATATGGATAAGCACCTGGAAATTTGCTTGGTGTACCCCGAAGAGGCTGATGGCGCACGCAACCGAATTTCTATTTTTTCCCCTTTAGCCACCGCCTTGCTAGGCTGTCAGCAGGGGACCGTAGCCAACCTGCCAACCCCTTTTGGTTCCATAAACATTCGAATCAACCAGATCCTCTATCAGCCCGAAGCCGCTGGGGACTTCTCACGTTAATCATCAGTCCGATTAATGGAGCCATTGGTTCGTTTTAGTACGCCTGATTTTTGAAAAACAGTCGGTATGGTTCAAGTAAACTATGTGATTTTAAACGAAGTAGATGAAGCGGCTACTCGTCAACAAATCGGTTATCTGATTCGGGACATCCGGTTACAGGCTGATTTGACGCAGAATGAGCTGGCTCAGCAATTAGGTGTGAGCATTTCTACCCTGCATAAATACGAAACAAATGGTCAGAAAATACCCATGCACATTCTGACTAAAATTGCTCACCTATGTCACGTCAATTTAGTGGTAGGCTTCCAGTCGAAGTCCTAGTGGGGGTTCATCAGCCCCGTTTTCTGAGGATGGTGTCGGTTAACGCTCAGCCTGCAAGGGCCTAGGCTGAGAAATTGGGCAGGCTTTTGTGTAGTGGCACCATGATCAATCGCTACCGAATGGATCTAAACCGGTACCATTCTTTCAACGATGGCCAAATTAGTAAGCTCTGTGCTGAGCTAGTTCAACATACCGATATAACGTTCCATATGGTTTGTGGAGTGGAACAGCCAGTTAACCCCTCAGGAAGCGATTAGAAGCCCAATCAATGCGTATCGATAACGACTCATAAGCTTGGCAAGTCGTAGAAAGAACAGTTACGTATTTACTTAGAAAAAGCGTGTCGTGAAGTGAATCGGCCCTAGAAGTCGCCTTTCTCAACTCAATGAAAAGCCTATAAGTAGGGTAGGGTTCACGAAAAAATAAAGTCATTGTGTTTACCAGTCAAGGGAGCGAATCGATATGAAAACTATTTTGTTAGCAACCAATTTGCGGGAGCAAAACACAGCCGTATTTGATTGGGCACGCCTATTCGCCCACCACTATAATTCATTGTTGCTCGTACTGCATGTACAGCAGACCTCTAAAAAGGTGATTGGCCGGGTGGATTCGGACCCTGTCAACCTAAACCCATCGATAGATGCGCTGATCGAAACGGCCTACCCAGCCAAGCTCCGCCAGCTAGCAACCCAATTTCAGCGGGAAGGTATTCACTGCCAGGTCCTTTTGCGGCAGGGGAATGCAGCCGAGGTCATACTGGCCACGGCCCAACAACAAGCCGTTGACTTGATCCTGATGGGGCATGATCCCCTGGCTAGTATCTATCAGCAATTGTTGACGGGTAGTGTCGCTCTCAACATTGCCCGGCGTTCACGGTGTCCAGTTCTAATCGCACCCACTGACGATCGGGAGATGGTACCAGGTCGGATTTATCCGCGAACGATTGTGTATACTACATCTCTGGCGTTTAAGCAGCCTACGCCCTTCACCCAGGTTATTGATATGGTCCATCGGTTTGGGTCCAGGCTACGCCTTCTTCATATACAGACGGAGAATCGATCAAATAAGACCAGTAGCGATAAGCGAATCGCTCATCTACAGCATCATAGAAGTGATAAAGATTTTGAGTTGGATTGGGTTAATGCGCCAACCGTGGTTAGTGGAATCGACGGGTATCTTTCCACAACTACGGCCGATTTACTGGTAATGACCACCCATGAACGCGACTTTATATCGGGTTTGCTAAACCCTAGTCTGACAGGCCGAATGATTAGTCGATCGACAATTCCTATTCTGGTTTATCATCTAAAATCGGTCTGCTAATGCATTCACTTAAAACGAACTCGTTAGCCGTATACTTGATGGCTTTTACTTAATGCCAGGCGTCTGATTTGTCTGTAGGGTAGGGTGTCAAATGAAAGTGGATAAAAAGAAAAAATGCGAAGAGTTAATGTATCTCGTCAGCCAAAAGTGGACCGTGAATTATCGCTTTGGGAATCATCGAGATTTTCGTCCAATAAAAGGGTATATAGAACTCCCTTTCTCCCTGTATAACATTCTATAGGTGAATGGCTTACATTGGTGGCTTCTTAAATCAAAATCGTTCACGAAAACCTCCGTTAATTTCAGTATTTGGCATTAGAGTTGTAAGCGCTGAAGCACGTCCATAACCTGAATAATCTGTTCTGGTTTCCAGAGATCACTGCGGCTAAAACGAACATGGGCCTGTAGATAGGGTATTTTGCCTGCTTTAGCAATAAAAGTCCCAAGAGGAGCATTTATTCTTTTACATTAATTGGTGAAGCAGCGGTAAATACTGTTCATATTTTTTCCATTCAACCTCTTCAGTTATTCCCATAATTGGCCTTTTCGTTCGAGGAATTCACCATATTCGAGGCCAAACAGCCGGCAGGTAGGCGAATATTTTTTTCGAAGCCGACCTAGTTGAGCATTTAGTTGAAACACGGTTTTAAGCATCAGTGGCTTCTGATCATCGGGCGTATTGACCCGGACGGATTGATCGTCCTGGGCAATATAGAACTCGTCCCCATTGCTATCAACCAGGTAAACCACGTAGGTAATTTCCACCTCACTTCCGTTCTTCTCACCACGCATTTTATCGGTACCTGTTAGGTCATAATTTGGATCTGTCATGACTTGCCTTGACTGGTTTTACGTTATTTCGTCAACGCATGAAAGGAGGTTGAGAGGTTGCTTTTTTGAAGCACCTTGGACCAACAGGACAAAAGTGTGGACGAACGGGACAAAAGTGTGGACGAACAGGGTTTACCTTTTTCATCCCTGATCGTTATACTACTAAACGTAATCGTTTAATGTGAGCCAATCAAACATGCCTAATTCGCAACCTGAAGTAGAGATCTATCGGAATGGGGAATCGATCATAACGACTAGCGGGACAATCGATCCGGCGGCTATTGACCTCTTGAAACGCACCATCTATGGCACAAAAGGGATTCGCTACCAACACACCAATCAGGAAAGCAAACTCCATGATTTAGCCAACCCTCTGTTTTTTCATCTACGGCAGGCGGGTCAGTTGATTGGAACCTACTGCCTGGATGAACGTACCCTGGATATGGGATCGGTCCAGACGACTGGCTTTTATGGTCGTTACCTGGCCGTTGACGAAGCACATTCTGGCAAGGGTTATGGCCGGCTTTTAAAACAACAGGCCGTTGCCTATGTCGAGCAGCAAACGCCCTCTCCTTTCCTATTCTATTCGTTTATTGAGGGTAAAAATGCCCGATCAATTGCCATCTCCCAAAAAGAAGGGTTCCGGTCAGTAGCCACATTGAAAACCTATTTTTTCCGGCGCTACTCCCCTATCCAGGATAAACGGTTTGGTCAAGCAACGGCCGCTGATCTTCAGCAGATGCAACCCCTGTTGAAGCAGTTTTATCAATCCTATCGGTTTAAGACCTTTGCCCACATCGGCTACCAGCATCAATACTTTGTGCTAAAGGAACAAGGTAAGATTGTAGCCGGTGTTCAGGCCAATCCGGTTACCTGGCGCTTTTACAAGATGCCTGGTGCAATGGGCTTGGTTTTAATGAATCTGGTTCCTCTTTTCTCGGTTTCCCGACGCTTTTTTAATCCAGCTCACAATGAGTTTGTGGTGCTGGAGGGAATGTATTTCCAGAAAGGACGTCCCGAGCTCCTACC
Organism: Spirosoma gilvum; assembly: GCF_054776815.1. Classification (NCBI taxonomy): domain Bacteria; kingdom Pseudomonadati; phylum Bacteroidota; class Cytophagia; order Cytophagales; family Cytophagaceae; genus Spirosoma; species Spirosoma gilvum. Next base: position 120,500 of record NZ_BAAHBH010000015.1, on the reverse strand, counting down.
CGTTTTGCTAGAAAGCGTTCTGGCCCACTATGGTCTTCATTCGGCCATGTGTGAAATCGATCAGAGCGATCCACTGGTGGCGCAGCTGCTGCACTTGTCCATGGGCTCACTAAGCGGTTTTGAAAAGGATGTCAACACGCATGTTCTGGTGAAATCGATTGGCCTTCCTGAGCAGGTGTTAGCGTCTAAGTCTCCCGTTTATGTTTCCTGCTTTGATTATGCCTAATCCGCTTTATAGATGAGAAATGAAGAAATTGGCCTACAGAGTTTATTGGAAAGCTCCCGGCAAAAGTTGACCAAACCCTTCGCCCGAACACAGCGAACGCTGCTGGTGATGCTGAATGCTAGCTACATACTCCTGACCCCGATTTTTCTGGTAATGGAAAAATTGGCGAACGGGCATTTTGTCCCTCATCCTATACTAGGCTTTGTCTATGCAGGGGTTGGCCTGGCGAACCTGGCTTCATTCGTGTACAACGGATTAGTACTGCTGGGAAAACAATCCATTTTCATTTTTAATCGAAGACTATTTCTATCTAATGATAAACAGGTGGATATAATCCTTCGTTGGGCAAGCCTACTCTCGATTATGTTCATGAGTATTTGTAACATGCTGGGCGTAGGGAATCCCAGTAGTGATGCGATTTTAACCGACTTTGCCTTGGCCCATTCGCTCATCGTCTTATCGGCCATGCTGCTGGGCCGTCAGGCTTCAATTATCTGGTTTTTGCTGGTGTTGGGCATCCTTGTTTACGTTTCCTTTGTTCAGAACAGCTATTCCTACCGGTTTAACTATCTGACCCCAACCGAATCGGCCCGGTATGAATCAGCCCTCGCTCAACATCAGCCCTGGGCTCTGGCTCGCCAGCAGGAATTAAAGGCTCATTCACTCAATCCGCCGACCATCTCCCGATATTTCAATACCTGGCTCGTCTTTATTCTGATCGCCTTTTTCACAGCTTATTTTTTCATGAGTATTACCCTGGATGTCTTTAAAGTTATTCCCGAGGTAACAGAAGATATTAAGGAAGCAATCAACACGTCCAAGCGCCAGGAACTAGCCATCGAGCGGGAACGTAGTCAGGCCGAGGAACAGAAACTCCAGCAACGGGAACAGACCCTTCAGGCAGAGTTAAGAGCGTTGAAATCCCAGATTAACCCCCATTTTCTGTACAATACCCTGTATCATTTTTACATCAAAAGTTCGGAAGCATTACCCGAATTAGGGCAGGCCATCTTGAAACTTTCCGACATCATGCGCTATAGCATGCAGGATGATTTGAACCTGGTCAATCTGGATGGTGAAATAACCTATATGAATCATCTGATTGCCCTCCACCAGGAACGCTATAATTCGAAGCTATTTATTGACTTTACCGTCAAAGGGATGACGGCCGAAAAAATGATTCCCTCATTTATTTTCATTAACCTGGTCGAGAATGCCTTCAAACATGGGAAAATGAATGAAGCGGAACATCCGCTAATCATCCGAATTGAGACGACCGAAACCAGCATCCGTTTTTACTCCAGCAATCAGAAGAACCAAAAGAACCGTCCAGAATCCAATAAGATTGGCCTGGCTAACCTGGTCAGACGGCTGGATTTAACGTATGAGGGTCGATATTCTTATACCGTTGACCAGGATGAAAACCAGTACACTTGCCAGTTAATTATTCAAACTTAAGTACATATCCACTTTTTTATGGCTATTACCTGTATTGTCGTCGATGACGAAGAAATGTCAATTGAACACCTGCTCGGCTATATCGCCAAGGTGCCCTTTCTTAGTGTTGAAGGTTCATTCACTGATCCTACAGAAGCCATTACTTATCTGGAAAACAATTCGGTTGCCTTAGTCTTTCTAGATGTTGAAATGCCAAATTTTGCCATCGATGGTATGGATTTCATGAAGATTATGGGTAGTAAGCAGCATTATATTCTCACAACCTCGTACCCGCAATATGCCCTGCCCAGCTACGATTATGATGTCGTTGACTTCCTTTGTAAGCCCTACCCTTTTGACCGGTTTTTAAAGGCCGTCAATAAGGTTCGCGCCATGACCGAAACCCCATCCGATGAACCTGATTCGGATGATCATGCCTATGTACGGGTGGATGGTAAACATCAACGAATCGATTTTACTGAAATCCTCTGGATCGAAAGTGAGCGAAACTATGTGTCCATTTACACGCCAACGGACCGTATTAATTTACACATTCCTATTAGCGAAATAGAAGAGGTGCTGCCCCCAAAACTGTTTGTCCGGGTTCATAAATCGTATATCGTCGCCAAGAAACGGATTGATTTAATCGAGAAAGAGCAACTGGGCATTAAGAAGGAACATCAAACCAAGCTCATTCCCATTGGGGAGGCTTATCGAAAAGCATTGATGCAGGCAATCTTTCCAATTAAGAAAAAATAAACCCGCCTGATCAGGAGCGGGTCAACGGATATTCGGTACCGGTAGGTGTATCACTGCGGTTTCTGAAGTAGTTGCCGACGGTCATTAAATTCAGTACGTTCTACAGCATAGATCCGACAGACAGGTGGATACTTCGGGCGCAACTGATCCATTTTTTTTAAGGCTAGCTTAATGGCCTTAAATTCCTGTGGTTCTTGCGAATCCTTGGAAGCCAAACCGATTAATTTGCCGTCAGGTGCCAGGTAGAACTCTTTGCCTCCGCCATCTTCAATATTGATCACATAAGTCATTTGATTGGTGGACGTCTGCTTTCCTGATCGATCCATCGCAAAACTAATCATTGTCGATTGGCTGATCATACATCTACCGGGGTTTTAACCCTGATTTTTGCGTTGGGGACGACTCTGGAACGACATCAGGTTTGACTTGCTGGCTCTGGCTCATCTGTTTCTTTTCGGCCTGAACCAATTCATCCAATCCAGGATGCTGAGTAGAGGCAATGCTCTTTCCGTTCTCCAAGGTCAGTTCAGCGAGTGGCTTCAGAAAACCAAAATCAACCCGCTGGAAAAGGGTAAACGAACCGGTAAAGCATTCTGATTCCGCCTGATTTTTGAACTGGTTAAAGGAGCGCGCCATTTTAACGGCCGAATTTCCGTTCAACAGTTCCAGCCCCGCTTCATCCCTGATAACAAAGCCAAACTTTTCTCCGAGCTTGATTTCCCGCGTGAGCTCCAGGTTATAGTCCTTGCTCGGGGATTTTCTGATTTCAATGCGCTGATCAAGCCGGGTCAATTCAAGAAGGCTTTTGCTAACGGCCGATAAAGGCCCTACCGATTCCGGAATATTAAGGACAATCTGACCCTGATTGTGACCAACGGTAATAAGCTGGCCATTCAATTCCTTTTTTCCCAGCGGATCGGCTTCGGGTGAAAACTGCGCCTGCACACTTTTATTATGGACTTCGATCCGATCCAGTAACGCTTCGCGCATTGGCCGGTATACCTCCTGCTCGGGCAGTAGATAGCCTATTCGATTAATTCCGGCAACTGTGGAGGTTAGGGGAAATTTGGTAGCCGATAGCTGCTGAATGAATTGCAGATCAAACAGATGCCCTTTGGAATCATTGTCAAACGCCAGGTTGATTTTCCAGTCATCAGCCTTACTAAATGAAGAAATATACCGCGTAATGGTATTGACCTGCTGAGCGGTTAGCTGGCCACCGGTAGAGAAATAAACCGCATTGAAGGAATCATCTCCCCGGATGGTCCGTAGCTGCTTATGGGAAAGCGCATCAATCCCACTCTCCAGTATAAAGAAATGAGCGGGTTTCGCTGGTGGGTTGGAAATAAAAACACTACTGTAGCGATCGCTGCCCGGCGCATGCAACTTCACTTTTTCATTGCGTAATTCCAGCCCTGTAACCTCAGTCGACAGACCATTGTAATAGGGAAAAGCCACATTACTAAACGTAATGTATTTACGTTCTGGATGCTCCTTAACGGTTAAAAAGTTTTCGGTCTGGCCTTTTTCGGGATCGAAATAAGAGACCTGAGAAACAACCTTGTTGACGAATTCAGGGCTGTTGATGGTCTGGGGAGCAATTTGGCGAGTGATCAGGTAGTTATCAGCTTCCAGCGGCCGAATGTCAAAGATCTCTTTGGCAAAAGCCTGCTTGGGTTTGTCTTCACTTAGTTTAACCGCTGTCTGTCGGTTTCTGGAAACTTCTGACGGATCAACCCGCAGGTAATCATAAAGTACACTGGTTACGTTTTTGAACTCATGGTCTGAGGGGCGGTTGAAGGTAGAGAACACGGTCGTTAACCGGTTTCTGATAAAATCAATGATCGTGCCCGAATCGGTAAAGTCCCCGGCCCGTTGGTATACCTGCTGGCCAGCATCCTGAGGATTTTTAATAATAATTGTATCCTTGTACTGCGCATTTTCCAAAACAGGTCGGCTCTTCCCTTTGTGTACCTGGGGCTCATAGCCATAATGCAGGGCTAACTCAACGATTGAAACATTTGCCCGCAATTCCTGGACCGGTATCAGATTAGGAAAACGTTCCCTGAGTTCATCAAACTTGGTCATGTTATGTGAATGGTAATAGAGATTAGTGAACCTTTAGTTTGTTACCCGATGGCTGTAGCTCCTGCTTTCCCTCCAGTAATTTTTCTACTGTTTCCCGCTGGCTGTTATTTATAGCCGGTGCACCAATAGCCACTTCCTGGCTGCAGGCTTGATCCGTCTTGGCTCCTTCGTTATTATGAGCGATCTGCTGCGTAAACCGGCGTTCCGGTTTAACCGCCATATCCAGCCGGTTTATATTCGTGAATTGAAGTTGCTGCCTGGCCGCTGAAATGGTAACTGTAGCATCAAATGGTTCACCCTGACGGTCCACTAAACCGGTTAAACGCACGGCGTGTCCGCTGACCAATTGCAGCTGCTGATCTTTCGTCAGATCGATTCCCATTAGCTTGGTAGGTAACTGCTCGGGTTTGACGCGCCATAATTCGACCGTATTGGTCTGGGTGTCGACGCGCAAAAAAGTGGGGACGAAAGCACCATTTTTGGGGACCAATAACGGCCTTGGCAAGGCTCCTTCCCGGTATAGTTGCTGTTGTTCAATGGGACTTAGCCGAACACCCCCAATGATTTCAGGTATAGTCAGAGCCTGTTGTAGGGGTGTGATACGAATGTCTGGACCTTCATCGGTCATTACGATCCGTAAACAGCCATACATCTTTAAACCCTGACCTAAGCTGATTTCCAGCGGAACGGTCTGTCGACCCGAAAACAGCGCATCCTGAATGGTAGGAAGTTTAGCCAGATGATCAGGCCCCCAGCCAATTTGACCTAACCTGGTTTCAAGCTGCGCGTGGTAAGGCTCCAGTTCACGGCGAAGTACGGCCGCCTGTTCTTCAGAACTAAAAAAATTGTCTGACTGCGCATACTGCCAGGCAGCTTTTCCCTGAAGCGAAGTTGGCGCAATGTTATCCAAACCATCCGCCTGTGTTCGGGCAAAATTAATGGCTGCTTGTTCCATGAGCATGGCGTTAAAGGGTGAAATCTTAAGTTTTGGTAAATGTATAAAAATTAAAGACGGTAAAAATAAAATTTGCAAATTTGTGTAACATTAGTTACACTATATGCAACTACGTAATAAAATTCGGGTTGGTTTGCTGGTTTTGCTTTTTATGAGCAAGCGGGTGAGTGTTGCGCAAACGGGTGAGGTTAGGCAGACAAATGCCGATACCCTTCAACTAAATTTGACGGCAACGGCCTGGTCTGATTCCCTGCAAAGGGTGTTGGACTCGCTGGAAGTCACGATGCTGAAGACATCCCAAACCTATCAGCAGATTCACCGGCTACTGTCTACCCTGCCGGCCCGATCGATGTATCTGGATTCGCTACCGGCTGTGCTGCCTATTGAGGTTTCTATCGAGCAGTTTCGGATTTCATCTCCCTTTGGCATTCGTCAGCATCCAATTCATAAGCAACTTCGTTTTCATGCCGGTATCGATGTGAAGTCAGCTGCCGGCATGATCGTTAAGGCCACGGCACCAGGTGTAGTCAGTCAGGTTGGGTTTGACCCGAGATTGGGTGAGTTTATTCGCGTGCAGCACGCTTTTGGCTTTGAAACGACCTATGGACACCTATCAGGCTATTGCGTTCAACCTGGGCAGATTGTGGTGCGCAGTGAGCAAATCGGAAAGGTGGGAAGTACAGGCCTGGCTACTGGTCCTCACCTTCACTACGTCATAAAGAAAAACGGGTCCGTTATAGACCCGTTTGAATTTTGCTTTTTGCTAAGACGTCGGCTTTGGCTTCAAAGTGTCATCAAGGAAGCCGCTTCAGGTAATTCTGTTTCCGATCCGGGAAGATCTTTATCGTCGAAGGGTTCGTATCCCAATTCACGTAACTGAGTGGTTAAATCCGTATAGCCCTTATTTAATAGGCGGCTTAACTGGTGGATCTGGTTACTAATTTTCAACAGTTCATTTCCGCTTGACAGCATCATTGGAATGCGGCTATTATCAGGCATCAAGATCCAGTCGAGATTATAACCATGGCTTCGATAAAATAACAGCAGATTTACTAGCGCGTGTGTATTGCCACCTAAACCGTTTTCCAGTCGGTACACCTTGTGCTTCTCCAGACCACACTTTTCGCCTACATCCTGAGTAGTTAATTTGGTGCCCTGACGTTCCCCCAGGTGTTTACGTAGGTTAATCAACCGCTCGCTAATTACGTCTGCCATTAGTTGTCTCCAGTTTTTGGTTTTTTAGGAGCCTTCTTTACTTCCTTTTCGAGTCTTGCGAGTTCCGATTCGACCAGCTCATTAATGTCAGCTTTGATCTGTTTGTAATTCTCAAGCATCCTCTCTTCCAGGCTCTGATGAGCAAATGTAGAAAAGTTGGGCAATTCTTCTACTTTCTGCTCTGCCTGGAAATCCTTATCGTCAATTAACACCAGGGCGTTAAATGCTTTATTTCGACTTTCCTGGCCTTTGTTATCAGCCAGTACACCAACCACTTCACCCTGAGACAACCTACCGATTTTAGCCGCTGGAGCCATGTAGTTTAACTCGGTCGATATGCCATGTGTGGTATCTTCCGATTGGATATTGATACTTTGTTTTTGCTGCACATTTTTCCCCAATCGGTTCTGCATGGCTTCGGCGGTCTTATCATATACCTGGCCAGAGATGATGTTACCACAGGTATTTTTAATGACCTCTGCCTGCGTACGGCCATACTTGTCCTCTAACTGGGCAAAATCCTGCATAGCAATCGTCACCGCTACCCGGTTTGATCGACCTGTATTGATGAGGTTTGATAAGCCAGGGCAATAAATCGTCGGTAATTCATCGATAACAACCGAGGTTTGATGCCGCTTCTGCTGATTGATCAATTCCAGTATCCGGAAATTATACAGACCCAGTGCAGCCCCGTACACCTTATCCACTTTGGGATCATTCCCCAGACACAAAACCTTTGGTTCTTTGGGATTATTAATATCGAGCATAAAATCATTGCCGCTCATGACCCAGTAAAGATTAGGGCTTGACAGCCTTGCAAACCCGATTTGTGAGGAGGCCATTTGGCCTTCCAGCTGATCCATAGCCCCGCCTTCATAAGCCGAAATAAACGGAGCCATATTGACCTCCAGATCTTCATAGCTGGCCAGGATCGGAAAAAGCTTCCGATGGCCTTTGTTGACCAGCTCGACCAGATGTGGCACAGTACAGTACTTTCCACCCTGATAATTGCGCAGAAACCAGATCAGAACCGTTACGTAACTGACGGGCGATTCGACGAAAAATTCCCCTTCTTTATCAATCCACTTTTTATTGAGGTTGAGCATGATCGCCAGGGCAGTCTGAGCTGCGCTTTCCCGGGTTGGCAGGTAACGGGGGTCTAATGGATTGCAGCGGTGTGATTTCTGGGGAAACTCAAAACTGATGCAGTAAAATTTGGTATTCTTGGCCAGGTTCTTTTTATGGCGAATCATGGCGTTGAAGGTCACCAGTGAGAGCGTAGGGAATTTATAATCGTAGACATACATCGAAAAGCCCTTGGACAAATGCTGCCGGATAACGCTATTGACTATGCCGTAAGATTTGCCCGATCCGGCAATACCCATAACCAGCATCGCCCGAAAAGGAGCAGTTATGTTAAGCCAACCTCTCCGAATCTTGCCTTTGTAGGTGTATTGCGTAGGTAGATTGACCGAATAGGGATTCTCCAGCAGCCGCTCTTCCTGAAGGAAGGTTTCATTCTCTTCATTCATTTCATCTTCACCGGGCTTGTAGTTGATCAGCCGATTGAGGCCCTGAGCGCCCTTGATGATGTAGAGAACGCCGGCGATGGTTAGGACCGGGTAACTGACGCTAAGGCCGAAAACACCTGTTTTTTCCAGCAGCCAGTCACTGCTCAGCATGGGTATACTGCCCACGTACAAGAGCAGACCTATGCCAAGGTCGGTTGAGACGCCTTTAAACGTCTTGGTTACTGATTTTACCCCCCGATTGGCGTAACTGTAAAGCCCGATGCATACCCCCCCAAATAGCTTAACCCAGTAATGGTCCACCAGCTTTGGTGAATTTCCAACCAGCTTGTCAAGCATCCCATCGCTGATTGGATGCGCCAAGCCGTAGCTACTCCAGAACGTATGGAGCTCGATGTAGAGATGAAAGGCCAGGGCAGCCAGACCAAACCATAATACAATTTCTGAACCTTGATTGAGTTGTTTGCGGTCGTCTCTCATGACAATCGGGGTTTATGGGCTCGTTTAAGCATTTTCTTTAACTCTTCTTCACTCTGTTGCTCATCGCCACCTCGGCCGATGGCGTACAGTAATTGTTTTACCAGGTCTAGATTGTGCATAGGCTCGGACTCCTTTTCCTGTTTTTGATAAGTAATTTTCTCGTGGTGATCATCTGATTTAGCTTGATCAATGGTTTTCTGCTGATGTTCTCCCCTACTCTGTTTTGGATTCGATTCTGGCACTTCACGCCGGCTGGGTGGGGTGTAGGTTTCCCCTAGTTCAGTCTTGAGCGATCCTGCCGTAAAGCTTTTTCCTAATTCACTCCCTGTATAGATGACTCGCTGTCGTACATCGATGAACGAGATGCCAAACAGATTGCCATCCTTTCCCAGATGTGGGATTACCTCAACACCGGTTTTGGAAAGGTGCTGTTGAAAGTCATCCCACGTTTTGCTTTCCTTCAGGATGGGTTCGGCTACGGATCGAAGCCTGGTAATACGGTCCCCTTTGACTTTCTTGCCGGCATTCATGCGCCGGTTGACAGTTTCCATGGTTGGTTGCAGCGGAAGGCTACTGGCGCGAAATGCGGCTCCCTGAGCGACTTTGTTGCTATCGATAGCCGAATACACCAACCCGGGCTTTTTGCCCTCCATAGCCACTTCTGTGGCCTTCACGTTGTAAATGCTGAGCAGCTGATTAAACTGCGAAAAACTGCTGAAGGTGAAATCCTTTAAAATACCATTGACGACGGCCGATATATCCCGTTTTAGATCGCCTTTGCCGTACTCGACTGGTAGCAGCTGGGCACGCTCCGGGCGAAGGCTTGTTTTCTCGGCAATCTGTAAACCGAACTCTTTCTCCATATCCTGACGGAGTTTGTTGGAGCGTTCCCGTTCGTAGGCGTCAGGAACTTTCTTTCCGGCATGATCAACGCGAACTGAAACAATATGCAGGTGTGGGTGATCGGTATCAAAGTGTTGATAAACTACATAGGGCTGCTGGCCATATTTTAGTCCATCCATGTACCGATCGGCGATGGCCAGCATCTCCACGGGTGTTAACTTCTCACCCTGAGCCAGGGAAATACTAGCGTGAAAGGTGGGCTTTTTTATCTTCGCATTCAGTTCCGCCTGCTGTTCCAATTTAGCGGCTACTGTGGCAAGTCCTAGTTCCTGAACCGGTAATTTTATGCCTCGGTAATTGCGCACGGCCAAACGTTCTGCTTCCCCTTTTCCAACCTTGTTCTCGTTATAATAAACGGCTCCGGTCGGTGAACTCCCGCTACTGATTCGAATAACCATCGGGCCTTCAGTAAACAGGTTGGGATTCGCTGGTTAGGATCTGCATGAGTTGTTGCAACTGCTGATCGATGCGGTTCATGTTGGTAGCCATGCTACTGACATCCCGCTGTAAATCGTGGTAATCCGTTGTACTGTTTATGCGCTTTGATGATTGATTAATGTTAACACCTATGCGCAATAAATCGGCTCTCATCTCAACTAAAAGTGACAACGCTTCGTCCTGATACGTGTCAAGTTGAGTCTTCATAAGCAAAGGTTTTTGCAAACAAACGTCCCGGATAAAAGCCGATAAATCCTTGGATTTTGTCGTTTCCTTTCGTTCGGTTAAGAGTAGATGTTCCTGTTTATTGAAGCGAACTGTTACTTTGAAATCACTTCGCTCTTCTTCTGGCAACTCGGGCCTTCCGCCCCGGTATGATTTGTTTTCCATAGCGATTTTTGATTTAAACAGGCCGACTTCGAAGGCCTGTCAGTGAATACCCATTTTAAGGGTGAGAAGAGGTTTTTGTCAGACAAAAACACATCTTGCTATCGTAACGCGATCCTTTTTTTCAGGTGCAGAATTTATAACTGCGGAGTGCCTTTTAAGGGCTCCTAATTTTAGTTTACTTGTAAACTTGTAGAATTGTAAACTACTTTACTAGATTCTGCAAGATAGTATGAGTTGTCATTTTAGTAAATTAATTGACTTGTAAACTTGTAAACTTCTTTACTTCTTACGGTCTTACCTCTTCTTTGTTAATTAATTACGTAGTTTACTTGTAAACTTGTAAATTAATTAGTCAATTGATTAAGTAATTACGTAATTAGTTATCTTGTAAAGTTGTAAAGTTGTAAAGTTGTAAAATATGTAATTCCTTTGCTTCCGTTATCAAACATAAACCTTCATGACCACTCCTACTCTACAGTCCCAACCGGTGACTGCTGCCAAGCCTACAGGCATCCCTACTATCCTTGCTTTTGCCACGCAAAAAGGTGGAATGGGAAAAACAACGCTATCCGTTTTAGTCGCATCCTGGCTCCATTATAAGCGGGGGATCAAGGTGGCGTTGCTCGATGTTGATGGCTCTCAGCTTTCGGTCTACAATCAGCGTATTCGGGAAATTGAAAGCATGGATGATGAGACGACGGCCCGGCTTGATGAGCAGGATATTGAACCCTATGCCATTCTATCGGGCAATCCCCAGAACGTGCCAGGCCTGCTGGCCAAACTCCCGGCCGATGTCGAGCTGGTGCTGATCGACATGCCCGGTAACATCGATGTTGAGGGCTATGACCTGGCCATTGGAAAACTGGATTATCTGCTGGTCCCTATGGAGACCTCAGAGTACTCGGTGACCACTGGCTTTAACTACCTGATGGCAATCAAGCAGGTAGGGCTCTTGCCAACCGATCGGTGCCGGGTAGTCTGGAACAAGTACAAACCTTCGCGGGATGGTGAGATCGCTGATCAGCTGGAGGAACGATTTGGCCAGTATGGTTTTGCCTGCCTGAAGAGTCGAATTCCGCAGCGGGATTCTTACCAGGATACGGTAAACCGCTCGACTTTATTTCCAATGCCGACAGCCTACCTGCGCAACAGTGGTCTGAAGGATCTGTTCACTGAAATTGAAGCCCTTTTACCAAACCATCAGCCCAATGAATAAGAAGACACTCTCTGATGTCGCCCGGCAAAATAACACGGCCCGGGTTACCAAATTTGCCTCATCGATCATTCCTTCGGCGCCCGAACAGCAACCTCCGGTTGTCGTTGCTGAACCATCCCCGGTGGCACCAGTTGAATCGCTGTCTGATGTAATCAAACAGGGTGAATCCGATTTCGCTGAAGGGAAAGGAACGACCTTGACAACCGATCAGCTTCGTGAAACGACGAAAGCAGCTGATCCGGCACCCGTGGCCAGGTCGACCCGCAAACGAAGTAGTACGCTGTCAATGGACGATATCATTGGCCCTAAAGCTCCCGAAGACGAAACGTTTGCCAAGATGACCCGAATCGCGGAGAAACATCATGAACTTCTTCGGGAGATTGCTTATAAGCACCGCAAACCCATGAACACCATTTTGTATAACCTGCTGGAGGCCCTTGATCAGACCTATCAGCGTGAACAACAAAACCATGCTTAGTCAATATTCCTGGGGGGATCTTATTAAAGTTGTCCTCGTCGCTTTAATTATTTACTACGCCTATGTGCTGATCAAGTACTACCGGGAAGATATCCGGGAATGGATCAGCAGTAGAGGTAATAAACCTGATCCGCAGCCCAGTACTGATGAATCGGAAGAGACTGATTATTCGGAACTTTATGCAGTCAGTCATTATGCGCCGGTAGGTAGTAAACAGCCGGTTGAAGCCTCCCAATCAGAGCTTATTGCCCGAAGCAGCCCCTATCAGAGCGCTTCACCAGTGCCAGAAACAAACTTTCAGGCTACTGAACCCGACCTGAATGGCATAGCTCTAGATCAGGATGAACTGACTGTTTTGAGCATGCCTATTCCGGGTGATGCCGAGCGCCCGGCAGAACAGTCAGTTGCACAGCTGATCAGCGCAGCACAGCGCCTTCAGGCGAATGATAAAGGGATACTAATACCAGATGACCCGACTGATGTTGTTGCCGCTAATTTGGCTGAGGTTATCAACCAACAGCAGAACCGATCTGCTCTCGCTGGCATTTCCTTTACCCGCTAAAAGCTACATCGATCATGATCCTGATGAAACTTGATTTTTGGGGTATCCTTGCGCTGGTTTTCTGCGGGGGTTTGCTCGTAGTTGCTTTTCGGCTAATCTGGTGGCTAGCCCTTGGTACCGAACGCGTTATAGCGTTTATGACCCAATTCGGTTTGCACACACCGGCAAAGCTTTTACTGGCCATTCTGATTGGCTACGATGAGCAGACCTATCAAAAATCCCGGTTTATCTTTTGGAACCAGGCTCATGTTCGGTTTGCCATCCTTTGGGGCTGCTTTCTGTTACTGGCTGGCTTGCTGGTGCTCCTTCAGCAGTCGCACGTAGTGGGAAATGTTGGGTTGACCTGGCTACTGACCTTCATGGTATACGTCGGCCTTCGCTGCCTGGTATACTGGTCTCGCCCTAAACCACCGCTCATCTATACGGAAGAGCCTTCCTTAAAATCGTTGATTAAAGATGTCAATGAACGGTCTCCGTTTCCAAAACGGTCTGGTCGGCAACTGATCCGACGGTATGATTACCTGGATGAGCTATTTGCCGAAACAGCGTAAGCGTATTTCGTTTAAGAATTCCCTAAAGGCCAGACCGACGTGTCTGGCCTTTTTACTTGCCCCTATCTGTAATTCCGCAAAGCAAAATTAATAAAATCTATAACTATCATATTAAAAATATACAATCATTGTAAATACATGTATTATATTCCATGTAACCAGCCGTAAAGTAAAGCTTTTTGAGTACTTCAAATCGAATAGGGGAGGGGCCAGTATGAAAACGCCAAAAAATAAACTGAATAGATTTTTATCTTATTTCATTGATAATTAAAGTATTATATAGAATACGATTTTTATAGGGAAATAATTTTTTCTAAAATTTTACTGAATTTAAAATTTACATGTACTTTAGTTTCAGAATTTATATTATTTCTGAAATTTAAATCAAACTTTTACCAACTCTTCAATTTATGCGTAACCGGAAGATTACTTTGGGTATGCAGGTTGCCCTGACGGTTGACCTGATGTTTATGACGATGGTGGCCAATTCACAGGCCGCTGGTAATGGTGCAGCTGCGTTGACTACGACAGCCACTACTATCCGAAGTTATGGCACCGCAGCCCAGACGATTATCCTGGCACTGGGTGTGGTCATCGGGTTGATTGGCGCGGTTCGAGTGTACAGCAAAATGCACAATGGTGATCCGGATACGCAGAAGGCGATGGTGAGCTGGTTTGGGGCCGCCCTCTTCCTGGTGGCTGTCGGCGCGATTCTAACCAGTTTTTTCGGTTAATGCTGGAAATCAACAAGGGTATCGGCAAGCCCGTAGAATTTAGGGGACTAAAAGGCACGTATCTGTATTTATCGGCTGGCATTATCGTCAGTAGCCTGGTACTCGCCCTGATCCTCTACGGGCTTTTCGGTCTAAACACCTACTTGGCCACGCTCATTGTGGTGGGCAGTGGGATAGGTGGGATCTGGTACTGCATGCGGCTTTCCGCAAAACACGGCGTATCGGGCCTCTTGAAGCTCGAAGCAACCCGCAATCAGCCTAAGGCAATTCTTGTCACCTCTGCCAAACCATTCGCCCAACTCCGTGAAACTAAACGCCCGAAGTCTCGAAGCCGCACTACCATTACTAGCCGTTGAAAACAACTGCCTGGTCAGCAAAATGGCTGATATTACTGTTGGGTTTCGACTGAATCTACCCGAAATTTTTACGCTGTCAGCTGATGATTACCGATCACTGCATAATGCCTTAACCAAGGCCATTAAGCTTATGCCGATCGGTACAGTTATTCACAAACAGGACTGGTTTATTGAGGAGAGGTATCAACCTGATCATGAGCAGGGGGATGATAGTTTTCTAACCCAGGCTTTTCAGCGGCACTTCGTCGAGCGGCCGTTTCTGAATCATCATTGCTATCTCTACATTTCCAAGCTGCCCAAGTATCGCCAGAAGCAAAAGAGCAATCAGCATTCATTGACCAAACGCCGGCTGGTACCCAGAGAGCAGATGAGCGGGCGTGAACTACAACCCTTCTTCGATGCCATCTCTCAATTTGAGCGGATTCTGCTGGATGGTGGCATAACGGCTCAAAGGTTAACCGATGAGGAGCTGGTCAGTAAGAAAGGCGACAGGGGTATTGTCCCTAATTATTTTCGGCTTCAGCCTGATGGCAGCAAGAAAGTGATTCTGGAAGATTGGGACATTGATGGCCGGGTTCGGATTGGCTCCAAAGAAGTCATGTGCTTTACGATATCGGATGCGGATACGATGCCTCAGGTAGTTGATGTGATGGCCAATTATGGTCCACTCTCTTCCGATAGCACGCAGTTTGCCGTTGGTAACGTCTTACCGGTGGGTCTCATGCTTCCCTGTAATCACGTCTACAATCAGTATATCTGTCTGGATGATACGCAGGCTGCCCTCAGGGAGTTCGAGCAGACGGCCCGGCATCTGAATTCCCTTTCGCAATTCTCGTCTGAAAACGGCATTAATAGGGATTGGACAACTCGCTACATTCAGGAAGCCATTCAGCAACAGCGAACGGTTTGCCGTTCACATTTCAATGTCATGGTGTGGACCGAAAAGCCAGAGCAGCTGGATTACCTTCGGGCCCGTACGTCTTCGGCTATTGCTCAATTGGATTGTTTGCCCAAGCAGAATTCGATGGATGCAGCCCGGCTCCTGTGGGCTGGCATACCAGGAAACGCCGGTGATCTGCCTTTTGACGAAACCTTTTACACCTTCGTTGAGCAGGCTGTTTGTTTTTTTAATCTGGAGTCGGTTTATCAATCATCTGTTTCGCCCTTTGGGATTCGCCTTTGTGACCGGCAGGGTAAACCGGTTTGGGTGGATCTGTCGGATGAGCCCATGCAGAAAGGGTGGGTGACCAATCGTAACAAGTTTGTGATCGGACCTTCGGGATCAGGGAAATCCTTTTTCATGAATCACTTAGTACGCCAGTACTACGAACAGGATACCCACATCGTGCTGGTGGATGTCGGCCATTCCTACCGAGGCCTCTGTGAGCTCGTACGCCGTAAAACGCGCGGTAAAGATGGCATCTATCTGACATACGAAGAGGACAAGCCTATAACGTTCAATCCCTTCTACGTGGAGGATGGGTTTTATTCGATTGATAAAATCACCTCGATTAATACGCTCCTGAAAACGCTCTGGAAAAATGAAACGGAAAGTTTCTCCAGGACTGAAGAAGTGGCGCTGTCGGATGCGGTTGAGGAATTCATCAAGCAGGTGAAAAAGAATAAGGCGGAGGCTAGTTTTAATGGCTTCTACGAGTACTGTAATTCTGAGGAAGGGTTTCGGACCTTCCTGAAGGAAAAGAAGTACACGGACAAGTATTTCGACATCGAGCAGTTTATCATCACCATGCAACCCTTCTACAAAGGGGGTAAGTATGACTACCTGCTCAACTCGAATATGAATGTGGACCTGCTGAACAAACGGTTCATTGTCTTCGAGCTTGATAACATCAAAGATCACCCGATTCTGTTTCCGGTGGTGACGCTCATTATCATGGAAACTTTTGTCTCCAAGATGCGCCGGCTTCCCATTGAGGTTCGTAAGATGATGGTCATTGAAGAGGCCTGGAAAGCGATTGCTAAAGAGTCGATGGCTGACTACATCAAATACCTATTTAAAACCGTCCGGAAGCATTTTGGCGAAGCATTGGTAGTCACCCAGGAAATTGATGATATCATCGGCAACAACATTGTTAAAGATGCCATCATCAACAACTCGGATTGTAAGATTCTACTCGATCAGAGTAAGTATCAGCACCGCTTTGAAGAAGTCCGTCAGTTGCTGGGTCTATCCGAAAAACAGAAACAGTTGATTCTGTCGGTCAATAAGGACAATGACGCCCGGCGTAAATACAAAGAGGTATTCATTGCCCTGGGAGCGAGGGCCAAAGTGTATGCCACTGAAGTAAGTCTGGAGGAGTATGCCGCCTACACAACGGAAGGTCCTGAGAAGTCTGAAGTTATTCGTCGAACGAATCAGAATGGTGGCGATATCCAGGTCGCTATTGTCGATTTCGCCGATGCCAGACGTAAGCCTGAATTAGCCTGATCGATGCTAAGCAAGAAGCAATGCACTCTCTGTAAGACACTTACATCGACCAGCATGTAAGTACAGGTTTCCGTTGGCTCCACCTGTTTACCGGATCAACATAAGCCCTGTTCATCTTTATTTATCTCCCTTTTATCGACATGATTTTACTACAAATACCAGGCGGTGGCGCTTACGTGGACTATGGCTTTTATCAGAAGTTTTCGTCCATGGAAGCAGCCATCACCACGGCTTATACGGAAGTACAGCAGGGGATGGGCAACCTGGGAGCTGTTGCCTCTTCGATTGCAGCAATTGCGGCAACCCTATACATCGGCATGCGGGTGCTGGGTCATTTCGCCCGGGCTGAATCCATCGATGTATTTCCCCTGCTGCGGCCCTTCGCCATCGGCTTTCTGGTGCTCAACTTCACTATTGTCACCGACTTTCTGGACGCCTTGATTAAACCGGTGGAGGTCGTCACTCAGAACATGATCGATGTGCAGACGACCCGCATTCAGCAATTGGAAACGATGCGTACGGAGAAGATAGCCGAAAAGATGAATCAACTGGACAGGAAACTGGAAGAGGTTAGCATGTGGACGTCGACAGGCCAATACATGTCTTTAGTAGTTGAAAAAATGGGCTTGTATTTAAGTCAGGGATTTGATCAGATGCTGAAGAATCTGTTTTATGCCCTTTATCTGGCCGCTCGATTAGTCATCCTGACAACCCGCGCCTTCTTTTTAATCGTGCTGACCATCATCGGTCCGCTCTCGTTTGCCCTAGCCATCTTTACCGGTTTTCAGGATTCGCATTTAATGTGGATTGCCCGGTATGTGCAGATTTCGTTATGGGTTCCCCTGGCTAATATTCTGGGTACGATTGTGACCTTTCTCCAGGGTAAAGTGATCACCCTGCAATACCTGGAATTGGTTAATAATGTACCCGACGAAGCGCAGAGCGGGGAGCTTATCTACATGGTCTTTATGATCATCGCTACCCTGGCTTACTTCACCATTCCCACCATCGGCTCCTACATCATTTCATCCTCCGGTGTGGGAAGCGCTCTTCAGCGGATGACGAGTATGTCTACGGCTATGGTCATGAATGGAGCCGTGCCTGCGGCTGGCCACGCAGCGGGTGCAGCTGTGGATATAGGCAAAGCTGGGGCGGGTGTTGTTGGCGGGGCCGCAATGATGGGACTGGGGGCAACTCTGGTAGCTGCTCGGGCGGTTGGACAAACTGCTGCTAACTACGGCTCCTACTATGGACAAGCCGTCAAACAGGAATACAACAACATGAGGAACATCACCAAACATCAGGAATAGTCATGGCCACTCAAGATCAAACCTTTTTTAAATCTCTCCGGAATCTGGAAACCTCGTACCGCAACATTCGGATTCTGGCCTTTGTCAGTGTGGGTGCCTTCACGCTGATTGCCATAGGATGCCTGGTATTTGCCTACACGGTCAAGACCGATTCAGAAAGTAGGATCTATGTCGTCGAGCAGGGAAAATCGCTCATAGCGGCTCTGCGCAACGATGTGCGGGAAAACCGGCCGGTGGAAGGTCGTGATCACATCCGACGGTTCCACGAACTGTTTTTTACGCTCGATCCCGACGCGAAAAGCATCGAGGAGCATATCAATGAAGCACTGCCCTATGCGGATGAAAGTGTATCGAGACTCTATCTGGATACTAAAGAGAAAGGGTATTACAGCCAGTTGATTCAGGCTTCGGCTTCGCAGGAAATTCAGGTGGATAGTATCCAGCTGGATTTGAATCAATACCCCTATCACTTCCGAACCTATGCCCGACAGCAGATTATTCGTCTGACTAACATCACGGTTCGCAAGCTGATCACTAGTGGGTACCTGCGTAATGTGAGCCGTTCGGAGATTAATCCGCATGGGTTTTTAATTGAAAAGTTTGCCGTGGTGGATAATACCGACATTGAAGAACGTCTGCGCCAATGAAACACATCGCTAACCTAGTCACCCGAATGGGGGACTTCCTGATGAAGCTTTCCGATGGGGCTCGCAAAGCCCTTGTTTTTGGACTATTACTAATACTGGGTGGAGGAGCCATTTACAAACTGATTGTCAGCATCGATAGGCTTAATCAACCGATGCCAGCGGCCTCTCCTGATCAACTCATCCAGCCCATGCAGCAACTTTTTTTACAAACCTCAACGAACGTTGGGCAGTATAAACAGGCTCGTCAACATACTATGAAGCGGCTGGATAGCCTGGCTAAACAGTATTCAACAAAACCTCCTCATCGACCATGACCATCGCTTTATCAGCAACGCACAGTGACGATGCGTTCTTTCGGAAACGGAAAGCCATGCTGGTTTTTCCCTGGATTGTACTCCCTTTTATTTTTGCCTTATTCTGGATTCTAGGGGGTGGAAAAGGGGAGCGGTACAGGGCTGAAGAAATAGCCGCGGGCAAGCCTGGTGCTGGTGGTTTTAATGCCAGCATGCCCAATGCCAAGACGGGTAAAATTAACGGCCGTGATGTGGAAGGCCCTGGTTACGGAAAAGCTGCGGTTGGCCAGGTTCTCTCCAGCTTCAGCCACACACGTCGGGATTCTGCTACTGGAGAATTAAAGGCGATTCCGGTGAGTCATGCCGGCACATCTACTCAACATCGATCCAGTCTGGTTGGTGCGGCGACTCCGGTTTCAGATCCTGGCACGACTCGCACGTATTCGGCCGTTCCGCTCAAGCGGGCATCTTCTCGAAAACAAGCGGATAAAGCAGGAGCCTACTATTATGATGCGCCAAAGGGCAGCTCCTACTATACCGGTACCGATAAGCAGCTGGAGTCTCAGATGCGGACTTATGAGACGAGTCGGCAAACGCCCTCTTCGAATCCATATGCTAGTCAGGCATCCATGGTACCTCCTGCTCAGGGCACCTCAGAAGGTCATACGGCCTCTGTTCGGATAAGCGATAACTTAATGGCAAGCCGGTTGTCCGATCCGGTAGAGGCTGAGAGCCCGTTTTTAACGGCGCCAACCGGTGGCTCCCGCAAAGAGCCTTCCCGTGCGGTGCTGACTGGTGGCAACTATGGTCAAAAGAAAGTTATTGCCTGGATGATCCCTGTTGTCGTGCATGAAGATCAGGCGATTCATGATGGCCAGCAGGTGAAGCTGCGGCTACTGAAAGAGATTACGGCCGATGGTGTTACGATTCCTACCAACACAATTCTGCATGCCATCTGTCAGCTGTCGGATGATCGTTTACGATTGACCGTTCGTAGTCTGCAACTGGGTGGCCAACTCATACCACTTGATCTGGATGTCTATGATACCGATGGATCAATGGGCGTAAACGTACCAGGTTTGACTCGTCAGGCTAGCGGTCAAATCCAATCCTCAGCCATTCAGGGTATTCAGCTTCCGGGACTGGGGGGCCTGGTTAATAACGTCGCCAATCAAGCCCGCATGAGTGCGTCAAATTCCGTTCGTCAGACCACGATTCGCCTACGGGCCGGTTACAATCTATTTCTGAAGGCTCAATAACCATCAGTTTAATAATTAACCTATCACCAAACACGCAGTTATTAGCAATGAAAAAGCGGTTTATTTTACCCTTCTGCCTGGCATTGGCCACGGCCCCGGCGATGGCACAATTGGCCTTTGTGCTACCGATGACTAATTCGACGATCCGGCCTTCCTACGCTCTTCAGGTGAGTGCCAATAAAACCACTCACATTATTTTTCCCTACGAAATTCGCTATGCGGATCTGGGTAGCAAAGACATTGCTGGAGAAGCTGTGGAGAAAGCGGGAAACGTATTTCGATTGAAAGCCATTCATCAAAATCCGTTCATGGAAACCAACCTGACCATTGTAACAGCCGACGGACGGTTGTTTAGCTTTATGGTCAGCTATAAGGACCAACCCGATGCGGTAACCTACGATCTGACGAAGGTGCTGCTTGATGGCGATGTATCAAAATCAGCCAAGGTAAATTCTGGTTCGCAGGCCCGATTAGCTGACAACCTGAACCGTCAGGGTGAGCTGGCCATGCACAGCCGTCGTAAGATTCGCCATATCGGCTACAAAACGCAGGGTATGAATCTATACCTGCGCAACATCCTCTATAAGGACGATGTGATGTACGTGGTTCTGGGTATGGAAAATGATTCCAAACTCGATTATGGCATTGATTACCTGCGTACGTACGTCATGCAAATGAAGCGGGTAGGGGAGAGCTCAGCTACTCAGGATGTACCAGTCGATCCAATTCGGGTTTTTGATGCCAGTGAAATGGTTATTCCCAGGCATGATGAGCTTACCAAAGTCATTGCCATCGAACGGCTTACCCTCGAAAAAGATCGTCGACTGGTCGTCCAGGTAGGGGAGGAAAGTGGTGGACGTCAACTCACAATTTCAATTGGTCCTGAAGAACTTGCAACCGCCCGACCTTTATGAAAAATCATTTTACTACTCTGGGGCTGTTAAGTCTGCTCTGCCTGGCCACAATTGCCCGTGCGCAAATCCATCAGGCAGGCCAAACGACCATTGAATTATCCGCGGGTATCGTCGACGGATTTAAACTACCAGGTCAGGATAATTTTGGTGTATTCGGTGGTCTGTCCTATAGCAAATACCGATCACTGAATACGTACTGGAAAGGCACGGTGCACCTCAATCAGAAATTTTACGCCTATGATAAAGCATTTGTGCCGGTGTCTCAGTGGCTGGGCGAGGCAACCTACTTCACCCGGGTGATGGGGCTGATCAATCGTTCCTGGGTCATTAATGTTGGGGGCGGAGTTGCCGGTGGCTACGAGTCCATCAATCAGGACCGTGGCGAAGTTCAGGGAGCTAGTCTTATGAACCGATCGGAGTGGATTGTCGGACCTACCCTGGCCATTGAAGGGGAATACATCTTAACCGGCCGAACTATCCTAGTTGCCCGGGCACAGGAATACTATCTGTTTCGCTCTACTATCATTCCCACCCGCTTTAATCTGGGTGTAGGTATCAAATTCATTCTGGACACGGACTCGGATTATAAATGAAAAATCTCATCTACCTCACGCTGATCGGGCTGGCCATGGGCTGCCAGTCGGAATCTTTAGACATTCGGGCAAACTACCGAATCCGGTTACAGGCTTCCTCTCCAGGTGACACCTTAAAGGTTCACCAACGCTACGCCTTGCCCCTGGAGCTACTGACTGATTCATACTATTCTGAGTATGGTTACCAGCTTCAATTTTATCAGCAAACGGGCCTAGGCAGACTCGACCGGGGAAGCAAGGACGAGACTACACCCATTCTGCAGAAAGTCGGCGTCAATCTTCCACTAGGTAAGTCAAGCTGGCTATACACACCGGAAGCAGTTGGTGTTAGCCAAATCGTCCTTGTTGCTCAGCAGGAGCGGGGCTATACCCAACTGGATACGGTTCGGATCAATTTTCAAGTCATTCCCTAACCTCAAAGCGACCTTATCATGCATAAACTAACTGCTATTCAGAAAGCAATTTCCAAGCTGACCAGTGATGAAATTCACCAATTAATCATTTGGCTACTGACCAAAAAGCTACTCCAATCGGGTAGGCCTGAACCGTTTCAAGGCATATTACTGATTGGGTCTTTTGGAATTGGCAAATCCGTTGCGATTAATAAGTTATCCGGTAATCAATCTTAAATCAAGCCAGACATGAAAGCTCTTTTTCTTCCCATTCTCACACTGCTTTTAGTTAGCAGCTCCCTGGCGAATGCCCAGAGTGCCGGCGATGTATTGAATATTGCTCTGAAGGGAGACGCCAATACCGAGCAGGCGGCTAAGCTGGAGTTGATCCGTATTCTCCAGGAGCGACTCAATAAGCTAACCGTCGCTCAACTTAACTCCCGGGTATTAGTGTCTACCGGCGTAAAAAATTATTACAAGGTTGGCGAGATCTTACAGATGCATGATAAGATGTGGGGAATGCGCGTGCAGCTAACCACTGAAGCGGATGCCCTGGCTAAAGCGAATCCAGGCTTTGGGGAAGCGGGAAATAATTTCGTCTGGACCTATATGCGCCAATTCAACGAAGCCATGAGTACTGCTGGAGCGATTAAAACCCAACTGGGTGTTCTAATCAAAGACGGCAAGCCTATTGCTTTGCCACCCATGCCAACGTTCAGTATTTCGCCTGCCTCTTCCGTTGATGATATGGTCGGCTCCTTTTCCAGTACCATGAATGGCATTATGGCCTCATTTGGGATTAAATCACAGGATGACATTGATAAGTTATCGGCTGATCAACGCACGGCATTTGACAATGCGGTGAATGCTGCAAAAGCAGATTTTGAAAAGAACCTTAAGGAATCAATGGCGTCTACAACCAAATCTTCCCTAACACTGCTTGGAAATGTAGTTGGTACCTTAGTTGGCATACCAGGCGCAGGTACGTTGATTGCTGGCCTTGCTAGTGGTAACACCAGTGCTATATCGGGTTTAGTAGGTTCTATTGTTGATAAGTTTGCAATACCCGATGAGTACTATGACTCGGAGACGTTAAAACTAACCGATGCTGAGCGGCTTAAGATGATCGATGAGTTACATACGCGCATATCCGAATGCTTTCAAAAAGGTATGGCGCTTCGGGCAAACATGAACTCTGAGGTAAAGAAACGCTACGAGAATATTACCCAATCGCGCAACGAAACGATTTTATACGGACCTAAAAAGTAGCCGCCGTCACACGGTTGGAAAGGGAAATGAAACGATACGCTAGTTATGTTTTCGTGTTAGTCCTGTCGGTAAGCTTATGGACCTGTGGTAAGAAAGATCCAGATCCACAGGCGCAACTACCTGGTTATCTCCGAATTCCGGCTACATTGACCGGTTATGCTGGTTCCGGGCGCATAGCCATCAACGGTGGACTTAGCTTACTGGCTGAGGGTTCAGAAGTCCAGGAAGCCAATACCAAGACCTATACCGGTGTATCAGGCAAAATCGTCCTTGGGGATATCACGGCTAACTTCACTGTTGGCCAACCCAGAACGTTTGCTGAATCCTATGCCGTGCCGGCAGCGTATCAATCCAACGGGCAGTTACTGGTGATTAATGCGATTGATCCAGGTAGTTACCCAATGGGGTTTGAAACCAAGCCAACCCCCACTAGTGCGCAGGCGGATCTGATCTTGAACTTACCAGGTCCTCAGTTGTACCAGGCCAGAACTGGAAGCCTGATTATCGCGGAGTCAACGCTTATCAAAACAGAGTGCGTTGATAAGCTTTATCGCATCAAAGGTACGTTTCAGGCCTCCCTATTTGGCACAGGGTTTGGCCTTCCTTCAACCAAGGATTACGCTGTTACAGCCACATTTGATTTACTGTTCGTCGAATAACACGTCCTTCCCCAAACATCTTTATGGTACCCCTATTTTTACAAAAACGCCGACGGGGTGGCCAGGTTGCCCGGTTGTTTGTGACCCTATGCATTCTAATATTCGCTGTTGGTTTTCCATTACTACTTTCACTAGTAGTCGTTGAACGCAGTCTCAGCCGGGATACTAAGTTGATCCTGATAACAATTATTTTGGTTTTACACGGCTCATCGTCGGCTTGCTTGAACGAGGTAGACAATAAAGTAAGTTTGCCTAAAATTCGTTGCGCGTTCTGCAGATGTATCAAAAATCTTTACAGTTAAGTTGCTACTCCGACTTATTATTTTAATCGTAGACTCAACTGTAAGTTTGGTTGTCACTACTGACCTTTCAGTGGCCCTAAATAACCTTTCAGTTAGAAATAATTGATCTCATTTATAGTCGCTAATATATTTGAAAATACACTCAAGGATAAACCAAAACCAATTCAAAGTAACATTAGGATAGTATATGTCTGAGTTTACCCAAGTGCATGATGGGTCATTAATTAGTTTCTCTCTTAGTCAAAAATAAATTTAAGTTATGGGTAAGCCTTTGGTTTCTAAACTACCTCACCAGCCACGGTCGGAAAAGTTCTAAACGGCCGTTTTGAGCCTACTCGGTAAGTATAAATGAGCAATAGCCGGCTAAAACCGCTGGTGAAGCCTGTCAACTAAAGAATGCAAGTTGACAGGCTTCACCAGCTCCTGTATCGTATTTAAAACGTTTACATTAATGAATTCTAGTAACTCAAATCGTTATGAACTCGCCATATTACTATCAATTTGTTACCGTAGAGTGTGTTATATGTGGTAAACTCCACAAAGAACGATATCGTAAACCCGGTAAAAAGCCTAAATTAATACAGCCTCAACACATCGACATTGTTTGCGCCTCCCACTTCAATCCAGATTTATAACATTAGACTTGTCAGTTGATATGAATCTAGCGATTAATTAGGACATTCTTTCTTTACTACAGCATTTGTCCAGTAGCGCAATAGCAAGTGGTGATTTTCAGAAATAAGAAAACGTTAATGACCCTAGAATTTTCAATCAATTGAACAACATTCAATGACCAAGTGAGCAGGTATCTAGCGACCTTATTATTTCTGCGCTTGTCATAAAAAGGTTGACTCATTCCAAATTGATGCCTTCCTGTAGCCAAGCGCATATGCGCTTAGTGGGGAGAAGCCAATACCGCACCAAAAAACAGTAATGAGGACAGTAGGCAGTTCAATTCGCTACCCTCATTAAGTAGGGTAACAACGGGCTTGTGGGGAAAGAACTTGCATTAGAAGTTAACAGGTATAATCGTATTAATGTAGTGATTGTTAGATAATAGGAAAGTTGGATGGGTAAGAATGTAACAATTTTGACGGATCAACATCTAGTCATTGATTTAACAAAAGCCGTCACACGCAAAGAATATTTACGGATTAAGGACAAGCAAGGTAAGCCATGTTCGGCAGCACGTTTGTCCCAGCTCATCGCGAAAGGGCACTTGACCCTACGCCGCTATCCCGATCTAAATAACCTCGAGTTAATCGTTTTACCCGAATCCCTTCAGCAAGATCAGGAAAATGAGTTTAAACTAAAACAACCCGTCCATACGTATTCCGGAAAAGAGCTGGCCAATTTTTTTATCACGTTCCTGGTTGAAAACCAGCAAAAGTTTCAAGCGTGTGAAGACAGATTGCAAGCGTGTGAAACAATTGTTATCGAGTTAAGTACCCAAAATGAGCACCTACAAACCCAGCTCCAAGTAAAGGAAGAATTCATTCAGCAACTTGTTCATAACTACCAGCTGGTTGAGCAAGCTCAACAGACAGATAAACAACGTGAATATGAGATGGATCTAGAGCGCAGGAAGTGGGAGGAGGAACGAACAGGCTTAGAACTAACTATCCAGCTCTTGGAAAGCAGACTAGATGAATTACGGGCAATGCTATTAGCCTTTTCACCCGCATTGGTCAATAGTTAAGAACGGTGGACCGTGTTTTGTTAGCCACGGCTCCAGTCGCCTGGTTTTATCGATCCTATGACAACGACTCGCCCATCGATTTAAATCCAGAAGCGAATCCTTACCGCGCGTCGTCCATTATTGTCCAGACCCACACAATAGCGTAGTAACTGCATAGGAAAGGGGATTAAGTTGAAGGATTTGGTCGCTAGACGGCCTTTTCTCGCTTTTGCACATGGATTCGAACCGCCAATGCGGCCCGATCAGGGCTAATGTCCACGTCTATGGGTACTACTAGATCGGACCGATTTCTATAATCTCGCACGGCTTCGGCCGTCCGGTCCATTTCCAGTTGACTAACTCGTTGTAGCAGTCTCTGGTTTTCAATCAGTACGTCTAATAGTTGACTCGAAAACTGCTGTTCGTATCTCAGTTTCCAACGCTCCGCCGTCGGGGTTGTAGATAAGTGCTTCACTGATACCCAGCGCCTGTGCCACATAGGGTATGATCTGTCGGTTGGCAACTTTTTTCAAGACGTCCGCTTTAAAAGTTGCTGGTCCGCTGGTGAGGTCGATTTTACGCCGTTTAAAGGGTTCATTTTGGGGCTACAAGAGCTTGGCGCTTCGGTGGTCTGAAAGTGAAGCAAGTTCACTGTGCCCATTTAGTAGTCCAGCCCAGTACGGTAATATCCCATTCAAGTTGGTATAAAAGCGATACAGTACAGTTTTAACACTATTCAGTAAAATGATAAAATCGACTATAAAATTTATACGTTTTAATTGAAGGCCATTAGAATGGTTATGATTATTCATTGATTCACTAAATACATATTAATTATGAAAACAATACTCTTTTTTGCAATGACTGTAGTGGTATTTTCCTCCTGTTCAAACCAATCGACACCAATTCCTGCAAATTCATCGTCAAGAGAAGCTCATGATGATAACGATTTTGCTTCCAAAGTAGAAGGTGCTTATTTAGTAAGTATTTTCAACAAAAATAAAGAGTTACTTCATTTACCGACTCCAACTATATCAGCCACTGTCAAGTCAACAAAAATTGACAATAATCATATTGAGTTGGAATTCACGCTGAACAGAGACGGTCAAACGGAATCAACCAATGTAAGCAATGTTAAACTATCGGTGATGGATGCAAACCGATTCGCAATGATGAACGGAACCGACTCTTTAGGTATTGTTACCTCTAACTATATCTCATTTACAGGAAATGCTTTTTTCGTCAGAGCATCGCGGTAAGACTCAATTCCGATCTGATCAGATTTTGAGTTACAGTCTACTGTCCACGGCTAAACTGATTGAAGAAAATATATTCACCGCGACGGCGGACCGTTTGGTCCATAGGTCGCAAGCCTTGCCGACTAAGGTATTTCTGCTGGGAGGGTCCACCGCAGCGGTTGGTCGCTCACGGTTTGTGAACGGTCCGCCGTCGCGGTGGCATTAAGTTAGGCGACTCACCTTGGAATCATACAACGGCTCAAATATAAAGGCCAAAGCGGCTAGCTTTTTTGACGTTGGTGATGGTTTTAAACTCCACTGTCCGTGCGGT
Organism: Spirosoma gilvum; assembly: GCF_054776815.1. NCBI lineage: Bacteria > Pseudomonadati > Bacteroidota > Cytophagia > Cytophagales > Cytophagaceae > Spirosoma > Spirosoma gilvum. Next base: position 92,849 of record NZ_BAAHBH010000015.1, on the reverse strand, counting down.
AATAATCAGCAGAGTCACGGATGAGAAATCGTTGTCTGAGTTCAATTAAAGTCCTGAACAATTTGAACGAGACCATTTTACAAATCTGACAAATTCAGCGTGTTACGGATTTAGTAAAAGCACTCTTTAGTAGATTTTATGAGAGATTAATTCATGGATATTCAGCGTAGTAATGCAAATAGTTAGGGCGCCTAGGACTTTCGTGAAGAGGTTTTGGCAGGTGTATCCGGATTAAATACGCTTTTAAGCACGTAATTATCATGACTCTCAGGGTTGACTTGCCCCGACATCACGTAACATTCTGCCACGCAAAACCGCTCTAATAACAACTGATTCTCTAAGATTTGTCGCTGCTGGTCTAGGGTAAACGAACGGTAGTAGGACCGCATCGTTTCCTGAGCGAATAAGCGTTTTTCCTCCAGACTATATTGCTGGATTATCGCCAAATTTTCTTTGAGTTTTTCCCGGCTTTTTTCTTCAATTTGCGCCTTTTCATCGAGTAATTGGATGGAAAAATCTAATGCAATTACTTTTCTTCCCTGAGTCAAGGTTACGTAAGTGATCTTTAAGCCGCAGTGCGTTTGGAGTTGATCAACGGCCGGATCCAGAATACGGATGCGTAAATTTGAAAACTCGTCATACGCTTTCATCTCGGAGAGACCCATGATGGTTCTTAGCTCGTCCAGGGTAATTAACCACTTTTTTCGCCAAACATGGCGACACATGTAGGCATATAATAATTGAGCATATTGGCTGGTTAGTTTTAGAGCAGCATCCAACTCGTACTGACTAAAGTTATTACCGAGCTGAAGCATACCAGGAATTAGCATGGGCTGCACTTGCAAAACAATAATTTTTTTCCCAGGTATATATTGGGCGAATGGAAAGACCTTCGCATTCGTATAAATACCCTTGTTGTCTTGCCATTTCACGGAAACGTTCGATAAGTCATCAACTACTTTTCGCAGGTAGGTAACGCTCCAATTGGTATCGTTGTTAATAATATCGGTTGCGTGAAAATGAAACGTAAGCGATTTGTAATCTTTAGCATCTTCTACGTTCCTGTATTGTAAGTGCTTAACCTGGTAGAGGATCAGCCAATATACGCGTCTTTGGAGAACGGTCAGATGCGATAAAGTGGAAAGCATACGCATGGGTTCGCGCACCATTTGTTTTACCATCAACTGCTTCGCTTGTTCACCCTCGGAAATCTGCCGCTCTGGACGGTCGTATAATTTTTGGGCTTTATCGCTATAAAAATCGAACTCAAGCTGAATCGCCTCATTGCTGGTTTGCATTAGTTCGGAATTAACCCGCTGAACCATGCGTGATCGAATCGTTTTCTTTCCCATGCGGAATATACTATTTGTTGGAAATCGGCTCTTGCTTACAAATTAATAATTTGTAAGTAAGAAAAACGGGAATTTGTTGTATTAGGGCAAAAAAGTCTCTCTATAACCCCCTAAACACTTAGTGGATTTGTAAGCTTAGCTACCACCGGCACCCGTTTAAAACTGCTCTAGGTTAGCGGATTTGTAAGACTAAGCCGATTGGTAAACCCATCACTATACAAAAAAATTATATAATTTCTTTGTTAAAGTACATAAATGGCCCCTTTGATAAAGAAATTTACGTCCATAAGCGCTTAATTCCACTTCAGTATAGCTTAGCGGATTTGTAAGGATTGCTTAATTATCATTTTAGTGGATTTGTAAGGGATATAGAATTTAATTAATTTAATCTATTGATAATCAGATATTTACATTTATTAATGGTTTATAATAGGCTTAACAACAGTTAAGTTTTGTATACGTAACCGCCTTATACTAGAAATAGAAAATTCACTTATAACAGCATTAATTTGTAATACATCTACCGATAGCCACTACTATACTGAACATTTTTACCAGTCAAATTCTAGATTATTGCCAAAGAATACGGGGAAAGCTAGCTCACTTTCTATTATTAGCGGATTTGTAAGGATGGTTAGCGGATCTGTAAGGATATTGTCCTTTTTGGTAGCGGATTTGTAAGAGTAGAGGCCTCATTTTTAGCAGATTTGTAAGGATAATTTAGTAAATCTGTAAGATTACCTAGCGAATTTGTAAGCTTAGCTAGCGGATCTGTAAGCCTACTTAGCAGATTTGTAAGGGGATAGCCTTATAGTTAACTGGTAATCAAGTAGTTTCACTACTGCTATTCTATATCTATTCATCTGTAATAAATTTAGACTATTTTTTTCTTATATATAAAAGGGATTTATTGGCATTTAAAGAATGTGGATAACCAAAAAAGGAGCCATATAAATCAAAAATAAATGAATCTGACCTCGTAAGTACTTGCCCTCACAACTATGTTTCCTTTAAAAGGAAACATAGTTGTGAGGGCAAGTACTTTTTGGCAACTTTACAAAAAATGATAGCTTTTTATGCAAACTATTCAGTCGCGTCGCAAGAATAAGCTTAACCCAGAGGAGTATCGTAAAAAATTAGTGGCGTTAACGGCTCTGATCGATTCTATTCCTAAACTTTATCCAGACCGGGATAACTGGGACATTGAAGGCGATTGGTCGGGTACAGGTACCATATATTTCATTGACTTCCAATACGAATCACTTTTTGAGCCCTTTGCTGATTTCGTCTGTACAACGATTAAATTGGCTAATTTGGGCCGACCTGCCGTGCGGATAACGTTTTTCCGTAAACACCGCTTTTGGGTACTTAAAGAGAAACAGCTTTCCTTGCCAGACAAGCAACAATGGGTAGAAAACTACGTCAATGAATTATACATCAAGCTCCAAATTCAACGCCAAAACATTGCCAGACTAAGCGGTCCTCGACTTAGCCTATTGCAGAGTGAAATTGGTCAAATGCAGGAGCAAATTACGGCTTGGAACCATGTTCTTCTCCATATGGAGGAGTATGAATTGGCTGTCTCTAACTATCAACGGGGGCATTTTTACTGTACCATGAACTACAAGTACATAACGCGAACGGATGAGTTTGCTAATGCTGACGAACACATGCTTAATCCTCAGAAAGACCGGGCCGGCAATATTACCCAGATGCGGTACAACGTAGTGTTTATTGATTCGGGTGAAATCTACCGACCACATCCCCATCAACATAAAGAGATAGACCGTTTCTTAGCACGGTTCCCGTTGCAATCGCAGTTAGGGCGTCAGCAATTGTATGCCCGTCGTCGACTAGAAGCCAATCGAATCGACGCCTTTGAACAGCAAAAAAAGATGGGTCAAGTTGAAACTGAGTCAAAGGAATGGATGCTACCAACTGACAGGAAAGCAAAGCGTACTTCTAGTCCTAACTCCGGCGATTCACTTACTTTGTTTGAATAAAAAGTAGGCGTATTGTGCGCTGCCTCTGTCTTAAGTGGAAAACAGAGGCAGTCGTACTCAAACGTGCGGGCCGCGTCGTACGGTTGGATACGCGGATGACTTCGTAATATCATTCTCAGACGCCTGGCAAATCGTATTGTTGCTCCTAGACTGGTTGAAGGAACGGGATTTACAACTGTCGGAGGAAAAAACAGTGATTGTGCATCTAAAAGATGGAATTGATTTTCTAGGCTTCCATGTACGCCAGTATCCGAGTCGCAACACGTGTACGGGTTGGAAAACGCTCATCAAACACAGCGAAGCATTGACCTATAGAACCTATATCAATATGATAACCAAGTGTTTATCGTTGTCAGCCCAGCTTTTAGAAGTGATTATCAAACGGCTCAGCCTTATCATTCGGGGTTAATCGAACTACTTTCGTATAGGCTTCGTCCACGAGATCTTCACCAAGTTGGATCACGGGAAGTAGGTAGGATGCCCCCCATAAAAACTACGCCCGCTTCGACAGTCCGATGGAAACAAGCCAAGTACTGGGGACGGCTCAGCCTAGATCGCTAGGATTAGTGGGTGTTTGGGAATAAGCAGACGGGCATGGCACTCCAGAAGTTCGTCTGGTCGCCCTTCTAACGGCATATTTTTGATTGAGCATACGGCTTCTCCAGATTTGCTGGGGTTACATTCATACTGGCAGAAACGCAATTAACGAAAGTCAGCCGAGTTAAAACCCAGCAAACAACGAATCACCCGACGGCAGAACTGCTAATGTCCACAAAAAATGGCAGATGGAGATATCACTTATTACCCGGTTAGTCAATAGTTGCCTTCTCAAAAAATCTCTCCAACAGATTGATGGCCTAGACCCTGTTGAATCAAAGTTGTTGTTAGCTTGTCGACACAAATCAAGTATGTAATGTTACAAATGAAGGTTAGGCTGAATGAGCCTATTAATCTGAGCGAAGACTTAATCATAGTAGTAAGGCTTATAGATTCAGCAAACATCCTTACTTAGTTCGTAGTTGTCAATCCCAAAATACCGGGTAAAGCACTACTGGTAAACCAGTATTTTCGCAGTAAAAGAACAGAAGTAGTATATTATATATGCGAGCTAATTTAGACTGCGACTAAACCGTCTTTATTGATAATTGTAAAGCGTAGCGCTAACAAGCTTTCGAATTGAGCATGATTCGGCTCCAAATGGCCTAAAAAAGCCATTACGTTTAACTGGAAAACAGTAAAATCAGGATAGTACACCGATTCAATTACCTTTTACCGCATGAATTTCCAGAGTCGTTTAATAGGATACAGATTAGGCGAGTAACCTGGCAAAAAATGCAACTTGATGGGCTTGTCCGCAATCCAGTCAGCAACCTGCTTACTGATGTAATAGCGAGCCCAATCACAGTAAATATGAATCATGGGCTTGCCCGGATTGGCTGCTAGAATTTGTCCCAATAGGGCAATGGTGGAAGTTGAATCATTCGGGGCCGCCCGTACGGTTTTGTCCTGGACAGTAATGACTTGGATGGTATCAAGCGCTTTCACAATCGCATTTATGTTCAGTCAGTAGCGGGATGAATGACAAGCAATGGGTCGCTGTTTGTCAACGTCGATCCAACCCTGGGCGCGCCGAGTATTATGTTGCGGAAGCACCGCATCGGCAAAGTAAACAACTTCATCGTCAGGTAATTGTCGAATCTGCTGGTTAAGCTCAGTGACAAACTCAACCTGCTTTTGGGGGTCGGCCTTGGGATCGACCAACGTGGTTTTCTTGTGCGCAAAGCATAACCGGTGCAATAATTTGAAGACCTCGGAGATGATATTTGATGGAAAAACTAGCTTGTATAAAGTCGGCCACCATTTGGGTTGAGGTATAGAAGCCCCGGCGCAGTTCAGCCTGAAGCTGGCTAAGCTGCTGGGAATCGAGCCGCCTCACCAACCCTGGTAGGCATTGCCCAGGTAGCCTTGTAGGCCTAGACTACGATAGGATTGTGCATAACGATAAACGTTGGGATGACCTGCTACTTGATTTTTACTTCCGCCGGATTGCCCTCCCTTGCCCGGCCTAACACCTTCCTTTCTAATTCGTCTTGGGTAGCAATCTTACGATTCAAACCCGAACGTGACAAAACCTAAAAGCCGGAGCTCGCGATTCACAAATGCTATTATGAGGAGTGATTAGTACACAGTCTGACCCGTATGGTGTCGTTTAAGGATAGCCATAATTGGTGTTTCACTGAATTGCCGGGCCATCGGAGCGGTTTGCTTTCATCTTTCTTCCACGCGGCGGCCGCCCTTTTATGAAAAGTCACTGGGAAGGTTCTAATCTTCAACTGATCACTTTTTAGAGAAGATTACTGACGTACATCAGGCGAACCATAAAGTGAGTTTGACATTATCTCAAACAACTTCTAACCGACTACCCGGTAATGGATCTATCGTTATTTTAATTGCTTGGGCGCTGAATACGGCAGCATTTCATCTTTACTGATTAGCCAATGAATACCGGATCGAATCTTTTCAACTCCTTAAGCATACTACCAAAGAATAATTATTGTGCTAGATTCTTGCATCTATAAATCTCCTAATAGCCAGGAGTATTGCGTTTGGCAGCTATCCCGTTCAATTGGTTTTCTAGGAGGTAAACGAACGAATTGTCCATCTTATAATTTAACAGGATTTGGAGCCATGGACTGGTTCGTTCCGTCCGGCTTGAACTTCATCCCGATCGGCAAATAGGCGTTTCCGGCTTTGAATGGCCACTTTTGTGTTTTTTACATCAAGTCATAATCTGTAAATGAATTCTACTGGTAAAACTTCCTGGAAACCCCAACTGTTAGGGATTGTGCTTTTTAGTCTACCACTGTTGGCGATTGGTCAACAACTTACTCAAAAACAATTAACACCTTCCGTTGAATGGCCAGCGTATGGGAATGATGCTGGAGGAATGCGGTTTTCTCCCCTTACTCAAATCAATTCGGCTAATGTGAAGCAGTTAACCGTAGCCTGGACGTTTAGAACGGGCGAACTAGAATACTATAAAGGCACCTCGGCCGAGGAGAAAGCCGCTTTTGAAGCCACCCCCTTAATGGTTGATGGAACACTCTTCTTTAGTACACCAACCTCACGGGTGTTTGCTATAGATGCAATGTCTGGGAAAAAAAAATGGGACTATAATCCCGACGTTTATTTGCGCCAAGATTTATCAGAACTGACATCCAGAGGCGTTTCGATCTGGCCAGCACCCACTGAGAAAAGAGCTCCTATAAGCGCAACAAAACGAATATTTGTGGCTACAATTGATGGTCGACTGATTGCCCTGGATGCCCTTTCGGGTAAGCCTATTTATTCATTTGGGAAAACGGGCAGTGTTGATTTGAGGCATGGGGTTGGCAATATTAGTGTTACCTCGCCACCCGCTGTAATTGGCAATACGATTGTGGTTGGGTCATCGATTGGCGATAACCAACGGTTCAATTCCGAACGGGGGGTAGTGCGCGCGTATGATGCGTTGACGGGTGACTTACGCTGGAGTTGGGACCCGATCCCCCGTACATCAGTAGAGGCAGGATTTGACACTTGGAAAGGAGTTAATGCCAATCAGACGGGCGCGGCCAATGCGTGGTCAATAATTTCTGCCGATGCTGAACGCGATCTGATTTTTATTCCAACTACAAGCCCCAGCCCAGATTATTATGGGGGCGAACGACTGGGGAAAAATCTGAATGCCAGTTCAATTGTGGCGATTCGGGCTTCAACGGGAAAAGTTGTGTGGCATTTTCAGACGGTTCATCACGATTTGTGGGATTACGACAATGCATCACAACCATTACTGTTCAACTTTAAGCAGCATGGTAAAACTATTCCTGCCGTAGCCGTTGGCACAAAAATGGGGCATGTATTCATTCTCCACAGGGAAACGGGTGTTCCGTTATTACCCGTTGAAGAGCGTCAAGTGCCTAAATCCTCTATTCCTGGAGAGGTAGCCTTTCCCACTCAGCCGTTTCCAACAACTTTACCAGCGCTAGGACTGCAAAAAGTAGAGGCTTGGGGACCAACGCCTGATACTAAATCAGCCGCCCAACGACGCCTTAGTACGCTTCACTATGAAGGAATTTTCACTCCCCCATCGCTACAAGGAAGCCTCATGACTCCGGGTAACGTAGGAGGGGTGCATTGGGGGGGGATGTGTTATGATCCAGAGTCAGGACTACTCATCACAAACGTCAACCGCATAGCTGCGATTATTGGATTATTACCGCGTGAAAAATTGGCAGAATCAATTAAAAACGACCCAGAACTGATGCGTACTGAAGGCGGAATGCAGTTGGGAACACCTTATGTGATGAAGCGGACCTATTTGTTTACAAGAAATGAACAAGGAATGCTTATGCAAACTTCCCCCCCATGGGGAACATTAGTGGCCTTGAATTTGCAAAAAAGTTCATTAGAATGGGAGGTGCCTCTAGGCTATATGATGGACTTAGATAAGTATCCGCAAGCTAAAGAGTGGGGTTCATTAAATTTTGGAGGAGCCATTGTTACTGCAGGGGGATTAGTGTTTGTGGCGGCCAGTTTAGATGGACATTTGCGAGCATTTAAAACCCAGGATGGAAGCTTACAATGGGAAGTTCCATTACCGGCGGGGGGCCAGGCCACACCGATGACCTATCAGATTAATGGGCAACAATACTTGGTGATTGCCGCTGGTGGACACGGGAAATTAGGGACAAAACTTGGTGACTTTGTAGTCGCTTACCGATTACCATAGTATTGTTTTGGCCGGTATCTTCGCATTGGAGTGGGTTAATGTATGCGATAGTGGCCAAACCGAAGCGGACGCCACCCAGGATAGGTAACAGACTTAAGCTTATTAAGTGACAGATGAGTGGCTAAGCTAAGCTGGCCTTATTGTGGCAACGAGTATTTAATCGATGATAGTAAACCACTTAAAGTGCGTAAGATCCAGGTTTTAGGAACATTATACACATCAGATAAATAACCGTTAATTTTGTTTATCTACGATGTCAGTCCCCATCTATATTTCATTAACCAACTGGTTTAGTCAGTAGTCCTTACATTGGCTATCTATGAATAGTATCATCTCCACTTTATCTAATTACATATTACCTCGCCCCCTCCTCATTTTATTACTAATTCACTTATTAATCTCACCGGGTAAAGCGCAAGACCAGAATAAAGTGGGAATGCTACAGAAACGGCTTAAGTCTACTTTAACCGACACTGCTCGCGTTCACACATTACTCGAATTAAGTGATCCCCGCCTGTGCCCTGATACACTTCAAGCCCAGTATTATTTAAGGCAAGTTGTTAAGCTTGCTCAAGCAATTCACTACGATTTAGGGTTGGCAAGGGCTTACCTACGGCTAGCTTATTTAGCGAGTATCCGAAATGAGCTCCAAAAAGATAGTTTGTATTTACAGAAAGCAAAAAAACTACTAACTCCTCTTTATCTAAGACGTAAGGAAGTATACGTGGCTAAGTTGTTGGGAAGATTAGCCATCAATGAATCGACGATACTGATACGTCGTAAAAATTTGGGAGCAAGCATTCAGGTATTATTAGGGGCAATTGAATTTATGAATTATACCAAAGATTACCTAGGTCTAGCCGTTGTGTACTATAACCTTGGTAGTCAATTTTCTGAACTTGACCAGAATGAACGTGCCCTCCACTATTGGAAACTAGCAATGAGTTATTATCCTCAGCTAAAAAATAGCGACTATAAAACCGCCATAGCAGCAAGTATAGCTAGTTTTTATTTAGATCAGAATAATCTACAATTAGCAGCTAAGTATTTGCAGTTGACTCGGGAATCAGTCCTAGGAAATCCAAGAAATTATTACCTAGATTTTTATTATAGTATACAAGGTCGTTATTATATTAAATGCAACAAGCCAGATATAGGTTTACTTTATATTCGTAAAGCCATTCCGCTAGCCCGTCAGCGTGGAGAAGTGAATTTACTGGCTAAAAATTTAAATCAAATTGGGAATGAGTATATAAAAATTAAAAACTACAAGCAGGCCCGATTGCATCTATTGGAGAGCTTATCATTATTAAAACTAAATAGTGAGCCTCATGTACAAATAGAAACATTAAATTTATTGGCAAATACAGAAGAGAAGCTAGGCCATTATGCGTCTGCGTTGGATTACTACCGGCGTCGGAGCCAGTTAGTTGATAGAGTTAGGAATGCTTCTGTCCAAAAGCAAATAAACGCGCTCGAAACGAAATATCAAGCCAAACAACGAAGTCAACAAATTCGCTTATTACAACACAATCATCGGTTAGTAGCGGAATCGTTACGGCGTCAATACTGGCTTAGCTATAGCAGCTTTATCTTGGTAGGCTGTTTATTGGGATTTATTCTATTAGGATATGTGCTTATTCGCAATCGCCGTAGAATGGAAGTCCAACAGCAGTTACTACAAAGTCAGCGAATTTATGAATTGGAACAAGAACGTCAAATTACAGCCGCGAATGCTTTGCTTCAGGGGCAGGAGGCGGAGCGAAGTCGGCTCGCTCGCGATCTACATGATAGTATAGGAAGTATGTTATCCTCCATTAAATACAGTTTATATTCCATTAAACAAACCACTGTATTAACTCCAGAAACCGATACTTCATTTTCGGATTCGTTAAAACTTCTAGATAGTACCATCGATGAGTTAAGACGTGTTTCTCGTGATTTAATGCCAGAATCTTTACGTGAATTTGGGCTTGTGTCGGCCGTTAGTGATATATGTCACTCATTAAGTGATAAGAACCATCGGCATATCCAGTTTCAAGCGATTGGTTTAGACAAACGGCTCCCCGCCGCCATAGAAGTAACTGTATTTAGACTGTTCCAAGAACTAATCAACAATGTACTAAAACATGCGCAAGCAAGCCTGGTTATCGTTCAGTTAATTCGCAACAAAAACCACGTGCAGCTGGTCGTTGAGGATAACGGAATTGGCTTTGATTTAGCTGCTCCACGGACAGGACTGGGCTTGCGAAGTATTCAGGACAGAGTCAACTATCTCCGGGGAACCCTCGATCTACAAACTGCTCCTAATAAAGGGACCAGTTTAACTATTGACTTCAAGGTGTCCACTAACGCCTAAGTGTTCCACCAATTATACCTGTTGATAAATCTATGATCCCAATTCGGCTTTTGTTAGTAGATGATCATCCCATGATTCTTGAAGGATTGCGTATACTCCTTCAACCCATCGACTACCTTGATATTGTCGCTACAGCTTCAAGTGCCGCTCAAGCATTAACCACAGCAGCTATTTGTAAACCTGATGTAGTATTGCTCGATATTAATCTACCTGACCTCAATGGCATTCAGCTATGTCAGTGCTTAACCACTCAATATCCTCATTTGAAAGTGCTAGCGTTAACGAGCATTGAGGAGAGGAGCTATCTAATTGGCATGTTACAAGCCGGAGCCGTAGGGTATGTTTTAAAAAACGCCTCGACAGATGAGTTAGCCAAAGCAATTACAAAGGTGCACGCTGGCAAGAAGTATTTCAGCCCTTCTATTCAAGAGCTTCTTTTAGAGTGTTACACAGCTAGTGCATCACCTGAGCTACTGCTTACTCGTCGTGAAAAAGAAGTACTTAGCCTAATTGCCCAGGGATTAACTAGCACACTAATTGCTCAACGTCTTTCCATAAGTATACTTACTGTTGAAACCCACCGACGTAATTTATTACTTAAGTTTAAGGTAAACAATGTGGCCACTTTAATTAAACAAGCTATGCTTATAGGCTTGGTATAGGGAGGTTGCCTACACGGGGAAAAATGATTCATTTACAAATACTACATATATGAAAGCCAGTACGTTACACTTTTCGGATTGACTAATTGGAGCAACTTTTCTAATTCAAAACGCGAGGCATCTTTCAAAACGTCTTCCCCAGAATCATATTCACCATGCAGGTTGATATGGTCCCAGGATAAGGCGGCTGAAAAGGAATCGTATCCATCAATTCATGGCACTCCTGAACGGAGGCTTCCATTAAGCGTTTGCTAAACGTAATAAACATTAATTCTTCTCGGGTACAAATTGGATAGCTCTTTCATCAACCATATCGAGTAGTTTGACTAACTTCTGGATACTCTCCAGTTGTGTGGTTTGCTGGTGAGTCCGACGACGTAACTGACCAGCATCCATGTAATTGAGCAAAAAATCATGCGCACCACTTTGCCTAACTCGACCAGAGCCTGATATAGAGGATACTGGTTCGCGTATGAATTGAGTCGTTTCAGTAAGATCGACGGCAGTACATACTGGAGTTAGAGCCTCACTACTAACGGGAGAATATTGTCCCAGTGTTGCTCGATCAGGCTCGTATTAATGTTTCGTCTACCCGAACACTGTAAACCAGTTGTTGCAAAATGGACATAATTGCAATGCCCCGTAGCTTACATTTGTGAAATTCTTCAATACGCTGCTGAAAATTAATGCTTAAAAGGAAGCGCAGGGGAAAATTGATCAGTGATACTTCATGCATATCGGTGCTATGCACTTTTGCTACGGAGGACTGTTAATTTGTTAGTGATGCAGTAAGCCGTCGTAGACCTACCAAGCCTCCCGATCTCCCGCCGAAAACGTGGTTTTATGAAAAAGTGGGTAATTTTTGTCGATAATGCTGTAAATGGTGATGTCTTTCTTTTTGCTGAAGTATTTGGTCGAGTGGGTCGAGTCTCTAGTCATGATATATTTCTAGCCATCCGGGGACGAACGCATTATCCGCTCATCTTTTAAAACAGATTGGCAAGGGGATTCAGTGCATAAAATCAACCATCATTCAGTGGGCTAGCGTGGATTGTTGGTTGAAAAGAACCATCCGACTGGCTAATCAAGTGCTCACTGAAAGAATTTTTTCGACTATTGCGCTTCCGACTCATGCCCAGATTACAGCCCTAGCAAATCATGGAAGCACAATTTACAATGTCCGGCATGATTGGCTAGGGTCGGATAGTTTTACCAACTCGATGCGACAAAAAAGGTGAACGGATCAGCGTGACTAGGCATCGGATTGCGCCAAAAAAGGGTGTTAAGCTCTCTAAATACAATGGAATAATGGTTTATTTATAAAGTAGTTTAGGGAAGCGGTTAAAGGATACAATTCAAATGACGGTCCTTTATATTTTCAAAATATGTCTCAAGTATGATTTACGGTTTAGTCTTCAATGGCATAGTAGAAATAGGCTGCCTGAGACAATAGACTATAGTATTACCTGGATTTACATTGTAGGCCTTCATTTACCCATTAAAATCAAATTGAGAATATAGCTTGTCTTTTTTAACTACTTGTTTTATTTATATAAGAAGGTATTATAACTACTTCTTCTTTAAGAGCTGATTCAATTCGGATAATGGTCTTCAATTCAAAGTTGTGGCTTCCACTCAGCCATTTACTTATTTCAGATTCTGACTTGTTTAAGGTAACCGCTAAATCCTTTTGTGACATTCCTTTTTCTTTTAATAAGAAATGAACACGTTCGGATATATCTAGCAGCTTATTAACGAGGCGTTCTTCATTTAGAAATACTATTTCTGTTTTCGGTTCAAGCTCAGCCATATCATATTAATTTAAAAAACTTTTTATTAGTAACTTATCTGCCATTTGGTACATGGGTACGGGTTCAGTTATAATGAAGATAATTTTATTATAAGTGAACTTTTTTAAAAAATAGTCGTAACCAGCCTAACAATATCCATTTACCTCACAAGTATAAATTTAGTTATCAATAAATGCAATAATATTTTCCATATACCATAAATGGTAACTTAAGTTAAAAGAGAATAGTATATAAATTACGAGGTGTTGAAACGTAAATCACAATGCGGCTATTCATACTAATCTAATATATTAATATAGGGTTAAGATGTTAAAAACGGTATTTTAGCTTATCGGTAAGGTAAGTTATAGGCTAGGTGTTAATTTTTACAATTGGATTAAAAAGAGTATAACAAGAACTACTAACTTTCAGCGCTAAAGTCTAAATTTGAGACAATTTAGCCTTGAAAATGTTATCATAAGTTATGAGCCAATGCTGTTTATAGTTTCAATAAGTGTACGTACTAACGGCACAGGGTTAACCTGCCGGTACATAGGGGTCCTTAGTAAATAAGTAGTATTGAGTTACCTATAAAAAAGCAATTTATTAACTGTAATTTAATCTATATCTTTAAGCCTTTACTGAACAACCCGGTCAAAGAAGTAGTATTGCTAGTAAATAGATGCAATTATTCACCAATTATTGACAACTTATATAATAAAAAGTAATAAATATTGCTTAAAATGGGACGACTCAGTATCCCTCTAAGTTTAACCAGCTGATGAACTGGTAATCCAATCAATTTGCTAAGTTCCGCTTATGTATTGGAGTGGCACCACAAATTGACAAACACAATCGTACGTTAGTCATAAAAAGTTAACAACGCTGGGGTTAGCAAGTTGATTAATCATTTTAATTCAATTTAAACTGAAGTAGGAGAGCACAAGAGTGGTCTTAGGGTCGGATTGCTACCAATACGAGATTAGCAAAGCTCAAATGAATCGATTAAGCTTTTGTGCGAGCTGAGAAAAAGGTATAGTCTATTTTTGTAAATGGACCTGAAAAGGCTGCTTTTTAACTTAATGCTCTAGGCAATGAGTATTTCTTTCTACTTAAAAACCAGTATTTATAAGGTATTAGAGAAATTTCCACTCATTTAATTATAAATTAAGGCGACTTTGTAGTCAATTACTGTACTGTCTTAGTTGATAAAATGTAAATCATTCTTTTTAATCAGCAGCTGGAAAATGGAGAATAAAAACAAAAAGACATTGAAACTTATTTCAGTAGTATGATTGATAGAAAACAGATCATTATATTGCTCTTTTACTGCGTACTTTTCTAGTATGTTCGGCAATCCGGATTCAAAATCGCTCTATCACTTACCTCTAGAAAAAAAATGGCTATTGTCTACGGCCATTATGGGCTTTTATTTCCCTATTTTTTTATATGCAAATTTAAAAGCGCGTACCTTATTTGGATTAAAACCAATAGTACCAGCTTTATTGTGTGAATTTGTTTTAGGAATATTTATATCGGTTTGTTGGCTTTATGTGACAGAGTACCTCCAAGCCTTTTTTAGTAAATGGTTCGGTGAAGATACATATAGTAATGGGGGGCAACTTAGCCATTGGATTCCCCAAACCATCCTGATTATGATAGCAGGCTGCCTAACTATGCTTTTTAACCAATTCGTAAAGAACACTGTACTAACATTTCTTTATGAAGAACTCTTAAATAAAGCGATTCCCTATAATTTACTCTATACTGATTTAGTGAGGCAGGGTTTCTACATGATGACTGGGTTTACCTTATATGTAGTCCTGTTGAACAATCGCTTTACAAACCAACTGTTAACGTTTAAATTTAATGCGGAACGGCTTCAAAAAGAAAGCGTTCAAACCCAGTACAATGCACTGAAAAACCAAGTAAATCCACACTTTTTGTTTAATAATTTAAGTATACTTTCGTCTTTAGCCCGAACGAATGCGAGCTTATCCATTCAATTTATCAATCAGATGGCTAAAGCCTACCGGTATATACTTGAACAAAAGGACCATGAATTAGTCAGTATTCGCTCTGAACTGGATTTTTTAGACGCCTATATTTTTTTACTGAAAATTCGCTTCCAAGAAAAGTTCTTTGTTACATTAGCTATACCTGCGGACCAGCAAACCAACTATTTAATTGCCCCATTGACCTTGCAACTTCTATTGGAAAATGTAATTAAGCACAATACAATGTCAACTGCAAAGCCAATGATGGTTACTATAAAGGTAGTCCAGGACTATATTGAGGTTTCAAACCGGCTTCAACTTCGTCAAAAACCCTTTTATTCCACGGGAATTGGGCTACAAAACATAGTTAGTCGGTATGCTTTACTGAGTGAACAGGCTGTTTGGATTGGGCAAAGGGAGGACGAATTTGTGGTTAAAGTTCCCTTACTAAAGTAATGCAAGTTATTCTGAAATCGACCTCTCCAGAAAACAACAGCTTTTTAATTCAGTTAACCCTCTGCCCGTATAGGTTATGTGCTTAGTATAGTACATAAAAAAGATTAGTCATAAAAAAATCCGTATTCCTTGTAATTAGTTAGTGAAGTTTTAAAGATGATATTAATCAGGTAATAATAGAGTAGTACTAAAATAGGGGCTATATGCCATACCCACCGCCAATCAATAGGTAAGATTATAATCACTACTAAACTCGTTAAAAATGCGCAAGGAATAACCCATATATAGGCCGTTATCCGATTTTTCAGCGTTTGAGTATCAGCATTTAAGCTTAAATTATTTTTTGGATTACTGATTAGACGCCAAAGTAAATAACTAAATAAACTAATAAACACCAGATTTAGGGTATAAATAGCAATTGGAACCAGCAGATTAGGATTGCCTACTTGACCATAAAGAGAACCACTTACTGGTAGGATTAGGATGGCCATCAGTAAAAAACCATTTAACCAAATCAGGGATTGACTAAACGTCCATACGTACCCAAATATCTTATGGTGTAGTACCCAATAAGAGCCGATTATGCAAAAATTAATTAGATTATTTTCCCATTTTGGTAATTCTTTAATAAAAGAAGAAATCATCTTTTGATCCGAGCTTAATTCGACAAGTAAATCAGATTTCAGATCAAGCATAGCGCACGTAAGCATGATAGCAAAGATGGCATCGTTAAAAAAAAATAAACGTTGGAGTTGAAATTCTTTTTTGTTATTGTGTTTTAACTCTTTCATATATTGGGCCTTTGTATATATCTTATAGGTATAGCTTGATTGCACCCTAACGGTTTCATTACTTGTAGTCAATTGAATAAGCTCATATTTTCTATCAATGGCTTTGCATGTTGTTTTGACTTGTTAATTCTTACACTCTCTTTTTAGGGATAATTTGCCGTTTCTGCCAAACGAAGTTAACCTAATCCACAAGCTCGGTAGCTACAATCGAGCCCGCGTCAAGTGACAGCAAGAGCAAGTTAATTTTGTTTATTGAAAGCCTACCCTAAAAGTCGCTGATCTGGCGTTATCCATCGCTAAAAAGTAAAATGCTATACTTGAATGGGGTTGTTGCCAACCCGGTAAATCGATATATGTCCTTTATTCTTACTGTGGCGTGAATACGTCTGGAAAGAAAATAATACCCTAGTATCGACGCCATACCCGCACCTACTTAAAGACATGTTCCCTTTTTTAGGAACCGTACCTGTCCGGTCGACTATTAATTAAAATAAGCATTCGGCCAAAGTCCATTATATGTAGGGCTTGGGCTGGTAAAGAATTGTCTAATAGGTTCTATTCCAAGGGTATAGGTAAAAGCATAGGCTGTTGGCTAGTTCAAATGGAAGTACTCTACTCAGGCTTTAGGATTAGGATCTGATGGATGGAAGCCATATTCTGGATAACTGGCTACGTCCGCTCTGAATGGCATTCAAAGGGTTTTAGTTTGACTACAAATCCGCCCGCCAAAAACTGATGAGGTGTAAAGCCTATTGTCGTAAGTAATTGACCGATATGATCGGATCCTACCTAGCAAGAACATGTTTCTTTATGCCAGTTTCAACAACCCTGTTCGTTGATTCAGCTCTCAGCCCATCAGGCTGGTAGGAAACCCTTCGTACTTCTCCCACCAATTAAGGGGCTAAATTCTCAAGTTAGTTAACCAGTAATTGGATCGTCGTTGCATATACACGAATATAGAGCGGTTTGTACCTACTCTGGTAGGTCTTTTGAGGTACGGTTAGCCTATTCTGGCATCATCCTAGTGGTTGGGAAATGCTAGCAAATAGCCAACCTACCGGTTGAGTTCGATGGCTCTTGGTGTAGTACCTTAAGGTCAACTTATTTGCATTTTATCACTGCTGAAGTACTGAATAAATGTATATCGAGCTACGATAACTAAGCCGTCTATTGATTTTCTCACGAAGCGTTTTTCATCTAGTAACTAACAGTGCATTGAAAATAGTACTGCTATCCTACTATTTTTTTAATACACTAATCGGATACGATAAACCTTTAGAAGGTCTACAAATTCTAATGCATTCGACTTTACTTATAAGTGAACAGTAAAAAAACAGCTATTTTTTAAAGGTAACAACGCAGGCTACTATACAATCCAATCATTTTTTTTTTTCATCCAGAACCACTTTACTACCCTTCATTCATAATCTTATAAATCGTATAAAGGAGCTACTTAGTTTTAACCACTTTTTTTATGGGGTCTCAAAATGTAAAGTCAAAAATTGAGCCCGTATCTTCTGACATCACTAACTCGATCCATGGTACTTTTTTGGTTACTATCACTAACTATTGGGTTAAATCCCATCACCCAACCAACGTCAAAATTTCTAACTAAGCCGGGTGGGCAATTGGTTTCTGAAAACGAACTACTAACCCTTGAAAAACGCTGGAACCAAGCGATAATTGATCATGATACGACCTATCTAGCAACTTTACTAGATCCTCAATTTTTATTTCTTTCGGCGGATGGAAAGATTTACGAACGTCGATCGGTTTTAAACTTTGCGGGGAATCGAGAGTATAAGATAAAGCCTTATGAAACAGAAGACGTGCGCGTACGCATATCTGAAAATACGGCTATTCTCACCGGTAAATTTACGCAGACTATTACCTATAAAGACCAGTCAGCGACCTACCGCTTTTGTTACACGGATGTATATGTGAAACGAGAAGGAGCATGGAAGGCTTTGTCGGCTCAAGCCACTTTGCTAAATGAGCAGAGAAAATAACGTGTATAAACAGTCTTCTTTGCAATTTTATAAGAAAATAGACTGCTTTTCTCATTGCTTGTGACTAGCCAATTCCTTATGCTACTTCTTACCCTCCCACAGTTGGCTAGTCAACTATTTGCTTCTAGACGATTGATCGTTGTTGGCGCCAATTTAAGTTCCCATTTCTAAAATCATACCAGGCCTATAGTTAAGTCTTTTGGCTACGTGGCGCACCTTTAATGGTATCGTCAATCGAAGGTATAGATACTAAAAACAAGCTCTTAACGTCCTGCAAGGCGACGCATTACCTATCAATATACAGACTTTAGTCCAAGATACTCCCATTGAGTGTTTTCGAGTTGCTAAACAATATTAACTGACAAAATAAAAAGTGGAAGGATGGCAAGTACTCCTGAAAGTGTTTATCGGAACATTAGCAGCATTTATCCTGATAATGGGCTTATTTATTATGACTTTTTTTACCAACCTAGTCAGGCCTTGGCAACAAGCCAATGCGATTGAGACTTGCTTAGCATGGGGCGGACTAGCAAACCTGCCTCCCAATGCAGATGATCTCTTTGTTAGAAAAACAGGAAATTTGTTTACAAGAGGCTTGATTGTCGAATTCAGTTGCCAAAAGAAAGCTATCAATCAATGGATTGAAAAGAGTTATGGCTTAAAAGGGATTCAATCCACTATCACTCAAAAAGGCCTCACTGAGTATAAAGTGCTAGGAAAAAAGGGGGCTATCGGAGGAAAAATAGAAATTGATAAGAAAGGTTGAAACGTAAAAATTACCATGCATTGGAGTTGAAATAGCGTTGAAAACTTCCTCAATACTGTTAAAATAGGAGGTTTAAATTTGCCATGAAACTTAATGAAGTTAAGGTCAAAAATACAAGTTTGGTTCGAGTGCATAGGCGAGAAATGGCATATTCTTAATCATAGCTCCTTCTACAATTACCGTGTGAATTGGTTTGGAAACAGCATACTAACTTGGCTAATGGCTTGACTGAAGCGTTGACGAAGGCTCTTATTGTAAGTGGCTTCCTAAGTTTGAGTCTGACACGGGCTTTACCTCTGGCGCGGAATCGTTAAGGTATTTCAGGATTATAATCAGCGAGAAATGGTAGTAATAATAAGCTATATTCTGATTATTAACAAGAAGATGGCAGCCCCGACGGCAGGTCGTTTATCGAGCCTATGTGGTAGTCAAGCGGGGAAAAAATATTCGGACCGCCGATGCGGCCAAAAATTATAGGCCAGCCCAAACTTAATCCATATAAATCGGTCCGATTCATTTTAAAGTCGGCGTTATAGTTTCGCCGAATATTGGATTTACTGGTTTGTTGCATGGTCTTGCGTAGTTAGGCAAGTCCAGAGTGCCGATTAATTAGAAAACATCCTGTCTTGTAGTTTGGCGACGACAAAGTTCAGGAGGGTTTTGCTTTTTTTAAGTCAGTCACAGAATTCGGTATGACTTAGTGGTTTTTGCGCATAAAATCTTTATTTACAAGCCTTGATATTCAAGGCTGTTGAAAACTCAGAAAAACAAGCTCGCCATGTCCTGTTTTTATGTTTTATCCCCTTTCTAACCTTTCGGTATCAGGGTTAGCCATACGTACTGTTCGGGATGGCGGACGCCTGAAAAAGACCTTGGTGTTTTGGGCAACGCCCCGAGTACAGTTACCACGTCGCAGATTGCGCGGATAATAAGAAAACTACGTGAAAAACTTGCTCTAAAATTAAATTGCAGATGTAAATGGAATACCAATAAAACATAACGATAAATAGCTCATTTATGTCCAATCAGTTAAGGTTGAATCTTGCTGATACATATCAACCTACTCTCGACTCTGAGAGGAGTGCTTATTTAAGATTTCATCAAAATCGCTTTAAGTATTTAATTAAAGAAGTGAATAGGTTGGCTCTTATTTGTAAGCACGTCAGTCAATCTATTAGAATATTAGATATTGGGCCCCATTTCCAAACTACACTAATTCGAGAAACATTGGGACCTAGTGCTATTATTAATTCATTGGGATGGGAAATTGGAGATCCAATCGTCCCACAAGGAGTTGTCAATCAACATTATACTTTTGACTTAAATGATAGTCCTTATCCTGATCGATGGATTGACGCTCCGCAACATGATATTATTGTTATGGCTGAAGTTTTCGAACATCTACACACGGCTCCTGAATACTTTTTGGGTTACCTACGGACGTTACTCAAACCCTGTGGGTACTTGCTGATTGGTACCCCTAATGCTGTCTCGCTTAGCCGTCGAGCTCATATAGTAATAGGAAATAACCCATATGAAAAAATTAGGATAACTATTAACAATCCAGGGCACTTTCGTGAGTATACTATTAAAGAGTTGGAGGAATACGCGTTATTAACTGGGTTTACAGTTGAGAGTTCAACGTTCTCCGATTTCTATCCAGCTTCTGCTTTATCTAGTATTATAAAACGTTGTGTACCAACGATGCGCGACTGTATTCATATAGTATTAAAAAAAACGACCGCCCCTGATGCTCCTACACCACTTACCTTCTGGTAGATAAGCAGGATAAATTATATGGCTTCATGTGGAAGTGAACAAAAAGGGGCGAGCCCGCAACGGCGGACCGTGACACTACGGTGAAAATTGGAAGAAACAATTTTGGATGTATTTGCAAAAAATAAAAAAATCGTCTCAACTAGCGTAGAAGTATCTTAGTTAACGGTTAGTCAGAGAAGACATATGAACGGATTATAGACTCTACTTGGGTTTCTAGATTTTGTCTTTAGCAGGCTGGTCTAAGCCTAGAAATACAAGTTTTAATAAAATATATTATCTAGTTCATAACTGATGTTACGCCAATCCCATGTCTAGTTGTTGGCTAAGTTGATTTTTGAAGACGGCCAATTCAGAAAAAAAGCCCCTAGCATAGCTTTCAGATATAACAGGCCTTTCAAGGCAAAATGATTAATATGTTGGCTGCAACTGCTCTACCTGACATAAGCGCATATTCTGGCAAACAACGGGGCCGCCTGCGCGGTGACTAGCCTCAGAATGGTGGGTACGCATGGGTAATTTTTCCAGCGACGTATTCTGTTTAAGCGATTTATGGGACTCCGCCCAGCGGTCTGGCTCAATGCTCTACCGTTTTTGGTAGCCGGTCCGCCGGAGCGGTTGTCAGGACTTGGCCGCCGGGCGGTTGTCGGTAAGTCATTGTCACATTAGTGGTGAGCAACAAGAGTTTACCGACTGACCCCTTGTATGGGAGAACCGGTCTGCTGTTGCGGTCGCCACAGATCGCTACAGGTGCTTGTACAGAGCGAATGTAGCCCATCTGAACAATGCCTGGCTGAAGTGTTTAACTGCTGATTTTGACAAATTCACCCATTGATCGGTTGTGCTTGGAATGGGCTACCGTTCCAGCGGCCCGGTTCCGGATTGGATTTGATGGCTCCTAACTAGTGGTGCTTTTGCCCTAAAACCAAATTGATAGTGTCGGCATTGGTATACCACGAGTCGGCCAAAATTTAGCGAAAGGGGACCGCGTTTTGGTGAGCATGCCTGACCATATCCTAAAACATAGGGTGCGCCCGTGCGGACGCTCCGAACGCTAGACAACTTTACGGGTTTTTATCTACTGATAACTGGCTCAAAACCCAAAGACCAGTGCCTCCTACATATTGCCCATTGAGATGGGCATTGTGGTTGGTTAGTAGGCCATTTTCATCGCTGTGAGGTTTTGGGCAATACGGTCATCAGTCAACAAAAGCCCATTCGATTCTTGAATTTGGCGGATTAGGGGTTTGACGTGTAGCCATAGGGTTCCGTTAGTGCCATCTAGTAGGTTGAGTAAACCAGTGACCGCATCATGCCCACCGGCTCCGTCAGTCAGCCGGGAGAGACCCGTAGTGGTAGTCAGGCCAAAGCTACTGAGTAAGTAGTCGGTATAGAGGGTAAGCGTTGTTTACATACTCAAATTTAAACTAACCACCCAACTGGTGGCGTACCATTAGTTACTAACTAATCAATGGAAAAGCAAATTTATCCCGCCATGAAAAAGGAAAATTTAAAGATCATTCTGTTACTTACCTATTTATTTCTAGTAGGTCTGACCAGTCAGGCACAGCAACTATATATTAATGAATTGATGGCTTCGAACGCCCGCACAATTACCGATGGTTCGGGCGCTTATGAAGACTGGTTTGAAATCTACAATCCGAATGCTACACCCGTTGATATTGCCGGGTATTACGTCTCTGATAATACCACGCTGACAAAATATCGCTTGCCAACGGGTTCATCACAGACCATAATTCCTGCCAATGGGTTTATCGTGTTATGGGCCAGTGATATGCCAATCCGGGGAACATTGCATGTAGGCTTTAAGCTTTCGGCCGACGGAGAGATGCTTAGCCTGGTACAGCCTGATGGAATTACGCTAGTTGACCAGGTAACATTTGGCCCTCAACGCACGGATGTTTCCTGGGGGCGACAACCCAATGGTTCGGCAAACTGGCTCTACTTTCAGCGAACCAACTCGGTCAACAATACGAGCCCTGGGGCTAGCAACAATGCCAAAACGGGTTATGCGTCTATTGTAAACCCACCGGTTTTCTCACAAGTAGGAGGATTCTACACAAGTGGATTTAGTCTGACAATTACAGCACCGGATGCCACAGCCACTATTTACTACACATTGGATGGTTCAGAACCTGACCCTACAAGCCCCGGTCCAACTACCTTTCAATATAAAAATAATTATCCTGAGCTGGTCGGACAAGGCTTTGGGGGTTTGTTAACCGGGAGTTATCAGTCATTTACGTATTCAGCGCCACTAACAATTAGCGATCAAAGCAGTACTCCCAATAAAGTATCACTCAAATCATCTACTTTCAATTCATCACCCTATTATGCACCCACTTCGCCGGTCTTCAAGGGGACAGTAGTACGGGCTGTGGCCTATAAGCCCAATGCGATGATGAGTGATATTGTCACAGAAACCTATATAATTGCCCCTACTAGCCGGTTTGGAAACTTGCCCGTTGTGTCAATCGCGACAAATGAGAAATCGCTATTCGATTACAATTCCGGGATCTATACGGCCGGGGCAACATTCGATGGGTGGCGAACAGGAAACCCTACCGCTGAAACGATCTTCTGCTCGCCTGGAAATTTTACGTTAAAAGGAGATGCCTGGGAACGATCGGCAAATGCTCAGTTCTTCGTTAATGGGAGTTCAATTCTAAATCAACGAGTAGATATATCAATTAACGGTGGCTGTTCACGATCGGTACCTCGAAAAGCAGTACGATTGTATGGCGATGATGATTTCAACTACGCGTTTTTCCCTAATCGTCCAATCAACCAGTATTATAACCGGTTATTGCTCCGAAACGGTGGAAACGACTGGGACTTTACCACGCTTATTGATGGTCTGATGCAAACGATGGTGCAGCATCTGCCATTTGAGACCCAGTCGAATCGTCCGAGTATTGTGTTGATGAATGGTGAATACTGGGGTGTTCATAACCTGATGGAGCGGTATGACAGATACTATGTGAACCGGAATTATAATGTCGATACCGATAGTGTCGATGTCATCAAGTTCGATTATGGAGCTTACCTGGCCGACGATGGAGACCTGGTGAAGTTTTATGCCATGAAAGATTATTTTGTGGGAACGCCAACCATCGACTATGCCCAGGTAGCTACCATGATGGATGTCGAGAGTTTTTCGGATTACCAGATCACTGAAATTTATTCGGGCAATTTCGACTGGCCCTACAATAATCAACAGCTTTGGCGTAAACGTACTAGTCAATATATCGCTAATGCCGCCAAAGGTCATGATGGCCGTTTCCGCTGGATGATGAACGATATGGACTGGACACTGGGTGCCGGAAATTCCTATACGTCAAACTCATTGGATCGGGCTACGTCAACGGCGGGTTATGATGCGTCGGTGACGGAGTATACACGTTTTTTACGTCGATTACTGGAAGTTAGCAGCTACAAATCGTACTTTATCAATCGGTTTGCCGACTTGCTCAATACCACGTTTAGCCCATCCCGGGCTGTTGCCCTGCTCGATACCTTTCAGCAGGCTTACCAACCTTATATGGCTGAGCATTTCAATCGCTGGAAGACGGGTAATTCCGTTACCAAATGGCTCACCAATCTGAACACAGTTCGTACCTTCCTGCAACAGCGCCCGGCCTCTGTACGTGATCATATACGTGGTCGATTTGGATTGAGTGCCAATCGGAACGTTACACTTGCTGTATCAGATGCTAGCCAGGGGTATATAAAAATAAATTCAATCGACATTCTATCGACTACTCCCGGCGTAGCCACTAATCCTTATCCCTGGACAGGTGTTTATTTTCAGGGCAATTCGGTTCGGGTGGTTGCCAAACCACTATTCGGTTATCGTTTCATTGCCTGGCAGGAAAATGGGGCAACCATTTCAACTGATACCGCATACACATTCAATCCTACTGTCAATCGGACACTGACTGCCCTATTCGACATCGACAATACGGTAAATGGAAAGCCCGCAGCATTTACCCTCAGTAGTTGTGAATATCGGTTTGACAGTTTACTGTCGACAATGCCTGCAGGAACCTACCCACCGAATATGTACTTCGTAAGCATGAATCGGGCTGATCCTCCACTATCGGCCACGTATGCTGTGGCCGATACGGTGAAAGGAGCCTACAATCTGATTAGTGCTACTCGAATCAATGGGTTGGGTACGGATGGGCTGGCTTTTATCAATACGGGTAGTTCTCCGTCTGGTTATATCTCTACGGCTTTGGGCGGGGTTGTGCTAGCACTTCGTACAACTGACCTGACAGAAGCGTCTGTACAATGGACAGGAGGAACGGTTACGCCCAATCCTCGCCAATACAACATACGGCTTCGGTATCGAATCGGAAGCTCGGGGCCGTTTACAGACCTTTTGGATGCATCCAATAATCCAGTGGAATATGTTCGGAACACAACAGCGGGCCATAGCCAGGTAATAGGGCCTGTTTCATTACCGGCTTCTCTGCTTAATAAGCCTTACATCCAGCTACTATGGCAATACTATTATACGGGTGTAGGTAGCTCAGGTGCCCGCGACCAACTGCGGATCGATGATATTATTATCCGCCGGGGTGGGTGTCAGAGTGCCGCATCGGGGAGCTGGCATACGGCCAGTACCTGGACCTGTGGCCGAGTGCCTACGATATGTGATGCTGTAGTGATTAAAGATGGGCATACCGTAACCGTTACGGCCAATAGCGCAACCGCCCGGAGCATAAGCTTTGAACCGACAGGACAGCTTCATTATCTGAATAGCAGCGCGTCGGTTTTTCTTAAAAACCCATAGTAGGTGGTGGAGAGAAGATAGTAGAGACTATTTATGGCGCTTTCGGGATTGGATAGTAAAAAATAATTTTCTTGTTTACTTAATTAATAACTGGAGGGTGGGCATTAAACAAAAGCGGTTTTAAAGGCATCCATGCGGCCTATAGCGGTACCATGATCGTTAGGTAATGTCCGGACAGCTGATGCCTATTGGGAGCGTAAACATCCCATCTTGATTCAGCAGCAACAAATTCAGTTGTCAATGCTTAAACGGCTCACCGCTGTGCAGGGCGGGTGGTGTGCCACTATGACTGTGCCGTCATATTTTTTAAGTGTTTACCAAGTACTAAAAAGCATCTCCTTTCTTTTTCCGCTCCGGCGTCGCAGTGGCGCACCACCCTGGGCGCATCTGTCCACTTTCGGTAGATCATACACACTTTTAAGATATAGGTTGAGAATGTAGTTGGAAAGCCTGGTTGCGCTGCGACTCGGCTTTTTTGTGATCCAAAGTGGGTAAGCGGGCGTACGAGACATTGTCATAAAGCTAGTGAAAAAAGGTTCTTACGCCCGATCCCCTAAAGCTGACCGGACGTTTTATGAGCAGAGAAATTAGGACCCAAACCGCTCTGGCCGGAGAAACTAACGCCTAAATTAATCACCATTCAGTTGCCCAATTACCCCCTTTAATCTAAAAGTCTAACCCCTGACTCTCTTCGCTAAGGCAATGATGGGCTTAGGCGCATGTTTTAGTCAGGATTTACCTCAAAGGCCCACTTGTACCTAGCGAAGCCTCATAAAGCGGCTGCGTCATATATTCAAACCCAAACTCTGTACTCATGACCTGTGCCGATAATTACTTCATTAACCCATTTTGTTTTTCAATGCCGGGTTTAAGGAAATCAGGTGTTGGCAGCCTGATTCATAAAAAGCTTAGTTTCCTTCCCCTGGTGTTGGTTAGCAGCTTGCTGAAAGGGGTTCCACTAGTAGATGACCCACAAGAGACGATCGATGTGTGGGGGCATGCAACGGATGAAGATCTTAGGGTCCTGTTGGGCATAGCGCTGGCTGGTGGCTTGATTGGTTTTCTGTTAATGAAAATACGCCCCCTACGTAAACGGGTAGGGTGGGCGCTAGGGATCACAGGCTTGCTAGCAGGGGGTGTGTTGGCGAGCGTTCCCACACTGGAACGGTATGGCATATTTGAGGCCTATAACTATTTAACGGCTAAGTGGAACATTAGCCAAGGTAAAGCCAAGTTGTTGGTTGCAGGAACTATTAACATTAATAAAACCGAACAGCGGAAGAGGGATATACTGAAAGAAGCCTTTCGACGCCTTAGCGTGCACTATGGATTTGAGCCGGTTTGGGTAGGCTACATATCGACTTCAGGCATGGATCGCTATAATGAGGTTATGCAAGCTTACTTAGCCATACGAAATGGACCGAATTGGCAGCAACGCTGGCAAAAGCAAGTAGATTCTATCTTGAAATTTAGTGAAGAATAAAACGGTTGGCCTTCGTATGAACATCGAACGACTCAACAAAGCCATGAAAGGTCTGCGGAAAGGTTAAAAAAGATGCCATCTTGGTGGAAGAATTCAATACTAGTCCCCGGGCGATCAAGAAGCAGCTGTACATCACCCCAAAAGAACTCAAGTCCGAAACAAAAGCTGTATATCGTCAACTGATAGTGGACAGATGCGGCCGGGGTGGTGCGCTACTGCGATGCCCTATTGGATGCCTACCTAATGAATTAAACCTTTTGTCGTACGTAGCTAGTATTCTTCAAGGTTGGGCTTCTACACCTACAGATCGTTTGTCAATCATGTCTGCCAAGCCAATAAGATCTTCATCAGCCAGGCCCATCGCATACCAACAAGTATTAACCTATCGGTCTAAAGGCTGATTTAGTACAATAATAAACTGGCCATACTATCCAATGAGTGCGAAAAATTAACCTTTCAATAGGTTCACTGATCGATTAAGTCAATTTTATAGGATTCCCTATAAACTATATCTAACTGCTACGCTTTGAATAGTGGTTACCCGAATTAGGTTGCATGCCTGTGTATAACCTACCAAGCCGTCATTTCTATGTTCCGACGTAAGATGAGAGTGTGCTAATTCTTAAGGTAGCCATGGAAAAGAAATGATTTTGGAACAGCTAAACCATCTTACCAAGGGAGACAAACCAGCCAATCAATAGCCCCATCAACGGTCTAACTAGCCTACTTTATGAAACGTTATAACGTAAATCCAACCGGCCTTCTAGTATTGTTTTTATGCTTATTAAGTGCACAAGCATGCGTTACGGAGGTTCCTACCGGGGAGCCTTGGGTCATTACTTCCTCCGCGAACGCTCGTATTGAAGCTAAAAACGCCGACCCAGGTTATGTTTTGACAAATAGCAAGGCAACCTTAAAGCGGATAAGTAGTCTAAAATTGATGAATTATTACCCCTCTACGTCGGCCTGGCAACGCATGTGGACCGAGTTTAATGCCTTCCAGATAGACCAGGATTTTGCGACCATCCAGCAACTTGGGGCTACCAGCGTTCGGGTTATCATTCAAGTTAATGCGTTTGGCTGGCCGACCCCTTCTGCCAGCATGCAAGCGAGGCTGGCCCAAACTATTCAGCTAGCGGCTAATCATAACTTACAAGTTCAACTGACTCTATTTGATTTTTTTGGATTGTATACCCGTTTATCTGAAAGCGCTACGTGGGCTAAGACTGTATTGCAACCCTATAAGAATGATTCCCGAATTGCTTTTGTCGAACTACAAAATGAACTGAATCCCAGCAATGTCGAGGCCATTAAGTGGATGCAGTATATGATCCCCGTCTTGCGGGACTATGTTGGCTCGCTTCCTGTAACCGTTTCAGTGACCAATTGCAAGCATATGGCTACCAATCAGAGTCTGGACGTCTCTGAGTCCTTAGCCCTGTTAATTCCAGCCTTAGGAGCTACCCCCGTTGATTTTTATGATGTCCATTATTACGGCGGGGCGGGGCCAGCGGCTTATACACTGAACCGGGTTAAGCAAATCGCTGGTTCAGCACCGGTATTTGTTGGTGAGACCGGCTTGAGTTCATGGGATGGTATACAATCCAGCAGTTTGATTCAAGAGATGCGGCAAGATATGGGCCTACGCACCATAGCCCTAGCCGCAAAATCGCTCGGTTTTGGCTTTCCTGGGATTTGGATCTTACAGGACTTTCCGTCGGGGCAAGTGTCAGTAGGCCAGCCCTTAGGAAGTTATTCCGCCGAAAATTTTTACGGCTTAATACGGGTTGATGGTTCCTGGAAACCCGCTGCTTTTAGCCAGCAACAGATATTTCAACAAAATTTTATTGATGCGGGCCTGAATGAGGATTTTTCAGCTCATCAAGGCTTTTTACCGATTAACTGGTTTGCTAGTGGAGAAACGAATTGCGAGTTGACTTGGGATGGCAGCACAGGGCGAACGGGGGCGGGCTCCGTGAAGTTGAGTCATTGTAAAACGGGGTACGTGGGCTATTATAACACCTTACCCATTACCAACCTGACAGCAGAAAAGCGGCTAGTCACCGTTAGCGGTTGGGCCAAAACACGGTCTGCAACTGGTTTAAGCCGAATTAGTATTGATTGGTTTTCAAAAGACCGCCTTTATTTGTCCAGTACGACGTCAGCTTCCCTAGCGGGCACAACCGATTGGCGCTTATTGAGTACCAGCGGTTTAGCACCAGCCCATGCCGCTTATTGTCAAATTTCACTTAAATCTGAAGGGAATACGGGTATTGTTTGGTTTGATGACATAACCTTACGTGTCGAATCCTAATGCATATTGACCGGCCAATAAGGAGCGTTAACGTTTCCCCGGTTTAGCCTTTTTTGAGTTTTATGACGTTTAGGATGCGTCATAAACGAGGTAAGGGTGAGTTGTTAGGCTAAAATACAGACGTATGGCTATACTTATTTCATATATTTTAACCTAAAAGTGAAGATGGTAAGCGGCCATTTTTGGAGTTACTCTGTATTGTATTCGTGGAGAACCTAGGCAATTGTTTTAAACGGATTCCCTACTTGTACTAGCAAAAGAAGAATATCTAGTCTGGTCAGTCATGTAAGCGTACGCCCCTCGGTGGTAGATTGTGAGTAGTTGGCGTTTTTGCAAGAAGGAACTGACGATCCAGTCGCCCCGCCAATGGGTGTTGACCAACTCTACTTGATCAGGCTGGTAGCCTAACTATCTGTGTTACTGCTAGATTACTGTCCTTGAGAAGCGAAAAGGATTACGACGAAGATGGTTCCATTGAAGGGTAAAGTGAAGCCAGTCTATCCTGACATCGCTTTACCCTACGGTGGCACCACTCTCTTTAATACCTACCGAGTTATCTTTAAAACTTGGGGATGATGCATGGTAGCCACGGCGGCCCACTACTACCTATCGGATTACCTTCAGCGTCTTGCTCTGCTGAGAAGTCAAACTGTTGACCCGCAGCAGATAGACCCCTGACGGATGCTGACTCAGGTCCCAGGCCAGACTTTCCTCTTCCCCAGCCTGCTCGATGCCCTGCTGGTGAACATCCCGACCCATGGGGTTGACTAAACGCACCTGTAAGGCTTGCCCCTGCACGCCCCGAATGCGAATAAACAAGGTTTGCTGGGTGGGGTTGGGGCCCACCTCCACCTGCAAGCCTGGTCCGGGTTCGCCTACTGCTCCTGCAGCTAATCGGCCGGCAGCGGGGCGGGCTTCACAGCGGGTAACGGTGATGCTGAACTTGGCCGCCGGACCCGGGCAGCCGTTGGACCAGGGCGTCACCCGTAGCGAAGCCGTTACAGGAACATTGTAAGGGTTGTTGGCCACAAAGCCGGGTAGGTTGCCCACTCCGGCGGTGTCCAAGCCGATCAGGGGGGTGTCGTTGGTCCAACGGTAGGTGGTGCCTCCTACGGAGCTGCCCGAGAAAACGATGGGCCGTAGCAACGTGCCGTCACAGACGCTGAGGCTGGTTGGGGTGGCTACCTGAGGTAAGGGGTTGACCGTGATACTAAAGGTGCGGGGCGGGCTTTGGCAGCCGTAGCTGTTGGTGGAAGTGGTCACTGTAAACAAAGCCACAATGGGACTGGTGGCGTTATTAAGGGCTGTAAAGGCTGGGATGTCACCGGTGCCACTGGCGGGCAGGCCAATTCGGGGGTTGGAGTTGGTCCAGGATAGGGTCGTACCTGCCAGGTTGGTGCCGCTGAAGGTAATAGGCTGGCTTAGACTGCCTTGGCAGAGGCTTTGACTTAAGGGTTGGTTGACTAGGGGAGATGGCCGTACTTGCAGATAAGTAGTTTCATAGCCTTGACAAATGTCTGTGGAAGCAACCAGAGAGAAAGTTGTAACACCAGAGGTTTGACCTATGAAAGAAGGAATATTTCCAGTGCCACTAATAGGCAGACCTATCTGGGGATTATAGTTTCTCCATGTAAGGGTAGCACCGGGAGTGTTGCTACTGAACGATATGGGCTGGCTTACAGCACCTTGACATATAGATTGGTTTTCTCCACTTATTATTTTAACGATTGGGGTAGTGCCAACTTTAATTTGAATACTTTTTACCAAGGCGCAATCTACGTAATAAGGAAGAAATGACAGGCGAACAAAATAGGTGGTCGTAGTTGCAGGAGAAACTGTGGTTTGCGCCAATGGATTCGTACCGGCATTGGCATCAGTAAGAGTTTGATGAAATGTGATTTTAGCGTGCGAAGGGTAAACCTCACTTATTAGAGTGTTTAAATCTATTTCCATCTGATAAGGCCGACAAAGCGAAGCATCAGTGACTGTAACAGAAGGCGAGCGGCCATTGATGAACACAGAATAGTTTTTTGTGTAAAAATTTGAAACGGCGGCATCTATAGTATTATCAGCATTGAAATCTGCTAAAGCAATTGAAACAGGACCTCGAGAAGAACCTAGACTATAATAAGTTGGAGATTGAAATGTACCATCTCCATTTCCCTTTAAGGTACTAACGTTATAATCATTTGCCGTAAATAAATCTAATTTTCCGTCCGAATCAAGGTCCGCAGCTACAATGTGATAAGGCTTCGTATTAACGGTAAAGTTGGTTGGTCCTTGAAATAAACCGTTTCCAGTATTTAATAGAATTGATACTTTATCCGTGTTTGCACCCGCAGCTGCAAGATCACGCTTACCATCGTTATTAAAGTCACCTACAGCAATCCATGGAGAACTATGACCTATTCTATACATATTAGGTATTAATGTACCTGAGTTTGTACTTAACATAACACAGATTGCATCGGATGATTCATTGCTTCCAATGGCCAGATCAGGTTTGTTATCACCATTAAATTCTCCTACAGTGATATTCGCTGGTGAAAAGTTTAGGTTGTAGATTGTGGAGTCTGGAAAACTACCAGTACCCCTTCCGTAACGAATGGTAAGACTATTTCCCGTCTGAAGGATTAAATCTAGTTTGCCGTCGACGTTCATATCTGACAATGCAACACTACCTACGTAACTTGGATAACTAGTTGTAGAAAATTGAGTAAATCTACCGTCTCCATTTCCCAACAAGATTGAGTAACCTTGATAGGCATTAGCCGTTGCTACATCAATTTTCCCATCGTTATTCACATCCCCCAACTCCATTGCGACGGGGGAAGCCCCCCAATAGATGAAGAGACTCCAGGGCGAAATGTTGCGTCTCCATTCCCAAATTCTACGGAAATTCTACCGTTTTGGGTGGCTGCAACCAAGTCCTTTTTTTGATCCCTATTTACATCGAATGACCGGACAGTTAAGGCTCCTGTCCCGTCAGTCCACCTCGGATAAGTAGCCGGGGGTAAAAATTGTTTACACTGGCCCCAAGAGTTGTTTAGCAAACCCATCCACAGACTGACCAAAAGGATTAAGTTTAACTGTATTGGCCTTACCTTAAAAAGGTTGTAGAAATGATTCATAAAAATTAAAGGTTGACTGTAAAATATTTTGGGCTTAAAATTCAAAAACTTACGTATAACCCTTTTTAAATAAGTAACCAGAAGGTAATGAATCCGTATTGACCAGTAAAAAATTGGAACACAAACCCCCCTTGTATCTTATCATAAGTTTAGATATAAGCTCATGAAGCGAAATAGATTTAGTGGGTGGTACCATTTGGCGGGAAACTTTACTAATAAAATTTTTAATGAGAAACAGTTTGATTATATTGATTTTCAAAAGTAATCGAGGAACGGTAGCCTATCGATGAGAGCAGCCTAGTGATGTTATACTACTCATGCTCCGATTTCTATGACCTGAGCAAGGGGTGAGACATCAATGATGAAGGCGGGACAAGCGTATCCGGCACACGGTATCGTTGAACAATTCGATCATGCTCTTCTCAAACTCTACACAACCAAAGAATTGGAATTGTCGTAGTTCAGGTTCATACCTTAACGAGCGGCAACATGGATTCCAGGTTATGGTCGGGTGGTTTTCTTGACTAGAGTGGATAAGGGATTTTCTAGACTAAACTTGACGAAGTCTCCCTCTTGACCGACCCGGATGCTTCGATTAATTCGTTTACCTTACCAACTGGCCAGCTCTGAAGCAGTAGTAGATATAGATAGTTCACTGGAGTGGGGATACCTGTTTTCAGAAAGTTGGGGCACCTTTCTGAAAACATTGCAAAAAGTTTAGGGATCGTCTTTTAGAGGAATCCCCCACCGATTGAGTCGTTTCGCGTAACCTCAGCCCAGCAACTCCTCAGGGAAACAAGTCTAAGAAATTAGTCAGGAAGCTACGACTCGGACAAAAAACTTGTAAGCCAAGGGTTATTTGTTAATAAGTTTAGGCCTTTGTCTACCCTAACTCATACCAAAGGATATAGCCAATAGCAAACTGGGGATCTTTATCAAGAGAAAGGTAAATTACCGAGCAGGTCGACTGGAGAGGGCTTTGGGCGTAGTAACCAATCGTCGAGCGGGCCCCAAACTGCCAAGCTCGGAGTCCTCCCGCTTTGTCAACTTTAGAAAATAATCCCGATAGCTCGGCTGACATCGGATGGCGTGTCACTGGGTCTGGCCAAGGGGAGTTGGCCCAAAACGCTGCCAATTCTGACTTGGGCACCCGAATGATTAACGACATGTAGTCATCAAGGCCTGCTTCAAACTGATAACCTACCACTTCAGGAGCGGGTTTTGTGCTAATTCCCACTAAGGCTAAGGCTTGGGAAGCGGTGGCGGGTTCCTGTTTGGAGTGAACTTGAACGCAAGCTGTCACAAAAAGTAACCCGCCTAACCAATTCAGTTTGGTTATGAATCGCCGCCAGTGAAACTCTACCATTTGTTAGCCGTTGATCAAACCCACTAACACTAGGACTAAGCCTGCCAACAGGCCAAGGTAGCCTATCACAGGAATCCCAACGATCCACAGAAGCAAACCGACTCCTCCAATGATTAGGCCAAGCCGAACCATTCGTGAAAGTGATTTCTTGCGATGGGGCCGGCGTACCTCCGAGCTGGTTGAGGAGGAAGTCAATACTGAAGCAGCTTGAAGTTGGGTTGATGAAGCCAACGGAGGCCGGGTTTGGGTCGAAGCAGGAGACCGTCTGTACCGGTTAACGAACGGCGTCTTCGACACCTCCGCCGGTGTATAAGACCGCGAAGCCAGGGCAGGACTAGACTGGTCAATGGGGTCTTGGGGTAGTTCATCAGCCGGGGCGGATGGGGTATTTTGGAGAGCAGTAGTTTCAGCCAGGGAGAAACGGTTTAAAGATTGAGCAACGTTGTCCCGTTGGCTGGGTTGAAAATAAGCCTGGGGACGTTGGCAGTTCATCAGTAGCCAACTTGAAGTCAGGGCCATCAGGCCGTAATAGGTAGCGTGTTTCATAATGTTGATTAATGGTTTTCTAAAAGAAAGCGGCCAAGATCGGTCTGTGTTTGATGTAAGTTACTGAATCGTAAAAGGGATTGATTGGAGAGGGGATTTTAGCGTTGAAGCGGACAGGGGAAGGGGCAAGCTGCTAGCAGGAACCAATGGTTTAAGCGAGAAAATTTCGCTAAAAGGCAAAACCTAAATCCTAGGGAAAGAAAGGCTAGCGTTACCAAGCCCGTGAGAAATCAAAACTTTCCCCTGGTGACCAATTGTGGGTTTAGCTTGTTGCCTACCTTAGGACCAGTTAGCGCAGTAGGAAGTGACTGAAACGGACTCTTCAGTGGTCGTCAAACCAGCACTCACAAAGTTCGCGGCCAAAGCAGTCCTCCCAGCAAAAAGACTAGGGTTTTAGATACAAAGTCATAGTCGGGTAACTTATCACGACTTTGCCTTCCACCAACAAATCGGTTCCCAAGCGCCAGTTGATGGTGGAAGGCCATCTCCTGTAAGCAGACATGAACGTGGTTTATACTAAGTAAATGTAACCTAAAGGTTTGATTAGTAAGTTCTCCGGTAGACAACTCGTTGCTTTCTGTAATGTCAATCCAAATTCACTGCCTCCCCCACTCGCAGTCAACTGACCACTCGGATGGGCTATAACCGAAAAGGGGGCTTTTCGATTTGTTTTTAAAACGGTAGCGCTAGCACCGTTCAGGGATGAATCGCCCCATAGGGTGGTTCAGTACTACCTCCATGTAGAGCGGACCACTAGCATACTTAGACAGGAGAATGGCCTAGTAAGCCTGTTTTGATTGATGATCTACAACCCTCTTTTATCTACCAAGAAATGGTGCCAAATTGGCACCATTTCTTGGTAGATAAAAGAGGGGAATGTACCTGTTTTACAAGCTAATATGTCTAGGTTAATTAACTGTGAAGTTGGTCAATCTTAACAGCGATCTGCATAATCTGCTACGCTATCTCTTTAGAACAATAGTCTGATTTGGTTCTTAGCAAATATTGACTTCGTTTGGAATACCCGCTGGTCAACCAGATTAAGATAAAGACGGAAAAGAATCTGATACGCTTCGGCCAGTTTCCCGGACAACTTCCTTGGGCAATATAATGCGCCGGCTATGCTACAGGCTTAAAATGGATCTTAGTCAAGGTACCCACTACTGCGAATTTAATGATCAGTTGGTCTATTTCTATACCTTTTTTTGGTTAGAAAGCTTTATTTGGTATAAATTTAGGGCGGAACTAGTTGAACGTATATGATTACTCATGAAGAAGTTATCAAATTCCTGAGAAAACGAACTACCCTATCTAAAACAGGATTAAATAAGGAAGCAGCCTTACCAACGGGGACCTTAACCAAAGCCATGAGTGGCCAGCGGCTTTTGAATGAAGACCACCTAAAGGCACTCGAGCCCGTCTTACGTCAATATGGCCTTGATGAATTTTTGGCCCGACGAGCCGTAGTTTTAGCCGTGGTCAATCATAAAGGTGGGGTGGGTAAAACGACTACAACCATTAATCTGGGGCGTGGGTTAGCCAAGCGTGGGCGATCTGTCTTGTTAATTGATATGGATTCGCAGGGAAATCTTTCTCAGAGTTTAGGCGTACACAATCCAGAACGTCAGCTCTTTCATGCACTGATTCAACAGGAGCCCTTACCCATTAAACCGATTAAGGAAAATTATCACCTGATTCCCAGTGATCTTGAATTAGCCCGGGCTGAAGCTGAGTTAGTCAAAACCCCAAGTGGGGTGCTGCGCTTTCGGAATGCGCTGGCTGCTCAACTTACTCAATATGATTATATTCTGATCGACTGCCCACCTTCTTTGAATATTTTTACCTACTCCGCGCTGGTCGCTTCCACCTTAGCGTTGATTGTCTTAGAACCTGAATCCTCAGCGGTGAAGGGCATGTACAACCTGCTCGAATTAATTCAGGATATTAAAGAATCTTTCAACGCCCGGCTCAGCATAGCGGGTATTGTTATGGCCCGCGTTAGTAAACTGGTCCTACACCGAGAACTAATGAGCCGGGTTAGAGCCGACTTGGCTGGACACCCTATTTTCTCGACCGAAATCCGCCAAAATGTAGCCTTAGCTGAATCGCAATACGCCGGTCAGGATATATTCGACTACCAACCTGATTCGAATGGTGCTACCGATTACCAATCACTCGCTGACGAATTTCTAGCCAAGTATTCCGCTTAATCACCATGAAAAAATTTCTAACGGTAACCGGTGAGAAGCCTGTATTACACCGGAATACGGCTAATCTCATGCAGAGCATGCTTGACGAAGTTAAGGCAACCATTACCATTCTAGACGAATTGCAGGCCCTCATTCCTCCCCTACAAACCACTGAATATGAACAATTGAGTCGCAATATACGCAACGAGGGCTGTCGGGAACCGCTACTGATTTGGCAAACCTCCAAAGGAGTCGTGGAAGGAACCTCGGAGGATACGCCGATCAATGTACTGATTGATGGCCATAATCGGTACCAAATCTGTCAGCAGAACAGCCTTGATTTTAAGGTAAGCTTACGGGAATTCCCGGGCCTGCAAGCCGTGAGGGAATTTATGATTGACAACCAGTTAGGCCGCCGTAATCTTACTCCTGAACAGTTGGCTTACCTACGTGGCTTAAAATACCGCAATGAACGTCAAGCCACCGGGCGTCCAACACTGGCCGATAGCGACGCCAGTGAGTCTAGTGAGAAGGGGCAAAGAACCCGGGAGAAGCTGGCGAAGGAATTTAATGTATCGCCTCGTACCATTATCCGGGACAAAGAATTTTCGGAGGGTATCGATCGGCTTGACCCGGAGCTTAAACAAAATGTATTAAAAGGGAGCACCAAATTGCCCAAGGAAGTTGTCCGGGTAATCGGACGAACGGTCCCACCAGGTTCTGCTCCGTTATCCTTGGCTCAGGTAAAGCAGGTTAGGACCAGACAACCGTCTACCCCATCTGGTTCAAGTAAATACTTTACGTTAAAATCAAACGTAGAGCAGATTATTCGGATTGCCAGTGAATTGGATCCGGATCGAACCGACTTCCCGGCTAGATGCCATGAGCTTATTACGATGATCAATCAGGTACAGGCGTTATATACCTCCTAAAAATGGTGCCAATTTGGCACCATTTTTAGGAGGTATATAACGCCTGTACCTGATTGATGACTAATGGTCCCTTGGATTATTCCCATAGCATACAGTTGATCAGTACGAACCAAGGTAGTTATTTCTGACGTAGCGCCAGATTTGGCAGTTCTATCGGCCAACCAGCCTATAAGGTGTAGTTTTTCAAAGTAGTCCACCTTTTTCTGAGTCAGAGGAAGCCAATAAAGCACTACCTGGGTTGCCATCGTTTATCTGCTTTGGCCCTGGGGGCTGGTTAGTAGAAAGGGTGAGGACGAGCTGGGTTAGCTTCAGGTGAATGGCCCGCCATCCAAAGCTAGCGAATGTAACGAATTCCTAAATTGGCGATAAGCACGTACCTGCACAGGGAACAAATCAGGCCTGTATTGCACATAGCCATCAGATTGTCGTTGGCAAGTAAGTTGATGAGCGGGTCAAATTATCCGCTGTGAGTGCACAAAATCAAACCTTTTACCCGCCTAGCTACATTGAGCGCACAAGCGCCTGCCTAACCTGACTCAAAAAGATGGTGTTAAGAAATCCTTAGACCTAGCTCTATTTTCATAGGAGCCTGACTTAAGCATCTGGTACAGCCTGGTTCAGAACCAACTAAGTTTAAGCCGCCGGGGCCAGCATCCCCAATCATTCGACCTCGACTAAGCGCTCTACTACACTGGGCTGCATCGCCAACTCCCTAGCTAGGAAGCCCCTAACTTTCTTAAGGCCACCAACCCGGAGGAAAATCAGCAACGCTGCTGGTTTCATTCACCTCTCGTGACTTTCTCCAATCAACAGGTTATTCCTATCAACCAACAGCAGGGGCCTCCTCTTCGAATTAGACCACGCCCTTCGCTCTTAGGCCGGCCATTCTGTCAACAAAAGCGACGGTTGAATCAGAAAATTAGGAGATTGAGTAAAAAAAAAAAAATTCCTGTTGGCAAAGGTTGCACCATTGCCAACAATTTGTTGACCCAAGTTTCAGCAGCTGACCCTACATGAAGCGCGTACGAATCTACTGCATTCGCCTTTTGGGCTGTTGGTTAGCGGTCGGCCTGTCCAGGCGCTTAAGTGATGACCGGTTGTCGACCCGCATCTGGCTGCACGCCCCGCTCAGTGGGAATAAGCTCCACCTGTGGGTGCCTAACTCTGAAAGTGAAGCCTAAGCACGGGTCAACTTGATGCGGGCGATCTGCCCACTTTTTAAGCCAACCCGGCTTAGCCTTTACAGAGCAAACGGCTGAATAATAGTATAGCCAACAACAAGACGATCTCGTTGAGTGGGAAACTAAGTCGGTGAAGGTGCCTGATTATCAAGTCAATCCTAGGGTTAAATGGGTTTCAGGGACTTGATCAACCATTTAAAATTTACACTTCATGTTCTTTTTTATTTTTTCTAGTACACGTATGCTAAACCATTCCTACGCGATTTACCAGTCTAGTGGAAACGTAGTCCAAGGTAAGACAACCCAATCCCGAACAGGTAGGCAAAATGCGCTAATGTGCTTCCTACCACTACTGGCCATGCTACTGCTGTTAAACAGTTCAACTGCCTGGGCCCAGGACCGTACGGTTACCGGTATCGTGACGGATGCGGCTGGGTCGGCGATACCGGGCGTGAGTGTACAGCTAAAAGGTACCCAGCGAGGAACCAACACGGATGCAGAAGGGAAGTTTTCCTTGGCCGATGTGCCTACCAATGCCACGCTGATATTTAGTTTTATTGGCTATAGCTCGCAGGAGGTCACCGTTGGGAACCGCTCCAGACTAGATATTAAACTCACCGACGATACCAAAGCGCTTGATGAAGTCGTAGTCGTTGGGTACGGTACGGCTAAGCGGAAAGACCTCACTGGCTCGGTCGCCCAGGTAAGCGCAAAAGATTTTAATGCGGGGGTAAACCCTAACCCGCTGCAGGCGATTCAAGGAAAAGTAGCTGGCTTAGTGATCACGCAGCCATCAGGTGATCCAAACCAGACGCCGACGGTGCGGTTACGAGGGTACACCTCCTTAGCTGGTGGATCTGACCCATTGTACGTAGTTGACGGTATGATTGGCGTTCCAATCCAGACCATTGCGCCACAGGACATCGAATCAATGGACGTCTTGAAAGACGCCTCAGCCGCTGCTATTTATGGTTCACGGGCGGCGAATGGCGTCATCCAGGTGACCACTAAGCGCGGTAAAGCGGGTAAAACCACGGTGTCCTTTAACAACTATATTGGCGTATCAACCATTTCGAATACGCTCGACTTGCTGGATGGTCCCGGCTATCGGGACGCAGTTACTAAGATCAAGGGAGCAGCAGCACTTAATGACGCGCAGCGATTTCCAGCCGGTAATTACAATACTGACTGGATGAAAGAGATAACCCGGAACGCGGCCATCAACAACCATGACCTAGCCATTTCAGGGGGATCCCAGTCGTTTAGCTACCGGGGCTCGCTGAGCTATATCAATCAGAACGGTATCGTGAAAAATACGGGACTTGATCGGCTGACCGGCCGAATTAATCTCGATCAAAAAGCGCTCGACAACCGGTTAAGTATTCAGTATAACCTGTCTTATTCAGAGACCAACCGGAAGTACTCGAATGATCTGATTGTTTACCGGGCCTTAACATTTTTGCCAACCTTGCCGGTGCGTAATGCCAATGGGGACTATGCCGAAGTTGGAGGGGCCTTTGACTTATTCAATCCGGTGGCCATGATTGAAGGAGCGATTAATACCGGGGTTCAGAAATATACCCAGGGAGGCATCAACTTGCGCTATGAAGTGTTGGATGGCTTGACCATCGGCGTCAATGGACAGATTCAACGGGATAACACGGTCAATAACTTATTTACGAATCCATCCATTAAAGCGTATTCGGCAAATAACGGTCGCGCAAGCCGCAACTACATTGAATCAGACAATAAATTAGTGGAGGTGACCACCAATTACAGGAAAGAGGTTGGTACCCAAAGTAACTTCGCGTTATTAGCCGGCTATTCCTTCCAGCAATTTGATAATGACGGATTCGGGGCGGCTAACTCGGGCTTCGTCACCAGCGATATCAACTTTAGTAACCTGGGCCTTGGGGCGGGTACGTTGGTCTTGCCCGGTAATAACTACGCTACCTCGTACCGCAACCAGTCAAAGCTGATTTCATTCTTTGGCCGGGCTACCTTAAATATGAACGATCGGTATAATCTGACGGCGACAATGCGCAGGGATGGGAGTTCAAAATTCGGGGCTAACAACAAGTGGGGCCTTTTCCCATCGATCGGTGCCGGCTGGACAGTTTCCAACGAATCGTTCTTCCCTAAGGGTAATGGGCTTACTCTCTTAAAGCTTCGCCTTGGCTGGGGACAAACGGGTAACCAGGAAGGTATTGCCGCCTATAACTCGATCCAGTTATATGGGCAAAATGGCACCTACTACGATGGGTCGTTGGGCGACTTCTTACCTGGCTACGGTATCACTCAGAATGCGAATCCCAATCTGAAGTGGGAAGTCTTAACGACAACAAACGTCGGTTTAGACGTTCAGGTACTGGGTGGCCGCTTTTCGGGGACGGTTGAGTACTATACTAAGCTCACTAAAGACATGTTGTACCCCTATTCTGTTCCCGCAGATGGGGTAACCTACTTCACGAATGTAATCCTGGCTAACGTAGGATCCATGCGCAACAGTGGGGTTGAGTTATCGTTCGGTGGGGACGTGATCCAAAAAGCAAACTTCAACTGGAATGCGCGGCTGGTAACGGCTTATAACAAAAACGAGATCGTTAGCCTGTCGAATGATCAGTTTAGTAATGGTCAAGTTCGGTTTAACCCCTTCGGTGGCCGCGGCCTGTCCGATGTATTTGCCTCTTATCTGGTACCAGGTCAGCCACTGGGTGAGTTTAACAACGTTCCCACCTTCGCTGGCTACAATGCAAATGGATTAGTGTTACTTAAGCCAGGTACCGGCGATACCCCGGTAACGGACTATAAAAACTCGGACGCGGCCGTTGCTATTGCCAATGGTACCTATATCAAACAGGGTAACCCGCAGCCCTTCCTGACGGGTTCATTTATCAATACCCTTCGTTACAAAAATGTCGACTTGAACTTCCAGCTTCGGGGCGTGTTTGGCAACAAGATTCTAAACAATACCCGGTCTAACTTGCTGATTCCAGGTTCCATCCTAGAAACCAACATGCTGAAAGGGGTTACTGATTTTCCCCCCAACTACGGGGTGAACGTACTGTCGACAAATTACCTGGAGAGCGGTTCATTTGTACGCTTTGATAACTGGCAGATCGGTTACAACATCCCCCTGGCTGCCAGTAAATATTTCACCAATGCCCGGGTCTACGTCGGGGGCAACAACCTGTTTGTGATCACTAGCTACAAAGGCGTAGACCCCGAATTACAGGTAAGAGGCGATTTGCAAACCGATAACGGACGGATTGCGCAAGCCCCTAATAACCTCGGGCTGGACTACAACAACATTGGTATTTATCCCAAGACGCGTACGTTCCAGGCGGGTTTGAATTTGACCTTCTAATGGATAGTCGTTAGTTGGTCATACTCATCGGCAAAGTACAGAAACTCATTAACTGAAGATTTTATGAAAAAAGTACCTATAAAATTATTTCTGGTTTGTTCAGCCTTGGTGATAGCAGGCCAAGCCTGTACCGATCTTACTGAAACAACCTATGACGTTATTCCGACCAGTGGTACTTTCGGAAGCACACCTGGGCAGGCCGCTGCCCTGATTGGCCCCATTTATACTGGTTTAGGCGAATACTGGGGTAACAAAGTGAACCTGAATGCGACTACTGACGAGATGATTGTTCCAACGCGCGGGGGGGACTGGAAAGACGGTGACAACTGGTTGCGTTTGTACACCCATACCTGGAGCCCGGTTACGGATAACGGACAGTTTAATGGTCCCTGGAACTGGTGTTATAACAATATTACCTCGATCAACCAGCAACTTGGAACCATTAAAGATGAGGCGACTAAAGCGGAATTGCGGGCGTTACGGGCATTTTTTCATTACGAAGCTATGGATATGTTTGGCAATGTCATCATTGCCGATCAGGTGAGTAGTGGAATACCAAAGCAAAGTACACGGTCCGACGTGTTCAACTTTATTGAGAAAGAACTACTAGCCGTTCGCCCGAATTTAAGTAGTACGGTTGGTGGGGCTTACTACGGACGGATGAACAAGTACGTGGCCGATATGATCCTGGCCAAAATGTACTTGAACGCCCAGGTTTATACGGGAAGCCCTCGCTGGCAGGACGCCATTACGCGTTGTGATACGCTTATCAACTCAGGTAAATTTAGATTGACCAATGATTTCTTCAGCAACTTTAGTGTTCAGAATCAAGGTTCGCCGGAGATCATCCTGGCGACCCCATTCGATAAGTCGAAGCGCGGTGGATTCCACCCACAGATGCAGACGCTACACTACCTCAACCAACTGACCTATAACCTTGGGGCGGCTCCTTGGAATGGTTTTGCCGCCGTTACGGAATTCTATAATTCGTTTGATGATAAGGATGTTCGGAAAAAGATGTGGCTTGTTGGGCAGCAGTACAAAGCTGACGGGACCCCCTTACAAGATGATGCGTTGCCCATGGTCATCACCCCGGAAATCAAATCGTTTGTACTGGCGGCTGGTGCTGAGGGCCGCCTGCAAGGGGCTCGTTATCAGAAATATGAAATCCAGAAGAATAACAGCTTTACCGAGCAGGATAACGACTTCCTTATTTTCCGGTTGGGTGACGTTTATCTGATGCGGGGGGAGGCTAGGTTTCGGTTAGGTAATTTAGCTGGTGCTTTAGCCGATATAAACGTTATTCGAGCCCGGGCTGGTATGCCAAACTTCGCAACCCTGACCGCTGAAGATATTCTGGCGGAGCGCGGCCGTGAGCTGGCTGGGGAATTACACCGTCGTCAGGATCAGATACGATTTGGTACCTTCGGCAGCCCTAAGCGGTTTAAAGGGCAAGACCTAGACAAACACTATTATGTATACCCAATCCCAAACGATCAGCTTTCATTGAATCCCAACCTTAAGCAAAACCCTGGTTACTAAAAAGGCCTCTTTATCAACATTAAAACAGTCCCGGAGTACACGATCTAGATTCCTGTTTGAGTACCTCTGCCCTGTGGTCAGCTTATCAGGGACCAAGACGGTCTTCTGCCTTTTAAAGATCATCTTGGTCCCTGATGCTGACCGCGACTATATCGCTGAAAAACACAAACATACTGTGGATACGCTCCGGCAGGTTTTTCAAGAAGGTAGCCAATTCACCTGGATTCAACAAAAATTCAATAGTGAGTATCCTACTGACTTATCCGTTGGGCAGATTATGCGTGATTTGTTTTTTAGCTATTTATAAAAAAGCGTCCCGGATTATTTATCAGTGCGAAGAGTACGGCCGATGATTAATTCAGCGCGGAGATACGGATGAATTTGCTGCTTTTCGCTCTGAGTCAATCACCCCATTCGCCTGTTTGCTGAATGAGGCTATGGGTAGGGCCACCGTCCGTCTGCGGCACTAAATAATCCCTCTATGCCTCTGAGATGGAAGGAGCTGGTGACAACTCATGAGTAACCCATCGTTTCTGGCTAATACTGATTTAGGTTAGGCGATCTGTTCAGCGGTTACTATGTCCCTTACAACCAAGTAAGATTCCATTCAACCACGTAACGGCTTACCATTTAAAAAAGGTTTTACCATTAAGACCAAACGCTTTATTATGCGCTTAGTTAGCTTTCTTCTCCTTTTTTTTGTGGGTTATAATGGTGCATTCTGCCA
The DNA here is from genome assembly GCF_054776815.1 of Spirosoma gilvum. NCBI lineage: Bacteria > Pseudomonadati > Bacteroidota > Cytophagia > Cytophagales > Cytophagaceae > Spirosoma > Spirosoma gilvum. Next base: position 48,520 of record NZ_BAAHBH010000015.1, on the reverse strand, counting down.
GCACAAAGAGATCCTTGCGTTGATCAACCAAAAACGGTACTTAGCCCTACCCAGCCAAGTGGAAGGCAGCACGGCTAGCCGCCTTGATAAACAATTGGTGGTCGCTTTCTGGGCTAATGCGGTAGGAAAAAGCAAGCTATCTCAGAAGGCGCTAGCGAAACTTACCCCTTTTTTGACAACCGTTGACTCACTGGGATATCAATTAAAACGGATTGAACATGATAACTACGTCAAAACCTTTGCCTATGCCAGGGCAGCCAAAACGGCTCATGAATTAATCACCACGTTCAACGCTTACCTTTCCCCCAGCGACGTTGAGGGAATGAGCCAGGAGTTTACAATTTGGCAGGCTTTGGCTAACCAACCGAAACAATATCTAACCAAACAAAGGGACACCCACCTTTCCATTGCCAAAGACAAAGCCGGACTTTGGCGCATTCCTGTTCAGCTAAAAGATACGTCTTTGTCGTTTGTATTTGATACGGGGGCAGGCATATCCTGCCTGACGACAAGCCTGGCAAAACGCCTGAACGTTACGATTCTTCCCGATTCAAAAGTTTCCATTAAAGGGGGCATCACGGGTACACCTACTGAGGTTCAATTAGGCATTTATGACCATTTAACCATTGGTAATGTCCACGTGAAAAACGCTCTATTCTTAGTTTTTCCCGATAGCGCCTTGTCTTTCGGTAACGGAGCCTACAAAATTGACGGTATCATTGGTTTCCCGATTATTAAAGAGTTTGAGGAATTTACCCTCACAAAAAAACAACTGATCATTCCTAAGCAGGCCTCTGCTCTCGCTTATAAGGCGAATATGACGCTGGATTTATTAAAGCCGATACTCTACTTAACCTTCAAGGGAGAAGAACTTCCGTTTACGTTCGATACCGGCGCAACTACTTCTATTTTTAGCGATAATTTTTACCATCTTCACCAAGACGCTCTGCAAAAGGAGGGTAAAGAAACATTCATCCATCAAGGAGGGGCCGGGGGGGAAAAGAAGATACGAGCGCTCAAGGTGCCATCCTTAACGTTCCAGTTGCTTAATGCGAACCCCGTTTTTTCAAACGTTGAGGTTTCCCTAGAACCTCTGGATACAAATGGTTCGGTTTATTACGGAAATCTGGGCCAGGATTTACTAAACCAGTTTGCGCAAATGACGATAAGTTTTAAGCACTCCTACATCAAGTTTGAGTAGGTATAGCTTGTCAATTGCTACAAATGCAGTCAACGTACTTAGGTTATTACGCTAAAAAAAGAAATTCCGCTAATAAGACCAGGCATTTAGGTTTAGGACTGAGTTTTTCTAGCCACATGCCTGGTTGGAACCTTTCGTTACACCAGATTGGTAAGATCATCACGTATATGTTTAGTCACGAAGGGTTGTCCATAGCTTTACTGGAAGGTGAGCAGAAATACGCCTATGCCATAGACAAGACGGGACTGACTAGCTCAACCTGTCAGCCAACGGCCTTACGGATTTAACCGATCATAGCTAATTAGATCGAATAATTCTAAAGCGATCACATTTTCGCGCATCACAAAAGAATAGGTTTTACCTTCCTCAAGCGTTGAAGTCATCAGTTGTTCCGTATTTTTAGATACATACAAGCGAATAATTTGGCCTTCCTTGGTTTTAAACTCCATGCCTATCATCCCGTTGGGTGGGGTCGGCAGTTCATAGCCAACGGGGGAAAACCCATTCTTGGAAACTAGTAGTCCCTGGCTACGAACCAACTTGTGATAGGTTGATTTATAAGGATTTCGATCTTTTTGTGAAGGCGTGTTTGTTTTGAACTGGGCGTCATGTTCCTGCTTTATTTCGTTATAGCTTTGAAAACGAATCGTCCAGTCCAATTGGCTACTTGCATCCATAAGGTAGTTACAAGCGGTTTCCAAAAATCCACTTATGGTTTGATCGGAAAGAATATGTCGCTGATAATTTTTCAAAAAACCTTCTAAATTTTCTCTCATCGATTCTTCAGTTCGCACCTGCTGGTCCAACTGAGTTTGTAAACCTGCCTCAATCGCAAGTCCTACCTGGTTCTGGTTGGGGGCAACCACTAAACAGGCCCCATTCCCTACGTCTAATTTGCCGATCCGCAGTTGCCGAAGCATTCTAAACGCGTACGCATCACCACTTAGCCCCTGTAGGTCTTTAGCTATAATTAATACAATTTCTACCTTGTTCTGCTTCGTAAATTGATAGAGCTTAGAACTTAACCGCTGCTTGACAGTGGGTTCGATTAGGCCGGGCTCATCAATGACAAACTGATCAAACTTAGTGGGAATATTTTCTAAATTTACTGATGCCAAAATATCTGCTTTCGCTGGTGAAGAAGCGGTAGGATCCTCAGTCGGATCACGAGGGGTAACTGGCCTACCAGACGCCTTATCCGTTACGGTTGAGGAACTAAGCGGTTGTGAATCTGGCTGACGAGTTGGGCTGGCTGCTACTAATCCACTGCACTCGGACGACTGTTGGGAGCAGGCCTGCTTCCAACCTTCCTCGATAGCCAGTAAGCGCTTAGAGCGGGCCGGATGGGTTTGGCTGTCCTGGTCAGGTACCAACGTTTGAATCGCTTTTTGGGCGTCGGCTAGCAGGGCCCCCATTTTATAGAGTACAAACCCACTGAATTTATCGGCCTCTAATTCGGTAGGAGGTTGGCTGCCGCCTGGCATGATGGTATGTCCGCAAAGGTGATGCCCAATCTCATGGGCCAGTACACTGATCGGTGCCCAGTTATTCTGCTGGGTAGCGAGTCGGACTTGATCCATAAACGTTTTGTTATAAGCAATCACCCGGTGAGGCAGGCTATCTTGTCCCATCAGAATGATGGCCGCAGCGTTTGGCACCTGTGCTTGAAGCACGTCGAAATTTTGGGGTAAACCGGTATAGCGCATAATCTCACGTACTACCTCATCGGCATCAGCACTTGAGTTGAGCGCCAGTTTATCAGGGGCTAGTGCCAGACGAGCCCCATCATACGAGCAGGCCTGGAGCGAGGTGGCGATTTGTTGAACAACTTGATTTGATTGGTCAGCCTGATTCGCTTGGTCACTGCTGGAACCCACATTACAAGCCCATAGACTTAAGGTTAAGCCCGTAAGGTAAGTGGAATGCCGAAAGGTTTCTAAACGTGTCATACTTTGCTGGAAATTGCGCTAACGAAATGAATCCTTCCCGAAACCAAGTACTAGCAAAAAATTAGTTAGCTCGGTTGCCAGGAAAACCATATCGCTACAGTGTTGTTGAGCAAACCTGGTTGAAAGGTAGGAGACGTAAATTGAAGGGTTAACTGGTGAGATTGAAAAGTAAACAGGTCCTAATCGATGCAACCTCCGTAGGTAGGGCAGGCTACTAGCCAAGGCTAGATCACCGAAGTGGCAACAGACTTACCAAACCAATTGGCCTACTGATCGGGTCTCTTCTCATTGGGGACATTGACTCGTTCACCAGGTCAGCTCGTTGGCTCGGGTGAACGATGATCTTAAAAAAGGTGGTACGTGCTCTTGTCAAGTGGTAACCGCTTTGTTTACTGAGACCAGGTTTTCGTACTTGAGCCCTATTGCAACCCCGGAATTTCAACAACGTTTGATACGCAATCATTGAGCGGTCCTATAGTAGGAGCTTATCGGCGCAACGTTTCGAACTAATTGATGATCAATAGTGGGTAAGGTCGTGATGGCAATAGGATTTCTAGGGGCGGGAAAGAACTAGCACCGATAACCCTACTAGACTGTCCGCAGTTATAGATCAACCACAAATATCGAACAATCTGAACCTGGCCAAAGAGCGGATGCTGAGGATGCACCAACTACTTGAACGAATCTGGCAATACAGCCGAAGGTACCCCGACTAAAAACGCATCAGGCTGAATCAGCAAAGGAGCCAGAAAGTGATGATTACCGCTGAATTCAGCCTCATCTCGCCAGCGTCCCAGCACTTCAGCCCGCCCATCGAAACCAGCCAAGCCATGTTTTATCCATATCTCCAGTACGACTAAGTGTTCAGCGGCATTACTATCCAGGTGGGTCTCGGGGCGAAGTCCATGCAAGGAACGTTCTGAGAGATTTAGAATGCGAGCCATCTCCTTACTAGTCAGCCTAACAGGCCGGACCAGTTCATCCGCTTTCGCTCGTGGGATGCCTGGGCGGGTTTGTTCGACAGTGGCGAAGCTATCTCTTGTCCAATTTAAACCGGCTACTAAATTCATCCGCTTATCCTGGCTGCCCAGTTGAAGGGGAACACCATATTTTAACCAACTCACTGACTGCTACTAAAATCCTCCACTATATTAGTGCAATTCTACTCAGGTGAACATTTAATTGTGGTCTGCCTTATGTTAAGTTAGCCAGGCAAGCGTTAACCACAAACAAGCCATGATCCATACAATAAACACGGTACCGGTAATCATACAAGTTATCTGTAATTCGTTGCGAATGTCTAAGGTTACTTCCTGAGGGTCGTCGACTCGATACCACACGGTTACCTGTTGGTGTAACTGGTAGCTGGAAGGATATCTGTAAATCTTAGAGGTAAATGTGATTAGCTGTCCGGCCGAGGTAGTAAATTCAACAATTGGCGCCTGGGTAGTTGCCCAAGGTGATGTTGAGAATGGTTTAAATCCAACCACGAGACCTTGCGCCTGATGGCCCTTTGCCATGAGCCGCCTTGTTCGCATTAAATAGTGCCAGACGATCAGAAAAACAAAAAGAGGAGCGAGTAATAACATATAAAAAACATAAATCACCAGCTCTTTTTGTGAAATATAGATTAACTGCTCGTTTACGGCTTTAAACGGATTTAGGGAAAGGACGTGGGTCGTGGCTTCATTTTGTATGGAAGCGAATGCATGGTTCATTTACCTTCTGGATGTTGCTGAAAGATTAAGTAGTCGGGTATATTTTATGTAGTTTTATGCGAGCGTCTTTGTTTATAGGATGCCATTTTCTTTTACCAAAGGGTTTCAGACAGTTTTTAAAATTTTTACATGTCTAAGCGGAAATCTAACATAGTCATCAATTGACCGGTGACACTTCCTGTCTTCAACCCTGATCACCCCCCCGTCTTCCATACAGCAGATCAGTCGAATACTGCGCGGAAAGTTTCTTAAAATGGCGACATTCGTTTTATGCCTTCTCTACAAGTCAGGTAACGCATCGCGATAACAACGAATGGATTTGGCGAGGAGAGCAAAAGGTCTTCCGCTGATGGTGGTTCCCGTTAAAAAATCCACGTTCATAAACTCTTCTGAACTGCGGCCTGCTTCACCATACACATCAGTATGGCACAGACCAATGAGTAATCCGATGCCACTAGCCAACGAATCGGCAATGTTATGAGCAATACAACGGAGAAGGCCCTGTTTCATCTAAAAAGTTTTTGCTATTGATGCTTGCCTTGAAACTTTCTACCCACCCGATGTAGCGTTCAATGACTAAAAAGTAGTCAATAAAACCTTTCAACCGCCCGTTTACCTTGAGCGTATATCCTATGAATGCATGTGCGGGCGGGGGTAAGTCTGCGACTTAGGAGCTCGGAGAATAACTCTTTACGCTATGTAGTTTAGGGTAACCGTGGCGCCTTCAAGTTTTTTCGTGGTGCGGATTTGATGCGTTTTACCGTCCGGATAAGATCATTCGCCTGGCAACAGGCCGGGTTGTTTCACGGGATGAATCAGATCGGACACCGTACAGTGTCGCGGATCAATTTGGTGATCCGAATTTAATCTATACGAACCTCTTGCATCTGCTCGTTCAGATTGAAAGATACGAAGGCACTGACGACTGGCGACAGTTGAGAGCACCATACAGTAAACCAACATTAACTCCGTGTACCGCTTGCTTAACAGCCAATATTAACAAGAAGCTTAGCGATTGGCGCCAGGTACTGTAGCCATAGTGATGGTGTCAATCAAAGCCTCTGATCAGGCGTTCTATTGCCCAATACAGCCCTAGAAATTCGAGCTTACTCCAGCAGATCGTAGCTAATCAGTTGAAATTCTAAGGAGTGAAAGGCAGTCTCCCGCAGCACAAACGAATAACGTTTGTTTTCCTCCAGTTTCACCGGCATGATGTCTTCAATTCCTTTAGTTACGTACAAAACCGCGTAGCGGCCATCCTCCGTTTTTATTTCCATCTGACGGCCCCCAGCGGGTATGGCTGAAGGGATATTAAATTTACTATGTTTGATCCCGTTTGTTGACGTCAATACGCCCGTGGTGCGCACCAATTTACGCCAGGTTAGCGACTGCATTGGATCCCGGTCTACCCCATTAGATCTCTGTGAATCTTTCTCGAATTGCTCATCATAAACCTGTTGCATCTGGATTAAACTCTGAAACCGGATCACCCAGTCCCAATGTTTGCTCGCATCCGTAATCCGCCGACAGGCTAATTCGATAAATTCACTGGCACTAGGATTTTGGGGATACTCCTTGTAGTGGTCCACAAACCAAGTTAGGGAGTTCTTGATCGAGTTGACCATGTTCTCATCGACTTCTACCTGTAAGCCCGGCAGTAAACCTACTCCTACCTCCCTCTGGTTAGGAGCAATCACCAAACAAGCCCCGTTGCCAACCTCCAGCTTGCCGATACGTAGCTGACGCAACATGCGAAATGCAAATGCGTCGGCGCTTAAACCTTGTAAGTCTTTAGCCACCAAAACGACAATTTCAACATTCTTTTCGTTAGCAAACTTAAATAAATTCGCCGATAGCCGTTTTTTTACATCGGGATGCATTCCCCCCAGCTCATCGATCACAAAGCGGTCGAACTTGGTAGGAATACTTTCTGTGCTGACAGTGGGGATAGTCGCTACTTGATTCTTCGGGTTGCCCACTCCGGGTTCCAGTCTACCCTCAGTGGTGGATGAGTCGGTGGGGGTTGGACCTGAAGCTGGCAGCTTTGTTTCCATCGGTTTGGCTGCAACCAGACCGTTACATTCAAGTGACTGCTGGGAGCAGGCCTGCTTCCAACCTTCTTCGATAGCCAGTAAGCGCTTAGAACGGGCGGGATGGGTTTGGCTGTCCTGGTCGGGCACTAACGTTTGAATCGCTTTTTGGGCATCGGCTAATAAAGCCCCCATTTTATACAAGACATAGCCACTGAATTTATCGGCCTCTAATTCCGTCGGTGGCTGGCTGCCACCTGGCATAATTGTGTGTCCGCAGAGATGATGCCCTATTTCATGGGCCAGTACACTGATCGGTGCCCAGTTATTAGCCTGAGTGGCTTGACGCACCAAATTCATGAAATCTTTATTGTAAGCAATCACCCGGTGGGGTAAACTATCTTGACCTAATAAGATAACAGCTGCGGCATTGGGTACGTTCGCCTCGATCACCTCAAAGTTTTGGGGAAGACCTGTGTACCGCATGATCTGATTAACAACATCAGTCGCCTCCTCACTTGAGGTGAAGGAGATCGACTTAACGGCCATGGTCAGCGGAGACCCGTCGTAGGAGCATGCTTGCAGCGAGCTTGCAATCTCCCCAATGACTTGGTCGGATGAACCTGTTTGAGTTGTATTTTCTGAACTTGAGCTACAGCCAGCTACGGAAAGCCAGCACAGCGCTAACCACCAATGTCGATAGGATATAATTGGCATAGTGAATTCTTTTTTTAGAAAACAGACTGAATTGCTGCTTGTTATCCACGCTGGACTGAGCGGCGAGAGTAGTAGATTGAACTGCACCCTTTTCGTATTGAACGGGTCAAGCGAGCGTTGAAAAAGATTTGTATCCAACCGGGGATGTGTTCAGCAATGCGTTGGCTTACGAGTAGTTGGTGATGGTATTTAGGGGCAAGGGCACCATTACGGAGGGGAACCAGAATAATCTGGGGTATAGGTAAAAGTTTCGCCCTGCCTATCCTGGTTCTATTCTAGTTAACTTCGATCGGATTCATTTTTGTCGCTTCCCCAGCCATTAAACGTTAATTGGATGGCTACCAAGCGATGGTGTTGGCAGAACTAACCAACTATTTTTTTCATTTTAGCTGGCTTGGCTACCTTTTGACTTACCCGATAAGGGTGATGAGCTCCCCATGGATGGATTTTATAGCGTGTTTAGCTAACTAGTAATGATAAAGGGGAGGCAAACCCTTTTCATTTTTTTTCGATTGGGGGCAATTTTTTTCAGATTCAAGCCCGGATTTCTTCCATTCAATACGGCCCACTTAACAATCAGGGTGACCGTTGCTTTATACCGGTACAACGGTAGACGATTTCCGTTAGTAATTCAACATGCCAACACCTGAAAAGTCAATTAAAGGCGAGCGTCAAGAAACTGAGAGTAGGAGGTTTATTAAGCCGACTCGTTTCCAAATCCCGTCTTTGGAAACGAGTGCTTTTAACGAGGCTACCTGTCGAAACTGTGGGATGCCGCGGTTTGGGGACTACTGTCAAAGCTGTGGTCAAAAAAAGGCTGAACGCCTGTCGATGGCCTTTCTATGGCAAGAGCTTTGGGAAGCAATACGCCTGTTCGAAACGCAAGCACTACACTCCGCTTGGCGTTTGGCAACTCAGCCAGGTATCGTGGCGAAGGAATATATTGCCGGCAAGCGAAAAACCAATTATCATCCTGGTAAGCTATTGGTGTTGTCCATTGCTTTACTGGCAGTTGTGATCACAAAAACGAATTATTTGACGTCAACCTCAACCAATACCTTAAAAATTACTGCCATCATTCAAACCTACAGTAATTGGTCCTTTTCATTAGGGATCCTGGCGATTGTGATTAGTGTATTCAGTTGTTTTTCCTGGAAATATAGCTACAACTTGACGGAATATGTTATTCTGTCTATGTATTGTCATTTTGTCATTTTGATGATACGAGTCATTAGCTTGGTACCCGGCTTTTGGGTTGATCATGCGCTTTGGATCGATTTTCAAAAACAATACGCCCCGCTCTACACAAACCTAGCTGATCTTGTCATTTTAGCTAGAGCATACGGGCAATTCTTTGGGTTAACGTTTAAAAACGATTGGGTGCGATTCCTGGGCGCATTAGTGGTTTACATGCTCGTAAAAAAATATATCATTTTGGCTTACGTCTGGTTGATTGTTCAACTCTATGTCGCTGATCTCATCCATTGAGAAGTGCTTAGGCAGTATCCAGTATCCGAAATAAACCAAGCCTGGGAGCGAGCCCCTAAATGAATGAGCTTAATAATCTCGTTCATCCGCTAACCTAGTATTTTCTACCAAATCACAACGTGGTACGTTACATGGCGTTTCTTCCTACTAATGACCTAATCAATAGTAGGTAAATGACTTTTGCTTATGACCTTTTAAAGCCCTTATGGATGTCCCTTTAGTTGGCTATCGAAACTAGGTTACTGGAACGTTGTGATTTTAGGATTAAAACCCAATGAACGCTGCTCCGTTTATGTACTCAGCGGTCATAGGTAAGGCTTGTTGATCGATAACTTGAGCTAAATCGTGCGTAAAAAAGTACTTGGATGGAATAGGGGAAACTTCTTTGACTACCCTTACTGCCAGTGTATTCGCATGCTAGTCGATGGACAACCTGGGCCGAAGTTTACTAGATAATTCTGTTAAGAGTGAATTTTACAGCCGTTCCCCTAGTTTTTTTGGTCGTCTGTTCGAGAAAAATAAAGTTTGCATAATCAATTATACGATTGAGTAGAGATCCTATATACACGTGAGTATAGTAGATAATAAAAGCTGGTGCTGCTAGTACCAGCTTTTTTCATTAGTGACATTTTCTAAAAAAATTGGGTGCCCAGATGGCTTGGAATCAAACGGCCTGGCGTCTGTTGTTAGGCGCAACCGGCTGGTCCAGAAATTGGTAGCGGCGCTAAACCCGGTGACTATCTCAACGGATACAGACGTGTAAGACCCGGTAATCCGATGCCGGAGATCAGTTTATAAGGCTTTGTCGACTGAATGAGTTGATTAATTGTAGGGGACTGGTTAACAACTTTATTTAGGGTAACGGCTAAAACGGGCTACAATTCAGTTGGATCTGGGTAGGTATTGCAGTGATACGACAGCGTGTCGACCGGTAAAACCAGAGTGTGAACGGGCATAAACGGCGGTGGTCACCGTTTAGTGACGTAATTGCCCTTAAACGAAATTTCCTTGGCCACTACGGGACGTTGCAGTCGAAAGGTGAGGACAACCATGGAGCCGATCGGAATTACTAAGACTCTAAATGCTTAAGTTCATTTAGGCAAACTTGTCCGTCTAACAAGTTATGGCCTTCTTGCGCGGATAGTTTTACCAGGGCCTGAGAATACCGTTAAACGGACAAAGAGCAAATCGAGGAAAAGATAAACGTATCTGCCCAAACCATGAATTAAACAAAATCCAGCCATTACGATGGCTGGATTTGTACAATTCATAACTTACAAACTCGTTGTAAGTACACCTTCTCTGCCTTAAAGATGCATCAAACGGTAAGAGCCCTCCTGTAAATATGACTGAAGGGAGGTAGCTTGCTACTAAACAGGCCGCAATCTCGCCTGAAGGGTAAGGCCGGTTGCTACTAGCTTTTTAATGGCAGATAAAGGGTATGGCCGTGTATATAGGCTTTCGATCTGACGCCTACAGGCTCATAAGGATTACTATCAAGTTTCTACGGCGCTAGTTTCTAGTCAACAGCAGTTACACCTTGGCCCAAAGATCGATCTACCTGGTTTAATCAATGACGGTTGAGGAGAGGCCTTTTGGCACCTCGACTCGGGAATCCTACGAGTATGCAAGCCCATTGTCGCAGTATAGCTATAACCCAAAGCCGTTTACGAACCGATCGTAATGGCACTTTGGCACGTTGATTGGCCACCAACTTAGGCGATAGGGAAAATCGCTAGGTGCATCTCATCAGAGACATGCACCTAGCGATTTTCCCTAATTCGTTCAGTAGAAAACTAGTGTAACGGTTTGGGCTAAGGATTGGCCTGCTGCGCTGACTACTTAGGAATGGGTTTTCGGTCGGTGAGTTAAAAAAAGGTAGTAAACCTTAGTAGTCAATACGTATGAAAAAGCACATCAACTCAAGTAGGGTAACGTTTAGATGAAAGCAAGGACGCTCAACGTCGAATTCCACCTTTGATCCATTAAATTAGCCCTTCCGGTTAAAAAAGCTATAAGTATTTACTCGTTGTCACTCAATTTTAAGCAATTGAGTCAGTAAAACCTCTCTAAATTTTGTGCTTCTTCCTCCGGTGAATTGCGCTCGTGGCGACTTGATTTCAAAGTCTTTTACCACTTTATTAATTGCTTACCAGCGGGTTAGCTGTCGGACCGGCAACCCCTTACTTACTTTAGGGGCAAACCGCAATCGATTTACTTCAACTTGAGCCACTGGTTCGCGTGAATAGTCTACGTATTTACTCCCTTCATACGCTGGCATGTTCGATTCGGGCTCAAATGGATACTTGCTTTTTCTAAAAGGTATAGCTTACCCGCCTGGTTACATTTCGTCGCTTGATTCAGCAAGAACCGGGCTCTGCGTGACGCTTATCTTAGGCAAAATGCATAGCTGTATTAAAGACTCAGCCGCTTCTTCCATGATACTCACCATTATCAACCGCCATTATCCGCCGAATCCCGGTATAACAGGGGAATCTGCTTGGGATTTAGCGAACTATCTGATTAATGACTGCCAATTACCGGTGCAAATTGTGCACATTGACCGGACTTCTGATGGGGGCGGGGCACTTCGTCGACCAGTCGGCCATACTTACCCCGTTAAAGCAATTTATACGGGCAAAAATAAGATTTTAAGACTCGTGGCTGGTTTTGGGGAGGGGTATTTACTCGTACGAAAAGCCCTTCAGGTCCGGCAGGGACCCTTACTGTTCATGACTAGTCCTCCCCTGCTACCGTTCTGGGTATCTTGGCTACTTCGGCGGAAGCGCATACCCTATTGGTTATGGTCAATGGATTTATTCCCTGAAGGGTTTGCCGCTGAAGGGAAAATAAAACATGAGCACCCGATTTACCGAATGGTTATCCAACAAACGTATCGGTATGCCCCTGCGTTATTAATTTCACTGGGTCCTAGTCAGGCTTATCACGTTCGTCAGCTGTATCAGCAACCCAATTTACCTACGCTCCTTTTACCGTGTGGCGTCTTTATGCATCAGGAACGAGACCCCCATTTGCCACCTTGGCGAGAAAGGGCTAATTGTATTTATATTGGCTACGCGGGTAATGTCGGCCAACCTCATTCCGCTGATTTTTTAAAAAGCGTCATAAACCACTTTGATCCTAGTCGTCAACAATTAATATTAGCCCTATACGGGCAAAAAGCGGATGAGATCATTCGTCTGGCAACGGGCCGGGTTGGCATCACCCTACTGAAGCAAATTCCGCGTAACCAATTGCATTATCTGGACTTGCAATTAGTAACCCTACTTCCCCAATGGACGCACATTGCCGTTCCTTCCAAAGCGGTTAGTGCCATTTGCTCCGGTTCACCCATACTATTCTGTGGACTGCCTGATAGTGACTGTTATGGGCTATTACAGGAGGCCAGCTTTTTAATTTCCACCACAAAACCAATCGATCAGCAGGTCGCTGCATTTCTTACAAATTTGTGTACAAAACAGTTAAAGCCGCGAAAAGAAGCGGCTCAACTGCTGGCAGAGCAATTACAGCAGCTGGTAAAATCGACTTATAACCACCTTGCAAATGAACTTACGGACGGTTAAATCGAGGGTGATGCAACTTTTTAGTGCTGACTGACACTATTGGGTTTTTTACAGACTGGCTAAAAGGTAGGAGTAAATACACCCCGATTGGATAATAATGCAAAAGCGGAATCAGTAAAATATTTTTGAATCAAAAAAACAGGCGATACTCAGGCGCTGCCAACTGGTATTAGTAAACGCCCAGGACGTAAGTCCAAAGAAAGCGCAGGACTTATTAACTTAAGTGAGGTGATCGTCCATAGGCGGCTTTCCGGATACAACATCCAGGGCATCCCCGGCTTACTTAGTAAACCGGGACGAGGGCGGAAGGCATGGATTGACTTTTGACTAGAAAATCAAAATGAACTTTTATTGATCAACGCAAGCCATCACAAACGAAACATGGTTTTGTAAAAAGCCAAACGGATTCAAAAAGCAATTTGAGAGTTGGTTAACCCTTAACCGTATCGATTGGCCACGCTGCCCCTGCTCAAAGTCTTACCCCAACTCAAATTAGTTGAAATTCGTATTGGAGTAAAGTAAAATTAGCCGTACAGGTTAAGGGATTTAGGAGTGGCCGGTTCCAAGTGATCCGGCTTCTATACTGGAGTTTACGGGTAATCCGCATTGGCCTGCCGGTCCTAAAATGGCATTGTTGACCCTGGGATTCCGTTGATTCTTCATGCAAAAACTAGTCATCTGGGACGCTTTTACGACAATAATCAAACAAGCCGTATGCTTTGGATGCAGTAAGGAAATTAGCCCACCCCTTTATTAAGTTCCCTAGCGTTACTTGAACTACGATTAAGCGGCAAAGTATGGTTCCTTGGTTTTCCGGTCATAACGCCTGCGAGCATACCGGATCAATAGCGGTATGATAAACCAAGTATAGCCTATCGAAAAGGAAATACCCGCTACCCCCCCCAAAAAGGCTAATGAAAAAGCGATGGGGACACCTAAATGGCCCAATGAAATTTGTGCTACTAAATGAGGGTTCGTTGAAGGGTCGATCAAGCGATTATTTTTTATAGCGTAACGCCATAAAATCCACTGGGCTATCCCTACGATCGAAATATTGGCCGTATACCACATTGAGGAGATAGGCCAATAAGGGTATTCTGAATATAAGCCGGTAGTAAACGGAATAAACGCGATTCCCATCAGTAAAAGTAGATTCAACCATAGAAGCCCCCGATCGAACCGATTAATAAAACCAAAATTACGATGGTGATTTAGCCAGTATTGGCCAATCACTAAAAAGCTAGAAATGAAGCCAATCAGTTTAGGCGCTAATTTTCTTAATTCCTGTGGCCAGTGTTGTTGAAGTTCACCGTTTGAAGCAAAGCCCGTAGAATGCGTGTGTTGACCGATTTCTGGCACTTTAATTTCAATGACTAAGAGCGTAATGGCAATAGCAAAGACGGCATCGCTAAAGAAAATAATGCGTTCAAATTGAAGACCCGAATGGGTAGCTTGAGGTGCAACCGGGTTATTATTCTTTACAATCATTACCTACTGAGGTTAACCGTAATTGAGATGTTGATAAACTGGCAACTAGGGAATGTCTAACTTTGGATTAAGGTAACTCAACGACTCAATTCCGAATGCTGACAAACTAGGTAAAATCAAGTCTGGAGGTTACTACTGATTTCAATCGGAATCAAAAGATTTCTAGAGTCTGTGGACAATTAGGATAAACTTACCCAATCGTACGATCTTTGTGGCATGAGACGCTATGAGATGACTGATCAGGAATGGGCCAAAATCGCTCCTTTTTTACCGGCACAAGCTGGCTCGGCGGGTCGAAAAGCAGCCGATAATCGTCTGTTTATCAATGCCGTGCTATGGATCGCCCGTTCCGGTGCGCCCTGGCGGGACTTGCCTGAACGCTTCGGCAATTGGAACAGCAACTACCGGCGATTTCGTCGCTGGGCGCAAGGTGGGGTGTGGAAACAGGTCTTTGACGCTCTGCAAGAGCCTGACCTGGATTGGGTGATGATCGACTCGACGACGGTGCGAGCCCATCAACAGGCCGCCGGGCAAAAAAAAGTAGCCCTGAGCAGCAAGCATTAGGCCGCTCAAGAGCTGGCTTGACCACCAAAATTCATGCCCTGGTGGATGCATTGGGCAATCCGATACGCATTGAGCTAAGTCCTGGACAAGCCGGTGATGCACCGTATGCCGCCACCCTACTGGCTGATTGTGAGACCTTTGGTGTGATTGCAGATAAGGCATATGATGCAGATTGGTTGCTGGAAGGCTTGGCCCATAACGGTTGTGATGCGATCATTCCCTCAAAACTTAATCGGGTGGCGCAACGCCAAATCGATGGGAATTTGTATGCTGATCGCAACAAGGTAGAACGCTATTTCAATAAGTTGAAACAGTATCGCCGAGTGGCAACTCGGTACGAAAAGACAGCCGACAGTTTTTTAGCAATGGTCTATTTGGCTTCAAGCATGATATTGTTACTATGAATGTCCACAGACTCTAGGACCTGGTTTTAAGCTGTCCTTTTCCCCGTTAAAAAAAGTGGATTCCTAGCAAGAACGCGTAAAAAATTAAGTTAACGGCTATATAATGCTATGAAAGGGTATTGTATTGGGGGTAAAAAAGCCAGCAGTAGGGGATTGTAGTCCTGCAGTCAACCGATGCATAACATTGTCATTACGATTGGACAAGGTGGTGAATTGTAGGGGAAGAAAACTTATGATTAAAGTACTACTCAGCATCACTTGCCTGGTCTCATGTGCTCACGATCAATAGGACGAATCCAACTGATTGGTGTAGTGTAGTGAACAGGGCTTTACGAGTCAATTAAAACGGCGTATGTTTATACAAGAGAGTGTTTGGTTTGAGTGATTTAGCTATTGGAACCACCCTGCTTTACTAAGCGTATAGGCTTGGTTGAACCACTCCAATCGATTTATAGTGAGGCTTTATAGATTGGTTTCACCGATTCAAGTTTAAAAAGAGCGAATACCATTCAGTTACAAAAATCAACGTATCAGCTATAAATTTTGACTATTGAGTATTTAGGTATAACCCCCTTATATCCAATCTTGGTTTAGGGAGTAATACATAAAACTACGTGATACTAAAACTCAACAGCCATGAAAAAACAAGTTGCTCTGCTTTGGTTCCTACTAGTAGCCCTGACGGCCTGTAAGAAGGAAAATGATGTTCAGCCTTATGATTCGACAAATGATGTGATCGGCACTTACGCGGTCAACCGATGGGAACAGTCAAATCAAGTAGTTTTGTTGCCCATTACCAATGCTAGTGGAGAAAAAGTTTCGATGGATCTTAAAGTCAGGCGCTCCACGCGTCCTCAACGGGTGGATTTGACTTTTATTTTACAAATTACTGGTGAGCCCGATGATGTATCAACCTACGAGGAATTGGAAGTGCGAGGCAGTGGCAATGCCCTCACGTTGTGGGAGGGTTCCACTCAGGTAGGTACGGCAGATGGCCGTCAGCTTACCATAGATACATTTAATGAGTATGGAGAGCGTGTTAGTTTTCTCGCACTAAAAAAATAGGTAAAGTCTTATTCAATATGGTGAATACTTCGGATTATTTCAGCCAAGAGTAACTAACTTTTGAAAAGGGATGCTGGGTCTAGTAACTAATTTTTGGAAGATGTGGTTTGTTGTCCTGTTGGCTTCTGGAAGGCTGATTGGCCAAGCTCAGAGTCTCCTGACTAATTCAACGGCTAGTAGACCCCCCTATAGTCAACTAGAGCGACACTGGGCACTAAAGACCACCCTTCCAATCCGTACGTCCCCTTTTCCTGGGTCTTTATTCTATCAATTGGCCGTTGAACGGAGGCTGGGAACTCATCAAACTATTCAACTCAATGCGGGGTACGGGGGAAAATCATACGATGCTCAGCAAGTTCTGCTGAGCCAGGCAGAATGGCGCTACTACAAACGGGCATATCCCCAGCTAAAGGGAGGCTACCTAGCCATTGACGTATTTTATAAACACGTACTCTTGGAGAAATCAAGTTCAACCGGCGGCCAAAACTGTTTGAACCAAATTTGCCATCCTTACGGACCGTTTTCGGTGTCGATTCCTATCATTCGGTACGGAAGCCACTTTAAAATTGGTCATCAGCATCTTTTGGGTACCAGGGAGCGCTTCATCCTGGATTGGTTTACGGGAATTGGTTGGCAAATGATTCTGGCCGATCCTGTGCTCTTACCCGATGGTAATTATACCAATGGAACAAACAGCTTTTTTTATATTCGAAGCAGCACATTTCCTCGACTTAGCCTTGCCTTGGGCCTGAAACTGGGGATCGTTTTTTAGCAAAGCGCCACTCAATACGCCGACGTATCAGTCTACTTAACTTCAACGGCAATGCGTCAACAATTCACCCTGCCGGGATGCCTACCACTAGCCATGAGCCCCTGTCAGATTGATAAAACAATGCTGCCTCCCGATCGTATTCATCGATTGTCATTAATACTAGTACTCAATGACAAATGGGAAAAAAGTAGACAACCTATCAATAGGTTGTAGCTTCCATGCTGTCCACGGAACCTTTAACGCTAAAGCCTAGAGTCCAAGCAATTTAGCCCCTAGATTAATGACAGAGAAATTTGGCGTAGTACGGGTGCTCTCACCTTGTAGGAGGGACCTAAGCCAACGGGTAACAATAGGATAATTACCATTCGCCTATTGGATGGTGTAATCCTGATGTTATCCTGGCTAGAAAGTCCACCATAAATAAGCAAAACCTGGAGGCACCCTACCCTTCTACCCTCGGCTTATGGTACTGTAAGCTCGAAGAGTTATGGCCAAATCGGTTCTTGGTGAAATGACAAGGGGAGCACATCTGTATTCGGGCTTCATTAACTAGGAGCAACCTTGGGATCCATTAAGTATTAACATTAAATGATTACAACTCATGAAAAAGATTTTTTTACTATGTGTATTTTTTATTGGCACTCTGCAAATAAAGGCTCAGGAGGCCCCTATCGACAAAGCAGCTAAAGCAATTTATCTAGAAGGCTTAGGAAGCGGACTTGGCGTTTCACTAAACTACGACACCCGCTTTAAACCAGGTTTGACGGGATTGGGTATCCGGGCCGGGATTGGTGGGATTCGTGCATCGAGTAACGTGGGCTCAGCCGGGCTGGTGACTTTCCCGGTTATGATCAACTATGTGGTGGGTAGTAACCGGGTCGCCTTTGAAGCCGGGATTGGCTTTACCCCAGTCTACGTTACCGTTACCGGTACAAGCCCACTAACTGGTGACAGACAAACGATAAAAGGAATTGGCCTATTTGGCGGAGTTGGCAATGTGGGCATGCGCTTAAAACCAACGGAAAAAGGTGTTCATTTTCGCATCTATTATTCTCCTTTTATAACCAGTGAAGGCTTACAACCGAGTTGGTTTGGGATGTCACTAGGCTATGGTTTTCGATAGGATTGACTTTTAATGGATACATGTTAGATGAGTAAAATTCTTCGTCCTTAGGCAGCAAGCATTGTTACTACATGAACTGGAGTATCGCCCTGGCTCCTCGCTATAGTCCAAAAATTCACGTAGTCTGGATTACTAATGAGTTAAACGTAGGCTGTAAAGAGACGCATCGCTAGGATAAGGAAATCTAACGAGTAATTGAATTAAAATGAAGGGGGCGATGGTCCAGGTTTGGCAAACGGTTGAGTTGCTTAACGTAGCTGAATCCAGGCCAAAAACAATCTTTACCCAACTGCTTCTGAAAGTAGGAAGAAGCCGTAAAAACGAAGCGCTTCGCCAAGTTCCCAACCGGGAATATTTCAGCGACTCAACAAGGCCGGACAGCCTAAACTGCGGCAGATCTAAAAAAGGACGTTCAAGCAAGGTTGCTGAGGACAATCATCCTGTCGTTGCTCGAAGGAGGGATCAAATAAGTCTAGATAGGTTTTTCAAGCAGTAGTTTATTGTTCGTTTTTCAGCTAGGGGTAGATCGCCACTGGTGCTCCGTCTTCAAATCGGTAATTTAAAGTTTCATATTCCAACTTTAAGCCGCCACAATAAGTCTATTGTTAGTCTATAAACAGCTGCAATTACTAGTAGAGCAAGTTTATCAGGTAGTTTTTTTATTATCCGCCGAGTATGCAATGTTATATCTGTACTCGGTGAGTTGTCCCAATCCTCACGTTTTTCTTAGCCATATAGCACCGCGAACGGTATTTTTTATCCCCTTTCACACGCTTATGCATCAGCCATGCGTCTGATCAGGAGTGCTGTATGGCCAACCGCTGATAGCACGTTACGTAATGCGATTAACTTGAATCAATTCGTCTTAGTTGGTAGTGTTCATTACTCCCTCAACCCGGTCGGAGCGGGGCGGGCATACATAGACTAAGCGTTCCGCCAAACCTTAGCTGACTATCACCTTCAGCAAAGTATGACCCAGCTGATATACAAGCCAGGCCGACTATTCCTATGCCAATGCGTTCCTGCCGGGCCACCGGAGCAGAGTCCTGTTGGTCGCAATTGTGCGCCAAACTCCTTGTAAATAGCGTATTTCACTCCGTAGAAGGGCTCAGTCGGAATTGTTCGTATACAGCTGGATCAATTGTAATTGGAAGCGGCGGCCTTGCTTCGGTGATCGGGTCGTTGCTGGGCAACATTAGCCTCTCGGAGATAAATGCGATCAATTCTCGACCGGTAACTCAAAACATTTCGATCTGATGGTTGGGCTAAACCGGGCCAGCCTAAGTAATCTGTTTTTGGTTGATAGTTGCCTAGAAGTTCTCTCCCCTTAATAGTTGCTCCTCCCACTCAACCATGTTATTTACCCACTCAGTATCTATTAATCTCTTTTCACGCCCAAATCCATTTCCAAGAACTTCGCATTGATTTACTTCACTACCTAAGAATCAGTTGTTTCTACAACTAATTCTTTAGGCAGAGCATGTCTTTTAGCCATAAATAAATCTGTTTTATGATAATAAAAGAGGACTTCTAAGTGAGTCGCTGTTAATGGTACAATCGAAAACTAGATATCGCCCCACCTCAATGGGGTTGAGTGCCTCACACGATTCATCGTAACGCTGACTTTTCTTTCCTAAACCAGGCTCCTTTCACGATGGATTGGCAATAGAGCGAATTGTTTGTTAATCCGTTTTGTCAGCCACAAGCTGACTGAGCTAAACTAGCTATTCGCAATGTAAGGAATGCGGTAGGTAAAAGGATATAGGCTGGGGCCTAACCAAAAATGAGCTTGATTACACGCGCTACGACTGGATAATGGCGTTTGAGAACTGGTCGATTCAGCGTGCTTACCCACACCCGCTAGTAGGGTGACTAAGTTGTCCTTACGAGAAGCCAAAAAGCAATCTTCTAAAGTGGATGCTGGCCTGGTTTCCTCTCCGAGCTACTAGCAACAAAGTTCGAGTCGGCATTCGGGAGCTGGAACTGCAGGCTACGCACGACCAGTCAGCTAAATGCGTGTTAAACGGGTACTGGGCTTAGATCACTTAGAGTCAGGGTTGGTTTTTAGGTTATGCAAAACTAAAACATCTATTGCCAGCAGCCCTCGTGCTCAGGCCGTGCTGTTGAATAGCATGGGCTATTGCTTGGCTAATCACGTATCGTATTCGAACAGGCAATAGCGAGTTAACTAGCTCCAATTCATGATCAGTTGGCTACTAACTAAATTGGGCAAACTGGCCGTCGAATCATCGTCCGTTCTTTTCAGCCGTGTTCAACAAAAAGTTAATGGAAATAAATCTTAAAAACGTCTAATTCTTAACCTACAAATGAGAAAAACTTTATCAGGCATTTGGCTACTTTTACTAATGGTCGGCTTACCCGTTTTAGCGCAGGACATTGCCGTAAAAGGCCGGGTCACTTCGTCAGACGACGGCTCACCGCTTCCGGGCGTGAGTGTACAGGTAAAGGGAACGACGCGTGGTACAACCACTGATGTCAACGGGAATTATCAGATAAGCGCATCGGCAACTAGTACGCTGGTATTTAGTTTCATCGGTTTTACAAGGCAGGAAGTAGCAATTGACAATCGAACGTTGCTCAACGTAAAGCTCCAAAACGGTGCGTCTGACCTCTCCGAGGTGGTCGTTGTGGGGTATGGTTCCCAGAGCAAGAAAACAATCACAGGTGCCGTTTCGTCGGTATCAGGCCAGGATATTGCCAACAAACCCGTACAGAGCTTCGACCAGGCACTTCAGGGCCGGGCGGCTGGGGTTAATATTACAACGCCCAACGGCGTACTCAACAACGCACCGGTTATCCGAATCCGGGGCGTTTCATCCATCAGCGGCTCATCTTCACCACTTATTGTTATCGATGGATTGCCCATCAACTCGGGTAACGTATCATCGGGTGGTTTTACGGTGAGTAATGCACTGGGCGATATTAACCCGAATGATATCGAATCGCTCGAAATCCTGAAAGATGCCGGCGCTACTGCAATTTATGGGTCTAGGGCGGCGGCGGGCGTCATCCTGATTACGACCAAGAAAGGAAAAGAAGGCAAGGCCCAGGTCAGCTACGACGGCTGGGTGGGCGCTACGCAGCCATTCCGGTTGTTCAACATGCTGAACGCCCAGCAGTTTATGGACATCAAAAACGAAGCCGCCCGCAACGCTGGGCTGGCCGACCAGTTTTTCCCAACTATCAATTCCGATGGCAGCATTGTGGACACCGACTGGTATGATTACATCTACCGGACGGGCGTCCAGCAGAACCATAGCCTCAATGTCAATGGAGGTACTAAGGATACGCGTTATGCATTCTCGGTTGGCTATACCAACCAACAGGGCATGATTAAGAAAAACGATTTCCAGCGGATGACGGGTCGGATGAACATTTCCCATCAGTTGAATAAAGCGATTCGCCTGGGATCGAATATTACCATCGCTAACAGTTTCAACCGCTCACCCAACACCGGTACGACCGGAGCATTCAGCACGGGCGGTCTGGGTCGTTTGCCACTAGTACTGGCTCCGAACGTATCGCCGTATAATCCTGACGGTTCCTACAATATTAACCGGGCCAGCAATAACCTCGGTCTGGGTAAAAACCTGCAAGGTCCGGGCGGGTATTACAACCCGCTGCCTGACCTGGATCTGAGCAAATTCACCTCGGAGAACAACCACATTATTGGTAACATATTTGCCGATGTGTTCCTCTTGAAAGGATTGACGTTCCGTACATCCTATGGCATGGATCGGACGACGGTTGAAGACATTGATTTTCGGAACGGGCTTCACGGAGAAGGCGGCACCGCGGGCGGGCAGGCCTTCAATATTTACTCCAACATTCAACTCGCCAACTGGCAGAATTACTTTACCTACGACTTCGGTTTTGGTAAGCATTCGTTCCAGACTGTTGTGGGCACTGAACGGCAAAAATTTACCTTTAATAGCTGGGGTGGTTCCCGGCAAGGCGTAACGGACCCCTTCTTTGCTACGTATCAGGGTAACTTCACCACCAATAACCCGCCGGCCGGAAACTTCCAGACGGAAGCAGGATTGTCCTCCTACTACGCCCGGCTGAACTACGATTTCGACAAAAAATACCTGCTCAACTTTAATTTCCGTCGCGACGGCTATTCGGCCTATGCGCCAGGTAACAAGTGGGGGAACTTTCTGGGAGGCTCGGTTGGATACCGACTTTCGGAAGAAGCGTTCTGGCAAAAGTCATCACTTGGCAAAGTCGTCAATGAATTTAAACTACGCGCCAGTTATGGGCAGGTAGGGAACACAGGGATTGGCAGTTTTGCTTCCTTTAGCTTATACAATGGGGGCTTGTACAGCGACGTATCTGCCTTTACGTTCGGTCAGGCAGGCAATCCGAATTTACGGTGGGAAATCAGCAATAACCTCGACCTTGGCTTTGCCTTTGGCTTATGGGGGGACCGCATTTCTGGTGAATTCACCTATTTTCAGAAAAATCTGAACGACTTGGTATTACCCGAACCGACGGCCCCTTCGCGCGGAATTCCAGGTAACAGCATCGCTACCAACGTAGGTGCCCTGGAAAGCAAAGGTATTGAGCTTGCCATTACCACCAACAACATAACGAAGGGAAAATTCAACTGGACGACGAACTTTAATTTGACGACGGCTTCCACGACTGTATTAGCGTTGGCCAACAACAACGCCGACATTTTTGGGTTTACGGGGGGACTGGAAAGCTCGAATATCATCCGCGTGGGTGAATCCATCGGAAGTATCTTCGCCATCCGGACCAACGGTGTGAATCCAGCCAATGGGCAACGAATTTTTATCAATGCGGCCGGCCGTGAAGTGCAGTATAATCATGCGGCAGCTCCGGCCCAGCGTTGGACCTACGTATCGGACGGGGGCGTAGCTCCGGCCATTACGGGTAGCGACCGGGTCGTCATCGGCAACGCCCTGCCCACCTGGTTCGGTGGTCTCGACAATACGTTTAAATATGGCAATCTGGAGGTAGGTATCTTCCTACAATATTCGGGTGGTAACGTGATTTACAACGGTACTAAAGCTGGTCTGCGCGATCAGCGCCCCTGGAATAACCATACCGATATGCTGAACCGTTGGCAGAAAGTGGGCGACGTAACGAATATACCGCGTCCGGTGCTGAACGACAACGTGTCCAACGGTTCGGCTAACCCAATTTCGGAAAATGTTGAAAATGGAAACTTCCTGCGTGGTCGTAATCTGTCACTGGCCTATACGTTGCGTAATGATTGGCTGCGCCGGGCAAACATTACCTCGCTACGTTTGTACGCCCAGGTTCAGAACGCTTTCATCCTTACCAATTACACGGGCTCCGATCCGGAAATTTCGACTAACCGCGATACGAATATTTCGCCGGGCGTCGACCGGAATTCAACCCCGCAGGCGCGCACTTATACTGTGGGCGTCGGTATAAATTTCTAAACCGATCCGTGTACTTTCTTAACTAGTGATAGAATATGCATTTTTTGTCATTCCCCTATAAACAACCAAGCCGACGGAGGCTCTTAAAATCGGCCTTAGCGACAGCGATGCTTTGCATTGCGCTGACGGCCTGTGATGAGCAGGCCTTACTAAACCCACAGCCCATTACAGCATTGATTGACACAGAAGCGTTTAAGACGCCTGAACGGATAGTAGCTCAACTTAACGGGCTATACCTGAGTGTTAAAGCGGGGCAATTTCTGGGTGGACGCTATCCGATTTACATCGACGTGCGGGGCGAAGAATTTTTGAACGTAACCAATAACGGCGTGACGGCACTGGGAGCCTGGAACCACACGCAAAACTCGCTCTCCAATGAGCCAACCAACCTCTGGAATGCGGCCTATTTAGCCGTTAACCGGATGAACCTATTCATGGCAGGGCTGGATGCCAATCCCGGTGTGATCGACGCAACGCTGGCCACTCAGTACCGGGCTGAGGCCCGGTTACTTCGGGGATTAACGTACCTGCAACTGGTGCAGTTATTTGCCCAGCCATTCACCAAAGATGCGGGAGCCAGCCCGGGTTTGCCCCTTCGTTTACAGGCAGAGACCACGATTGGTAACAATAATCTGGCACGGGCAACGGTAGCCCAGGTATATGCGCAGGTGCTGGAAGATTTGAACTTTGCTGAGCAAAACCTACCCGCAACCTACGCCAGTGCCGCATTAAATACCACACGGGCGCATAAAAATACAGCGATCGCTCTGAAGACCCGCGCCTATCTAAACATGGGCCGCTGGGCCGAGGTTGTAACGGAAGCCAACAAAATTGTATCGACAACAGCGCCGTACCGGGCAACGACGGGTGTCGCTCACCAGTTACAGGCCAATGTGCTCGCCGTGTTCAATACGCCCTATACCACTACTGAATCGATTTTTTCGCTTCCGATGAGCAGCAACGACCTGCCTGGTGTGCAGAATGGCCTGGCAAGTTACTATCTAGCCGTAATTGGTATCGGTGATTATCGGCTCAACCCGACAGGAATTGTCGGTAACGCCGCCTTTACGGCTACCGATGCCCGGCGAGGTATGATTCGCAGTGACTTTGCCAGTGATCAGGGACGCTTACGGCTAACCAAGTTCCCAACCGGTCCCCAGCATACCGACTGGGTACCCGTTATCCGCTACGCCGAAGTGCTGCTGAATCTGGCCGAAGCCAAAGCTCGGTTAACAACCGCAGGCGTAGATGCGCAGGCGCTGGCCTTACTGAATGCAGTACGCGGGCGCTCGACTGGATCTGATGTGTATACAGAAGCGGGCTTGGCCAACAGTGCGGGCCTGGTAAACGCAATTTTGCTCGAACGACGAATCGAATTGCTGGGCGAAGGGTTCCGGTCAAACGATCTGCTGCGTACCAACCAGCCGCTTCCTGCCAAAGGAACGATACAGGCTGTACCCGTAACGGCCTCGGTCTATATCTGGCCCATTCCGCAAACCGAACTAAATGTCAATAATCTAGCCGTCCAAAACCCCTGACGGCCCCACTAAATTTAGCGCGTTAGTCAATTGAAAACCACAGGAATATTGTTCGTTGCTTTACCATTTTTAGGGTGGGATTTCTCATGACTACGTAGTGAACTCAGGTGGACTCCCTAAAAGTTGACGGGAATGACTAGTATCTTCTCACGTTGCATCGACTAGGCAACTGATGCATTATTACTTACCGTCAAGTCGTTTAGAACCGGTACCGTCAAGGAGTATTCATGAACAAAATATGGTTAGTAGTTGGTAATTGTCCTTTTTTAGATACATTCTAATCTATCTTAACCCCCTATTGGTTGTACTAGTCGTGATAATACCCTCGTCTTCTTCCCCTTTCTGGTGGGACCCCCGGGGCGGTTACTAACCCATTGGCGGGGTGAAGTCAATAGTGGGTAAATTAAAGTTATAACGCTGCCTGTTAATCCGCGACGGATTAACAGGCAGCGTTATGCTCTGAGTAGGGCGACAGGTTGACCGAAGGCGGTCATTCGTTATGGCCAAGGGTGACCCAGAATGGGTTAAGAAGTTTAATGCGTGGTCCTACCCGCCTGATGAATCCTCCCTGTGACTGGGCCAACCACCTTCCAACTAATAGGGTGCAGGTGAACATAAGTTATCCCCATTTCTACACGGATTGTCCGAATCGTCAACGGCCAATCCAGTTTGTTTCGATGCAGTGTAGGAGGGGATAAGCCAAATTGAGCTAAGCAGACTTGATAAATTAACCAATTGCAAAAGCTGACAACTACGATGTATAACAGCGCACTTGGTATCAATAAGAATATCTCGACGGACAAAGTGCCTAATACAATTAAGGGAACGGCCACCCATAAGGGATATCCCCTTTCAAAAGCCAAATCCATCATTATCCTACGGCAACTTAAACAACTCACGACTGTGATCAATGTGCAGGTACTTATCCAGTAAAGGCTCAAGCCTAAAGCTTTTAGGAGGAGGCCAGTAAGAATCCACAAAGGGCTTATTGACAGGATCAATATTGCCGCCAGCAGTAAGTTAGGAGGAGGTCCATTGCGCATTCCCATAAGTACAACTGGAGAAGCTAACTTGGTCAACAGTTAGTTAATTGCCTAATAGACCGTATCGGTATTTGGATTCAGCGAGACGGCCTTCTCTGTAAATTTTAATCGTTGTTAATTCAGCAGGGTGGTAGTTACTAACAGTTTGCTCACAACACGTTCCAGGAATTAAACTTTATGGAGTGTGTGCTGCCCGAAGTAGCTTGCCCGAAAAGATCACCTGTAAACCATTACTTTACGAATTATGTCCGAGGTTTGCGCTAAGATTAGGTGGCCGTCGAGCAAGCGTTTAGTTCAGAGTGGAGTAATGGGAAGACAAAGGGGCACGTGAATCGCTTGAAGATAATCAAACGCCTGGGATACGGTCGAGCAGGTTTTGACTAATTGCGTTGACAGGTATTATTTCGCAAATGCACGCATCACCGACCGTTAATCAGGACCGTTTGTACCGGAAAAACTGGCTTTCTTTAGTTAGGAAGATATATGTAGTAACGCAACTGATAGTTTTTCTTGACTGTACAGAGTTACGTAGGTGCAATTAGGTAATAAGCACAGGTTGTAACGAAGTTGCGTAGGTATGGAAGTTTAGTTAAAAGTGGGTGTAAGAGACGCGGTTTTAAGTTGAATTTGAACTCATAAATTGGGTTAATAAAAAAAAATTGCTTGGCTGTCACGGCGTACCCCGACTGAAACACGATTCGCTCAAAATGTTCAATAGAAAGGCCCGTATCCCGAATCTCTAGTAATCCTTTGGGCGATTGACCAAACCCCTGAAGGATGCCAACATAGCAAGCTCTTGGAAGGAGATGAAAATAAGGAAGCCGGGACAAAAACTTACTCTGGCAGATTTGCTGATGACCGCCGAAGGGCATTTGCCAGGGCGGGAATCCTAGGTAAATAAGGCCATTTGGCTTCAAAAATGTCTTCAGCAAAGCCAAACATTTTTCTTGGTCATAAATATGTTCGATGACATCTTTAAGGACAATTAGATCAAAGCGAGATCGAAAGCCGCTTTTTATAGCTGTATCATAGATGTTGTTAACAAAAAACTGTGCTCGGCCGTCATAAATTTCAGGAGCCATCATCTTACAGGCTAACTCAATTTTATGAGTATCCGGTTCAACTCCCACGCCAATACAGCCTTTATCTATAAAAGCCTTCAAAACGCCACCCTCTCCAGAGCCCACTTCCAAAACCTGCATATCGGGTAAAATTTGCTTATACGCATCAATGAATGGAATTACATAATATTTAGTAGTAAGGGTTTGGTGCTGGTGATAAAGTTCCCGGTCTTTGTGAAAATAGAACATATTTACAATCAGTTATATAAATAATTAGCATTCATTCAGATAGTCGCCTCAGGATTAATTTGCCATACTTGGTAGTAATGTAAAAGCGGGTAGCCCTCCAATGAGAACTCAGTTGTTTATGGTTTACTATTTTGCCGCCGTCGTGAGATCGCCCGCTAACTCAGGCTTATTTGGGGAAGTTTTACTATTAATTTTCCAGCGATTTTTTCTATAACCAATTGACAAAGAGTATATTCATGTTTAAAAAAAGCTTCTAGTAAAGCACCGCTCTGCTTCAAAAGGCTGTTTTAGTAGCAAAAAAGTTAAGTCAAGGGAGCTTTCTTTTCTCATCGTTATTAAGTTGGTAGACGTGTATCACTTTAATAGCTACTAAACGAAAAATAGCTCTGCCATGGCACCACCAATCAACCCAACAGTTCTTATTTTGGCTTGGATAGTTGATTAATATCACTGAGTTGTGCTTGACACTAATGTTGGTGTTTGCAATTCACAGGGGTCCTTGTACAAACCGTTCCGAAATAGTTATGGCTCACGGTTCCCTTGTAGTTGTCGGTATCGGCCGTCCTAGGGGAGAAGATTGTATAGCAGCCGGATCGCCTGACCCTACGGAAACTGTGCGTGTTTTAGTTATAA
Organism: Spirosoma gilvum; assembly: GCF_054776815.1. Taxonomy (NCBI): domain Bacteria; kingdom Pseudomonadati; phylum Bacteroidota; class Cytophagia; order Cytophagales; family Cytophagaceae; genus Spirosoma; species Spirosoma gilvum. Next base: position 20,440 of record NZ_BAAHBH010000015.1, on the reverse strand, counting down.
AATACACTTAAATATGAGGACTTCAGCGAGCCGATCAAATCGCCATTCAGTGCTCTAATTAGAAGTGCAGATGGATCTTACTGCGATGTTGCCGTATCCTGAAGAGCGATTCTCAACCTGCTGCTGGCATGATGAAAAAAGGATTCGGTAGCTAGAACATAGAAACCGTATTAATTATTGATCTGTACAAGGCGATACCCATAAAGGATACAAATGCCACTGGCTGAGTTGGGAGTTAACTACTACGATTTGAGTAAGCTAGTACCTGTATGTGCCCCTGACATTCACTATTTACTTTGACTCTCTTTTAACCAAGCAATGCCGGTTCTAAGTTGCGGTGAAGCCTTTCCCTCAGCGGCGGAAAAGTTCACCAGTTCGGCTGGTAGTATCTGAAATTATAGGACTTTTACAGGCATCTACACCTAGCGGTGACAATCCATTTACTAAATGGATGCAGTGGCTGCCTGCTTCTCTCCATTCACACCGCACCAGTGGGCCGTCCCTTTGTTTACTTGACGTCAAACCGTAAAGCGAGCATTTTTCAAACCAAGTTGACCGGATCAAGCAGAGGGACTAGAGTAAAAAGTTGGCAACTGACACTGAGGGTGTCAGTTGCCGTGAAGAGACTATTTGTCGGAAATTGTTCCCTTTCCTAATCGTTTGTGTAAACCTACTCAAGTACGTTAATATACCCTTCAGGACTGATTTACACCCTTACAATTTGAAAGCTCATCTGCCCAAATTTCACAAGCCTAGATTTATTCATTCCGGGACTTACGAACAAGCTAGGCGATGGTACTTAGGCTAACGTGACAATTAGGGTTAGGGACTCGTACGCAATACGTTGCTGCATCAGCAAGAATACGAAAAAAACGCTGCTATACTTTCGATTTTCAGCGGATTAGATTTTATAAACGGATGCGTATATCGTAAAGCTAAATGCTTTCAATGTAGCAACTCCTCATCGCTCAAGATGGATAAATTACCAGCATGTGCTGACAATGCCGCATCATGGCAACCAGCGCATGCTGGTTAGATTCAAGTTTTGACTAGGGTTGCCTGTTTCAAATGTAGATGCGTTTAATTCCAGAAATCCTCATTCGAACGGCACCATGAAAAATACACCTTTATGTTGACCGAAGAAAAGAATAATGACAAACATTCAAAAAATTGACCGACGAACGTTTTTGCGACTGACTAGTGCCAGCACCGCCGGCCTAATCTTAGGCGTTGACGCTACGGCCAAAGCATATCCCTTGGAGAAACCAGCGTCGACGACTGTTTTTGCGCCAAATGTATTTATTCAAATTGGGACGGATAATCGGATCACCTTATGGGTTCATAAGGCGGAGATGGGGCAGGGGGTTCGCACGGCCTTACCCATGCTATTAGCCGATGAACTCGAGGCCGATTGGACTAGGGTAGACATTCAACAAGCACCCTTCAACGAGGCGTATGGTTACCAAGGCACAGGGGGTAGCTCAAGCGTGCGAACGGCCTGGCTCCCGTTACGCCAGGCTGGAGCTACCGCCAAAGCGATGTTAATTGCTGCTGGTGCTCAACTTTGGCAGGTAGATCCAGCCGAATGCCGGGCCCAGAAAAGTTCGGTTAGTCATCCGGCCACTGGGCGAATGCGAACGTATGGACAATTGGTTATGAGGGCTGCGCGACTACCCGTTCCGCCCACGGTTGTTTTGAAAGCCAATTCTGACTTCACTCTAATAGGGAAATCATTGTCCTCAACTGATTTGCCTGCCATTTGTACTGGTCGGGCTGTTTATGGACTGGACATTCGCCTACCTGGGATGCGTTTTGCCGTGATCGCACGTTCACCAACTTTAGCGGGTAAGTTACTGATGTATGACCCAAAACTGGCATTGGACTACCCCGGGGTGCAAGCCGTCGTACCAGTGGAGCGGGGCGTGGCCGTGATTGCCAATTCCACCTGGGCCGCGATTCAAGGTCGGGAAAAGCTGGCTCTACAGTGGGACTCAGGCCCCCATAGTCAGCTAACTACATCGGGTATATTCGACCAGTTTCGCCGGGATGCGGAGGGCGCGGGGTTAGTGGCCTTGGAACGGGGCGATATTACTAGGGCGCTAGCGCCCCCGGCTAAATTGATTGAGGCGACCTACCAAGTCGCCTTTGTTGCCCATGCGACAATGGAGCCTCAAAATTGTACAGTCCAATTAGCGGCAGATCATTGTCGAATTTGGGTACCCACACAAAATCCTCAGTTAGTTCATGCCCTCGCCGTTGCTATGACTGGGTTAGGGCCCGAGGCCGTTGAGGTAAATGTTACGCTACTGGGAGGAGGCTTCGGCCGACGGTTGGAAATTGATTATGCGCGAGAAGCAATTGCCATTGCCCAGCAGGTTGGCGGCACAATTCAGTTAGTATGGACGCGATCGGATGATTTTCAACAAGATTATTACCGCCCAGGTAGTTTGCATCACCTTCAAGCGAGTCTTGGAGATCAACAGTCGATAACGGGTTGGTGGCACCGCGTTGTGGCACCTTCCGTTATCAAGCAACGATGGGCCGAACTGGGAACATCGCATGCCGATTGGATCAACCAAGCGGGCCTGGACGAAACGGTTATGTTAGGGGCTAGTGATATTTCCTATGCTATTGAGCACATTCGGGTTGATTATTGCATGAGCAATACCCCTCTCCCAATTTCTTGGTGGCGAGGTACCTACGATTCTTTAAATGCGTTTGCGAATGAATGCTTTTTGGATGAGATCGCCTGGACGATGGGCCTAGATCCTTATCAATTACGTTGGCAGCTGCTGGCAAGTTATCCCCGCCTGCGAGCGGTACTGGAACTAGTGGCCGAGAAAGCACACTGGAATAAGCCAGCCTCGAGAGGACTGTATCGGGGACTGGCTTTTCACGTTACTTACAAGGTTCCCGTCGCTACAGTTGTTGAAATAGCCGTTCCTTCGCCCGGAATTATCCAGGTCGTATCCGTTACCAGCGCTGTAGATTGCGGCTTGGTGGTGAATCCCAGCCGGGTACGTGCTCAGGTGGAGGGGGCCATCTGGGATGGACTTACTGTGGGCTTAAAAGCCAAAATTACCGTAGACGACGGAAAAGTTCAACAACATAGCTTCGCCGATTATCCCCTGTTACGGATCAAGGACAGTCCCCAAATAAACGTGTTTATGGTGGCTAGTAAGGAGCCTCCCAGAGGGATCGGTGAGCCGGGAGTCCCCCCAGTCGCACCGGCCTTAGCTAACGCTTATTTTGCGGCGACTGGCCACCGGATTCGTCAGTTGCCCTTGTTGAGTACTGAGAAATAAGGGTAATTATTTAAGGACTGGATTCGTCGTGTACGTGTAGCTTCGATCAGAGGATGTCTAAGTAGGGGTAATGCTCTCACATGAACTCTATACTAGTTTCCATATCAATTTTATACTGCTTATACTGACTTTCCTAGGTATGGACTATTTCGTATACCGATCTACTTCTATTGTTAATATCTCCTGCTTCCTTAGACGCTGGCACATACAGCTATTATTTATTATTTCGTTTGCCACTCAGGCACAGAGTCGCGTTTTTTATACGGGCACTTACGTTGGTATTGTTACCTTTCGCGATCCGACTACGTCAGATTTTCGATACGTGATCCCAGCGACTGGTGTTTCGTTCCAACGGCTTGGCTGGACTGAAAACCAAATAAGTAGGCTAAGTATTACGGTAGGTTGGGGCCAGTTGCCAACTGCTGGCCGATTTTTTCAGCGAGTCACTGAGGGTAGAGTCGCCTACCAAAAACTTTACGCACTTTCTCCTGCTTTCCAACTTGGCTGGCAATCCCGATTCGGGTTGCATATTCACTACGATCAGTTCAAATTCACTCCTAATCGAGGTCAGCATTTGGGGGGCAATGTGCTACTTGAGGTTTTGCCAGTGGCGGACTATCACCGGCCTATCATTTTGTTTGGCCGCTCTTTTCGATTTGCTGAGCAAGTAAGTCTTCCCCTATTGACAGGCGCTCTTGGGGGCACTTACAGCGGGGCCGATCCGTATGTAGGCTTAACCTTACGGACCCTGACCAATACTTTATCGCTAGAAACAACTTCGGCTCACAAACCGAACTGGGCGTTTACCTACCAATGGATGTTTACCCAGTTAGGTGCTAATCCGATGTATCAACAACAAGCGTTCAACGGGATACTGTTTAGTATTATTTTCTAACCTATATGTGCAAATTATATATATTCTTAAGCTTGCTGATTGGGGTATTCAGTTGCGAACGCATTCTGATTAGAGCTGATCAAAGAGAAGCCTATGAAGGGCGAGTAAATGAACCAGACGCCGTTTATTTATCGACTTATGATGCAGACCTATTTTGGGAAACGTTTCAAACAGCACCTTCAACCAGCAATCCAGCAGAATATTATCAGGAGCACTATATAGACAAAGGTAGTGTCGTCTTACGAAGAGCATTTGCTGACGGAAAGGTTGACGGGAATCGATTGAATCAAACCACGACGCAAGTTCGATCCTTCTACGAGTCAATTCGACTAACTGCAAAACAAGCCGTGATCCAGCAACAACCTGCAATACTAGCCAGTCTACGCCGCTTAAAAACCGTATACAAAGATGCCCAGTTCCCAGTTGTGTATTTTGGGGTGGGTGCGTTCAGTAGCGGTGGAAAGGCCTACCCTCAGGGCGTCTATATCGGCCTAGAACTATTTTCTAACAATGACAACATGGTTATCAATGGCATTAATCCCTATACAGCTAATATCATGCATAAACCATCCGATTTGGACGTAATTGTAGCGCATGAAATGGCTCATCAACAACAAGAATATAGGGCTGAAAAAACGTTGCTGCACGCTGCTCTCCAGGAAGGTGTTGCTGAGTTTATAGCTAAGTTAGCGACTGGGAAGGTAGTCACTAACTCCTATGTGTATACGTTTGGTATGGCGTATGAAGCCGCTATCTGGGGCAGCTTTAAGAATGATATGATGGGGCAGGATATAACCCAGTGGTTGTATCAGGGCCCTAGACCGAACCAGTATAACTACCCTACTGACATGGGCTATTTTGTGGGTTATCGCATTGCGGAGGCGTATTATAACCAACTAACGGATAAGCAGCAAGCTATATATGATATGCTTCACATTCAATCGGCCACTGAATTTCTTAAACAAAGCCAGTATGCCAAACGATTTTAACGCACCAACATAGGGCCAAGTTTGATTTTGAACGTATTGCCAGTCGTTGATTGCCAGCGAAAAGTAGACCCTTAGACTAGGAAGTTATGACACTTTTAAACGGGCTTTGTATATTCTGAAAAGGCCACCCTGCGCCGTGGTAGGTGCTTTTTCTGCAGTTAAGACCAGGTTTGTTCCTGGGCCAATCCATACAAATCTGAGATTACCTACTCTGAAAGGGGAAAAAAGTTTTTATGGATTTCCAACCGTTTGTAGACTGCTGGGGTCATGATTAAAAAACGTTCCTATTAGGAATGAATACGTATTAGTAGACTTATAGCGTTAAAGGGTTTAGGATTGCGTCTTTTTATTGATCATAAATTCATAAAATTTATGATCACCCAGTCGTCAAATTGCCAGATAAAGACATTCTAATCGCTATTGACCGTATGGATTTATTGAAGAGTGAAGCGTGCCAGACACGGGGTAAGCTAGTCAGCCTGGTTAATAAAATAGATGATCTTAAGATTAGGGTTAATTACGGTAAGGGGAAACTAATTAATGGATTTAAGACCCTACTGATTGGCTATGAAGCATCAGGGGCTTTACCCAATGTGAATGAATGTGAGTGTGGTAAACATATGAATGGGACTATCTTATTCTGAAGCTTAAAACCAAAAACATGAAAACGTCTCTTGTCTCGATGGTAGCGACCGTATTGATTGGCGTTTTAGTAACGGGTGTTAGTTGCAAAAACGCCACTGTAAACCTTGAGCGAAATGTAGCCAGTGACTTTCGGGTACCGGCAGCTTTTGCGAAACAAACGACGCAATTTGCATTTGATGTTTTTAAAAACGTTGTTCCGAAGGAAGGACAGGATAAAAACGTTTTTATTTCTCCGCTCAGCCTGCACATGGCATTGGGAATGATGTTGAACGGGGCGAATGGACAAACAGCACGGGAAATACAAAAGACACTCAGCTTGGACACGTTATCTTTAGAGGAAACGAACAGAACTTACCGAAACCTGATGGAAAACTTGCCTGGCGTTGATAAAAATGTAACGCTGAATTTGGCAAACTCGGTATGGTATCAAAACTCATTTTCAATCGAGCCCATATATCAGGATCTAATAAGCCAATCGTTTCAAGCTGAAGTGTCAGCCCAAGACTTCAATGATCCGGCCACACTGAGCAAGATCAATGGGTGGGCCAGCCAAAAAACAAATGGCAAAATTCCAAAAGTGCTCAACCAGATTCAGCCCAACCAGATTATGTTTCTGCTGAACGCGCTGTATTTCAAAGGCGATTGGAAAACTAGATTCGATGCCGATAAAACAACCAATGAATCATTTAAACTTTCTTCGGGCAGTACAAAAACCGTTCGCATGATGCGACTCAATACCGCAATCAACCGCGCATACCGGCCAACCTATACTGCGTTTGAATTACCATACGGCTCCGAAAAATTTGCCATGACAGTCTTACTACCAGCAGAGACCATTACGGTGGATGAATTAGTCAATAGCCTAAGTCACGATGAATGGATGCAACTCCAACAGCTTATGAGGGAAGCGACCATGGACATTGGCCTCCCTAGGTTTACGATGAACTATGAAATTAAGCTAAACAACGCCTTATCGGCCTTGGGTATGCCTACCGCCTTTAGCGGTGCCGCTGATTTTACAAAAATTAATGCTGAAGGTGGCTTGATGCTTGACTTTGTGAAGCAAAATACATTCCTAGCCATTGATGAGCAGGGAACCGAAGCCGCTGCGGTTACTACGGGTGCTGTAAAGTTTAACTCAGGCCCTTTACCGGTTATTTGTAACCGGCCATTTGTCTTCCTCATTCACGAAAAAACATCGGGTACAATCTTATTCGTTGGTAAAATTGCCGATCCAACCTCAACGGGATCGTGACAGGAATTGAAGTCAGACCTGCAGGTCTGACTTAGTAAGCCCCTGATACAGACTAACATCTGTCAACCAGTTGGCCCTACCAATGCCTGCTCTTAACCCATTCCATGATGCAGCTTAATTGCAGAACATTGGTTTCTGCTCTGGACTAACCCAGGTAGTGGCAAATTGGATTTATGACGATGATGTACGCTTCTGTATACAGATTAGGGTTTTTGAACAATTCAGAAAAGGTACAAATCTGCTTAACGGTACTGGCTTGTGTGTCAGTCTAAGATAGGAACGTAATCATTCGACTTCTCGTAGATTTTCCCGACAAGCCACTGATGAATCCTACCGTTTAAAAAAGGTTTGTTGGCAATAAGTAATCGAGCATTTTAATCATTGGCTAAAACCGCTGAGTGATTCTTTGTTACCGTTTGGTGAATATAAACGGACATTCAGTCAGAAAAGCCCGCCATCATATTAGCGTCAACTTATTTTTAATACGTGCAGAATATGCATGGTAGAGTGATACTAATCTTTACTCGTTTGAAGCTATTCATCTAATAACGTCAAATCGCTATGAAAAAAAATCTTAGTCTTGGGTTATGTCTTCTTTGGTTGTTTGTCGGCATTTGCTGCCGACCTTCTGAGCAGCCAATTGAACCAATTGAACTAGAGCAGGAAGTGCCCCAAACCGTTCAGCAGTCGCTTCGGAGGGCTTATCCGGACGCTAGTCAAATTGAATTTACTACGCTCAGTAAGGACCAACTTTGGAAAGCCCGCTTTGTCGTCAAGCACGAGCAAAAATTAGCGGTAATTGAGAAAGGAGGCAAACTACTGCAGGACATGTCCCTTTCTCCAACGGGAATTGCCCAGGAGGATATCATTGCGTGGGCCAAAGCAAATCATAACGATCTTCTCATTGGGCATATTTATCAAGAAAATACTCCAGGGCGACCGGCTAATTACCGGGTGGATCTTGCGGATATTGATACGACGAGAAGTCACATGAAAATAGTAGCGTATTTTGACGGCTCAGGCCAGTTTATTGAACAGAAACCCTATCAGGTTGAATCCGTAAAGCGTATTTCTAGATCCGACTTACCACTTACAATTCAACAGTACTTGGCTGAGCGCCCGGATTTAGTAGAAATAAGCATTGGTCCTGTAAAATCCTCTATCGAAGAAAAAAGTAATAGTGGGCAAAAAACATACGAATTAACGTTAACGGGTAGGGGAGGGCACTATTTACTCATTTTTAGTCAAGAAGGAACTTTGCAACATGCCTACACCTTTCTTCATCCTGACTTCCAATCGGTTGCAATTAGCCAAGTCTTGCCCCTCACAGCAACTTCTTTAACGCAACAGTTTCCAAACTGGAAGTTTATTAAAGGTGATCAGCAAACCGTTTATTCATATACAGTTTGTTACCTGCTTTATATTGAAGTTAATCAAGTTAAATATAGTGTTATTACTACGCCTAAAGGGGAAATAATTCAAATACAAAGGGTGTAGTTCATTCGCAGCGGTGCCGGTACAAAGGCTTAAATGGGTATTTACGCAATAGACCCCCACTTAAGCCTTTGTTTAAACCTTATCTTAATCAATTTTGCGGAAGCGAGCTTTCGATTCGATAAATAAACTACACTTGTTCAATTCGTGATTTTATAAGTGACTACCTTATTGAAGGTCACAGGCTTCCTTGAAAGATTGCTAGCTGTCTTTAAAGCAGTTAGAACTGAAATTCACATGGTTAAGAGAACATGGGTTGGGTGAAAGGATTATAAAGTACGAGTTTTAGTCTGTATCAGCCTTATCATCAACAAACTGAGGGTTAACTAACGAATCCATAACCTTGCATGAATAGGCTCTCGATGAATCGGACGTGTACATTCATTGGCAATACTGGTATAGAGTTAGTGTGTATAGCACTCAAATTTGAAAAATGCAATGGCAGGTATTGGATTTATCACCTCAAGCGGCAGTTACTCACCAGGTAATTCAGCCCTTAAAATTTCATGTTATTCCCTTCATGTAAGCCCACCTAACATTTGAGCCTTTTTTGAAACGACAGGGGATCTCAATAAACCCTTAACCTTACTAGCCAATCTGTACAAAACGACTAATTAGCCTACAGTCAATGTAAGAACTAGGGATATAGTTATGCCCATCAGGTGAGATAATGATCGTTATGCAACCCAACCAGCCTCTCTTTTATATTAAAAAAAGTTTCCTGCTTAGCCTACTGCTACTTTGTTGGTTCACCCTTTGCAAGTGTCGAAACCAAGACGAGTTTTCTATATTTAACGAAGTAACTCAGTATCGGCGAGCAAAATTTGCATCCGAAGTGGAATGTAGAAAACAGTTACAACTGAATTGTTATGATTTTGTCCGCTTTTATCCCGATAAACGGGCCGATGTTTTACTAGGCAATGATATTTTGTCAACGGGGACGTATCATGTAGCTAATCGTATAATTACAATTTACTTGCCCAGTCGTAGTCCCTCATCGCTCAAATTTATTTGGATTTCGTCCGACCGTATCCAAAAACAGGATGACGGGACGGAATGGAAACAGAACTAACTTAGGGGCTGCCTGTTTTCTGGGGATTATCAATACCTCTTCCTTTAAACCGTTCAGAAAGGGAATAATTAGCAAAGATGGTCAATGTCCAGATTAGCTCCACATTGAATAGGCTAGTTTTAGCTTTTAGGCTTGCGGTGGCCGTCCGATCAAACTGTATGGGGTTTTATAACCCAGGGAGGACCAGGCTGCTGGGGCAAGGATTGCGCAACCGTATGGCATATACGTCAATAGGTTATCAGGCGTCTCTGTTGAAGATCTCAGTAAAGCCTCTTCCAAGTTTAAGAATGGTCTTCTGTCCTCTTATTTCGCCTTCAAGCGGCCACGAGGGGGCTATACCTTATAACTATGGAATAGTAGTCTCATGCGTGGTTTGATTGGCAATAGGTTGATCAGTTCCTTTCCCTCAATTGATACGTATTAGCTAACCCCATCCGAGTAGGTATTAAAGCCGGGTGCAGACTGGGTTGACTGCAGCGCATAGCGCTGCGGCATGATGGCCTATTTTTCCGAAAGTGCGGCTCAGCAGAATGGGTTCTAACCAGATAATTTCAGGATTGGTCACTACTGGTGGCGCCTAACCATTTTGGCTTCCCCTATCAGTTTAGCCACAATACGTCGAGTTCTACAACACCGATTTTAAGCAACAGAAATCAGTTCAATTCGTTGATCATTCTGACTTTTCAATCGTGGAATGGTTGCTTTCTCCCCGCCGGGTAACGCGCTTATTGCTGGCACAGCGCATAGAGTATCAATAGTACATGCAGCCACAAAAGCCTAGATCAGATCATACCCATTCACTGTGGTGAACCGGTACTTAACGTACATAAGGCAGATTGGCCGTTCGGCTTATCAAGTTTATCCCGCAACGATTTGCTAGATGGTTAAAGAAGCTACTGCCGTGAAGTATTTCTGGCAAAATTACCACCAGCTTTGGGCTTAAAGGTACACCATCCCACGCTGGACCTTTACACTATATCGCTATTTCCAATGGTCGCCGACTCGATAGTAGATGTGGGCTTTACCAGTACCTGGCCCCGGAGCTATATCGGGCAGACGTGGCCTGTTGACTATCATTTAACAGTACGCCTTCTCTGAAAAACGCTGGTCTGCCAGTTCAATCGTAAGTACGCAGACTCCAAGGATTGTTTTTGTAGACAACATGCTCTTGCCGAATCGGTGGTCCTAACCTAGTTATTGATAGAATTGTAAACGATGTACCTATTAACTACCCATTTTGAGCAAAATAATAAACGGCTGATGTCGATAGTGGCTCTTAATGGCAATTCAATCAGTTACTAGCCTTAGAGATCTGCTTTGTACGGAATTCAGGACCACTAATTTAAACGTACTTTCAAACAGTTAACGTCTAAATAGCGCATTTGTACTTATAAACGTTAGCATTTTCTGTTTAACAGCTCAATCATACAAATTTACTTGTCAGTTAACTAAACATACCCTTCTGTAACGTTTCTGAGCGGCAAACTACGCTCATAAGTTAAGTTTGAATATGGTCAATATCAAACAAGGTAAAGTATAATCTGCTAAGGCAGGATTATATATAAGAGGAAAGATCGATAGTTGTAGCAGGTTTTACTTGCTACAACTTCTTAAAGAGACAAACACTTGACTTTTAATATCATTCCTATGCAGATTGTATTGACGGTTAGGGTATTAATTAATACAGGTATTGTCGTGAGTAATCTGGCCTAATTTAGTTTGTTTTGATGTCAATGCTAGATTTAGCTTCCAGGATGAATTTTTTAAATTGAAACACTCACTAATTCTAGATAAAAGATTATCCTTAAAGAAAATATATATTAAAAACGTAGTTTTCTATATAATCCACTAGTTGTTATTGCCTAATAAAGATTTGTTGAATATATAGTTAGTCGCAAATGTTTTTTAAATTTTTTATGTGGTAGATTTTTGGGTAAAATTTAAATTGTTTAATAAATAAATGTCATCTAGTTAATCAATAAAAAACCTAGCTATAATAGCTAGGTTTTTTATTGATTAACTAGATGACATTTACAGTTGTGTTTTTCAAGCTAGCAAAAAGCCTATATACGAAGGATCGTATATAGGCTTTTTAATTTTTAGAAAATCAAAAAAGAAGGCTTTTAGGCTATGAATTAATAAATTTAAAGACGCATAGTAATCTGATAATCAAAGACTTATTCTATCAATGCTATTAAAAATGAAATGGGAATGCCCTACTTTATTATAAAAAATGATATATAATAAGTTTACAATAGTTTATTCTTATAAACTACCTAATTAAACTAATTGAAAATATATAAAAAATATATCATATATACTACTTGATGTTTTAAGTTGTTTGATTTTGTAAATAAATATAAAAATTACTTTCCAGCAACTTGCAAGTGTATTGTGTAAATAAATGCTATATTAATTAGGAGATACTATACCGAAAAATAAATTTTTAATTAAAATTAAATTTTTCTTGCGTATTGGTACTTTGATAATGGAATAGTTATTGCTATAGAGTAATAGTAGAATAATTTTAAAGTTAATTTTTTATATGATTAATGGTTAATATTTCAGAGAAAGTTCTATTTTGATTGATAAAGACCTATTTGTATATTTCTACTTTAACTTGGAATAGTTTTTGCTAACTAGTCGCTTCCATATCCAATAATTATATAGCTTCGATTTATACTAACTTATTTGATACAACTCAAAAAAAACAATCTTTCTATTTAAGTTATTTTTACTCCTACTTTGCAGTAATAAATCATAATTAGTTATGAATAACTCTTTACTATATCGAAAACTAATTACTTGGGCTTTGGGCGTGTTAGTCTTTTCCGTCTTTTATACGTTTGAATCGATTGCTCAAGTAAAGATTGCTACTCCCAGCTCGCTATCTGCTTCACCAATTCCAGATGCCTCGGCTATGTTAGAAGTAGAGTCTCCAACCAGAGGGGTCTTAGTACCACGAATGGACAATCCGGGAAGTATTTCAAATCCAGCAACTGGGTTGATCGTATATGATAATCTCAAGAAATGTTTATCGATGAATATCGGTACCCCAGGAAATCCGAATTGGCAATGTTATTGGTTAACTGGAGGTAATATTAACACTAACCCTTCAACTGGTAACATTCCTACTCCTCCTGGAAGTACGAGTAGTACAGGAACAGCTATTCCTTTGGGCAACAATTGGCTTGGAACGTTTGATTATAAGGATTTTATAATAGGGACAAATAACCGGGAGCGTATTCGGGTATCTAAAGATGGGTTCGTTTCAATTAATTCTCCGATTGCTACTCCTACAGGTGGACAAGTGATATCGCCTAGGCTGAGTATAGTTAATGATAATGTAGGTATTGGAGGTACAAATAATGAGCCCCAAGGGGCTGACGATGTTGCTATTATATCTTATAACAATGGGATTGGGCCTGCCCCCGCTTTTCTAATGAGATCTTCAAGAGGAACGTTGACTGCCCCCGCAAATTTAGCTGCAGATGATATCTTAGGAAGCTTTAGTGTTTTTGGACAGACGGCTTCTAGCATGAATCCGCTAGGAAGGATTTATTGGGAATATAGCGGTAATGGAACGACTTTAGAATCACGTTCGGCATGGCAGGTAAGCGGCAATAGCAAAGGAATATTTATAGCGGAGGATGGCAGCGTATCAATAGCTGACGGACCACCAGCAGAGCCATTTCCTGCCCGTTTATACATTGCTTCAACTAGCGCCCGGACTTTAAATCAAGGTACAAAATTCGGCCCTGATCCGGGAGCTGGTATTGCAGTAGGCCCTTCAAGTACTACATTGAATGTTGCCATTCATGCAAATGGCAACATAGTGGCAACCCAAGCTTTGTATGCTAATGTGGCTTTTCAAACCACCTCTGACGAGCGTGTTAAGAATGTCATTAGTCAATCAAACGCTAATAACGATTTAGATTTACTAAAGCAGATTCAGATCACAAACTATACCTACAAAGATAAAGATCTTTATGGGTCAGATGTCCATAAAAAAGTCATAGCTCAGCAAATTGAACGTGTACTTCCAACGGCTGTCAAGAAGTCGAAAGGCTTCCTGCCGGATATTTATAGTCTTAGCACACTAATTGAAAAACAGCAGCCAAATAGCCAGGTAATTACCCTTGACAAGCCTCACAATTTAAAGACCGACGACAAAATAGAATTGATTCTGCAAGATGGCACAGTACTTTACCAACGAGCTGAACGAATAGACGATAAACGGTTTGCAGTGAACACGACCACTGATTTCAAGGGTAAAGTATTTGTCTATGGCAAAGAGCACGAGGATGTACGCTCGGTGGACTACGATGCGATTTCCATGTTGAACGTGAGTGCCACTCAGGCGCTGGCCACCGAAGTAGAAGAGCTAAAAAAGCAGGTTAGTAGCTTAAGCAGCCAAAACCAAATCCTCAAGCAACAAGCCATTGAAACTGCTTCCTTGCGATCAGAGCTGGAAGCGTTAAAAGCAGTCGTTTACGCTAAACCCGGGCCGCCGAATCGCGCCAGACCCGTAGCCGTCAAAGCAATTCGGAAAACCACTTTTCATTCAGTAGCGCCTGCCGCAGATTAAAGCAAAACAAGTTGGCTGTTGAGCAATATGAAAGAATAGCCCTACTGACCTAATCGAAGACTGAACCGGCTGAATTACTTCCCTGCTCCTAAGAAGCTGATGTGCTAAGGTTTCTGTTAACTGGTATTTTATGAAAACGATATGTACTCAACTTATTAGTTGGTTGATCTGGTTTTGCGCCCTTTTTGGGGGCAAAGCGGCCTTTGCGCAACAACCAGCTGCTTCAATCAATATTACGGGAGGTAGTCATAGCGGGGAAGTAGTCATCGCCGAGACTGTCATTTTTGGACCTGATCCAGTATCGGGTAATCCCTATATCGTAATCAACGGTGATTTGTGGATATATGCGAAAAAGATTATCGTCCACCCCCAAGCAAAAATAACGGGGAGTGGTACGCTGCATATCGGGGCCGTTAACCACTTGTTAGGAGGCGCCTCCCAACCCACACAACTGGATGGAAACAGAGTTACCTTTGACGTTAATATAAGCCACGAAAATCCAAATGGAATCGAATTAGTCGATTTGGCTTATGGAATGGCTATAACCATAAATGGCTTTGCCGATTTCTACATTAATAAAAATTTCAGTTTTGCTTCATTGCATACGACGAATCCTACAGGAGGATCAATTACGAATAATCATGTTACGCTAAATCAACACAACGTAGTCTTTAGTGCGTCGGCAACGCAAAGTGGTTTTGATGATAATTCCTTTTTTATCACCAATAATACAGGCTACGTAAGCAAAACAGCCATACCAGTCGGCCCGGGGGGGTGGATATTTCCTGTTGGATTTGGTGATGTAAACAATCCCTTAAGTTACACACCCGCCAAGATTTCAACAACAATCCCGGAAGAAGTTAATCTCAAACGTGATGTTCGGGTGCTACCATTCAATGGGACAGAGCCAGTAAGGGGGCTAAAGAAGGTATGGGAAATAAAACGAACGGGTGCTGCAACAAACAACGATAAGATTGTACTGCAACATAATGCTAATGGAACCGATCAGTCAACGGGTTTTGATAATACGCGAGCTTTTGTTACCCGGGCTAGTTCTCCAGTTGCTAGCTCATTTACTGAAGTCTCACCTACGTGTACACCTGGTGGGTCTGGTTCACTGACTTCAGGGCCCGTTATTTTAAATGCGTATACACATGACCGTCAGTTCGCAGGTGCCGCAGCTGGTTTAGATTTTTATACTAAAAAACCATGCTGCGAAACAAACCTTTTGATTGCGACCAACCCCGTTTCTTGTACCAATAGTTCGGGGGGAAGCTTAACCATAACGGGAGGGACAACCGGTTTTACGGCTAACACAAGTTACACGGTTTCGTATACACTGAATGGTTCTACGGTTAGCACCGCCGTTACGTCTACTTCGGCGAGTCCGGCGGCCCTTGTATTAACCGGGCTAGCTGCGGGGTCTTATACGAATATCCGAGTTAGTTCTGCCGGGGGGTGCATTTCTGAGCCTGGTTCGGCAAACATCACCTTAGTTGACGTTCCGTCTTTGTTAGTAGAATCTACTCCACCCCCTATTTGTGGGCAATCTACCGGCCAGATATCCGGCACGGTCACACCAGGGGGAGCCTACACAATCACTTATAATGGGCCTAGTAGTGGGGGGATAGCCACCACTAGTACTACTTTCTCATTTCCCAACTTAGCGGCGGGAAATTACCAGGTGACTGCCACCAGCGCGGGGGGGTGTAGTACAATGAAGCCTGTTACAATTAAGGACCAACCGGGTTCATTAACGATCACGGCCGCGCCCTCTACAACGGTTTGTGCTGGCAGCCCAGTATCCTTATCGGTCACTGGGGGTTCTGGGCCGTATTTTTGGACTGGGCCAGGCGTTCCGCCTTCTACTAGCGGTAATATGATTAGCGTAACGCCGACCTCATCAGGTACTTACGTATATGAAGTAACTGCTGGGCAAGGGGCGTGTACTGCCGCCGAAAGCATTACTATTACGGTCAACCAGGTTACCTTAACCCTTTCGCCACCTACACCTAGCTGCGGGTTTGGTAGCGGTCAACTGACAGGGACAGTCACGCCAGGGGGGAACTACACCATCGCCTATAGTGGGCCTAGTAGTGGAAGCATTACCAATAACAAGAGTAGCTTCACGATCCCTAATTTAACACCTGGCATTTATTCAGTTACGGCACTTAGTGCAAATGGTTGTAGCGCTGTACAATCTCAGACCATTACGGTCTCTCCATCACTAACGATTACGTCACCTCCGACGGTCTGCCAGGGCAGTCCCGTGAGTTTGACGGTGAGTGGAGGCAGTGGTCCCTACACGTGGTCAGGGCAAAATATTCAGCCGTCCAGTACCAGTACTGTTGTAGTCAATACACCCCAGGCAGGTTCTTTCACCTATACGGTGAGTGCCAGTGGAGCCTGTCCGGCCACAACAACGCTGACGGTGGGCAGCCCCCTTTCGTTATCGTTGACGCCGACGCCTGTGAGTTTCTGTAATGTATCGGATGGTCAGATTCTACTCAATGGGTTAGCCAATACCCAGTCGTATACCATTAGTTATGGCATTAGCGGTGGTCCGGTTTCCACCTCCAGCTTGCAGAGCAGTAACGGGGGGACGATTACCTTGACGGGCTTAGCTGGAGGGACCTATTCGGTGACGGCCGTGAGTGCGGTCAGCTGTCCGGCTTCGGGTTCTACGACGGTCAATGCGCCTAACAACCCACTACCTGCTACCCTTACGGCTGGCCCATCGGCGACGATCTGTCCGGGTACGAGCGTGACCCTAACGGCAGTAGTGACGGGTGGTGTTGGCACCAACACCTTTACCTGGAGTGGGCCAGGTGGTCCCATTAGCTCCACCGCCAGTTCTATCACGGTAAGCCCTACGGCTACCAGCACCTATACGGTTACTGTCAAGAACAGCCAATGCGCGGGCAGTAGTAGTACTAGCCAGACCATTACGGTCTCTCCATCACTAACGATTACGTCACCTCCGACGGTCTGCCAGGGCAGTCCCGTGAGTTTGACGGTGAGTGGAGGCAGTGGTCCCTACACGTGGTCAGGGCAAAATATTCAGCCGTCCAGTACCAGTACTGTTGTAGTCAATACACCCCAGGCAGGTTCTTTCACCTATACGGTGAGTGCCAGTGGAGCCTGTCCGGCCACAACAACGCTGACGGTGGGCAGCCCCCTTTCGTTATCGTTGACGCCGACGCCTGTGAGTTTCTGTAATGTATCGGATGGTCAGATTCTACTCAATGGGTTAGCCAATACCCAGTCGTATACCATTAGTTATGGCATTAGCGGTGGTCCGGTTTCCACCTCCAGCTTGCAGAGCAGTAACGGGGGGACGATTACCTTGACGGGCTTAGCTGGAGGGACCTATTCGGTGACGGCCGTGAGTGCGGTCAGCTGTCCGGCTTCGGGTTCTACGACGGTCAATGCGCCTAACAACCCACTACCTGCTACCCTTACGGCTGGCCCATCGGCGACGATCTGTCCGGGTACGAGCGTGACCCTAACGGCAGTAGTGACGGGTGGTGTTGGCACCAACACCTTTACCTGGAGTGGGCCAGGTGGTCCCATTAGCTCCACCGCCAGTTCTATCACGGTAAGCCCTACGGCTACCAGCACCTATACGGTTACTGTCAAGAACAGCCAATGCGCGGGCAGTAGTAGTACTAGCCTAACCATAACGGTCCAAACAAACTGTGGTGTAGGCCGACTCGCCTTGAAAGTGTATTTACAGGGCGCAATTATAAAAAACCTAGGGGCTACTAACGGGTCTGGGGAGCCCTTAATGAGGGACGACCTACGAGTAAAGCAACTTATTCCGTTAAATGACCCATATGAAAGCCCATACTATGGGTCCATATTTGACCATATAAATAACCCTGAATTCCAGACAATTCCTTCATCGTTTACTAGTGCATTTACAGGCGAGGAAGCGGTTGTGGACTGGGTATTTGTCGAGCTCCGAGACGAATCTAAAATTGTTCAATACACGAGGTCAGGCCTTGTTAGAAGAAATGGTACGGTCATTGACTCTGATGGGCAACCCGGACTAAATTTTTCAAATGTGCCCCCCGGTAATTATTACGTGGCCGTCCGGCATCGGAATCACTTGGGTGTCATGACTAATACCATGCGAAACCTAGGGAATGGGCAGGTATTAGTTGACTTTCGTACGCTCACCCCTTCCGACATCTTTGATTTAGACCACCCCTTATATAAAGACAATGAGCGATATAGAATACCCAACTCTCCTTATTACGCACTTTGGGGGGGAAATGCGAATGCAGATAAAAATGTCATTTACGTAGGTAATCAGAGTGATGCACAGAGGGTAGCTGCAATGGTGAGTAATCCATTAGGGTATCAAATTAATCCTATTCTTACCTCCAACCCGAATCTCGATAACGCAAGCAACTACGTATTAAAAGGCTACTTTGATGGGGATGTAGATATGAGTGGAACGACAATATATGTCGGCACAAATTCTGATTCAATCGACATCTTAAATATGCTTATCGCCCATCCTAAAAATGAAAATTTTCCCAATTTCGTAAACCCTCAGCAGCTACCTACACCTTAAAAGCACACTTTTATGAGAACGACATCTATTGTATCTAAAAGTCTTAAGGGCTTAAAAATCATACTCTTATTTTTAGGTGTATCGACAATGGTAAATGTAGGTTGTTGGGCGCAATCTACTACTCCATGCTTCAGTTCATCTTTAACAGTTAACCTAAAATTAGATTATGATCCAGTAACTAAACGGATTTCCGTTTATTATATACCCTCTGTTGGACTGGGAGTTCACCGATTAAATCAATTTGGAATTGGTATAATTCTGCCAGATCAAAATCCATCCGCAGTTGACACAAAAATAAGAAATTTATCATTTGTTGGAGGGATTATTGGAACGAGTAGTTGGCAAGAAAACACGGTTTTGGACAGTAGCCATCCACGAGCTATACCGGCTTTAAACGGAATCGCCCTTCATTTTTTATCTTTTAATGGTAGTGTGGAAACCGATGAGGGGGTTGTCTTTCCTGCGAACATACCTGTTAAATTATTTAGTTTCATATATCCTGGATGTAGTGGTACTGTGCGCTTGATCATTAATGATGAGCTGCTTCAAAGGGAAGTATTTAATGTATTTGGAACAGATAATAATAATGTTACTTATCTACAATGTAACGTTGAGCAGGGAAGTGAAAGCGAACAGGTTTATAAACAAAACGACCCTCAAAGCCAAGTTTCGTTTGAACTACCTGATCTAAGAGACTTTAAGGCTAGCTTATGCTTAAGTGGAGTTAATAGTTATTCCGCTAATTTTTTCAATCAAGTAACACAACCAGTTTCAGGGACTGCAGTTCCCTCAAGTTACTCAGCGACCGGAATAAGCATCTTGCCAGCGGGCATGGCGTCTAACGTGTCGTTTAATACTACTACTGGTGATTATACAGTAAATTATCCTCCTGGAACATTACCCAGCTCGGTAACGATTTGTGCAAGTATTGTAGATAATTGTGGAAATAGTAAAGGACCTGCCTGCGTAGTGATTGATGCAGCAGCTCCACCAAGCATAGCCGCTCAGCCGACAAGCCAAACTGTCTGTTTAAACGGGGTAGCTAGTTTAACGGTCTCATCAAATGGTAATAATACTTATCAATGGCAAAACTCTACTTCCCCAACAGGTCCATTCTCTAATATAACAGGCGCCACCAGTGCTACTTACACGGCTCCAACTAATGCTGTAGGAACAGTCTATTATCAAGTTATAGTCAGTGCGCCTGGCGGAGGGTGTTCCTCTGTAGTCTCCAATGTAGTTTCCGTTGATGTTAATCAATTAGCAGTTGACATAACACCTTCCCCTACAAGCGTGTGCGTAGACGGTCAGGTAACCCTGAGTGTTAATCCATCTATAGCTGGCGCCACTTACCAGTGGAGTACGGGGGCAAATACACCTAGCATAAGCGTGACCGCTGGGACAACGGCTAGTACCTACTCGGTGACAGTGACCAGTGGTAACTGTAGTAGCTCGGATGATCAGATAGTCATTGGCAATGCCTTGCCGGTAGCCAGTGCGGGAGCGTTAGCTACCACCGTGTGTGAAGGCTCAAGCATCAACCTGACGGCCAGCGGAGGCACCAGCTACAGCTGGAGTGGGCCCAACAGCTACACCAGCCTGTCTCAGAACCCCA
>NZ_BAAHBH010000014.1:0-237012 GCF_054776815.1 Spirosoma gilvum | reverse complement strand
TAGGTTTATGTTCAGCCAAGTTGGTACAGGTATAGTTAAAAGGCGTACTGATCAAGTATTCGATGTATTCCTGCTTAGCTATCATGCTGTGAAGTTGCCATTTTTACTCTTTAAGCGAAAGTCCTAATTAGTAATAGCAAATCATTCTCCTCCATCAATGTATTTGGCCTGGCGCTGGGCATGACCTGTTGCATGCTCCTGATGCTTTACATCCGTAGTGAATGGTCGTTCGATACGGACCACAAATACGCCAGGAGCTTGTATTTGGTAGGCTCACGGGCGACTATCGGACAGAATACGGGGCAGGAGTTTCCCACGGCGTCTGCACCGTATGGACCAGCCCTCAAAGCTGAATATCCGGAGATTGTGCAGATGGCCCGATTATACATCGCCGATGAAAAGTCGTTGCTCCAGGTGCGTGAGCCGGGAAAGCCGCTACAGTCGTTTTACGAAACGAAAGGCTATCAGGTCGATTCAACCTTTTTCGATCTGTTTACGTATACCTTCACTGAAGGCGATTCCCGAACCGCCCTGACGGACCCGCATTCGGTGGTTTTATCCGATGGGGTGGCGGCCAAGTTGTTTGGCAATAGGCCGGCGCTGAACCGACTGGTTCGAATCGGGGGCGAAGCCGGAAGGGGTGAAGAATTTAAAGTGACGGGGGTGTACCAAAACGCCCAGACCAACTCGCACATCGACGCTCGCTTCTTTATCCCCCTGGCTGCGGGTGAGCTGGGAAATTACCTGCGGGAGGGCAAGCTGGATTTTGCCAATAACAATATGTTTCTGACGTATCTACGGCTACAACCCACTACTGATCCCCAGACATTCACGGCGAAGCTGCCCGCTTTCATCGAAAAATATGCCCGCGCCGACCTCAAATCAGTGGGTTTCGACCGACAGTTGTTTCTCGTACCCGTTCCAGATCTACATCTATACCCTAATTTTCAATCGGTGGTTACGCCGACAAATAGCGTTACGTATCTCTACATACTGGGATCGATTGCCCTGTTTACGTTGCTGATTGCCTGCATTAATTTCATGAACTTAGCAACGGCGCGTTCGGCCAAACGGGCTGCCGAAGTAGGCGTTCGAAAGGTGATGGGCGCGCAACAGGGTGCGCTTGTGTGGCAGTTTCTGGGTGAATCAGTCATCCTTACGTTCCTGGCGTTCCTGATTGCGTTGGGGTTGGGCGTTCTATTCTTGCCGGTGTTTAATCAACTTACTGGTAAGGCGTTATTGATAAGTGAATTGTTTGAACCGAAGACGCTGTTCCCGTTGCTGGGAATGGCCATACTGACGGGATTATTAGCAGGCAGTTATCCGGCTTTTTATCTCTCATTATTTGATCCGGCAAAAGTACTCAAAGGCAAGTTCACGAATTCGCTGTCGGCCGTAGCGTTACGTCGTGGGTTGGTCGTATTTCAGTTTATGGTGTCAGTTGGCCTAGTACTGGCCTCGTTTGTCATTCAGAATCAGATGCATTACCTGCGCAACAAACCACTGGGTTTTACGCAGGATCAGCAGATAGCTATTCCATTCCGGAGTGGTGAGTCGCGCGGGGCTTATACCGCTTTTCGAAGTGAAATTTTGCAGAATAATCAGGTCGTATCAGCCGCCGGTACGCAATACTATCCCGGCATCGCTAACCAGAGCGACCTGGTGTTTCACCGGCCCGACCAAAGCGTTTCGCAAGGACAGGATGTCCGCACCAATCGCGTCGATTTTGAATTTCTGCAAACGATGGGTTTCCAACTGAAGCATGGGCGTTTGTTCTCGCGGCAGTTTCCTGGCGATACAGCCAACCGACTCATTGTCAACGAAGCTACGCTACGTAAATTCCAGATACCGGAAGCTAAAGCTATCGGTCAACGGCTGGACTTCGACTGGCAGGGTCAGACAACTCCCTTTGAGATTGTAGGCGTAGTGAAGGACTTTCACTATGAAGACCTGCACCAGCCGATAACGCCCTACGCGTTCATGTTGAGTCGACGGCCCAGTTTCAATTACATCATCGTTCACCTCAACACCAACAACATGACCAACATTCTGGGTTTTCTGGAGCAGAAATGGAAAGCGTTACGCCCCGACGAGCCGTTTGAATATAGTTTTCTCAACGAAGATTTCCAGAAAAACTACCAGGCCGAAGCCCGTACGTCACGGATTGTTCGCACGTTCACGATCATTTCCATTTTGATCTCGTGCCTGGGTCTGTTCGGGCTGGCCACGTTTGCCGCTCAGCAACGCCGGAAAGAAATTGGTGTGCGCAAAGTGCTCGGCGCATCGGTGGTCAGCATTGTGCTGTTACTTACTAAAGATTTCCTAAAACTGGTTTTCATTGCCATTCTGATTGCTTCACCGATTGCCTGGTACGCCATGCACCGGTGGCTTGAGCTATTCGAATACCGTATTGACATTCCGTGGTGGGTGTTCGTGGGGGCTGGTGCCCTGGCGCTGTTACTAGCGTTTATCACGGTCTCGTTTCAAAGTCTCAAATCGGCACTTGTAAATCCCGTAAAGAGCTTACATACCGAATAACCTTCACCTTTATTTAAAAACAACTATGAAAACTAGTCTTATTGCCTTACTTGGTTGCGTTGCCCTAACCAGTGCTTTTGCCCAAACGCCCGCCAATGATGTCGCTGGGGTTCGGCAAGCCTGCTTCAACTATATCGATACGTTTTACAAAGCCGATACGACGCTGGCTTATCAGAGTATACACCCGACTCTTCAGAAACGGGGCTTTTCATTCGATCAAAAAACGGGTAGTTACTCCAAACAGTTAGAGATGCCCTTTCCGGCCTTGATCCGGCTTGCGAACGTGTGGAATAAAGAGGGCAAACGCGCCAATGCCAATTCACCCCGGCAGGTCGATGTGTTTGAGGTAGCCGACAAAACGGCGATGGCTAAAGTGACGGCTGTTTGGGGAATCGATTACCTGCACCTGATTAAAGAAAACGAGCGCTGGATGATTGTCAATGTACTATGGCAATCCCCTCCGAAATCACTGCAGGTTATCAAATAGCCGAATTGGTTTTCGGGCAAGACACGCAAATCGTAGTAGAACGAAAAAACTAAGCGCATCGGCCTCCGGCCGCATTTGGTCACTCTGCAACTAGCCCAATCATACGGGCCTTGTCGGGATCGTTGTAGGCGGTAAAGAAGGCTAGACATGCCTTTTACGGGTGAAGGCCGCAAATCGACTCCTCTGGGCCGTATGCATGGCGCATAAGAGGCTATTTATTGGAAAATATCGTATCTGGGCAGTTCGGATGCTGCCTGATTTTACGAATCTGGCGAAGGTGCCGGTCTGTGTGGCCCCATTGAAAGATGTATACCTGGTGCCTGGGCTGTCAATGTTCACTCAAACTGAACGTGCGCATAACCGGCCCAGGCTGGCAAAGACAAAGCTCTACCCTCTCTGAATGTCGGTAAAAAAGACCGGGCAACAGAGAAGGTAGGCTTTGGCAACGTAGGAGGTTACTGCTGATCCTGGCTTACATTGTAGGTATAAATATCCTTCATGGTAAGGCCTTGGTTAGTAGCCCGATTGCATTCCATAACCTGATTGTCCGCATTCAAGACATACCCATAAGACCAATCAAAACCGGTTGTATTAGTAGGGATAAAGCGGGTCTGGTAACGCCGGGGAAGGTGCGTGCGTAGTTTACCAAAGATGGGCAGAAACTCATCAATGTACGACAGATTCCAGGGGTTTAGCGACAGATTATCGGCCACTAAACCTGGCCAGAGCTGACCGTCAGGACCTGTCGAATGCAAACTGCCTGCGTAGGGACCGACTTTATCGTACGTGAAAGTTGTCTCAAAATTCTGCTCGCCAACAGTTTTAATCAGGTCGCCATCCCCATTGTAGGTCAAAACAAGCTTATCATTCCCATTTTCTTTGATGGTTACTAATTTACCCGCCCCATTATAGTGATAAGTTAGTACTGGCTCATAACTGCTAGGCTGTCCGTTACTATTGAAATTGAGATAGCTGGCCTCGTAACACCGACCACTGTTCGTCAATTTATACGTCCATATGGATTGTTTCTGAAAATTACCGTTGTTCTGCTTTTGAGAAATGGTGGCCGTAATGGTATTGTTGCCGTAGCTATAGTCGAAGCGTTGGGAAGAACCTCGGAGTACGGTCGCTACCTTGCCGCCCTCCCTGGGGTATTGAAAAATGATTTGGCTGGTATTCCCATTTGAGTCCGATCCGTCTATTTTCTTTACCTGATACTGCTTGCGGCCCAGGACTTGGCTGGTCGTAATGGCCAAGTCACTATCAGTTGGTTTGGCCGCCGGTGTTAGGGGCTCTACGAGTTGGTTTTTGTCACACGAGATTAATCCTGTTGCAGCACTCAGACTAAGAAAAGCCATAGCAAACGATTTGACTAATTTGTTCACAGTTGTTGTTGTTTTTGGTTATACTTATTTGAACGCAACAAAGGTATAGCCGTCAAAAATGCCTGACTATGCCCAATCAATAGCAGGTAGAAATGGGGAAATAGTTGACCGAAAGAAACCGTTAGCTGTCGCCTAGACAGGGAACGAGGCTGATCAACCGCACCAAGTCCAACTGCTGGAAAAGACCGACAAGGCTAGGAAGAGCCCCTTCTACAACCAATTGATGAGCATTTTGCTGTTTCGAAACACAAATCCGCTTCTGGTTAGCTACTACCATCCGTGCGCCCAAAGCAGTAGCCAGTTGTTGGAAAACGAATCCTGCAACTCGGCTTTCTCCACTACTTATTGACTGGAAATCACCAGTTATTCATTCTCCTTTTTAATGATTGCTGCGTTTGGAGTACTTGCTGACAAGTTGTTTGTTCGACTAGTCTCTTTTTACTCATTTAGTTACGAGTTAGCGATAACTCTTTTTTAAAATAAGTCCATGAAAAGCCTATTAATGATAAGTTTACTTTGTGAATGTGTCGTATCATTTGCTCAAACGAAACATCCGCTTTGGTCGCAAAAAGAACGCCAATTTCTAGTAGAAGGATTACAAACCTCTCAGAACGATTTTTCTAATGAGCTTAAAGGCTTAACGGAGAAACAAATCCGTTTCAAGCCCGACAGCACAAAATGGTCCATTGCTGAGGTCGCCGAACATCTGGGCATTTATGATGAATTACTATATTGGGATTTACTGAATAACCAATATACACCTGAAATGCCTGAATGGGTTGAGAAGGTAAAAGGCGTTGATTCGGTTATGCTTGCTTATACCAACGACCCGGTACTGTTGAAGGCACCCTTTGTTGCCCAGCCGTTAGGACGATTTACCAGAAAGGAAGATCTGATAGCCTATTTTAATCGCTTCCGAAATGAAGTCATTAACCTGGTTAAAGAAACCAAAGCGGATTTTCGATTGCATTTTATTTTTCGCTCTGAAGATGCGGGTGTCTGGCGCGTTAGAGACCTGCAACAATATACCTTGCTTTGGATTGCGCATACCCAACGGCATACCAATCAGATAAAAAGTATAAAGGCTTATGCCAACTACCCTAAATAGAACGGCGTCCCCTGTAGCTTTCTCGTTGGGCGGTAGATAGATGGTTATAGATGGATTGTAATATGCCGCACCCGGTAATCCAGAGCCTTACTTTTTTGAGAATACAAACCCTGTGGTCGCAATCGGCTATATCCGAATCGATGCATCAACCCCTTAGCACCAGGAAAGCAGCAGCACTAGGGCAACGGAATAGGCGCATCCACAAAGTGCTTATATTTCCCTAAAAGCCGACCTGTCAGATACGTGAGGGGAATAATCACTTTTTTGACAAATACGGGAATATCGGCCATGTCATATTCAGAGGCATACCGAGTCAACAGATAAGCCGCATCGAAGGCTTCGGGTTGCGCCCTACCGGATTTGTTTTGAGCAGCATAGATGGCCGATAAATAATAAACAATGCTATTGGCGGGTTGGACCCATCCCTTGCAGATCAATGGATCATCACCGGCATTCCAGAAACGGTGGGGAGTTCCGCGTTTAAACAGCACACTCTCCCCTACTTGGGCATAGTGCACTTCCTGTCCCAGCACCTGATAGGCCAGTTTGCCCGATACGACCGTCAGCTCTTCGTCCTGCTTAAAATGCGTATGCATGGGTGGCCCTGAGTGGGGAGCTACCTGGTTTTCAACCAGCACTTTGTCGCCCTCCGGGCTTGTCTCAACAGAGAGAAAAGTAAGCGTTTCTCCCAGGCAGTTTTGAATAGTATGAGGATATGAAATAGTCATTTTTTTGTTTGTTTTGACAAACTTACTAGATTTAGGACAATGTCCTAAAATACAATATGACTAGAGAAGCTAAAATCGTGGTTAAAGCGTTAGAAATGTTCAATGAACGGGGAATTGAGTACGTTGGACTGCGAGAGATAGCCAGTGCGCTGGGGATTCGGGTGGGCAACATAACCTACTACTTTCCTACCAAAGATGATCTGGTAAACCGGCTAGCCCAGGATCTGTCAACGTTAAACGAAGGCATTGGCGTCGATGAGCCGCTTAGTCTGTTTTCATTTCTGGACCGGTTTCGAATCGTTTTCACGCATCATGTTCAATACCGCTGCCTGCTGCTGAGTATTGTGCACCTGATGGAACAGAATAAGGTGCTGTCGGAACGATATAAGGAAACGGAAAAAAAACGGTATTCCTCGATTGTAACCAACTTGTTAACCCTACAGGAGTTGGGCTATCTGGCCCCGGAAGCCGATATTGATTTTCTGGTGTCGGTTTGTACACTAACTGCCCGTTTCTGGATTTCGGAAGCTAGTGTATCATTTCGCCACCTGACCGTTATTGATCAGATCACGCACTACGTCACCCTGCTGGCTAAATCAGTCCTACCCTACGCGACGGAGAAAGGGAAAGGGGATATTCAACGTTTTTTGGGCGTAATCAACTTGGCCAGCATTGATGCTGAACATGCTTATTAATTGCTGAGAGACATGCACTGGTGATCCGTGCTACTCATCTACCATTTATCGCCATTTTCTAGTGGTTTATCCCCTATAGTCAACGCTTGGCCAGTTTTGACTTGTCGGCTCGCGGCTTACCTTCCATCTTTGTATCAACATTCACAAACAACAAAGACGATGAACATTAAATTAATGCATATCAACCGCCCAGCCCGTCCTCGCATTATTGAAGTAGGTGGGCCATTAGTAGGCCTGCGTGGTCGGACCATTTATCGGATGCGGGTTCGCTAAGTGCGCGCTTCCCGAAGCGGTAAGCTCCCAAAGTGGGAGCTTTTTTTATGATTAATGGAGCATTTGTTGAAACTAATTGCAATTGCCATCCCGACGTTTGAGCAAAGCTATGCTACCGGGTTAACCCAAATGTTGAGTCATCGAACCAAAGAACACCTCTGCGGTCTTTAAAGCAATTGCCCTTGTGGGCTGCACCTGCGGGCTACTAGACGGGTTTAGGCCAGCCGCTGCTCCAGCAGGCTCAGAAGAGCAACAAAGTCCACTGGTTTAGTCAAGTGCCGGTCAAAACCCGCTTCCTGACTTCGCTGTAGGTCGGCCGCACTGCTATAACCCGATTGAGCAATGACAAGCAACTCTTTGCCCCAGGGTTCTTCACGAATCGCCCGGCAGACCGCAAAGCCATCCATATCCGGCATGGCCAAGTCCAGTAGTACCGCCCAGGGACGTAGTTGCTGGGCAGCTTGTAGACCCGACGGCCCATCGTAGCAGACATAGATGGAATAGCCCTTTAGCTCAAGCATTCGTGCCAGCAACCGAGCTGCATCCCGGTTATCATCCACGATCAGAATAAGCCGCTCAATAGCTTGTACATCCCTATTAGTCATCGACTTACGCTGTTCTGGCTTCTCCTTCTAAAGGCAGGTAAATCACAAACTCACTACCCTGGCCCAGGCCCTTACTGTGGGCCTCCACCCGCCCCCAGTGCGCGCTAACAATCGCCCGTACCAGCGTCAGGCCCATCCCCAGCCCCCCCTGCATCTGTGTGTGGGAGTCATCGACCTGAGCAAACAGCGTAAAAATCCGCGCCAGGTCCGCTTCCACCAGGCCAATGCCCGTATCGACCACCCGTAGGCGGGCTTCGCCCCCCACCCGCTCCAGATGGAGTTCAATAAGGCCGCCAGCTGGAGTAAATTTAATCGCATTACCCAGCAGATTGCGCAGCACCTGCATCAGGCGAACACTGTCTCCATCTACATACAGTGGTTCGGGGGCTACCGCCACCCGCAGTTGCTGGTGGGCACCTTCGACCAGTGGTAAAACCGCTGTCTGCACGTGTTGAACTAAGAGACCCAGTTCCAGCCGCTGGCGATGCAGCTCCAGCTTGCCCAGGTTAATACGGCTGATATCCAACAGATCATCCACCAACCGGGCCAGATACCCCACCTCCCGGCTCATCATTGGTAACACCTCGGCCAAGGGTAACTGCTCGTCGGTACCGCCGGTCGTTTCCAGCACCAGCAGCGCATTCGACAGGGTGGCCATGGGGTTGCGCAGTTCGTGGGCTAGCAGGGCCAGAAATTCATCCTTCCGCCGATCCGACTCTTTCAGGGCTGCTTCGGCAGCCTGGCGCCTGGTGATGTCCACGAAGGTCAGTACCAGGCCGTTAATCCGATCACTAGCCGTTCGGTAGGGTAAAATGCGCAGTAGATACACCCGCCCGTCGGTAGTGGCTACCTCGCGTTCCTGGACTTGCAGGCTGGTCAGCACCTGATGGGCATCTTCGACCAGGTGGTCGTAAGTCAGCCGGTGAGTAATATCGGTCAGGGGGCGACCATAATCACTCGGTAGCAGATTAAAGAGGTCCTGGGTGATGGGCGTAAACAGGTTCACCCGCAGACTGCGGTCCAGAAACAAGGTGGCAATGTTGGTCGAGTTGATCAGGTTCCGCAGGTTATCACTCGACAGCGAAACTTCATCAATCTTGACTTTGAGCTCCTGATTAACCGTTGTCAACTCTTCGTTGATTGACTGCAACTCTTCTTTACTGGTTTCCAGTTCTTCGGCCGCCGAGCGCAGTTCCTCATTCATGGCCTGTAATTCTTCGTTGGAGGCTTTCAGCGCTTCGGCCTGCAACTCGTGCTGGTGGGTGGTGGTTTGCAACTGGGTCTTTACCCGGATCAGCTCCTCTTCCAACTGGCGGGCCACAGGTTGGGCCGAGGCCCCCCCGCTGGGCAACTCACCCGGCGTTTGGCCCGTGTTTTCGAAGAGCACCAGAAAATACCCCCGGGCCGGATCGCCCTCTTCCAGGACGGGACGCACCTGCAAGGTCAGCAGTTGGGTTTGTTCGCCAACCGCCAGACTCAGCCCCTGTACCTCGACATGGGTTTGCTGCTGGAAGGCCTGATAAAAAGCCGTGCGCAGCTCCAACCGCAGTTCAGGCCGAATCAGCTTCAAAAGATTGCGCGAAATCTCATTGCCCGAAAAGTGAAAGTAGCGCTCGGCTCCCTGGGTAAAATGCAGAATGTCGTACTCTTCATTGACCAGGATGGAGGTGGGCGCCGACTGCTCGCGTAGACGCTGGTGCAAATCGCTTACATTCAGGCGGGCCGTCGGTCGGTTTTCGGCTTCGACCGGTGGGGGCACCGCCGGTTTGGGGCTGGAAAAAGCGGGGGCCACGCTCTCAGCAACTGGATACCGTCTGCCCATCACCATCCGGCTCTGGTAGAGATGATGTTCCCGGTTCAGGGTGGCGTACAAATCTTTGGTACTGTCGGTGGTCTCCGAGAGGCCCAGCAACAGGTAGGCACCCGGATGAAGGGCAAAATGAAAGGTTTCCAGAACTCGTTCCTGGGCCGTGTAATTAAAGTATATCAGCAGGTTGCGGCAACTGACCAGATCCATTCGGGAAAAGGGTGGGTCTTTGAGCACATTGTGGCGGGCAAACAGCACCATCTCCCGGATCTCCCGGCTGATTCGGTAACGATCCCCTTCGGGGGTAAAAAAACGGCGTAACCGACTGGGTGAAACGTCGGCCGCATCGTTGAGCGTATAGAGTCCCTCGCGGGCCTGATTGATAGCCTCTTCATCAATATCAGTCCCAAAAATCTGGATTTTCGGTGCTTCCAGTATGCCCTGGGTCCGTTCGACCGCCAACATGGCCAGCGAGTAAGCTTCCTCACCCGTGGCACAGCCGGGCACCCAGATTCGGAGGCTATCCTCGGCCGTTTTTTTCTCCAGAATGGCGGGCAAAACCTTCTCCTCCAGGTGCGTAAAGACAGCCTCATCCCGAAAGAAATTAGTGACCGAAATCAGCAGGTCTTTGAGCAAGGCGTCGGCTTCGTCGGGATGGCGGAGCAGGTAGTCGGCATAGGCCGGCAGATCAGCCAGCTCGCGCACGGTAATCCGGCGCTCGATGCGCCGTAGCAGGGTGGGTCGTTTGTAATTGGAAAAATCATGGCCGGTGCGTAGCCGCAGTTGGGTAAACACTTCGCGCAGGGCCTGTTGCTGCTCCTGGGGCCGCTCGTCGGCCTCCAGGGGAATGGCCACTTGGCCTAGCCGCTGCCGGTAGGTTATGAGCTTGCCCGGAATCTGGTCCACTGGCAGTACCTCATCGGTCAGGTCGGTGGCAATGGCCTGGCGGGGCATTTCGGGAAAAGCCGCCTGGTGGGGACTTTGCACAAAGACGGCTCCACCGTTTTCCTTGACGCGCTTGAGTCCCATCGAGCCGTCAGCCCCGGTGCCCGATAAGATGACGGCTACCGCCCGTGCCCCGTGGGAATCGGCCAGGGTGCGGAAGAAAATATCGACCGGTGCCCGGCGCTCTTCCTGGGTGGTATTGGGCAAGACGGTCAGGTGTCCATCCTCCATGACTAAATGGCCATTGGGGGAAATGACGTAAACGTGGTCCGGTTCCACCTTGACCGTTTGGGTAACCTGGTGGATGGGAAGGGGGGTGACGTTTTGTAAAATCGGGGCCAGTTGGCTATCAAAGTCGGGCGACAGGTGCAAAATCACAATATAGGCCAGCCCCGACTGGGGAGGCACCTGTTCGAAGAAGGCCATCAGGGCTTCGACGCCCCCGGCCGAGGCCCCCAGGCCGACTACTAAAGCCGGATGAGCGGCTGGCCCTTCAGTGGGTAGCGGAGTTGTTGACTGTTCACTCACGAGCGTTGGTTCCGTATTTAAGCCCGTTTGATCCAAAAACGGGATAGTTAGCAAATGACCCTTTCCTTGACGGCTCGACAGCCCAGTTATGAGTTAGTCTGGATCCGGCCTGTTTGGCTCCATCAACCGGGACCAATGGCGAATAGCCAGGTAAATGTACACATGAATTAGTCAATTGGCGGCTTTGACACGCTGTACTAAAGTCGCTGGACCCACTCCTTTTCCTCCATAGACCACCGTCGAGCCTCAAATCGTGCTACCCACTGGTTGGTTAAATGCTTTCGGGGCGTTTTGTTTAGACTCCAGTAGCCTGGACTTGAAAGCTGCGGTGTCGGGTACGTAAGTGGATAGCGGTTGCCATCCTAATCCAGGGGGTAGGGCTATCCTCAAACTAGAAGGCGGCATCACGAGTCCAAAACTCCTGGTCGATGACCAAAAAGCGTTATCCTGTACTACCTTTGCTGGACAAAAAGCTCTTCGAGTGAGTTGGTAGTTTTGACTACTTCGTATAATTCTTTTCATCATGACTCCTTCCTCTGATTCCCAATCGGCTTCTCTCGACCAGCTAGCCACTTATCTGGCCGCCCGGCGCGAAGCCCTGCTGAATAACTGGCGAACCGTTTGTGAGAACGATTCCAGCCTGAAGGGCGTCAAAAGCCTAAGCCGCGAAGAGTTCAACAACAAAGTCCCTTTTATGCTCAATGTGCTTCAGCAACGCCTGCATCGGCAGCCAGAAGACGCCGAGGTAGGCCTCTTAGCGGCTGAGCATGGGCTGCATCGCTGGCAAAAGGGCTATACCCTGGGTGAGCTCTTGGCCGAGATGCAGTATCTGGGCCAGCTCTTACTCGAAGAACTGCGGGCCTTCTGGCAAGGCTACCCCGCCCCCCAGGGAACGATCATGACCAATGCCTATGAGCAGGTGGCCCTCTTCACTCATCAGATCAATACCGGCAGCGTGAGCCAGTTTACGGACCTGCAACGCACAGCGGCTGCCAACCGGGTCAGTTTACTGGAAAAAGCCCTGACAGAATTGGATCAGGCGGGCCAGCAACGCGCTGAGATCCTGCGTCGATCGTCCCATGACCTCAGGGCTAGTTTCGGCACTATCCAGGGAGCGGCCAGTATCTTGAAGCTAGTTATGGATTCCGAAGAAGAACGCCAGCAGTTTCTGGATATGCTATTACGGAATCTGGCCAACAGTCACGCGCTTATCACTCAACTGATGGATCTGTCCCGCCTGGAAGCCGGCCAGGAACCCCTGCACATCCAATCCGTTGATGTAAGCCAATTGATCACCGAGTGTGTGTCAACTTATCAGCCCCTGGCCGCTGAGCGAGGCCTGTTGCTCAAAACCGATGGTCCGGCTTCATTGACGGTAGACTCCGATCCGGTGTTGTTGCAACGCATCCTGCAAAATCTGGTGCTCAATGCGCTGAAGCATACACCCAAGGGCTGGGTGTCGGTTTCCTGGAGTCGGGAGAGTGACTACCGCTGGATGGTGAGTGTGCAGGATTCAGGGCCGGGCATACCCACTGCCACCCAGAAAGGTTCGTTAGTTCAGGTATTAACCCCTTCCCCCGAATCGACGGCAGCTTTTGGGATAGCTACTCCAGTAGCCGATGCCCAGGAAGCGGCTACTACCCAGGCCTCCCGTTCGGCCTTTAGCCACCAGGGAGAAGGCATTGGGTTATCGATTGTAAAGGGCTTATGTGAGCTGCTGCGAGCGAGTCTGGAAATCGAGAGCAAGCCGGGTGTAGGTACCCTGTTTCGGATTCGGCTGGCCATTCGCTGGCAACCCTAACGGCTTGCACTCCCCCTAAAGGGACTCTTGTTGCCAACGCGGGCTCGGGCGGGCGAAACCTCGTTGGTTCACCTCAGGGCGCGTTTGATGAGAACGAGTACAGAAAGCGTTCCGTACCAGACTATATTAGTGAACTTTTGGGTGTCAAACCGGTTTTTACTACGCCTGTTCGATTAAGCTACAGGCAAATTAGCCAATCCATATGATGCTTCATCTGAAGGCCATCAATAAACAGCAGGAATTACGTCAATTCTCCTGTATGCTTCCTGAACTAGAATCCGGCTTTGAACTGCTCAACCACATTGTAGCCTCGGGAGACATTTTAATTAGTGCGGATCTGATTGAAGAAGGCAACAGACCTACTGTTTTACCAGTAGAGGTGTTTGATGGCATTTCCTTCCTGCCCATCCTCAAACAGCTAGAGCAAGACTGGACCACTAGTTTAGCGGCACCGCTTCGCGTGAGCTTACCCGTAGATGCAGTGAGTAACAAATGGTATCGAGAAAAGCTAGCTTATTACGAACAATGCATTATTGGCTTAGAGTTAATAATGGGTAGAGTAGACCGGATTTGCCAACGGGCGAGCGCTTATCAAACGCCCCAAGCAGACCAGTTAGTTAGTTATACTCAGTCCATCTTACATTGCTACGAATCTCAACTGGCCAAGACAAATGCGATTCGTAACCGGTTGTTGGCGGGCTTCCAGTCGGCCTAAACTTCGCGTTCTAGCTAGTTTGCTCTTCAAGACATCACATCGGTCATGTTTGCTCATTAAATTCCTATAAACTCATGTTTCATTAGTATACCAATATACGTTGCTTTTTTGTTAGATTGAAACAAAATTCATGCAGTCTGCCCCACCACAACTTATTGGGCAAGAAACGGACTAACTCCTTCCCTGAAAACAAAATGCTCCGCTCCATTGAAAACCATCTCGCTGCCGCGTTTCGGAAAGCGACCAAAGGAATGGTCATTATTCAGGCAAACGGCAGCCTCATATACATCAATAGCGCCTTTTGCGCTCTAACTGGCTACCCAGCAAAAGGACTGCTCAACCATTCGTTTGAGGTATTGATTCATCCAGAAGATCGGTTGCATTACCAACATCACCTGACTAATCTGACAGAAGGGACTGATGATTCACTAGTGATTCAGCTACGCTGCCTGCATAAGGAAGGGCATACTGTATGGGTCAAGATTCATACCACTGTTTTGCATCAGCAGGCTGGACAGGTAACAAGCTTATTTTCTCTGGTTGAGGAAGTTACGCAGGAAGTTCGCCTGCAGCTCGATCAGCAAAAGTTATTAGCACTGGTCAATAATAACCTCAATTTTATGGCCATTGCCAGTCTGGAAGGCCAGCTTACCTACCTCAATGAAGCCGGACGACGACTGGTGGGGCTCGAGCAATCCGAGAATCTGGCGGGTATGCAGGTTGCTGACTTTTATACGCCTGAACACTATCGTCTGATTGAGGAAGTAGCCGTTCCTGCTTTACTCAAACAAGGATACTGGACGGGTCGAGTGGAGCTTAAGCATCGTAAAACCGGCGCCCCTATTCCCTGTCAGGCCAGTGGGATTCGCATCGACGATCCACGTACGGGCAAACCTATAGGCCGGGGCTTCACCTTGCGGGACTTACGAGATGAACTAGCCGCTCAGGAAACCCAGCGAAAACTACTCACCCTGGTCGATAACAGTATCGAGTTAATGTCCATTCTGGAATTGGATGGTAAAAATTCGTATCTCAACAAGGCGGGTATGACCATGTTGGGCTTCGAGGATGCTCAACAGGTTC
This sequence comes from Spirosoma gilvum, assembly GCF_054776815.1. Classification (NCBI taxonomy): domain Bacteria; kingdom Pseudomonadati; phylum Bacteroidota; class Cytophagia; order Cytophagales; family Cytophagaceae; genus Spirosoma; species Spirosoma gilvum. Next base: position 222,314 of record NZ_BAAHBH010000014.1, on the reverse strand, counting down.
AGCAAACACCCATTACGGAACTCCATGCTCCTGAGCATTTTGACCTGGTAGAACGAGAAGTACTACCTTCTGTGATGAGCAAAGGACGCTGGTCGGGAGAAATGCTGGTGCGTCACCTTAAGACAGGGGAGATCTTCCCCGTCTTTAATAATACCATCCGAATTGATGATCCCCATACGGGGCTGCCCATCGCGGTAGGGGCTGTTATGCGCGACAGAAGGCCGGAATTGGCGGCACAGCGAGCACTGGAAGAAAGTGAATTATTCGCCCGCAATGTGTTTCACCACTCACCGGTAGCTAAAGTAGTGTTGGTAGGACCCAATCGGGTTATTCGTTCGATCAATGAAAAGATGCTGATCGTACTGGGGTTGGACAGAAGTAGTATTGGCCAACCCTTTCAGGCTGTGGTATCGGAACGGGTAGGCAGGGCGCTGGACTTGCCGTCCAATGAAGCCTTTACGCAGGGCGATACGTACGATCAGTCGGAAGTCCGGTTACCCGTTGGCCAGCCAGATCAGTGGGGTTATTACGATGTACTCTACAAAGCCTTGCACAATACGGACCATGAAGTCTACGGCATTATTCTTACGGCCTCCGACGTTACGGCTAAAGTATTGGCTCGTCAGAAGGTGGAAGAGGCTGAAGCTGCTCTACAGGGAGCCATTGAGTTGGCGCAGTTGGGGACCTGGCAAATGGATTTGGAGACGGGACTGATTGATTACTCTGCCCGGTTAAGAGCTTGGTACGGTTTAGACCCCACAGAGTCGATCACCCCAGAAAAAGCGACAGCGGCTATTCGGCCGGTAGATCTGTCGATGATTCAATCCCTCATTACCCAGGCTATGGTGCCGGGTTCACGGGGAGAATTTACGGCTGAATACACCGTCGAAGCGGACGGACCAGGCCAGGAACGGATTCTTCAGATGCAGGGCAAGGCTTATTTCGATGAGACTGGCCATCCCTATCGACTCGGGGGTACGGTGCAGGACATTACTGCGCAACGCCATCTCCAGCTTGCCCTGGAGCAACAGGTGCAGCAGCGAACCGAAGAACTGCAAGTCATCAATGAGGAGCTGGCCGCCAACAATGAAGAGCTAACCGCTGCCAGTGAAGAGTTAAGACTGGCCAATCAACAGCTGGAAGAGACTAACCATCTACTGACCCGGTCCAACCAGGATTTGGAACAGTTTGCCTACATTGCCTCTCATGACTTACAGGAGCCGCTACGCAAAGTGCATCAATTTAGTGATCTGTTAATCCAGCGCTACGCCCCTCAATTAGGCGAAGGCCGGATTCATTTGGAACGGATGCAGCTAGCAACAAGCCGAATGTCCCGATTGATTAAAGACCTATTGGCTTTTTCCCGCATTTCGGCTCGTCCAGCGCCTGGTAATCCGGTAGACCTCAATGAAATATTAGCTCGAGTACAAGATAGTTTAGCCGTAGCTATCGAAGAAGTAGATGCCGTCATTTCGGTAGCGGCCTTACCAACGCTGGCGGGCGATGCGCTTCAACTGGAGCAGTTATTTCAGAATCTGTTAAGTAATGCTCTCAAGTTTAGTCGACTTACCCAGGCCCAGGTAAAACCATCTTGCCAGATCACCGTACGAACGCATCAAGTAATGGCTTCGGCGCTTCCTGCTTCGCTTAAACCGACTACATCGACCAGTTTTTATCACTGTATCGAGGTAGTGGATAACGGTATTGGGTTCGATGAAAAGTATCTGGACCGGATTTTCCAGGTGTTTCAGCGATTACATAATAAGGATACGTTTGCTGGCACTGGTATTGGGCTTGCCATCTGCCAAAAAGTAGTAACCAATCATCGGGGCGTGATTACAGCCCGGAGCCGCCCCGGCGAAGGCGCTACGTTTCAAGTCTATCTACCAGCTTAATGCCGACCGCCCGAACGATGGTAGGCTACCACCTGGCCAACTCCGTTCCGGGTTGGCTTTTTTAGTCTAAACGATTTACGGTGCCAATCAACAGCCCCCTTGGAAATCCCAAACGGGTTGCTATTGTATGAGCTCTGGCAGCTCGCCCAGCGACTGGGTTTCAATCACCCCTTATGTACTATAAGTTGGACAAATAAAGTAAGGATATTGACAATAGCGTGTTCGCTGCAATCAAGATTGCCTAAGCCGCCTTTTTGCCGTATTTTTATCGGCTTACAACCTATTTTTCAAAATATAACCAATCTCACAGCCGAATCTATGAGAACACAATTTCTCGCAACAGCGTTGCTGCTGCCTTTACTTGCCGTAGCTCAACCTAAATCCAAAAAGGCCGCTGCTCCAGCCGTCGATCCCGGAACGCCGGACCGTGACAAACAAACCATCCTGGCCGATCTGGACAAACGCTTCCCCGAATACGTTGGCATTTCGAAACAAATCTGGAATTTCGCGGAGCTAGGCTATATGGAAGAGAAAAGTTCGGCCCTACTGGAAGAGCAGCTACGCAAGGAAGGCTTCGACGTAAAAACGGGCGTGGCCGGTATACCAACGGCCTTTGTCGCTACCTACGGTTCGGGTAAACCGGTTATTGGTATCTTAGGCGAGTATGATGCGCTGCCGGGGCTGGCTACCGAAGCAAAGCCGGAGTTCACGCCCATTGGGGGTCAGAAAGGTGGACATGGCTGCGGGCATAATCTGTTTGGTACCGCGTCGGTAGCGGCTGCCACTGAAATCAAGGACTGGCTCAAAAAATCAGGCCATTCAGGAACGATCAAGATTTATGGCTGCCCCGCCGAAGAAGGGGGAGCAGGCAAAGTGTACATGGTGCGCGAAGGCCTGTTCAACGATGTCGATGTGGTACTCCACTGGCATCCGGGCGCTACCAACTCAGCCGATGCGGGTACGTCGCTGGCCAACAAAAATGCCAAGTTTCGGTTCCGGGGTATTGCGGCTCACGCTGCGGCTGCTCCCGAACGGGGTCGGTCGGCACTGGATGGCGTGGAAGCGATGGACTACATGGTTAACCTGATGCGGGAGCACATTCCGTCCGATACGCGCATCCATTACGTTATCACAAAAGGTGGCGAAGCGCCAAACGTGGTTCCTGCCTTTGCCGAAGTGTATTACTACGCTCGCCATAAAGACCGCGACATCCTACAAAGCATCTGGAAACGCATCGAAAATGCGGCCGAAGGAGCCGCTAAAGGTACGGGCACCAAAGTGGAATGGGAAATTCTGGGCGGTGTGTTCAACCTGCTGCCCAACGTAACCCTGGCCGAAGTGATGCACCAGAATCTGAAAACCGTGGGTGGTGTACACTACACACCGGAAGAAACGGAATTCGCCAAAAAGATCAGCGAAACCTTCGACAAGAAAGTACCCATTGAAGAAGCCGCGACCATTAAAGACTTCCGCGATGCGTCGGACAACCCGGTCAGTGGTGGCTCGACCGATGTGGGCGATGTAAGCTGGACCGTACCCACCGTTGGTCTCTCGACGGCTACCTGGGTTCCGGGTTCATCGGCCCATAGTTGGCAATCGACAGCGGCCAGTGGCATGAGCATCGGGCAGAAAGGTATGCTGGTAGCCGCTAAGACCCTGGCCCTGACGGCCCTCGACCTCTTTAAAACCCCTACCCTCATCGAAAAAGCCACCGCCGAGTGGAAACAGAAACGCGGTGCCGATTTCAAATACGAAGCTCTGCTAGGCGATCGGAAACCGGCGCTGGACTATCGAAAATAATGAGTCAATGAATAAAATCAGGCTACTAAAGCATGACTTACACTAATAGCTAAATTCATGCTTTAGTAGCCTGATTAATAAGAAATAACTACTACGTAAATTTTGCAAACACAATTCTACTTTAAGTAAACATAATTTACTTTAATTTGTACGGTTGGCCGCATAACCCTAGCCGTTATGAAATAACTCACAGAGGGGCTGTTTAAACTTTTCAAATTTCATTAAAACCGGGTAGCTTTTTTTGTCATGCTGACCGGGACGCGTAGTCGCAGGAAGCATGACAAAAACACGCATTTTTGAATTTCCTTTAAAAGTTTAAACAGCTTCAGGTTCATAATTTGCCAGGGCAGTATTCCTTTTCGCGCCAACAAAAAGTATCTAATTCTATACTCAATTTATACATAAACAGCCAAAACCCTTTTAATAGCACTATTTGCCACCACCATGCAAGCATTTATTATTGACCGCTACAAGCCTGCCAATGGCATGTATAAAGCGGAAGTCTCTGATCCAGTTGTAGGTGAAAACGACGTACTGGTTCAGGTACATAGTGCCAGTGTCAACCTACTGGACGCTAAAATCAGAAACGGTGAGTTTAAAACGCTGCTGTTTTACAAATTCCCTCTTATTCTGGGCCACGACTTAGCCGGCGTAGTCACTAAAGTCGGGGCACAGGTAAAAAAGTTTAAAGTCGGCGATAAGGTCTATGCCCGCCCAGCCGATTACCATATCGGCACTTTCGCCCAACTTATTGCCATCAAGGAATCCGACGTTGCTATGATGCCTTCGTCGCTATCGATGAACGAAGCGGCTTCAATCCCACTGGTAGGTCTGACGGCCTGGCAAGTTCTGGTAGAGAAAGGGAAGCTCCAGAAAGGCCAGAAAGTATTCATTCAGGCGGGTTCGGGTGGAGTAGGTACGTTTGCGATTCAATTGGCCAAACACCTGGGAGCCACTGTAGCCACTACAACCAGCGCAGCTAATTTTGAACTGGTGAAAAGCCTGGGTGCCGATGTTATAATCGATTACAAAAATGAAGATTTCGAAAAAGTTCTGAGCAATTACGACCTGGTCATCAACAGTCAGGATGCAACCATATTAGAGAAATCGCTTCGGATACTGCGGCCCGGCGGGAAGCTTATTTCCATTTCGGGTCCACCCGACGTCGATTATGCCAAAGAAGCCGGGCTGAACTGGATACAAAAAACGGCAACGTTCTTCATGAGCCTTTCGGTCAAGCGTAAGGCGAAGGCAATGGGCGTACACTACTCGTTTCTTTTAATGAGGGCTGACGGAAATCAGCTTGCCGAGATCACTAAGTTAATCGATGCAAAACGTATCAGGCCTATTCTAGATAAGGTTTTCCCGTTTGAGGAGGCTAATCAGGCACTAGCGTATGTGGAGAGCGGACGCGCGAAGGGTAAAGTTGTCATCAACGTAACCTGATATACGTGTATATGGCAGTCTTAGTCCCAGTTACCCCTGATTTTGCTCGATAAATGAAAGTACTATAACTGACTACTAGATTCTCTATTGTTCAACCGACAAAACAGCCCGTTTCTAATTGCCGATACGCCCAAATCAAACCTATGCGGGCAATGCAATAGAGATTACCTTGTCCGTTGCGCCCATAGTCCCTACCTTTGCGGCAAATCTTAATGATTGAATGATTGAGTGATTGAATGAACGGTCCACTGTCGCAGTGAATAGCTGACGCTGAATCCAATTCAATCATTCAATCACTCAATCATTCAATCACTCTTTAAAATGCTTCGAACGCACACGTGCGGAGAACTCCGCCTTACCGACACCGACAAAACCGTAACACTGAGTGGCTGGGTACAAACCATTCGGGATAAAGGGGGGGTGTTATGGATCGACCTCCGCGACCGCTATGGAATTACCCAACTCCTGCTGGAAGATGGTCAGACATCGCCCGAACTCTTTGCCATTGCCCGCTCGCTGGGTCGCGAGTATGTCCTGAAGGCTACCGGAACAGTGATTGAACGGAAGTCGAAAAATCCGAATCTGCCAACCGGCGATATTGAAATCAAGGTGACCGCGCTGGAGGTGCTGAATCCGGCCAAACTGCCTCCTTTCCTGATTGAAGATGATACAGACGGGGGCGACGACCTCCGCATGAAGTACCGCTACCTCGACCTGCGCCGGAATCCCGTTCGTCGGAATCTGGAACTACGCCATCGGATGGCTCAGCAAACCCGGTTATACATGGATGGGCAAAACTTCATTGAGGTCGAAACGCCCGTTTTGATCAAGTCGACGCCCGAAGGCGCCCGCGACTTTGTGGTGCCCAGCCGCATGAATCCGGGCGAGTTTTACGCCCTGCCGCAGTCGCCCCAGACCTTCAAGCAGTTGTTGATGGTATCGGGTTTCGACCGGTACTACCAAATTGTGAAGTGTTTCCGCGATGAAGACCTGCGTGCCGACCGCCAGCCCGAATTTACCCAGATCGACTGCGAGATGTCGTTCGTAGAGCAGGAAGACATCCTGAATATGTTTGAGGGGCTGATTCGTCATCTGTTCAAAGCCGTGAAAGGTATCGAACTGGACGAAGTACCCCGTATGACCTACGCCGATGCCATGCGGTTCTACGGTTCCGATAAACCCGATACTCGTTTTGGGATGCAGTTCGTGGAATTGAAAGGCACGTTCGATACCGTCGATATGACGTCAGGTAAAGGCTTTGGCGTGTTCGATTCGGCCGAATTGGTTGTCGGTATCAACGCCCCCGGTTGCGCTCACTACACCCGCAAACAACTCGACGAGCTGACCGAGTGGGTAAAGCGCCCCCAAATCGGTGCGAAAGGGCTGATTTATGTGCGGTACAACGAAGATGGTACGCTCAAATCATCCGTCGATAAGTTTTATTCGGAAGAGGATCTGAAAGGTTGGGCGGCTCATTTCGGTGCAAAACCCGGCGACCTGATGCTGATCATTTCGGGCGATGCCGCCAAAGCCCGGAAGCAGTTGAGTGAGCTTCGACTGGAAATGGGAAGCCGGTTGGGTCTGCGCGATCCGGCCGTATTCAGCAGTTTATGGGTGCTCGACTTCCCGCTGCTCGAATATGGCGAAGAAGAGCAACGCTGGTTTGCCATGCACCATCCATTCACGTCGCCCAAACCCGAAGACATCCCGTTGCTGGAAACGGACCTGGGCGCCGTCCGGGCTAATGCCTACGACATGGTTATCAACGGTACCGAAGTGGGTGGGGGATCTATCCGAATTTTCAACCGGGACCTGCAAGCCCGTATGTTCAGCATTCTGGGCTTTTCCGACGAGGAAGCGAAAGCGCAGTTCGGCTTCCTGATGGATGCGTTTGAATATGGTGCACCTCCTCACGGCGGTATTGCCTTTGGCTTCGACCGGCTGTGTTCCATCTTCGGTGGTGAAAACACCATCCGCGACTTCATTGCTTTCCCGAAAAACAACTCGGGCCGTGATGTGATGATCGACTCGCCATCGACCATTTCGGACAAGCAACTGGACGAACTGAAAATCGCTACGGTAGCGAAGTAAATGTAACGTGGACCTCTGGTCCGCACAGTTGTAATTAACTTTTCAACTATGCGGACCAGAGGTCCACGTTACTATTCAAATTCCCACTTGCTTACCCACGGGTCGCGGGTTTGTTGCTGAAATGCTTTTAGTTTCGCCTGCATTCGGGTTAATATGTCCCGATACTTCGGATTGGTTGCCAGATTATGTACTTCGTCGGGGTCGGTCTGGAGGTCGTAGAGTTCAAAACGCGGTCGATGCAGATAGGTGGTCACCGTTCGTTTACCAAATAGTTTATCTCCCCGTTTCAGTCCATCCTGCCACGTGAACGAATGGTACAGATCAAGTGCCATTGGATACGGTAACGCATTCGCTACGTTGAAAATCAGCTTATACCGTCGTTCGCGCAAAACACGCATGGGATAATACATGGTCACCTCATGCAGCGAGTGCGATGCATACACGTCATCCCAACCACTTACCTTTTCCTGCTCAACAATTGCCTTGAACGACCGACCGTGTGTTCTGATTTTTCCGGGCTCAACTCCGGCAAAATCCAGTAAGGTTGGCATTACATCGACCCACGAAATCATAGCCTCCTGCACAAAGCCCCGCTTTTGCGGCTTAGGCAATTTCACGATGCAGGGCAGCCGCATACCGGGTTCATACAGATTCGTTTTCGCCCCCGGAAAGGGCGCACCATTGTCCGATAGATACACAATCAGGGTATTATCGTACTGGCCTGTTTCTTTCAGATAATCCATCAATCGTCCTACGCCCTGATCGAGCCGACTAATGGCTTCGTAGTATTGCGCCAGTTCCATCCGGGTAGCCCGGTTATCAGGCAAGTAAGCTGGTACATTGACATCCCGGGGTTGATAGAAATGATCACCCACCTGCGGATAACCACCCGGTCGATTACCGAATAGATTCGGTTTCGAGCCGTCAAAAATGGGTGAACCATCGGGCGCAACGGTATTACTTCGGTGTGGATCATCGGTGGCGAAGTAGAGAAAAAACGGTTTGTCGGACTGCTCAGCGGTTCCGGCCATAAATTCATAACAGGCCCTGGCCATCTCGACGGGACTTCGACCAATGGAGGTTGGATCATTGACCTTACCGACTCCCAGTACTTTCTGAAAATGATAGACCGACTCAGGTGCTACGTGCAACTTGCCAATGCGAGCGGTGCGGTAACCCGACTGTTCGAGCAGTACAGGCAATGACCGTACCGTATCGAATGAGCTAAAATGATGGATTTGATGCTCCAGGCCATACATTCCATTGGCATGATTATGGATACCGGTCAACAGCACCGATCGACTGGGGCTGCAACTGGCCGTTGTACAGAAAGCGTGCGAAAACCGTACACCATCGGCTGCTAACTGATCAATATGGGGCGTCCGGATGGTGGTATTGCCATAACAGCCTACGGCTTCACGCCCGTGGTCATCGGAAACAATCAGGACAATATTAGGCCGATCATTGGCGCCTGGCTTTGGTAGTTCATGTTCGTGACTTTTTACCGTTAGTCCCATCAACAGGCTAACAGGCAGGGAGATAGCGCTGATAATCGCCGATTTAACCGCATAGTTCATAGACAAAAAACGAATTCTGTGGTCAATAATAACTTTTTCCGCGCATCTATCTGCATCAGACCTAATTCGGTCCATAGCGGTAATTCAGATTGAGCATTCGGCGCCGAGGTACAAATTCATTCCAGACGGACTCGTAAAAAATAGAGCCATATATATGTCTTAGGCATACTATTTGTCGCTGATTATTTATCCTATCCATTTAATAGTGTTCTATGCATTTACCTTTACGAAGGCTGGTATTTTTTATACTGGTACTCTTTCCTTTTCCTATTCTGCGTGCCCAACTCACCATTACGAGTCCGGCGCCCAGGATGGTTTTTCAACGAAATCTCGCCAATCAGGCTTCCGTAACCGTAACCGGTATGGCTCCGGCCACCGCAACGCAGGTTGAAGCTCGCTTCATACCTGTTTCGGTCAATCAGGGAACTCTAACAAGCTGGACGTCGCTATCGGTTATAGCTGGCACCACTTCGTTCCGAGGGCAGGTAACCGTAAATGGAGGCTGGTACCGATTGAGTGTCAGAGCCAAAAATGGGTCGGTGATTGTAGCCGAAACTCAGGTCGATCGGGTCGGCGTGGGCGAAGTGTTTGTTGTAGCGGGGCAGTCGAATGTGTATGGAGGACTCCAGCGAGTATCCAGTTCGGTAGAAGATCGGGTATCCTGTGTCGATTTTCGACAGGATAGCATCAGCGAACAGCTTTTACCGTTTCAATTCAGCAAGATCAGTTATGGAAGCTCTATTGGCCCCAGCCAGCCTCCGCATCTGTGGGGTACGCTCGGCGATAAACTGGTGCAGCGCTTAAATGTACCGGTTTTATTTCTGGGGGCTGCCCTCGGGGGTAGTAGCAGTACGGAATGGCAACAGGGTGCCAATGGTAATCTGGGAACAACGGTAAACTCATCCGTTTACCGACGATTAGGGGAAGCGTTGCTGCATTATGTTGCCCGCACAGGAGCCCGAGCGGTACTTTGGCATCAGGGCGAAACCGACACGTATTATAACGTTAGCGGCTCAACCTACTACAACAATGTGTATGCGGTAATTGGAAAGAGTCGGCAACAGGTTGGTTCGCAGCCCTTAGCCTGGATGATTTCGCGGGTGAGTTTTAACAATTACCAGACCAGCCCCGGCATTATTTCGGCTCAGAATCAACTAATTGCCAACTTATCCAATGCCTTTCCTGGCCCTGCTACCGATAGTATTATAGGTCCCGAAAACCGACCGGACAATATTCACATGAAGGGCCCCGGTCTGGTCCGATTTACCAACAGTTGGGATCAGGCTCTGACAGCGTCCTTCTTCCAGAATGCCGTTCCGTTTATGCCCAACGATCCGGGTGCGCTCATTACGAGCGGATACACCTTACCACTCCTTCGAAAGCAGGGCGACACACTGGTGGTGGCTTCGCTCCGTAGCAATCCCTATGAGTCGACTAATCAGTACGTTGCCCAGATTGTGCGGGCCAGCGACGGAACGGTCGTTTATGAATCGCCACCAACGTCGGATAATCCTATTCTGGTGAAGATTCCGTCCACCCTGCCCAACAGTCAGTATCGGCTCCGAACCCGTTCTACGAATCCTGTAATTCTGGGGACCCTCGGCGAACCGTTTACCATTCAGCAATCGACGGTTTCCGGTAAGTTGTCAAGTGTAGTCTACCCACCCGTTCAGGGAGGGACACCGCCTGCCGCTGTTCGTCGGATTTCGTACAAATTTGACTCCTGGACTCACGGTTTCTTTGCTATGGTTGAGTCGACAGCACCCGTTGAAGTGCGTCTACAACGAATCGATGGAGGCAGTTTTACCGATACCGGCTGGTATTTGGCGCCCTCCAGTTCACAGGCCCCTGATTACGAAGAGTTTGCCAATTTCAATTACATCCGCAATTATGCTCCTGTTGCGGCCGGGGTTGGTGGAGTAGCGCCTGGCAAATACCGATATTCCGTACGGTTGCAGGGCGATACCGGCCAGGGCATGTGGCTCGATCTTACGTTTTTAGACGCCCGGCAAATCCTTTACCAAAAAGAACCCGCTCCCGTTATTCAGCCTCGTATGACCGTGAGCGATGCCCCAGCATCACCCGTTTGTCTTTCCAATCCACTCACGGTAGCTATTGAGGTAATTGATGGACCGAAAGACGGTATCTATAGTGTTCGTCTATCGGACCCAGCCGGTTCATTTGCGCATGAAACAACGGTTAGTACGGTTACGGCTACCGGCCCTTTTACCGTTACACTATCCCCGGAACTAGCATCGGGAACTCAATACCGCATCCGGGTCGTCACCAGCGACCCGAACCTGGCCACGGACCCTAGTCAGCCTTTTTCGCTCTGCAACGATGCCGATTTATCCATGTCAATGCAGTTAAGCAGCCGAACGCCCACTGTAAATCAACCCATTACACTCACACTGATCCTGAGCAACGCAGGTCCGCTACCGGTTGATAGCGCCAGCGTCAGGAGTCTGCTTCCTGAGGGGATCGAATTTGTTGATGCGATAGACACCAACGTTACGTCCATGGCCGATACCGTCCGTATCAAAACTGGCAGGCTTGAAGTCGGGAGTAGTTTGCCATTTGCCTTTCGGATCAAACCCAAACATGCCGGTACGTTTCTGACAGCCGCCCAGATCATGACCAGCAGCCAGCGCGATCCGGACAGCCAACCTGGCTCGGGTACCGGCGATGGTCAGGATGACGAAGCCACGGTCGATTTACGAACGCTTCAACACAGCGACTCATTAAGTGTTTCGTCTAATCCGAATCAGGTGCCCTTGCCTCCTGTCATTTCCAACCAGCCTCCTGCTGACCCAGCCAAAGCTGACCTAAGTCTCGCTATTGTGAGTGATCAACTGGCCGTAAAAGCGAATCAGGTTGTAAAATTTACGTTTACCGTAAAAAATCGGGGGGGAGCCATAGCCAACAATGTAACGCTTAAAACGCTCTTACCCACGGGCTGGCAGTTGACCGTAACAACCGGCTTAACCATCAGTGGGCAATCGGTCAGCGCCAACATTGGTCCGATAGCCGCAGGGGGGACGGGAACAATGACCCTATTTGTCCAGATTCCCAGTTCGGGTACGCTACAAGGACAGATTTTTAGTGTAACGCCATCCGACCCGGATTCAACACCGGGCAATGGCTATACCAATGGTGAGGACGATGAAGCTATCGTAAGTGTACGGGTAAGGTAACTGCAGAATTAGCAAATGGCACTAAAATTGCTCTGTTTGTTATATAAAGCTAACCTAAAAGCATACTTATCCGTAACTAATTTTCATGCTTCTATCGACGATCCAGCGCCTGATCATCTGTGCGTTCCTGTTTACTTTCCCCTCTCTTAGCTATTCTCAAACCACAACTCCACCTGACAACCCAGATACGCTTCGCCGAATGGCTGACGAAGAAGAACGGCGGTTGATGGACCCTCTCCTGAAACGGGTTCCCTACGAACGGCTAGACGAAGCCCGGCAGCAACTCAACCGAAAAGCAGCCGGAGCCAGAACCGCTATTCCGAATATTACCTGGCAAGAGCGCGGACCGAACAACCTAGGTGGCCGAACCCGTGCGCTGCTATTCGATCCCAATGATTCATCCCACAAAAAAGCCTGGGCAGGCAGTTTAGCGGGTGGCCTTTGGTATACCAACGACATCACCGATGCAAACACCGGTTGGACGCCCGTTAGCGATAGCTGGGAGAATACGGTTGTAACAGCTCTTGCCGCCGACCCCTCGAACCCACAGGTAATGTATGCCGGTACTGGCGATGGGTATTCCTATGTGCTGGGCGGGGGTATCTGGAAAACGACGAACGGCGGCACTAGCTGGACACGACTTAACAGCACCATACCGGGCAATACCTACCCATCGTTAGCGTATGGCTTTGGGTATATACAACGGCTTGCGGTCAATAGTAGCGGATACGTGTTTGCCGCTACACGACTGGGCCTCTTCCGGTCGACAGATGGCGGAACAAGCTGGCAGTATGTACTAGCCCCTAATCAGGGAATTGGCGCGGGTAGTTCGACGGGTAACTATTCTAACGACATGGCTACAGACCTTGAACTGGCTAGCGACGGCGTTTTATACGCTAGTTTCAATCCCAGTCGGGTGTTTAAATCGACAAATAACGCTGGGACTACCTGGACCGAAATTACGCCGTCGGGTGCATCAGGTGGTGAGCGGACTGAGTTAACATTAGCTCCTACGACAAGTGGAGCAACACAGGTTATTTATGGTGTATCCCGAGCGTATAATTCGACCAGTTATGGGAAAGATATAAAGTGGTTCAAGAAAAGTACGGATGGCGGCACCACCTGGACCGATTTAACGATTCCGACCCTGAGCTGGGGTGATTATTTTACGTATGGCAATGGCAACACGTCACTAAATTTAGTCGTTCATCCAGCCGATGCGAATACAATATACGCAGGCGGTTATGAATGGTTTCGCTCGACAAACGGCGGATCTTCCTGGAGTGATCGACTCACCTATTTCTACCAGTATTATCAAACTGGGCTGCTGTTTCAGCCCGGTAGCTCAACCAATGCAGCGGTTATTAATGACTATGGTGTTTACTGGTCATCCGACTGGGGCAACAATGCGGTAACAACCCCTACTACCAGCAGCCGGAATAATGGCTATCGGGCAGGCGAAGTAAGTTCGGTTTCGATGCGATCTGGTGCGGGCGGCACTTATTTGCTGGCAGGATTACGTTCTTTAGGGTTTGTACAGATGCCATCCTCAGGCATATCGAATGGCACTAACATCTGGGGGACATCTTACCCGGGTATCACCTTCATTGATGAAGACGATCCATCTATCGAGCTTATTCAGTCATCGAATTGGTTTTATAAGTACTCTTCATCTAATTCAGTCGGACTTACCTCACTAAACTCCTATAATACCGTAGCTGCCAGCGATTATGATAGTCCGTCCAATATCTTGTATGCCACCGATTACGCCAACGGTCAAACGTTCATAAAGAAAGTCACAGGTGTCAATAGCAGTCCTCAAACCACTACATTGACGCTTACGGGTGTTACTAATTCAGGCAGTTATCTAAAGCTCAACACCGACCGGACCAAACTGTTTATGGGGACGGGCTACAGTCAGCTTTATCGGATAACGAATCTGAACCAGTCTACGCCGACAGTCACTGCTATTGACAATGGAGCATTTCCGCAGTATTCAACGGTTTCATGCATTGACGTGGGAGCCAATGACGATGAATTGCTGGTCACCTTATCCAACTTTGGTGTTCAGTCGATATGGTATACAGCGAATGGAGGTATAAGCTGGACCGGCAAGGATCAGAGCAATTATGGATTGCCCGATGTTCCGGTCCGATCTGCCCTGTTTAACCCGCAAAACCGGAAACAAGTCCTGCTTGGTACTGATGCAGGCGTATGGACAACCGACGATATTACGGCAGCCAACCCAGGCTGGGGATTTAGCGGTATGGGGGTATTCCGGGTTAATCAACTGCGCTATCGGGCATCGGATGGGCGCATCACTGCCGCCACAAACGGACGGGGCGTCTGGGTAACCGATGCCTTTGCGATTCCGTATATCCTGCCGAGCGTTACGATCAGCAGCATCTCCAGTATGTCTCTGTGCGGAGGTAACACCTTTACCGTATCCTTCAGCACAGCAGGTTCAGCTTTTGGAACAGGGAATACGTTTGAGTTATGGCTTTCGGATGCAAATGGCAGCTTTGTTAATCCGCGTAAAATTGGCAGTAGTGCTACAACCCCTATTTCTGCCACATTACCCAGTGGCTACAATGCGTTGCCCTACGGCACTAACTATAAGCTAAAGATAATTGCAACAAATCCCGATGTAGAGAGCGGCCTAAGTGGTGCTTTAGCCATTGGAAATTTAGGCAGTGCCAGCATCTATGATCGGCGTACGGAGTTTTCTCAGAATTATTCCAATGGAACGATCTGTCCGGGTAGTCAGTCTACGCTCAAAGTGTATCCATACAATCTGAACTATTCAGCTACTACCGCCGAAACCTACCAATGGTTGCGAAATGGCTCTCCGATTAGTGGCGCAACATCAGCGACTATTTCGGCTCAACAGTCTGGCACCTATACAGCCGTTACCAAACAGGCGGGATGCCTCATCACAAGCTATACCTATGAACTCTCTACATCAAATAGCCCTTATGCCTACATCGCATCGCCTTCAAACGGAGAGCCGCAATGCGACGATCATCCGTTAAAATTATTTTCGTCTTACATCGGCGAAACCGCTGGTTTTCAATGGAGCCTGGATGGCGTCGACATTACTGGCGCTACTAGCTATACCTATGTGGCCAATCAAACCGGGAATTACACATTCCGAATGACGGACGGAAGCTGTAGTTATACGACGTCATCCTCCTACTTCCAGTTTGGCAGATCACTATTGGCCAGAGTTTTTCTGAGTTCATCCGGCGATTCGCTGATATGTGCATCTTATCCATACTACAATGTTGGTATGTATACCTCCCTCCCATCGTCGAATGATTATACTGTCCAGTGGTACCGGAATGGATCTCCCATTTCGGGAGCAACGTCTACTAATTATTCGACAACACAACCCGGCGAATACTCCATTTTACTGAAACAAGGCACCTGTCAAACGTACAGCAATGCTGTTAGTGTTCGGTTGGCCGACCAGCTACAGTCTAATATTAGGTATTCATTTGCCAGTAAATCGGTCTGTCCGGGGGAATCGCGGTATTTGTACGCTGGCGTATCTTACAATGGCAGTCTTCAGTGGCAGAAAGATGGGGTAGATATAGCCGGAGCTACTGGGTCAGGTTATACAGCAACAACATCAGGAGATTATACCCTGAAACTAACACGTGGCTCTTGTTCAGCCATATCACCGCCTGTATCACTTACGTTTAGCAATGCGCTACAACCTAAAGTAATATCGTATACGCTGGAAAGCTGCTATGGAAGGTCAATCTACTCTTACGATGGGTTCTATTTAAGCGGCTACCAATATCAATGGTATCGCAATGGCGTACTTGTTAGCAACGCAATATATGATTCATATTACGCAACTCAATCCGGCGCTTATGCGGTTCGGGTTACTAATGGGAGCTGCACAGGTTTATCAAAAGAAGTCTATGTAAATGTTGGCAATGGCCAAACAGCCAAACCTGTTATAACGTATTCGCCTGCTGCGTTGCAACTTTGTCCCGGCAATAGTTTAGCCCTCACAGCTAACTCTTACACTGGTACTCTGCAATGGAAGCGAAACGGTATAGCTATTGCAGGAGCTACCAGCTCTCCATATTTTGCTACGCAATCCGGCCTCTATACAGTCGTTTCTACGGATGGCTCCTGCACGGCTGAATCTGATCCGATTGGCGTAAAAATTGGGGAAACAACCACCGCTAGCCTAAGTGGTAGTGCACTCATTAGTAGTGGGCAGTCGGCACAATTACCGGTTTCATTTACGGGTCCGGCGCCCTGGTCATTTACGCTTTCTAATGGGCAGTCGGTAACGGCTACGTATCAGAATCCAACACTTATTTCGGTATCACCAACCAGTACCACTACGTATCAATTAACTTCAGTAGGAAATGCCTGTGGATTGGGAACGGTGTCGGGGCAGGCCAGTGTATCGGTGGGTTCGGGTAGTGCGGATGTCTCGCTCAACATGGCCGTAAGTACGCGAACGCCTAACGTGGGAGACCTGATCACCTATACGATGACAGCCAATAATACAGGGCCAGACAATGCACAGAGCGTGCAACTGAGTAGTATTCTGCCGTCGGGTTTATCGTTCGTCAGCACCAGTTCGCCGGGGGTTAGTTATGCCAATGGCGTCGTTTCGGCTAATCTGGGAAGTATTCCGGCAAATAACCAGAGTGTCGTCAGCTTCCAGGCCACTCCTACGCAACCGGGTGTTTTTGTGACATCAGCTCAGATTTCGGGCAACCAAACCCCCGACCCCGACAGTCAGCCCAATTCGGGTACGGGCGATGGGCAGGACGATGCCGTTACGGTCGATATACGTACCCCAATTGGCGGAGGGCTAGTTACCTCGGCCAATCCGAATCAAATTCCGCTACCCATGGTCCAGGGCAATCAGCCTGCCACAGACCCGAACACGGCGGATCTGAGCTTACGGATGTGGGTCGATAACGAAACACCTACGGTTTCAGATATTGTTACGACCAGCTTAACGGTAAGCAATCGAGGAGGATCGACAGCGGCATCGATTATTGTTCAGGTCACGTTGCCCAATGGCACATTCAGCGCCCAAAGCCCAATCGGCTGGATACAAGTGAACAGCCAGACCTACAAAATCTACATCAATTCGCTCGCAGCCGGAAAATCGTCTACGGTATTCCTGAAATGGCAACCAGCCGCCAGTGGGTCAATACAGGCTCAGATTCTCGATACAGATACAACTGACCCGGACTCTACGCCGGGCAATGGCTACACCAACGGAGAAGACGACACCGCAACAGTCAGTGTGCGGGTGAGGTGAGAAGGAATAGAGAAAGGGAAAAAGGAGAAGGGAAAAAGGAAAAGTATGATCGTTATTTCCCTTCTCCTTTTTCCCTTTCTCTATTCCTTCTTCAAAATCTCTTCTAAAAACGCCCGGAACTTGTCGGCAAATTCAGGACGCTTGAGGGCAAATTCGACGGTTGTTTTCAGGAAATCGAGCTTGTTACCGATGTCATGGCGCTTCCCTTCAATGCAATGGGCGTATAGATTTTCCCGCTTCAGCAGCAGCAGCATAGCATCGGTCAACTGAATCTCGTTGTTCTTACCGGCCGGTGTCTGCTCCAGCATGGTGAAAATTTCGGGGGTTAGAATATACCGTCCGGCAATGGCCAGATTAGACGGCGCATCGCTGATCGAGGGCTTCTCCACCAACGTATTCAGCTCCAGAATACGGTCGCTCAGGTATTTACCGCCAACGATGCCATAACGATTTACTTTATCATGCGGTACTTCTTCCACCGCAATGACCGAACCACCATATTGCGCATAGGTATCGATCAGTTGTTGCGTTACGGGAATCACCGAATCCATGATGGTATCGCCCAGCAAAACGGCAAATGGCTCATTACCAACATGATGTTTGGCATACCGAATGGCATCGCCTAGCCCGTTCAGCTCGCGTTGGCGCACATAATGCAACGTAGCCATATCGGACAGACGGCGCATTTCATCGAGCAGCAACTGGTCTTCTTTTTCTTCCAGCCGGGCTTCCAGCTCATGGTTACGGTCGAAATGGTCTTCGATGGCTCGTTTGCCTTTCCCCGTAATAATCAGGATATCTTCAATACCCGAATCGACGGCCTCCTGCACCACATACTGAATAGTTGGGCGGTCGATGATGGGCAGCATTTCTTTTGGCTGTGCCTTGGTAGCTGGCAAAAACCGGGTTCCAAATCCGGCAGCAGGAATAACGGCTTTCTTTATCATTTTCTGAATGATTGAATGATAGAGTGATTGAATGATTGAATAGCTGGCACTGGAACCTATTCAATCATTCAATCACTCTATCATTCAAAATTAAACTACGTACGGCTTAATCACGCGGGCGTTGATTTTCTTTAGGGATACAAATAGGCGATTTAGCATGGCGTCGTCGCGGTACAGACCGATGATGGAGCCACCCGAACCAGTAAAGGAGGCCGATGCGCCACAGGAGCGGGCCGTTTCGATCAAACTGCGATTACGGTCGCTGATGTTATAAATCTGAGCCCGCAGGTCGAAATTGCGATTGACCAGTGCATTTAAGGCCTCAATATCCCGTTGCAACATCGCTTCGCGTCCCTGGCGAGCAACGTCGGCAATAGCGCTCATGGTTTCAACCACAACGGGCTCCCCCTTGAGCCAGCGCGATTTTACATCGTTATGCACCTGACCCGACTGTTTGCCCAAATCGGTATTGTAAGCAATGTATAATTTGGGGAGCAGCCGAGCGTCGAGCGGCTCATAATTACCATGCCCCTGCCGCTCTAAAGTCGCTCTGTCGAAATCCATGTAGACACACCCCTCATAACATTGAATAACCCGATCCTGCAAACCCGCCGTGATCCCCAACTCTTCGGCTTCGGTAGCCAGCACCAGGTTAGGCAGTATAGGCAGTGGTATTTCTACATTGTAGAACTGCATCAACGCCCGGAACGTCGCTACGATGATGGCGCTGGAGCCTGACAAGCCCACCTGGCGAGGAATAGACGTATTGTAGCGAATCGAAAAGTTCTGGTTAGGGAGCCGGATATTCTCTTTCTCACAATATTCGGCAAACTTCTTAATAGCTGCTTTCAGGAGCGGAACACCCCCATGATAGCCCAGCATACTGACCGAATCGCGCAGGTGATGAAGACTACGGAAAACATTGGTATCCTGCGGCTGTGGTTCAATATGAAGCTCAGGCGACGGGTAAAGCGTGACCGACGCACCGAAATTACGGACAGAAATGGCAATGGTTTTACCAAAAAAACCATCGGACGGGTTACCGAGCAAGCCCGCCCGAGCGTATGCACGGGTTTCGATTAACAAGACAGAATGCGGACGTTGACCGCCGGTTTAATCAAACAATTGACCGACAAGTTTACGAAAGATTCCCAGTAAAAACCTTCCTGCAGGCACTGGTACCTAACAAAAAAGCGACCTGTTTATTAACTGGTCGCTCAACTATCTTTTGTTTTTACTGAGGATTATGGTTTGCTCACATCCGTTTTATTTTTGTCATCGTACCCAACATGGTGGGGATCATAGCCTTCATTTGGGTTGTCGCCTTCTTCCAGATAGGTCGCGTCGGCGCGGTGCAGCAGGGCGTCGTCCGATGGGTTTTCAGCCACCTCGTTCAATTTGCTGGCGGCTTCATCGCTCATCATATGGCCTTTGGGCACATCCGAAATAGCATCTGCATCTACATCCCACTCCTGCGTACCGCCCAGGCTTTCTACGCGTGGTTCACCGACGCGTCCGACACCGAGGTTAGCTTCGCGGGTATCGTGCGTCAGATGCATGTTTTCGCTGTCCATATCCATACCTGAGGTCGAATCTTTATAAGCATTCGTTCCCACTCCTTCTGATTCACGACCGAAATCAGACGTACCGTGTTGATTCGGGTCTTTCGAATAATATTCAGGATCTACTTTATCCGGGTCGAATGGTGATGTCGTTGCCATAGCGTTAAGTGTTTTTAGCTATAACACGGAACCAGGGGAGGATGTTTAGCATAGGGCATAGGGTAAAAATTAACTGTCACCTACCCCATGCCCTTCCCCCTATGCCCTATGCGCTTTTAGCTCTGCCAGCAACTCATCATTCGTTTGCTGGAGCAAGGCTACACGTTCATTCAGTTGAAAAAGCAGAAACTCGACGTTTCGCAGCCGTTCTTCAGTTGTGATAGCGGCCGAAGGCGAACTAAGCGTCTTAAACATCAGCCCATCGCCCCGAAGTAGCCAGTCGCCATTCACCTGCGGGTAAGCGATCAGGATTTTTTCGAGTGTATCGTAACGGGGCTTCAGGCGACCATGCAAAATATGGTACACTTTTTCACCCCGATTCTCGCCCAGTTTACGGGAAAATTCGAGTACGCTAATGCCTAGTGTATCAATCAATTGCTGCAAGCGGAGGTGAATGGTCATAAAAAAATAAAAATCTTAAAAAATTAGTACTAGGAGCGAGGAGTGAGTACTAGGAGTTGCGGACGCGAGCTTTTCTCTCCTGGTACTCACTCCTCGCTCCTAATACTACACATAACTTTGTAAAATAAGTGCAAAAAGGCCTAAAATTACCTTGGTTAATTACATAAAACTATGTATATTTAAGTCGTAAATGAACCCCCCAGAAAAGGCAAAAGGGACCGCAATACGGGTCCCCTGCTTGAACAGTAAACAACAAATACTAATGAACACACAAAACAAAAACCAACTTTCGACAATTCAAAGCGGTGACCCCCTTAAACCGTATCAAAAAATTCACGAATTGACTGGTGAAGTGGTAAATAAGTACAAATATTTGGAAGGGCACCCCCGTCAGTACCGGTTTGATGCCAAAGAAGGTGTGTTCAACATCAACGGCACCGAGAAGCTGGGGCGTACTCTCACCTTTCAACCCATTGCCTGGCGGATCTTCACCGACAACATCCTGAACATGGGGACTAAGAACTGGGCTGAGCTGTTTTTCATCGACGAAAACAACTGTGTTTCGGCCGTTCTTTTCCATGGCTATTCGGTCGATAATATCTTTCGCCTGATCGAGCCGCTCTACTACGACGATCTTACCCTGGCCGATGTGGTGGTGACGGCAGTTGCCGAGAAGAAAGAGTACACGAAGTCGCAGCCGAAAGGGGTGTACTACATTGCCACGTTCTCCTACAAAAATGGCGATCCCGAAAAAACGGCTGAACTAAAGCAGTTTGCACAGGATGTCAAAATTTTCCGCCAGGAAACCCTGACCGACATTGCCAACATCAAAAC
The DNA here is from genome assembly GCF_054776815.1 of Spirosoma gilvum. Classification (NCBI taxonomy): domain Bacteria; kingdom Pseudomonadati; phylum Bacteroidota; class Cytophagia; order Cytophagales; family Cytophagaceae; genus Spirosoma; species Spirosoma gilvum. The sequence continues at coordinate 201,045 of NZ_BAAHBH010000014.1, read as the reverse complement.
GGCAATGAATTATTACAATCCATTCTTGAATCCAATAGACGAGCACGAGTTGCTGCCAATTGGTTAGGGTTAGTTAAGCGGTAGTGTAGTGGTGTGGCGATAATAGGCTATAGACCTACTGTCACTTACACCACTACGCTACTTTTCATCTATTCCACGTAATCAACTTTGATCTTCTAGTTTATGCTTAGTCAATCTGCTGGCGCTGGTGACATTTATCGCTCGATCATGCGCGTGTCGAACTCCGATCTGACGCGCCTGAAAGAAGAGCATCTGGGATATTGGTCTACCCCATCGGCCCGGTTTATTTCCGAGAAAACGAAAGTGTTTGGCCGGGCCTTTCACCAGCATCTGCTCGAACCAGAAACCGTCGGTACGGTGATGGCCCAACTGCTGCCCGACCTGATCGATTCAGCCAGTCAGCTACTGCCCGACGAGCTGGCTCCGGCCCAAAGCAAACAACTACAAGCACTTATGCAGACCATTCGGCAGGACACCTTCTGTCGTCGGTATCTGCGGCTTTCGGAGCGGGAACGCGTTATTCTATCGACCGATCCCACAACGGGGGTAGCCTGCAAAGCACGACTGGATATGGTGTACACCAGCCCCAAACGTCGGAATGCGCTGATCATCGACCTCAAAACTACATCGGCTCGTACCCAGGCTCAGTTTCTGGAGTCGTGCTACACCTACGATTACGATCGACAGGCGGCTTTTTACATTGATAGCCTGCGAAATGCCGACAATCGGGAGTGGGATAGCACCCGCCAATTTCGGTTTGTGTTTATTGGCATTATGAAACAACGTCCACATCGACTGTTTGCCGTCGATGCGAGTTCCATACCGGGCTTTCTGGATTATGGTCGTAAAAAATACCGCTTCTGGCTCCGTAAATGGCGGGAAGAACAACAGGCAACGCCATTAGTTACATCTGCCTGGAGCCTGAGTGCTTAACAGCATAGGGCGTTGGGTTAAGGGGGTAGGGTAAACCTCATCCTTAGCCCAACGCCCTATGCCAAACCTACAAACCGTTATGAATGCTTCGATAATCAACCTGACCCCTACCCCACTTCACTTCGACTGGGGTACTGATGGGCTGGTCCTTTGGATTGAAGAACTGGATGGCACCGACAGCCTGACCACTCAGATGGATGAGGTGATGGAGCGCATTGGTTTCGCCATCGAATTACAAACCGGCTGGGATCACCGTACCGACGGTAATACGCTACATCCACTTTATGGCTATCGGCTGCTGTTGCGTGACGCATCGGGTTGCTGGAACGCCGTAAAGACTGATGAAACAGGCCATTTCGCCGGATTGATTCCGCTTCAGGAAATGGATTACGAAATCGCCTATGAAAAAGTAATGTGGATGGAATAAGCCAATAGATAATATCCAAAGAAAGATCGGTCCTATACCCAGACCGATCTTTTTGTTTTTAGGCGCGATAAAAGAAGTTGACGCGCCACGAATGCCGTTTGCTCAATGATCGTGTGATAACTGACGAATAAATGCTCTATTGCAGTCATTGACAATCCCTCAACCTCAAAAACATGAACCCTATCTACCTAGTCTTACTTTCTCTACTCAGCTTTTCATCCGTCTATGCTCAGGGGAAACTTCCGAAGGGAAGCGTTACTATTCCGAAAAATATGACGGCAACTTTTCCTAAAAATCAGAAGTTTCCGACGGTTATCCTGCCCTGCAAATTACATGATGGCAAAGACCGTCCCTACCCCTGCGAATTTGCAATCCTGAAACTGGTTTTCTACGATACCAATGGCAATAAGATTGGTGAAGCTACCCGAACAAAACCAGCCTTCACACTACCGCTGTCGAAAGCCAAATCGGCACCGGCCAATGGTGTCAAAGGGTTGGTGACCTACAATGTGCGAGCGACGATGACCCGCATTAACCCACCTGCCTTTCCTCCGAAAGATGGCTACATGGTACGAAGCGCTTTTGTCACAGTGGCACTGCAATCCGACCCGCTTACCATCCATGCGTCGGGGGTGGCGATTCCATCACCTGCCAATGGACTAATCGAAATTCCGTTTACGGCATCCTGGCTTTATGAAAAATCAGAGGGCGTCACAGTCGGACCGCGCGAATTTTATGTCGAAAATGACGTCACGACCACTAAATTTCCATTTAGCTCGGCCGTTCTAATGCGCGACAAAGCCGAGGTTTCTATAGTAGTACAACCTAAAATTGACTACACTAAATAGTTGGCTGGCCTTGTTCATGCAACCTTCTTTTTACTATCTGCATCTATTGGGAAATAACATCATAACAACGACATGAAACTTCTGATTACTTCCCTCTTATTTGCCCTCGTTGCCTTGTCGCCCTCACTGGCACAAACAACCGTTGATGCGAAAGACATTATGGCAAAAATCAATCGAAAAGAAGCGGTATCCTACCAAAACGCAACCATCACCGGCGATCTGGATCTGACCAGCTTAGCCAATCGGAAAGAGGTCCGGGATGGCAACTGGGGTGAGTCGGAGCATTACCTGAGTACGGTTGAAGTACCCATGACCTTCAAAAACTGTACGTTCAAAGGCAAATTCCTTGGCTATCGAACCGAAGATCATGACGGAAAACTCTTCAAAGTGAGCAACACCGTTTATAACACCGACTTCCCCGAAGCCGTAACCCTGGAAGGTTGCACATTTGAAGATGATGCTACGTTCAAATACTCGACCTTTAGCCAGCGCGCCATTTTTACCAACAACAGGTTCGAGAAAATTGCGCTGTTCAAATACACGAAATTCCGGAACGATGCCGATTTCAGCAGTTCTACGTTCCAGGGCTCGGCCGATTTCAAATACACCAAGTTCGATGAGGCCTCCACGTTTCAGAAAGCACGTTTCGAGCGCTCGGCCGACTTCAAATACACCAAATTTGACGAAGGCACCAACTTCAGCCAGGCACGTTTTACGGGCAATGCCGACTTCAAATACACACACCTGCCCAGCGGCAGCAACTTCGACGAAACCCGTTTCGACGGTTCGGCCGATTTCAAATACACCACCCTGGGTGGCCGACGCTTCCTTCCCAGTGGGCGGTAATTTGGGGATTGGTTGGTTAGTTGATTGGTGATGTGATGGCAGATTGAAGAATCTGCCATCACATCACCAATCAACTAACCAACCAATTAACTATTTTTTGGTTTATCAAAACGTTACACCAATCACGCAACGTTTTGAAACGCACGACTAAAATTCTCATAGCGCTCGTAGTACTCCTCATCATTGCCCGGTTGCTATTGCCTTATTTTGTACTGCGGTATGTCAATAAAACCCTCGCCGACATGGGCGGCTATACGGGCCATGTCGAGGATATTGATATTCAGCTTATTCGGGGAGCTTACCAGATTGATAGCCTTCGCATTAAGAAGATAAACGGGAAGATTAAAGAGCCGTTTCTGTTCATCCCCAAAACCGATCTCTCAGTCGAATGGAAATCGCTCTTTAAAGGTCGACTGGTGAGCGAGGTCGAATGTTACAAACCCGAAATCAACTTCGCGTTTAGCGAAGACGAAGCCAGCAATCAGACGGGGGCCGAAGTCGACTGGACGGCCTACCTGAAGAAACTGCTCCCTATCAAAATAAACCGGTTTGCGGTAATCGACGGGGAGGTCAACCTGACCAGCCTGATTACCCAGCCCCGCGCCGATCTGTCGATCAAACGATTTCAGGGTGAAGTCCGAAACATTCGGAATGTCGATGATCGGGGCAATAAACTTCCTTCGCCGGTGATTGCCTCAGGCGATGTACCGGGCTATGGCGGTACCATGAAATTTTCGGCTAATATGAATCTGCTGAAGGTTGTTCCCGACTTCGATTACAACATGATGTTCGATGATCTTCAGTTGGTCAAGCTCAATGAACTTGCTCGTGCCTACGCCAATGTCGACTTTGAACGCGGTACGGTAAGTGTGTACAGCGAGATGGCTATGCTCGATAAAAAGTTGAATGGCTATATCAAACCCCTCACAAAGGGAATGGAAATCTTCAAACTTAATGAGCACGAACATCGATCGGTTGGCCGCTTTTTTACTGAACTGCTCGCCCAGGTCGGTACCGATGTGCTGAAGAACCAGAAACACGATCAGGTAGCTACCCGGATTCCGCTTAACGGCACGTATGACGACATAAAAACGGCCGTTTGGCCTACCGTTTTCGGACTGTTACGAAATGCCTATGTGGAAGCCTTCCGGCATGAGTTTGACAACAACATCACGCTAAAAGACGCCCTCAAAAGCGTTAAAGAAGATTATAAAGCCAAGCGTGAAGAGCGGAAGGCCGAACGTAAAGACGCCAAAGCCGAGCGAAAAGCCAAACGGCAGGAAAAGCGAAAAGAACGAAAAGCGGAGCGCGAACAAAAAAAGAAAGAAAAGGAACGCAAGTAGGCCGTTTAGTACCTACTTTGTTAGCGTCGAATTTGCTAGCGCCGAACCGTATCAACTTTGGTGGCCCCTCCGCGACGTAGGGAATCGGGCCGGAGCCGAGGTTGTTTTCGGTTACGAGGTGAGGTCGAATCAATAGCGGGTTTTGTCGTATCGCGCCGGTTACGTTGTATAGCAGGCCGGTTCGGGCTGGGTTGCTGTTTGCGCACTGGAGCCGATCGAAGTTCTGCCGATATCAGGTCCATCGAGCTAAACAGACATGGCAGGCTTAGCAGCATGCTAAAAAAGAATAGTCGTCTCATCACGTTTATGCGTTAGTATCAACACTGTAACGAACATAACCAGCGTTCGGTTATGGAATTGAGGCTGCTGGTGCATCTTTATTCGTAAGCAGCCCTACACCTATGTTTCTGAAACTGTTTCGCAAACCTAGACCCACACCTGAGCGTTCCCGAAGCGATTCAGCCAGTCTTGTTGCGGCTTATCGAGCCACTGGCGATCTGACCATTCTGGGAGAGCTCTATGAGCGGCACATGGAGTTGATCTATGCGGTCTGCTTCAACTACCTGCGCGACGAAGAAGAAGCGAAAGATGCGGTGATGAACCTGTTTGAACAACTCATCAACGATTTACGTCGGCATGATGTCCAGCAATTTGGCCCCTGGCTCCATAGTGTAGCGCGCAACTATTGTTTGATGCAACTGCGAAAAAGTCAGGCACATCCGAGTGTTGCACTGGCGAATCAGGCGGAAAGTGACAATAATGATGAAGCACCGGACCAGTTTATCACTGATGATACTGACCTGCCTGAACTGGAAGAAGACTTGACCCGCATGGAAGCCTGCCTGCTGACGCTGCCTTCAGAGCAGCAACTGTGCCTGACGCTATTCTACTTGGAACGAAAAACATACACGGAAGTAGCCGAACAAACAGGCTACGATCTAAAACAGGTGAAAAGTTATTTGCAAAATGGCCGACGAAATTTGAAAATTTGTATGAGTCGGTACTAAGTAATGCGGGTGGAAACCCGCAGTGTAGCCAAAGCGGGTTTCCACCCGCATTACCCAAATGAACGACCAATTGACATTCGACGATTTACAGGCATATCAGTCGGGGAAACTGAGTGGGCCGGCACGGCATCGTGTGGAACGGTTACTGCTCGAAAACCCTTTCTATGCCGATGCGCTGGCCGGCCTGGAAGCCATGCAGCAAACGGCTACGAACGTCGCCAATGGCCCGATGGCCGATCAAATGGCCGATCTTCGCGACGCCCTGCATCAGCGCATTCATGAGTCGGCCAATCGAAAACGGCTCTGGCCCCTCTGGATTGCGACAACCACGGCCGCCATCCTGTTTATGCTGGCGATGGCAATTTATTTCATTTACTTCGCCCCAAAACATTATCCGAAGACCAAACCCGTTGCACCAGTCAAAACAACGACTCTAAATCAACAAACCACCCCTGGCCACGTAGAAGCAAATACATTTAAGTAGGCTCGTGACCATACATTAGGCCGTTTCTGTCATCCCGAGGAACGAGGGATCTTCGGAGACGGGATAAAAAGTAATCTCCGAAGATCCCTCGTTCCTCGGGATGACAGAAACGACCTGCTACTATTTTCGCTTGAGTAACTATTTATCAACGCGTTAGCTAACTATTCCAGCAATGATAGAACACGGATCTTTATGATCTTCCATGATTAATTATGATGGTAAAACAGGGCCAGTTTTAGCAAAATCATAACGAATCATACCGATCATAAAAATCCGTGTTCTATTTACATTATGTCCTTTTTCTCGACCGATAATAGCCGAAGTATCCCAAAAATTTAAAACATTTGCCGAACATCAATCGTTAACGGGGCATATCAACCCATTGATTTAGTTATGTTTCGCGCAAATTCACTACGTTCCATCATTCTATCATCTTTAATTATTACTGGCTGTTTATCAGTCAGTTCGGCTCAGCAACGCTTTACGGCTGGGCCACGCATTGGCTTGAATTTATCTAATTATTGGGGTAGCGCCGATGGCATGAGCTTTACACCTGGACTAGCCGCAGGGGCCTTTTTGATGTATAGTTCACTGAACCATTTCGGCATTTCGGGCGATATTTTGTATTCACAACGGGGTACAAGCTATCGAGGCAATAACATGCAGTTTATCCAACGGGTGAATTACCTCGAAATTCCGGTAGTGGCCCGCTATTTTCTGACTCTGAACGGCAATTTCAGACCCAACCTGTTTGTTGGTCCCTCGCTGGCCATCAAACTCAACGCCAAGCGAGTCAAAGGCGATTACCTACAGGGATCAGGCCCGGTCCTCAACGGCGACAACAGCGACGCATTCAACAATCTGGATTTAGGCGCAACGGGCGGCATTCAACTGAACTGGGGCACCGGCAATCGGCAGCACTTCCTAATCGACGCCCGCTATACCCTCGGATTAACCGACGTGCAGGCTTTTACGAATGTCTGGGGGCCACGGAGTTCATTGCAGAACTCGACCTTTACCTTAACCCTCGGTTATGGCTTTGGCGTCGGGCGCGAATATCCCAGCCGGTATAAACGATAAGCTGATTGGCAACAGGCGAAGTCGAGGTACGGTTTACGATTTAGAAGTAGTGATTCATATTTTAATTGGTCACGCAGGAAAAAAATCGTAAATCGTACCTCGTAATTCGTAATTTAGTTCGCTTATGCCCTTCAGTCGGCCATTCTTACTTCTCTTCATCAGCATCTTATTCTCTGTTCCCGTAGTGGCGCAAACCACTACGCCTATTTTTCAACAACTCAACGCTCGCCAAACCTGCTGGGTCGACTCGGTATTCACCAACATGTCGACCGACGATCGCATTGCTCAGTTAATCATGGTGGCGGGCTACTCGAACCGCAAACCGTCTTACGAAGATTCGCTGGTTCGGCTCGTCCAAACGGCTAAACTCGGTGGGGTCGTTATGTTTCAGGGTGGTCCGGTTCGGCAGGCTCAACTGACCAATCGGCTGCAAGCGGTTTCAAAAGTACCTCTCCTCATTGCAATGGATGCCGAATGGGGCATCGCCATGCGGCTGGATAGTACCGTTCGGTACCCCTACCAGATGACCCTGGGTGCCATGCAGGGCAACGACAGCCTGATTTACCGCATGGGTGCCAATCTGGCTCGTCAGGCCCGCCGGTTGGGTATGCACATCAACTTTGCTCCGACCGTCGATGTCAACAACAACCCCAACAATCCAGTTATCAACTTCCGGTCGTTTGGCGAAAACAAATACGATGTCGCTCGCAAAGCCCTTGCCTATGTGCGAGGGATGCAGGACAACCAGCTATTAACCAGCATTAAGCACTTTCCGGGTCATGGCGATACCGGCACCGACTCCCACTACGATCTGCCGCTGATTGCCAAAAGTCGCGCCCAGCTTGACTCGCTTGAACTGTATCCATTTCGGGAACTGATCAAGGCCGGGGCTGCTGGTGTTATGGTGGCCCATTTGAGTATTCCGGCGCTCGATACTACGCGCAACCGTCCATCGACGCTATCGCCCGCCATCGTGACCAATCTGCTCAAAAACGAGCTGGGCTTTCAGGGGCTGACCTTTTCGGACGCCATGAATATGAAGGCTCTCACGAAGTATTTTCCATCGGGCCAGGCCGACGAGCTGGGTATCGAAGCGGGGCTGGATGTACTGGAATTTACGGAGGATGTACCGGCAGCCCTGGCAAAGATCAAACAGGCCGTTGCCAACGGGCGTATCAGTCAGGCATCGCTGGACGCTCGTTGCCTGAAAGTGCTACGGGCCAAAGCCTGGGCAGGACTGGATCAGTACAAACCTATTGACCTGACCAACCTCGTCAGCGATCTGAACTCCGTGCAGGATGATCTGCTGAACCGGAAGTTGACCGAAGCTACGTTGACCGTTCTGAAAAACGACAAGAATCTGTTGCCTCTGCAGCATCTGGATACCCTGCGTATCGCATCGGTAGCGGTGGAAAGTGATAAGATCACCGCGTTTCAGCAGATGGCCGCCAACTACACCCAGGTCGATCATTTCAACCTCACCTCCCGTACGCCCGACTCAACGCTGGCGCAGGTGCGCGACTCGCTGAAAAACTACAACCTGATTTTGGTGGATGTTCACCTGAACAACATCCGTCCGGCTGCCCGGTATGGTCTGCAAGCGAAAACAGCCGCATTGGTGAGCGAGCTGGTAGCCACGGGTAAGGCGGTCGTTACGGTATTCGGTAATGCGTATGTACTGGATAAGCTTACCTTCCCGATGGATACGGCCCAGACGGCCCGCAACATCGAACAGGCACGGGCGGTGGTCATGCCGTATCAATTGACCAACTATACCGAAGAGCTATCAGCCCAGTTGATTTTCGGCGCTATTGGTGCCTCTGGAAAACTACCCGTAACGGTCAATCAGCGTTTCCGGTATGGCGATGGAATCATGGTTCAGCCTATTGGGCGTATGAAATACACCATTCCTGAAGAAGTGGGCATCGACAGCCGGTACCTGACCCAACAGGTCGATTCATTGGTTAACGTGGGCATGAGTCAAAAGGCATTTCCAGGTTGTGTGGTCCAGATGGCCAAAGACGGCAAAGTGATTTTCCGAAAAGCCTACGGTAACCATACGTACGATGCATCGCTTGGTGCAGAACCTAAACCCGTACAACTGGATGATCTGTACGATATGGCGTCGGTGACGAAAGTGAGCACTTCTACCCCCGCGCTGATGCGACTGGTAGACGAAGGCAAGTTCAATCTGGACGGTAAAATGGCCGATTATCTGCCTTTTCTTAAGAAATCGAACAAGGCGGATCTGGTCTGGCGGGATGTACTGACCCACCAGGCCCGGCTGAAAGCCTGGATTCCGTTCTGGATGGACACCAAAAACCCGGATGGTTCATGGAAGTCGAAAACCTTTAAAGCTGAACGCTCGGGCCGCTATCCGATTGAAGTGACCGACAGCCTGTTTGAGTTTAAAAACTATCCGAAAGTCATTTACGATCAAATTCGGGATTCGCCCCTGAACGAGAAGAAAGAGTACATCTACTCCGATCTTTCGTTTATCATGTATCCACTCGTTGTGAAGCGCATTACCGGCGTCAATTTCGAGGATTATGTCAAAACAACGTTCTTCCGGCCACTGGGAGCTACCACGCTGACATTTAATCCCCGACGGTTCTATTCGCTCAATCGGATTGTTCCTACTGAATACGATTCGTTGTTCCGCAAAACACTCATCTGGGGACGTGTACATGATGAAGGCGCGGCTATGCTCAATGGGCTGTCGGGTCATGCGGGCCTGTTCGGCTCAGCCAACGATCTGATGAAAGTGTATGACATGTACCGTCGGATGGGGAACTACGGTGGTCAGCAGTTTATTTCCCAGAAAACCATGGCTGAATTTACCCGTTATCAGTTTCCGGAATTGGGCAACCGCCGTGGGTTAGGCTTCGACAAGCCTACGTTTACCTACTCGGGCAATGCACCCCGTTCGGCAACCAAGGCCAGTTTCGGCCATTCAGGCTTTACGGGTACGTTCGTTTGGGTTGACCCCGATCCGGCCTATAACCTTACGTATGTATTTTTGTGCAATCGCGTTTACCCAACCCGAAACAATAACACACTGATCAACCTGAACACCCGAACGAATATTGTGGAAGCATTGTATCAGGCAACTAAACGGGGTATCCAATGAAAGAGCATCTGATTGAGCTACTCAACTACGAACTTTGGTCAAATCATCGCGTGATTGAAGCCCTCGAAACGGTCAGAAATCCCCCGCAGAGGGCCATAGCCGTTATGGGACATATCTTATCGGCTCAGCAAATCTGGATAGGGCGAATTACAGCCCATTCGGTGTTTATCTCCATTTGGGAAGACATTCCGGTCGGCTGGATGGCCGAAACGGCCGATCGGCAGCACCGTCAACTAAGCGGGCATATTGGCGGCTTATCGGAACCCCAACTGACAGAGATAATTGCTTATAAGGATTCGAAAGGAAATTCCCACCAAACGCCATTGACCGAGATTCTAACGCATATGAGCCACCATGCGGCTTACCACCGGGGCCAGGTTGTGCAACTTATTCGCCCAATGCTGGACGAGCCTCCCGTAACAGATTATATCGTGTGGGTGCGCGAGAATCAAAAATAGCCTTGGCCAGGGTCATCTTTAATTTTTCCCACCCCAGTAAATCTATTGATTCTCAGAAGCTTATCCAACAATCTTCTTTCAGACAATTATAAAATAAAACCCCTTGCCTAAGTCCCTTGTTAAACTAACGAACAGTAACCAAGTTCTGTCCGCACACGTTTCCTGCCCTACACGCCAAGAAAATCATGAAGGTGACGTCAAAAAGCTGGGTAAAACTATTGCTTCTAGTATTAACCCTCCCGTTTTTGGCGGCTGGAGCGGTGTACTATATACTGATTCATAACCTGAATCAAATCATCACGTACGCCATCGACAAAGAAACCCAGGGTGGCTATATCTTTCAAAGTCACGATCTGAGTCTATCGATCCTGCATAAAACGGTTACCATCGACAAACTGGTTTTTAACCGGAAAGACACTACGGGGGCTACTACCTACTATACGGTAAAAATTCCATCGGCTTATCTGTCGGTCGAGTCCTGGAAAGAGCTATTGGTACACAACCGATTACTGGTCGATAGCTTTTCGGTTAGCCGGCCCGAAATTGTGATTCATGACTACCGTACGCACGCTCACAACCATAGTCAGACCCGTTTTCATACATCGAGTATTCTCGAAAACCTTCAAAAAACGTTAGATCATTTACATGCCAAGTCATTCAACGTACAAGGCGGAACGTTCGCCCTGTACAGACGAGCGGCAATGGATCCATTTCTGATCAAAGACATCAACCTTACCGTTCGTAATTTTTCCAGAATTGACAACGATGATCGGCGGGTACTGGCCTCCGATCATATTGAACTAGCCCTGGGACGACAAAAATGGGTCCTGTCGGACGGGAAGAATACCCTCAGCTTTCGGGGCTTACATTTCATTAGTTCGACCCAATTATTTGAGATCGATTCGGTCCATTTCCACAAACCGGCTACCGACAAAAAAGGCGAGTTGAGTTTACGTGCCGATAAGTTTTTCTTCAACTCAAGTCATTTACCCGCCGTGTACCAAAAGGGCGAACTGTGGCTCGACACGCTCATCTGTATCAGACCTGTGCTGACGTTACCTATTGAAAGTCGGAAAGAGCAGGTAACTGACACGGCCAGTACGATTCGGTCAAACATCAAAACCTTGTTTAAAACCGTGACGGTTGGCTATACCCAAATCAAAGATGGCGAACTGTTGCTGGGCAATAAGGCCAACCCGACCTCAAGGGGAGGAACGCAGAAAGCAAACCTGAGCATTTATAACCTGGTACTCAATGCACAGAGTGAACATTCGGTTAGTACCGACAGCATCAATCTGAGCCTGCGGGATATTGCTTTTTTTTCGCCGGACAGTCTGTTCAAAATTGGCGTCGAATCGTTTCACATGGTTCGAAACGATGTTATTTTCCGGAACGTACTGTATGGAACAGCCTCCCGTAGAATAACAGGCAAAGGATTGACCTTCAGGGCCCCGCTGCTGCAACTGCACGATGTCAACATCGAAGATCTGATGCAGAAGCGCATTGTGGCATCGGCGGCAGAGCTGGTTCAGCCCAGTATCGATATCGTTGCGACAAAAAAAGGCGACAATCGACCGAAACCTTTTGTTGTGGCGACTGCCCCTCACAAAAAAGTGGATTTGTTCAAAACCCTGCACGGTTTGGGCGAATTACTCCAGGTGAAGCATTTTAAAATCAGTAATGCCAATGCCCGGTATCATTTAGAAGGTGAGGAGCCAATGGAAGTATCGATGAACAACATGAATGCCAGTGTGTTGTTGAACGATTTTCTGGTTAGTGATTCCCTGATCGACATAAAACATGCCATTCCAACGCTGACGATAGCCGATGCACACCTGACAACCAATAAAGTAGCTGTTGCGCTGAAGAACTATACACTGAAGGGACAACAACGCTACAATCAGGTCGATAAACTACAGGTCGATCTGCCCAATGGTACGGTTATGACAGCCAGCAACGTATATTGGGATGCCCTGGGCTGGGATGCCCTCCAGCATTCAAAAGACATACAGGTAGCGCTACTGCGGGTGCATGAGTTGGACATCGACGCCCGGCTAACTCAGCGAAAACCGGCTCGTTCATCCCTTTCTTCGGCGTCTGATGCGCACAAAAAGCCGTTGCCTCTTCTTCATATTGATCAACTGATGGCAGATCGGATTTCCTTGAAAATAGACTTAACACCACAAACACAGGCAGGTTTTCAGGGAAATAACGTTCGTATCGATAAACTTTCTACCCAAACAGGCGATATAGGCTGGGAGCAATTCAGCGGGAAACTGGTGGACAGCTATGTAAATTTTCCGGGCAATAAACGCCTGTCGGTCGAACAGATCGATCTCAACAGCCAGCAAACGTCAACCCTCACGGGTGTACGCTACGCCGATAATCGGCCCGACCAGACTGTGCAGATCTTTGTTCCCCAAATCCAGCTCAAAGGCTTGCTGAACTCGACCAATTTTTCGACCGTTCGCTTCCATTCCTTACAGATCAACCAGCCCGAACTGACGATGGTCGGCAGGCAGCGCTCTAACGACACCAAATCAGGGCCAGCCAAAGCCTTTCCCATTCCGTTCACCTTTACCCTGCATGACCTGGCCGTACAGGGGGCGAAGGTGAATTATATTCTGCAAAAAGATACGAATTCGATCCAGGTTCAGTCGGTCGTTGATATAGCCGGACAGAGTTTCTTTGGGGCCAAAGATGAATCACTCACCTTTGCGTCCTTACGCATTGTCCCGACCAAAACGACCTTTGCCAGCTCACACATAAAGACGATTGTGCCTTCGTCCATGTTTCAGCTTCACAATGGAACCCTGTCAGGAAACCGGTTGGGCCGCCCTACACTGATTGGACACTTGCAGGCCAATCTGACGGCCGACGAGTTACGCCCTATACTAAACTTAAAAAAGAACACAATACCCAACCCACTCTTTATTGGCCACGTTACGGCAACCATCGATTATCCGGATTTCAGTTGGACAGCGGGCAAAAAACAAGCCTGGCGAACCTGGCTGAACCATACCAGTCTGGCAGTCAACAAGGTGTCGTTCAGAGGTCAAAAAACATCTTTAGAAGCCGATAAACTGGATTGGGACCCTCAACATGCCCGGATGCTACTGAGCCAGTTTCAGATTACGCCAACGATGGCCAAAGAGGAATTTATGGCTCCCCCGAATTTGCAGGCCGATTACATTACGGTAAAAGGCGATGAAGCCCAGTTCAACGGTCTGAATACAGCTCAGTGGAATCGCGACTCCAGTATAGCGATTCATCATGTGGTGGTAAAAAATGTAACGACGGATGTTTCCCGGGACAAACGACTGCCCGACCCCTCCTACATCCCCGAAAAGCTAATGCCTACCCGACTGATCAATCGAATTAAAATACCGTTTCGGATCGATTCGATTTCGGTCATTAACAGCAACGTACTCTACCACGAAACCTCTAAATTGACCAACCGGGTGGGCGATGTTCCGTTAGAGAATATTAATGGCGTGCTGAAAAACATAACCAATCGCCCAAAACGATCGACCGATAGTTTAGTATTGAAAGCCAGTACGAAACTGCTGGGGCTGCACATCGACCGGTTGCTCTACCGGGAATCCTACGGCGATTCGCTGGCCGGTTTTCGGATGCTTCTCAATACATCGGGTGTGCATCTGCCCGAACTGACCCGGATTACCAGCCCTATGATCGCAGCTAATCTGAATGGTGGATACGCAAAGCCAATTATGGCTCAGGTAGCGGGCAATCGCTATGCATCGGTCGGCAAGATGCAGTTGTACTACAACGGCTTAAAAATCAACTTGCTAAGCCCTGCCGACACGACAAAAAAAACGCTACTCATCCGGTTCAAAAACTTTATTGTCGGTCAGGTGATCCGGAAAAAGAATGACGCCGATTCACGTATTTTTTACGACCGTGACCCGCAGGTGTTTATTTTTGGGTACTGGATCAAAACCATGCTGAGTGGTGTCATGACTAGTGCGGGTGTCAAACGAAATAAAAAATACCATGATAGCTACTTAAAACTGAGTCAGCAACGACCTTTACCCGCCGAGTTGGAGTAGCCATTCTTACAGTACCCTATCACAATGAAGCAGTTGCTTTTTCTCACCTTGTTTTTATCAATACAGGCCGTAGCTCAGGTCCGACTACCCAACAACGAAGCCGGTCAGGTGCAATACCAGGAAATCATTAAAGTCCCGAACCCTAAAACTCCTGCCCGGCAATTGATGGAACAGTTTCATGAATGGGCCGATGCCTATTATGCTTCCGATCCAACCGCCGAGCAGCAGTACGACCAGGAGCATAACGTTCTGTTTGTCAAGTCAATGTATAAAATTCATGAACAGAACATCCGTTATACGCTGACCATTGAAGCGAAATATGGTCGTTACCGCGCCACGCTCACCGATCTGATCGCCGAAAGTAATGGCTTGAGTACACCCATCCGGCCAACCAGCAGCACCGTAGCCGAAATGGAGCGGTCGGCCGGGGGAAAAAACACTCCTAAAAAAGTGATTGAGCAGACGGTTCAGCAGCAAACGGAATTGTATCAGGAAATTGATCAGGCTTGCCGGGAAACGCTCGCCAATCTGAGAGAAGTTATGTTGGCCAGGAAGGGAAAAGAATAAGGTAGCTTACGGTAGGCTAACGCGAATGCGATGCAATGGCGCTCGTCCGCGATTATATCGCGGACGAGCGAGCTTTACGGTAAACTGTAAACCGTATACCGACTTCACCGATGCCGATCCACACCAACCTGTTCGCACCAATCCAGTACCGGGCAGGTGGAGCAGTGAGGAAGTGTACCGGTGCAAATGTGCTTACCAAAGGGCATAAGCAACCGGTTGATATTGATCCACTGCTCTTGTGGCACCTGTGTTTCCAGCACTTTCAGGGTTTGTTCAGGCTGTTTTGTGTGCACATACCCCCATCGATTCACTACCCGATGTACATGAATATCGACGCTGATTGCCGACTGGCCGGTAGCAACACCCAGCGCCAGATTAGCGCACTTCGGTCCTACCCCTTTCAGCGAAGTCAGCGTGTCGAAATCTGCCGGGAGATTACCGTTAAACTCATGAATAATCCGGTCGGCAATACCGTGCAGGGTGTAGGCTTTCTGGTCAGGATAGGTGGTTCCGTAGAGCAAGTCGGTTAAGGTTGGAATATCCAGCGCCAGCAGTTGTTCGGGCGTACGGGCTTTCTCAAACAGGCGCAGTGAAACGGGAATAGTGGTTTCGTCGAGCGTTCGGATCGAGATAATGCACGAGATCAGTTGCTCAAATAAGGTGTTGTACCCTCGTTCGAACAGGTCGAACATAGCCGCCTTCGGATATGGGCGGATGGCTTCTTCAATCCGGGATAGAACCAGGTCGAGGTCAAAGTTGGCTTTCATATTCTCTAAACACAGAGGAGACGGAGATGTCACGGTGAATACGGAGAAAATCTCTGTGTGCTCCGTGAATCCTCCGTCTCCTCTGTGTTTAAAAAGCATTACACCTTCACAATCACCAGCTCTACCCGTCGATTTTCAGGCCGTTCTTTCAGACCCTTGTTGCTGTTGATTGGACGCGATGGGCCGTAGCCAACAGTCTCGATACGACTGGTACTGATGCCTTTGCTGACCAGGTATTTCTTCACTTCATTGACCCGATTCCGCGACAGCTCCACGTTCGCATCGAATTCGCCCACAATATCTGTATGCCCTTCCAGCTTGATCTGCATGGTTGGATTGGTCTGCATTACTCCGGCCAGTCGATCCAGTTCAGGATACGACTCAGGTTTAAGATCGTACCGCGACGCGTTGAAATAGATATTCTTCAGCGTGATTTTCGCGCCCGCTTCAATCGGTACCAGGTTGAAATCACGCGTAACGTCGACCCGATTGGTAGCCAGCGTATCACTTTGACTAAAATAGCCCTTGGCCGAAACCGTCAGCACATAGACCCCTTTCCGCCCAATTGCGATTTTATATTTACCCGTCGGATCGTCACTCCGAAGCGAATCAGCGGGATCGTCACCGGCTGCTTCAGCGCCTGAAATCAACCGATACGTCACCGTAGCCACAATCGGCTCTTTGGTTTTAGCATCACGCGTAATGCCGTTGATCGCTACCTCTGTTGGTACTTCTTTGGGCTGTACCGGCGGAGCAGGTTCGTCCGTTCCAACGCCGGGTTTGGTACGGGGCGTATAACGAGGTTGCTGCGTTTTGGGCTGAACCGGAACAGGCGTTGGTGCTTTGGGTGTGCGCTGCGAATACTGATTTTTCCGTAATGGATTTATAATGTGTACTCCCCAGAAATTGAAGCATATATAGCCCTGACTATCCCTACATTCATACAGATCGAAGGTCGTATAGCCGGGATCAATACGCTCAAAATAAGCTACAAAATCAACACGCTCGCCCGGCCGAACACGTCGACGCGTTTCGGCAGGTATGTTCTCAGCCCTGATAAATTTATAAGACTTCTCGCCCTGATTAACGTATAAGCGGGCCGTTGGCTGAAAACCAATATTATTGGTTGATTGTCCTCCACCATTTGGTGACGGAATGGGAAACGGCCAGGAGCGATCCGGCAGATTGAGCGATTGTCTTGCCGCTTCAAACTTCATGTAGACAATCGTATACTGTTCCGTTAGTTCGACCCGCTTGATGGTCACATCTCGATCATTTACGTCCTCGATACGCGGGTTTTCGGTTGTGTATTGCACCTGTGCGCGTAAGCCTGTTACGAGCAGAATCAGGCATAAGGTGGACAGGATTTTCTTGTTCATTGTCGGTTGCGTTTACGGGCACATATCCCTAACGATTAGACAGCAAAACCTGTTTCATAGTTTAACCAATTGTTCGAAAGGCAAACAAAATCAACGACAGAGCCGAACAAAGTAAGAAGTACCGAATAAAGGGCTGATATTATATAAGTTACCACCCATTAACATTTTTTCCCACAACAGGTCATATAAGAAAATATACTCATAGTAGCACTGGTTGTTTATACCTAATGCATGAGTAATTTTTTGTATTTTACCCAGTTATACTCTGCTTAACTCTGAGTAATCAAATATGAATTTTCAAACAATTTATCATGCCTATTAGCCCTAAAATAGTTAGGCGAAGAGAAATTTTATGGATATTTTATTCTTTTAATAACTCAATTGTTAATTAATTATTCTAATACACCATTTGTAGTATACTAATCAAACGCATTTAACATTTTTTTAATTTAATATCCATTTTTGTACTTTTGCGCTATTATCACTTATTTTTCATTAACAACTTATGGGAAAACTCTTACAAATTAGCTTCCTATTGCTGCTGACGGCCTGGGGAGCCTATGCCCAAAATCAGGTAGTTTCGGGTAGAGTTACATCATCCGACGATGGCAGCGGTCTGCCAGGCGTATCGGTCAGCGTCAAAGGAAGTACACAGGGAACCCTTACCGACGCAACGGGTACGTACCGACTCAACGTTGGTACTAACGCTACGTTGGTGTTTAGTTTTATTGGCTTCTCCACAACCGAAGAGTCGGTCAATAACCGGTCAACGATCAATGTAATCCTGAAAACAGACGTTCGTAGTTTGAACGAAGTGGTAGTCACCGGGTATGGTCAGCAGATCAAACGCGACCTGACAGGCAACATCGCGAAGGTAAGAGCGGCCGATATTCAGGATCAGCCAGTTACGACCTTCGATCAGGCGCTCCAGGGGAAAGCGGCTGGCGTACAGATCAACGCCGGTTCGGGTAAGCTGGGCCAGGGTATTCAGGTTCGGGTCCGTGGTCAGTCGTCCGTATCAGCATCGAACCAACCACTGTACGTGGTCGATGGTACGCCCGTTACGACTGATAACCTGAGCTTCAATAGCGCGTCTACTAACCCACTAGCCGATATTAACCCACAGGACATCGAATCGGTCGATATTCTGAAAGATGCATCGGCCGGGGCCATTTATGGGGCTCGTGCTGCTAACGGTGTGGTACTGATCACGACCAAAAAGGGGAAAGCCGGACGTACAAACATCACCTTTGGCGCCCAATATGGATCGAGCAAGCCAACGCATAAACTACAGTTCCTGAATACGGAGCAGTACGTGAATTTCTACAATCAGGCGGCTGCAAACTCCGACCGAATTGAAGGTCTTGATCCGGCCGATCCCGATTCCTATTCTTCGTACATGAAAGGGTTTTACGAGACGCAGGGACTAGGTACTTTTGGTACACCCCAGCAGGTAAGCACCAACTGGGGCGATCTGGCCTATCAGGATGCGCCGTATCAGCAGTACGATCTGAACCTGAACGGCGGGAATGAAAAAACAACATTCTACATGTCGGGGCAGATTCTGGATCAGAAAGGGATTCTGCTTGGCAATGCCCTGCAACGCTACTCGGGTCGCCTGAATCTGGATCATCAGGTATCGAGTCGGCTGCGGGTGGGTATCAACATGGGCCTGACCCGTACGTTTAACCAGCGTATTTCGGCCGATAACCAGTTCGATAACCCGATGCAGATGGTCGCTTTACCGCCAATGACCCCCTCCATCGATCCGGTTACTGGCCTACCTGTGGGTACTCCTCCAGGCGACATCAGCATTCCTACGTACTATAACCCACTGATCAACATTGGGAATGCTTATTTCAATACGACCGTTTATCGCACGCTGACCAATGCCTTTGGACAGCTCCAGATTGCCAAAGGGTTATCGTTCCGTACGGAGTTTGGGCTGGACGTGCTTAACCAAAATGAAGAGCTTTATTACAACAGCAAGACCCAACGCAACTTCGGCTCTCCACTGGGGATCGGCCAGAACCGGTACGTCCGGGTAGAGAACTATACGACCAACAACTTCTTTACATACAATATGCTGTTTGGTCGTAGTGTACTCGACCTCACGGCTGGTATGTCGTATCAGCAATCGCAGCAGAAAACCAGTTTCACCGAAGGGCGCGACTTCCCTTCCGATGCCTATCGCTATATAGCCAGTGCCGCCCGGAAAACCGATGGGTCGTCGTCGCAGACGGATTACCGGTTCCTGTCATACTTCGCCCGCGCCAACTATAAGTTCGCCGATCGGTATTTAGTCGGTCTGAGTGCCCGTGTTGATGGTTCGTCTCGCTTTGGTCTGAACAGCCGCTACGGTTTCTTTCCGGCGGCATCGGCTGGTTGGGTACTCTCAGAAGAAGATTTTCTGAAGAACAACACCACCATCAGCTTCCTGAAACTCCGGGCCAGCTACGGCCAGACGGGTAATGCCGAAATCCAGAATTTCCCGCAATTGGGTCTGTTCACCGGCGATGCCAGTTACGGTACACTGCCCGGTCAGCGGCCATCACAGTTAGCTAACCCCGATCTGAAATGGGAAACCACCAACCAGTTCGACATCGGTGTTGACTTTGGCCTCCTGAACAACCGGATCAACGGGGAAATCGACTACTACAACAAGCAAACGTCGGGTCTGTTGCTGAGCGTAAATGTGCCAGGTACCACAGGGTTTGCCACGCAGTTCCGCAACGTCGGTAGCCTGGAAAACAAAGGATTTGAGTTTGTGCTGAACACCGAAAACCTCACGGGCGCTTTCCGCTGGACCACCAACCTCAACGCAGCCACCAATGCCAACAAGATCACCAACCTACAGAGTCAGATCATCGAAGGTGGTATCAATGCCATGAGCCGGGCAGTGGAAGGCCAGCCGTTGGGCGTATTCTTTACGCAGGAGTATGCCGGTGTTGACCCAGCCAACGGAAATGCCCTTTGGTATAAAAATACGACCAATGCCGATGGTACCATTGATCGTACAACCACCAGCACCTATGGTCAGGCCCAGCGTATTGTAGCCGGAAGCCCACTGCCTAAATGGACAGCAGGTATGACTAACACCTTCAGTTACAAAGGTTTTACACTGAGTGTACTGTTCAACGGCGTGTTTGGCAATAAGCTCAACTTCTATGGTGTAGGTCGCTATTCGTCGGCTAATGGACGGTTTGAAGACAACCAGACAGTCGATCAGTTAGCTGCCTGGACCCCGCAGAATACCAATACCAACGTACCGGAAGCGCGTTTGTACTATAACAACGGTGCCCAGTCGTCGAGCCGTTTCATTCTGGATGGGTCGTTTGTCCGGCTGCGTACAGCTACCCTATCGTACAACCTGCCGAAAGCGCTGATCAATAAAGCGAAACTGACTAACGTTCGGCTATTCGTGACAGGACAGAACCTGCTGACGTTTACGAAATATGCGGGCTGGGACCCAGAAGTAAACGCCGACTACATTGTCTCGAACATTGCCCAGGGATACGATTTCTATACGGCTCCCCAGGCCCGCACCATCACAGGTGGTATCAACATCGGTTTCTAACCAATTACGTTAAAACTGAACTTTTCAAACGCATATTCGTATGAATTCATCCATAAAACATTGGTTATTCGCCGGAACCGTCGGTATGCTGCTGACGGCCTGCGGCAACCGCCTGAACGTTGTGCCCACGCAAAGTATTGAGCAAAGTCAGGCATTAAATACCGAACAGGACATACAAATTACGCTCATAGGTACCTACGACGGGCTGAGCGATGTGAACCTGTACGGCGGACAAATCCAGTACACCGGCGACCTGCTGGGCGACAACCGCGATGTCGTTTTTGGCGGAACGTATGCTCAAATCGACGAAATCTGGCGGAAAGCCGTCACCACCTCCAACACGTACACGCGTGATTACTGGCTCGATGGGTATAACGCCATCAACCGGGCCAACAATGTACTGTCAGCGCTCGACAAAGTAAGCCAGGCCAACCGGGCCAACATCGAAGGGCAGGCCCTGTTTATCCGGGGAGCGCTATACTTTGAACTGGTGAAGGCGTTTGCCAAAGACTGGAGCGATGGTACACCAGCGTCGAATCCGGGGGTTCCCCTCGTTTTAACGCCCACCACCAGCGTAACGGAAGCTGACTACCGCGCCCGGAATACCGTTGCCGAAGTGTACGCTCAGGCACTCGCCGACCTGACGAAAGCCGAAAGTGATCTGCCAGCCACTCAATCAGGAGGCAATGGCTTTGCCACGAAAGGCGCTGCGGCTGCCATGCTGGCTCGCGTTTATCTGCAACAGAAGAATTACACCGCAGCCCGTGATGCCGCTAACCGGGTGATCACGTCGGGCGCCTATAGCCTGGCTTCGAACTTCGCCGATGTATTTAACGACGCTACCAGCGGGTCAGAAGTTATCTTTAAGATCATCGTGACCGACCAAGACGGTGCCAATGATATGAACACGTTCTACGCATCGGCACTCAACCAGGGTCGTGGTGACGTCCGTGTGCAAACCAAATTCCGGCAGTTGTACGGCACAGGCGATGTACGGGGTACCTTCTTCAACACGGCTGGACAAAACACGTTCACCAGCAAATACAACGACCAATACGGTGATGTACCCGTGGTTCGACTGGCCGAAATGTATTTGATCCGGGCAGAGACCAATCTCCGGTTGAACACATCTGTAGGTGCTACGCCACTTGCCGACGTGAACCTGATCCGGGCTCGAGCCAAAGCCACTCCGCTCACGACGGTCGATCTAGCGGCTATTCTGCTGGAGCGTCGTCTGGAACTGGCCTTTGAAGGCCAGCAACTCGCCGACATCAAACGGACGGCCGGTACCGTAGGGACAACGGCTTACAACGCCAACAATCTGGTGCTGCCCATTCCCCAACGGGAAATCGACACCAACAAAAATCTAGTTCAGAACCCTGGGTATTAAGACCTGATAAATTGATTCAAACCGGGCGAACTTCCCAACGGAGGTTCGCCCGGTTTTTTACGTATGGCAATTGGCTAAGATACTTCTCCCATTACAACTAATTTGCTAAGTGGCTTTTCAATGGTTATGGCGTCTAAGTTCAGTCCCGTTTCCGATCAGACCTGACGTTTAAAGTTGTTAATGCACCAATATGAGAAGGCTCTTACGAGTAGTGATTATAGTGATCATATCACTCTGGGCCTGCAAACCAGAGGCAGAATCTGTGCAAACAGAATTAGCGGGCTATAAATTAAAATTCCCCAATACAATTGCTGAACTAGCAAAAGAATACCCTAACGGCCAACTTTCCGGCTACCATAAATTCATAGATTCTAGCCAATCAGCTAAAGCCGAATGGCAGTTTGACTCCTGGAGCGGCAGTTATGATGAAGATCGTAGAATTCATCCGTATGGAGTCATTATATCCCTAAAGAATAAGGCTGACCAATTAGATTCGTTAAAGACCAATTTAGAAAGACAATATAATCAACCCTTTACACTGTTTACCTTAAAGAGCGCCGGAAAAGAAAACTATAATCTCGATCCTCCTATCTACAGTTGTCAGATCGCTAAGGGAACAATCCTTTTGCTTAGTAAAGCGGTCAGCGACCGGGGTGATTCTTGGAGTCAATATAATAGTTTACGCATTTCTGTGGGATATAACCTGACTGAGCGTGAAGAGGAAATGTTTGCTTTAAAAAGTGGTGAAATTCACGAAAAAATTGATTAAATACTTTTCATTATAGTCCCTAATGAAGCAGTAGAAACAAGCAGAGCCGGATTGACGTTCCGGCTCTGCTTGTTTCTACTGCTTCACAATCCGTTTTCGGAATACCTCATCCCCCATCCTGATCTCGACAAAGTAGACTCCTCCGGGTGAGGTCCTTATGTCGAGCGATTGCTGGAAGACGTCAGTTGTTTTCTGATAGTTCTGGCGGCTGAGTTCGGCTCCGTTTATATTTCGAACTCCTAGCGTTAACGCTCCCCGCAAGGGACTGCTGAAGGATACGGTCATCTGGCCGTCGCTGGGGTTAGGGGTTATTTGCAAGGCCTGTTCAGCCAGCGGTGTTGTCGAGGTAACGGTACCAGCTCGCACGTTGATGGTCACTACCGCCGATGTGCTACACAGGTCAGAACCAGAACCCGTCACGGTATA
The DNA here is from genome assembly GCF_054776815.1 of Spirosoma gilvum. NCBI lineage: Bacteria > Pseudomonadati > Bacteroidota > Cytophagia > Cytophagales > Cytophagaceae > Spirosoma > Spirosoma gilvum. The sequence continues at coordinate 177,523 of NZ_BAAHBH010000014.1, read as the reverse complement.
GGAGGTTGTCTGGGTTGGGCTGGCAACTACCTGTGGCCCTGTAGTAGCGTTCAGACCGGAGCCGGTCCAGTTCAGAATACCCGCTCCACGCGCATCGAGCGTAACGGTCTGCCCTGGGTTGATAAAGATGGCCGATGCCGCCACCTGTACGGATGCTTTCTGACCGACGCGAGCGGCAATGTTGTGTGCTACATTCAGCCCTAAGCTGTCAGCATAGCGTATCCAGTCGCCTTTCTGGTTTTGACGCCAGGATGTTGCAAAGAGCGATTCACCATTTTTGGTCGTTACCAGCGCAACGGTGTCACCTGACGCATAGGGCAGTTGGATACCAACGTGGAACGACAGCCCACTGACGGGTACATTCTTGTCGAAAATCACCGTTGTCGAACGGTTAGCCGCTACATCGGCCAGAATATCCTTCAGCGGTACATCTTTCTGGCCTAAAATAGCGCCAGGGCCATTCTGGAAACCACGTCCGTTCCAGACCGTCACGGTCACTACCGACTCGGTAGCGGCTCCTTTTGCGGCTTTGGCAACGCCAAACTTCAATACCGCCCCAGCCAGGTTATTATAGGCCAGCTTGTTGGCAAAGAACTCCGAAACGGCCTGACTTTTATGGCTATTCTGCCCAGCCACATACCCGGTTCCACCCGTTTCCCTCAACACCGTCGGTGTACCCGCAAAGTTTGTTATATCCGAACAAAGGCCCTGATTCAGCACTTCGATGTATTCGGTACGCACGACCGGGTCCGACTGGCCCACTACATTCGACACCACCAACGTCACTTTAAATTTACCGGGTTGGTTATAGGTGACGGTGGGGTTCTGTTCGGTTGAGGTGGATGGCGTACCGCCTTCAAATGTCCACTGCCAGCTCGTCGGGAAACCACCCGATAGGTCGTAGAATTTAACCTGTCCGCCTAAGAGTACCTGCTGCGCTTCGGCCCGGAAGTTGGCCTGCGGGCGTGTAGCCACCTGCGTGCCGCACACGTTGGAGGTAAGCAGGCTGGCCCGGCGTGGGCTAACGTCCATAACGGTGCGTATTCGGGCTTTCTGATCGAGCGTAAAAATATTCATACAGGCATCGTCAGAATAGTCCATGTAGTTCTGCACCATGTTGGCACCGCCACAACTTATCCGACCAACCTGACAACCCCGGCTTTCGGAAGCTTGTGGGGGCGTATCGGCGCAGAAATCGTCACCACAGTTAGTATCACCCCAGATGTGCCGTAAACCCAGCCAGTGACCTGTTTCGTGCGACATCGTACGACCTAGGTTATAGGGCGCTCTTAGCACGGCAAAGTTGCCTTTCTCGGCGTTACCAAAGGCCCAATAATTACACACTACCCCATCCGTACTGGCCGGGCTGGCCGTTGGAATACCAGGGAGATTGGACTGGCTGGGGAATTGTGCATAGGCCACAACTGACCCGCCACCGGCGATAGCTTCACTCAGATCAACCACCCAAATGTTGAAGTATTTATCCGGGTCCCAGATGGTACTAGGCTTTAATACCCCTTCTACGTCGTCTTTATTCCAGGTGGCGCGATTACCATTATACCGGTCGATACCTGGCTCGGCCATCGTTTGCCCCTGCCGGTTCAGTGCGGCCAGGCAAAACTCAATCTCAATATCAGCCCCCACCGGATTACTGTTAAAGCCACGGGTATTTGCTCTTCGACGGTAATCTTCATTCATGGTGGCAATCTGCGACTGCACCTGCGCCTGACTGATATTACGTCCTGCACCGACGGTTTCCCCATTGTGGACAACGTGAACAATAATCGGAATTGTGATGACCGTAGCCGCCAACCGGCCCGACTGCATTTTCTGCTTGAACGCAATCATTTTTTGCTGTAACTCCCGCTCAAAGTCATTGAGCGTTCCCAGGCCCGGATTGCGCAACCGTCGCAGGCTATCCATTTCCATGGTTAAACACCGCTTTATCTCAGGTGTAGTAGCCTGTGCATACAGTGTCGATTGCAGAAAAACACCCAACAATAATGTAAGTACTAATCGAAACATACCGCTATAAAATTGAAGCCAGGGTATTGATTATGTAAATGGATAATGTAAAATGGATGAAGCTGTTTAAACTTTCCCTGAAAAGCCATTTTTTTCATTCCGACGAAGGAGGAATCTCAAAGTACCCTTACTAATTGATAAGTAAAAATTGAGATTCCTCCTTCGTCGGAATGAAAAAAGCGCTCATTTTAAGCTTATTTTCAAAAGTTTAAACAGTTTCTATTCATTAAAATAATTCAGATATTTAAGCAAGTAAGCAGCTTTAGGTTTTGTGTGACCCCGTTGGGACGTTCGGCCGCTGCCGTTACACAAACACCAGTATCAGCTATAATTCTGATTGATTACTCATTTACTCGTGACGGCATTGAAGGTGAACCGGTAACTGGCATCAATGTCGCCGAAATAGTATTCAACTGTCATGGCACTCGCCGTCAGGTTCTTTAATTTCCAGGGATATACCCCATTCAGGATAGGAATGTAAAACTGAAGGGTAGCATTGGCATTCACTAACGTCCAGGAATCGGTCAGATAAATATCAGGATCAGAAGCACTGCACTTTGTAGCACCTTCGCTTGCTTCCATCTTATGATCGGCGTCGGCATAAAACGTCAATAAATCATCGGCTATACAATTTGCAACGATACCAGCAGCAACCGCCTGGGCAGTCGATATAATACCCGAAGAATTACCATTATCCCGAATCTCTAGCGAAACCATTTTCCAGGTTTTCTTTTCCGTACCGGTGAGGAGTTGCGAGTAGGTCGGAATAACAGGGTCGATCTTCTCAGAGCAGCCTCCCAGAAGCCAAACCATCACACCCGGAATCAAGAATAAACGTATAAGTTGTCGCATGATTGAATTTTGTCAAACAGATTGTTTAGTTCCTTTATTGGGGTGTATACGTCTGAGGGAACGAAAGTGTCGTATCTCTTCCGGCGGAGTTTTTCACGGTAAGCAGCAAATTCAGCGAAATTTTACGATCACGGGGATTCCAGGCACCCGTACCGGCCAACGTACCTGTCCCAAGTTCGGCATTCGTCTGTGAGGGTATGGTTAGTGAATTGTCGCCGTTATCGATAAAATTGAGCGGGGCCTTAATGGCATCGAAAGATAGCAGTCCGATGTTCCAGTTGCTCAGCGTATAGGTTTTACAGTCGGCGCTGGTTATTTCCACATCAGGAACAGTGTATGTTTGGTTTCCAACTTTTCCACTGCCCGTATAAAATCCGCCCAGCAGGCAATCATCCTGAATGGTCAGTTTAAACTGTTTCCCTACAATATTATTCTGGCCAAAGCCAACCTGTAACGTACTAGGCTGAACACTGGTCAGGGTAAACGTAAGCGACGACGATTCGAGAATGTTATTGGCGTTATTGATCAGATAGACCACAATATTGCCGGTGCTGGCATTGGCCGGAATTACTACTCTGCCTTTTTCGCCCTGAATCACATAATCTTTGTTCTCGCGAGCGGTTCCACTAACGGTGTAATTGATGGTGATGGGCTGGCTCAACTTAGGGCCTACATTATGCACCTGAATGTTAATTGGTTTGCTGTAGCTCTCTTTATAGGTGAGCGTAGTATCGGTAAACCGAACAAAATAGGGGCCATCGAATGTACGGTCGACGTCATATTGATCGCAGGCAATCAGGCCTACGCCAAGCAGGATAACCGTCGTTAACAACCGTCCCCAATGACCAGAGCCATGCCGGAATGTATAGTTTAGTAGATTTTTCATACTCAGATAATCGGACAAGCCGCTCGATTAATAACCTGGATTTTGCGTAAGGGCTGTATTCTGTTGTATTTCACGCTGTGGAATTGGCCAGACTTCCAGATGGCTATCCCAGTTGGGCGAGAAAGCCGACATAACCGCCTGCGCCCGACCCGTTCTGACCAGATCGTACCAGCGTTGCCCTTCGAAGGCCAGTTCGTACACCCGTTCGCGCTCAATGGCCAGCAGGACATCTGCCTGAGCGGTTTGCGTAATCGCAGGCGCTTTAGCCCGTGTCCGCAATACGTTCAGATCGGCAATAGCCCCTGTAGTACCCGCCAACTTGTTCTGCTGCGCCCGCGCTTCGGCCCTAATCAGGTACATTTCCGCAAGACGCATGTACACAATGTTGTTGTTATCTTCCGAAGCTGTACCGTATTTCCGCACGGTCCAACCATTATCACTGGCCCGTTGTTGCTGGGCATTGAAGGTAATCGTCTGATTGCGTGTACCGGCTTCGGTCGTATTCAGGGCGGCCACTACCGAGTTGGACGGAATCACCTCCCGACGCCCGACAAACAGGTTGTTCAGGCCTGTATTGCTGGTTCCCGGATCATCGGTCAGGTTGTAGCCAACTTCCAGAATGGATTCGGCCGTGAAATCTTTTGTGACGATGTCAGCAAAACTCGTTTGCAGCGTATAAACGCCCGAGCTGATTACAGTTGTAGCCAAAGCCTCGGCTTGCGCCCAGTTTTTCTGATAGAGATAAAAACGGGCCATCGCTGCCTGCGCATTGATCTTATTCAGATAGGCGGCATTGGTCTGGGCATTGGTTGAGCCTGATTCCACAGCAGGTAGATCGGTCAGCGCGGCCTGGTAATCGGCCAGTACCGATGCCAGTATATCCGCTTTACTGGTCCGGCCAATCCGGCTATTGGCGTCCTGATCGGTCGTGGTCACTTTCGGAATATCGCCATAGGTGTAGGTGCCGATAAAATTAGCCCAGCCCCGAAGAAACCGAGCTTCAGCCATCACCTGCTTCCGGGTTGATTCAGACACGCCGGTTACGGTTGGTAAGCGTTCCAGAATGAAGTTGGCGACATAGATCGTGTTATAGATACTGGCCCACAACGCATCAACAACCCCATTGGCTGCGGTAATGCGCTTGGTTCCAAACTCAATATAATCCGTAAAGGTCCCATTGGCCTGGATGTAATCGGCGGTAAAGTCGCCCGCGATCATGTTCGGAGACCCCATACCCCGAAAGGCGCTGTATAGGCCAATTCGAACCGGCTGAACATCATTCGGTTCATTCAACACCAGATCATCGACCAGCAGATCGACCGGTTTAGGCTCCAGCACTTGTTGGCAGGAAGCCAGAATCACCACTAGTAAAACTACACTATATCGTACGAAGCGAATCATATGGTAATGGCTGTCTTTTCTCCAGGAGATACATTAAAAACCAACGGACAAGCCAACAAAAACTGTTTTGACTTGTGGAAGGGTGAAAAAATCGATACCCTGCGCCGAAGTTGATCCATCCAGGGTACTTACTTCAGGATCGGGCCCAGAATAGCGTGTCAATGTCCAGAGATTCGTTCCTGAAGCGTACACACGAGCTGAACTTAGCTTGAAACGCTCTATCAATTTTTTAGGGATGGTATACCCAACAGTCACGTTCTTCAACCGCAGGAATGAACCATCTTCCAGGAATCGGCTGCTGTGGTAGTTGTTGTAGGTATTCTGATACACATACCGGGGAACGCTGGTAATGTCGCCTTCTTTCTGCCAGCGCTTCAAGGCCTGTCGAGCCTGATTGTTCTGGATGTCGGTACCGGTGTTGACCAACGTCTCATAGGTCAGGTTCAGAATGCTGTTGCCATACGAGCCCTGCACAAAGGCACTGACTTCAAACCCTTTCCAGGATACTTTATTGGTCAGCCCACCGAATAGTTTAGGCTGTGCATTCCCAATCACCTGACCATCATCGGGAGTGATGCGGCCATCGCCATTTTTATCGTCATAGATGGCATCGCCGGTAGCGGGGTCAACACCCAGGAATTTCAAGCCCCAGAAGGTCCCCAGTGGCTGTCCGGGCAAAATGACGTTGGTAGCCGTCACACCATTGGCCGAATAGCCCCGAAAAACGGGCTGCTCGCTGGCCAGTTCAACGACTTTGTTTTCGTTATGCGACACGTTGAAATCGGTACTCCAGCGAACGGCTTTATTGATATTCACGGTGGAAATGGTCAACTCAATACCCCGGTTCGAAACCTTACCAATATTACCCTGAACGGTGCTGAAACCTGTCGTTTGTGGAATCGGCTGCGCAAACAGGAGCTTGTTGGTCAGGTTATCGTAAGCGTCGATGGTCACGGTAAAACGGCCATTATAGAACGAAGCATCCAGACCAATGTTGGCTTCGCGGGTGCGTTCCCATTGTAAGTTGGCATTCGCCAGCGCAACAGGCCCAACGCCCGTAGCACCACTATAAGTAGTCGACGCCCAGGTACCCAGGAATTGATAATCGCCGATCTGCTCGTTTCCGGTAAAGCCGTAACTCGTACGGAGTTTTAAATCGGTCAGAAATTGAAACTGCTGCATAAACGGTTCGGACGAAAGCCGCCAGGCAAGCGATGCCGACGGGAACAGCCCAAACCGACGATTTTGTCCAAACCGGGATGAACCATCGTAACGGGCCGTAATAGTGGCCAGATACTTCTCATCGTAATCGTAGCGGACTTCCCCAAATGTCGATACCAGCCCACTGCTATTTCGGTACGAACTACCCTGATCGACAATTCCAGCCGAGGTAATGTAGGTAAAATCATCGCTGGGGAACAGGCGGCCCTGCACACTACCGTTACGTACGATCTGTTGGAGCACTTCAAAACCAGCTGTGGCATTAAAATGGTTTTTCTCCGCCAGTTGATAGCTATAATTGAATGTATTGGTACTGATTAGCTTCGAGACCAGAGCACTATTAAAAACCCCGTACCCCTGTCCACCTACACTCGGCAAATACCCTCCAATCGCTGTTGACGAGGGCTCGAACTGATCTTCTGTTATGTTGTTGTAATCAACACTGAGTTTCGACCGAAAACGCAGGCTTTGCAAAATTTCGTAATCGACGTACACGCCCGCCAGCATCTTGACGGTGTAGGTTTCAAAACGAGGCAATAGTGCTTGTCCGACCGGGTTGAAATTGGGGAAGCCTGGATATTCGGGGTTACTTGGCCCATACAGCCTGCCATGTTCGTCATAAGGTGAGTAATAAGGCAGACTCTTGATCGCTCCTGAATACACACCATCCAGGAAGTTATCTCCTTTGACCCGCTTATTTTTTACCCGCGACAGGGTGAGGTTCAGACCAAACGACAGCTTGTCAGTCGCTTTGTGGTCAAATTTAAACTGGCCCGTATAGCGCGTAAACTGACTATTTAGCTGAATACCTTCTTCGTTCCGGTAGCTACCGCTCAGGTAGAACTGAGTTTTGTCATTACCTCCCTGGGTCGATAGCTGGTATTGCTGATAAACCGCTTTCCGCAAAATAGCGCTGATCCAGTCGGTATTTTGCCCGTCTGTTACACCTTTGATCAATCCCAACTGGTCGGGGTTCTGACCGGCGTTGGTGACGGCTTCGCGTTGCAGATCCAGCAATTCAGAAGCATTCAGCAGATCAGGCCGACGAACAATATCGATCATCCCCTGCTGCACATCAGCCGTAAACTTCGTTTTTTGATTCGCCTTACCACGCTTGGTGGTGATCAATACTACTCCGTTAGCGGCCCGCGATCCATAGATAGCCTTGGCCGAAGCATCTTTCAGCACGTCGAGCGATTCAATATCGTTGGGGTTAATTAGCGCCAGTGCATTATCGGATTGTCCACCGAAGTCTCGTCCGGTCAACGCACCATTTTCAACAGGCACGCCATCCACGATAAACAGAGGCCGGTTACTAGCCGAAATCGAGGTATTCCCCCGAATACGAACCATAATCCCCCCGCCCGGCGTACCGGATGATTGCGATACCTGCACACCAGCAGCCTGCCCCTGTAAGGCCTGATCAAAACTAGCCACGGGAATGTCTTTGAATTTATCGGGCGAGACGGATGCGATGGAACTGGAAACGTCCTTGCGCTGGAGGGTATTATAGCCGGTTACAACGACCTGAGTCAACTCATTGATCGACTCCTGCATCTGAATATTTATAACTGTCCGGTTGCCAACCGTGATTTCCTGGGAAACCAGACCAATGGACGACATGAGCAATACGGCTGTACTACCGGGTACGTTTATGCTGTAATTCCCGTTGGCATCGGTACTAACCCCGTTTGTGGTTCCTTTAACCTGAATATTAACACCAGGCAGCGGCTGGCCATCCTGAACGGATATTACTCTCCCTGTTATACGCTGAGCCTGGGCCAGCAGATAGCCCGGCAGCATGATCAGTAAAGCTGACCAGCTAATAACACGATAAAAATTTCTCATGTATAGGTTATACCAAGTAAATGCTTTTTGGGTTTCTACACGCTTAATTAAAAAAACGATCAACAAACGAGCGCTTCAAGCTACAATTTTTTAAACGAAAAAATCATTCGCATCGTATAAATCTACTGTTGGAGTAGCCTACACGCAGTTGACTCATTTTTCAGTCCAGACAAAAGCTATTTTTTCAACGCTCTTGCTTCCTATACGTCAATATACAGCTATCCGATGCAATTTCATACAAGTTTAATCTGAAATATATAAAGCAAAAGAAGGCTCTACGTCAACGACGTAGAGCCTTACAAAGTACAGCAACTTACTTATTTTACTTTTTAGGATTCGATGTAGCCGCGCTCCCCGAAGCTGCCGGGTTGTACTTGAGCTCATTATCAGGCACATCCCAGTAATCCAGAAAATTATAATTGATGGTGGCATTGGTGCTTACCTTCCCAGCTTTGTCCACAACCACGGCTCCTTTTCGACCTCCGCCCTGCGATACATCATCGATAACACCCCACCGACGGGCATCATAGAATGACAGGTTTCGGAAAGCCAGCCCAACACGACGTTCCCGACGAAGCTCTTCTTTCGCCTGATCGAGTGTGAGTCCGGTACCGGCAACAGCCGTTAAACCCGCTCCCTGATATTTCCGAACCGCATCGATTGATTTTAACCCGTCGTCAATTTTGCCGGTATTGATCAGGGCTTCGGCTTTCATCAGTTCGTTTTCTTCGTAGCTACCGGCCAGGTACAATTCCGTAGCGCCCGGAGTTCGATCACTAAGCGTAGCCACACTGGCCATTTTTTTACCACCATCCAGCAGCGCCCAGCGTGTATTGAAGGCATTGCCCCGGCTACTTTCGCCAATCCAGGGTGTTGCGCGTTGGGTAAAGTTGTTCGCCAGTCGCTGGTCGCCCGCTTTGAAATCCTGAATCAGTCGTTCCGAGATCTTGTACGTAGCACCACCCGATGGATCGCCCGTTGCTTTAGCGGCTACAGTACCGACTGTTGGCGACAGGAAATCACCGTTCTGATTTGAGCGTCCCGTAAAGACATTATCCGTAGCGTTGATTCCGTCATTGGCCAGCGTCAGGATTTGTCCCCACTGAGCAGCCGTCATCGCTTTTACGGTTGTATTCGCCAGCAGGTTACGGGCTTTCAGCGTGTTGATATTACGCTTCCACATATCGGGTGTGAGTACGCCCCCCTTACCGACCTGATTGAACGGTGGAATCAACTGCGACATGATGGCTGTATAATCCGTGGAAGCGGCTGGTAACAGCGATGCGGCCTTATCGAGGTTGGCGTTGGCTTCTTCGATAATCTTTTCCTTGGTCACATAGTTGTTATTGGTCCCGGTTGCATCGTTGTTGATGATACCGGCATAGTAGATAGACCCGATGTGCGAATACGCAAAGCCTTTCCACCAGTATGCCCACGCCTGAATGGTCGCTTTTTTGGTTTTGGCATCGCCCGTAAATGATACCTGATCGGCCAATGACAGGACTTTATTCATCTGGCTATTGAGCGAATACATATACCACCACTCATGAAACAGCGGGTTCGATCCCTGGTTGGAATTGACATTGACCTGTCGAATCAGCGCCCACTGGGTATTCGGTGCATTAGGATTGACGACTTTAGTCCCATCATCCAGTATCACATAATCGGGCGCACCGATCTGATTACCGAACTGGTTGGCGGCTTCTTCGCCAATAATATCGCCCATAAGGTCATGGAAACCCATAGCCCCCGACCAGAAATACCCCGGAACCCCGTCGTACAGATCGGTTTTGATTTCCTTGAATCCATTGATGTAGGCAGCCCCCTGTGCGAAGTTGATAATTCCCGACTCGGTATTGGCACTGCTTACGGTTGGCTGGTTCGGGTTTTTCACGTCCAACTGATCTTTACAGGAGGTTGCAAAACTCAGTACCAGCGCGGCCACTAGAATATGTATCTTTTTCATTGATAAGTTCTTGAAAATTGAAATTAGAGTCCGATGTTGAGCGTAGCCTGATACGAGCGCAGGTTTGGCATGGTGTTGTGGTCGGTACCACGGTCCCAGGCCGAACTACCCGTTCCGGAACTGATTTCAGGATCAAAGCCGGTGTACTTGGTGAAGGTCAGCAGATTCCGGCCCGAGAAGACTACCTGAGCCCGACGCAGGACGGGAACATTCACCACTTTGCTCAGATCGAATCCAATCTGTACGTTCCGCAGACGCACGAACGAAGCGTCTTCGTAGAAATAATCTTTCGTGCCATTAGCCTGACGTTGTGCATATACTCCCCGGTAGAAAGCTGTCCAGGCACCCGTATTTCCGTCAATCGTAATGGGGTTCGCATAGTCGCCATGGATACCATCGCGATACATCCACTCTTTCGTTTGGTTGTAGATGTGGCTGCCATTGACCCAGTCGAACTGGAATCCGAACGTCAGGAAGTTTTTGAACGTAAACTCGTTGATGAACGACATGTTGAACTTCGGGTTCGGGTCGCCAAAGCTGTATTTGTTGGCCGAGAAGAAGGGTTGCTTCGTCGCCTTGCTGACCACAATCCCGTTGCTCGCTACGGTGTACTGCGACTGCTGGTCGGCTGGAATGAGTGCGGTACCATCGGGAGCTAGTTGATCCAGAGAGTGAGCCGTGATATAGCCATACAACTGACCGATTTTTTCGCCCGCTTTCAGCACATAGTTTGAGCTACCGGCGCTCGATAGAACCACTACTTCGGCATTGTTCTTAACCGCCGTAATCTGGGAAGTTTGTTTACCAAAGTTCGTCGTCAGGTTCCAGGTAAAATCTTTCGTCCGCACCACGGTCGTATTCAACGAAGCCTGAAAACCGTTTGATCCCAGCGAGAACGCGTTGTCTTTGATGGAGTTGATCCCTGCTGATGGAATACCGCTTACATCGAAAATGGCATTGTCGGTAGAGCGGTTCCAATAGGTAGCCGACAACCGAACACTGCTTAGCCAATTCGAACTTTTTGAGGGCGTCAGAGCCAGATCAGCACCAACTTCAAGTTCCGAGGATACCTCTACATCCAGCGCCGGATTAGGCTGACTGGCTGGTGTATAGAATGAGTTGGAGGAGCCCAGCGTTTGCGTATTCAACACCAGATAGCGGTCGAATGGCTTGGGTTGAATACCCGCCTGACCATAAGCAGCCCGCAGTTTGAATTCGGGGAAGAAGCCTGCCACTGGACTGTTTTCCCAAAATTTCAGAGCCGAAATCCGGAAATAAGCATCTCCACGAGGGAAGGTAAATGGCTTGGAACCGCTACCAAATGCCGAGGAATAATCGGTACGAAAGCCGCCAGAGATACCGGCCAGATCACCGAAGTCGATCCGCTGATTGACCACGTAGCCATAGGTAATAAACGGTTCGCTATAGTCACCGCCAGCAGGCAGACCAGCCCGCCCGGCCGATGGTGCTTTTACACCCGGCACCCGGAACACCGCCGATTGAGCCGCTGTAAATGGATCGTACGTTGGCAAGCCCAGTGTATAGGTATAAAACTGCTTGAAATTCCGGTTCCGATAATCGAACGAAAGTTGGGTAGATGTCCGAATCGGTAACTTCGAACCGAAATCATTTTGGAAATCGGTGTTGATATACGCACTGGCCAGGAAGTTCTGATACGTAGTTGTCAGGCTGTTGTTATCGATTTCGCCCGATGGGTCCGTGCCAAAATAGTTCTGGTAATAGTTGTTGTTCAGCGCGATAACATTCCGGTTTTTCGTCTGGTTAGCGTAGGTAGTCCGAATCTCCTGTTTCGAGTAATTGACGCCGTATTTGGCATCCAGGTCCAGAAACTTATTGACCTTGTAATTGAGGTTAAAGTTCTGGATCACATCGACTTTATTGTCTTTATTGTCGGTATACTTCTGCCAGAAGCTAGGGTTATTGTGGTTCACCCCTACTGCATCGCCATAGTAAATACCCGGATTCCCATCGGGATCGAGCGCCGAAAAATCAGCAAACGGACGGGCATTATTTACTGCATACAGAATCAGACGGTCGTTGGTTTTGATCGTGCTTTTGGTATATACTAACTGCGTAGTCGTACGGAAGGTGAGTCCTTTAGCCAATTGAATGCCGAGATTCGACATCAGATTACTCCGCTGATAATTTCCGTTGTTGATGATGTTGCTTTCCTGCTGATTATTCGATGCCGATATAGCAAAGTCGACTTTATCGGTTCCTCCCGTCAGGGCGATGCTGTTGTTATACGTATTCGATGGGCGGAAGAAATAGTTGTAATGATCGTAGTACTTCAGGTTTGCTGTATACGGCTTATCCGCTTTGTTATTCACATCGAGTGGATTGTACTGCACGTTTTCGCTGTAAACCAGCGTGTTCGGATTCAGCTCAAGCGGTTTACCCGATGTACCAATGACGTTGTTGCTGGCATCGACGATAAATCCGTTATACTGCGCTTTCGCTACACCACCCACATTCAGGTATTCGCTCCGGGTAATGCCCGAACTTACATCGATGTTCAGCTTGCCCGACTTGCCTTTTTTGGTAAATACCTGAATAACGCCGTTGGCACCCTGTGCACCGTAAAGCGTAGCCGCAGCCGCCCCCTGTACCACTTCGACCCGTTCGATGGTATTTGGATCGATACTGCTCAGCAGGGCTGTCGGGTTGTTGTTGATGTTCCCATTCGAATCGTAGTTCGTCGCATCGACCTGTACCCCATCGATGAGCAGAATGGGAGCCGTACCCCGGTTGATGGTGTTGATACCCCGCAGTACAATATTGACCGGAGCGCCGGGTGTACCATTACCACTCGAAATCTGGGCTCCGGCAATCTTCCCTACCAGCGCCTGATCAATCGAAGCCGTTGGCGTTTGCGGCAGATTCTTCGAGGTAATCGACTCAACCGAAATACCCAGCTTACGCTTGTCGGTAGCTACCCCGACCCCTGTGACAACCACTTCCGATAACTGGCGATTATCCGATGCCATCTTAACATCGATAACCGACTCATTACCGACCGCAACTTCCTGCGTAGTGACGCCAACGAAACTAAAAACGAGCGTTGCCGACCTGTTGTTGGGTATGTCGAGACTGTACATCCCGCCCGCGTCGGAGGTGGCGCCCTTCGTTGTACCCTTTAGCACAACGGAAACTCCTGGCAAGGGTAAGCCATCTTCGGCCGATGTGACCTTACCCGTAATACGCCTGTCCTGCGCCCATGCGGTGGACCAGATCGAGCATACCAGAAGGAAACTCAAGGATAGAAATTTACTCATGTACGTTAGATGTTAGGTGAAACCAGTTTTTACTATCAACAAAACTAGTATCAAAAAAGAATAATACAAATTTAAAATTGCAGTTCAGTAAAATTATCTCTAAATGCATCTACACTTATACAGAATATTATTGTGGTAATATGTCAAATATTTACACTTTACTAGAATTAGATAATCATAAATTAATTCTATCCGAAATATTATATCATTACATCAGTTTACTTTTAATATCTATTTATATCTAAAAAATACAATTCAAAGAAGACAAGACTTAAAGACGATCGATTTTGCCTAGATGTTGCATAAGGGATTGTTGTTTTCCATAAACGGTCAAAAACAGGGCTGAACGTCAATCTATTAATTTACATGTAACCAGACAGGTCATTATTTTTTATTCAAAAAATATACTTACACCAAACCGTTTACTGGGTTTCATTTACGAATTCATTTATTAAGTAAATACCCTTAATCGTTGATTCAAAAGCTTATAAACGCAAAAAGCACCGCCCAAGCGGTGCTTTTTGCAGAATAGTCAACTAAATCGGCAATTAGAAGTTCGGGTTTTTGGTAACGACGCTCGATGTCGTTGCGTTTAGCACTGTCTCATCGGCTGGCACATCCCAATAATCCATGAAATTATAGTTGATCGTGACGTTTTTATTGATCGTAGCACCAGCGTTCGAAATGAGGGTATTGCCATAGCTTCCACCGCCTACCGAGATGTCGTACGTCCAGCCCCAGCGTCGGTTGTCATAGAACGCAAGACCACGGCTGAATAATGCAACTCGTCGTTCTTTAGTCAGTTCGGTTAGCGCTTTCGCCAGTGTTAGGCCAGTACCAGCTACAGGTGCTACACCCGCTCCCTGATACGCTCTCACGGCATCGATAAAAGCGAGTCCGGCTTCAATGTTACCCAGGCGAATATTGGCTTCAGCCAGCATCAGTGCATTTTCTTCATAGCTTCCGGCCATAAACACCTCATGCGCTCCTACATCTTTAGAACCATACACGTATACTCCAGCTTGTCCATTCCCATTGGGTACCATGCTATAGCGCGTTGTAAACGTATAGTTGTTCTTATACATCGTCGTCGTATTGAAGTTGTTGGCCACCCGCTTGTCGCCCGCGTTGAACGACTGCATAAATCGCTCACTGATTTTAAAGGTTGAGCTGGTATTCACGTTTGAAGTCAAGGCAGCCACCGTACCTCCTGATGGAGAAAAAGGTGAGTTAGATGATGAACTACGCTCGGTAAACACAGCATCGCCTTTCTTGATCCCATTCGTAGCCAGTGTCAGTACTGAATTCCAGTCGGCCGTGGTCATCGCGGTTGTCGAAGACTTGGTAATCTTTGCATCGGGATTACCATTGACAAACGGAGCCAGTTTATTGACCAGAATATTCCGCGCCAGCATGGTATTGACATTTCGTTTCCACATGTCGATCGTTGGAACTGTACCATTACCTACCTGAAAGAACGACGGAATCAACTGACTCATAACCGCCTGATAGTCGTTAGCGCTCGTTACGGCGCCCAGCGTGGTGGTCGTCAGATTGAAATACTCGTTCGACTTGCTGATGATGGCATCGTGCAATACATAGTTTCCATCCGTTACACCCGACTTATCTTCAATCAACCCGGCATAATACATGGAACCGATGGAGGCATAGGCATACCCTTTCCACCAATAAGCCCATGCCTTAATTGTGTTGGCACGGCTGGTTGCATCGCCCGAAAATTTAATTGTGCCCACCAAATCCAGAATCTGATTGCAGACGTTGTTCAGGGCGTACATATTCAGCCACTGATAATAGATCGCATTGTTTCCGGCCCCTGTAGCCGCCCGGCTGTTGTACGACCGGATAATGCTCACCTGAGGAGCTGGGTTCGTCTGCTTGGAGCCATCATCCAGGATAATATAATCCGGTACGCCAATAGTCGTAATCTGGTTGTTCGAGGCATCGGCTCCCACGTTATCGGCCATCAACTCGCTATAGCCCCAGGGAAGCGAAAAATAACTGTTGCCCAACCAGCCGTCGCCATTCAGGAAGCCGTTGATATACACGCCACCCTGAGCATAGGCGATCAGCCCGGCCTCGTTGTTTACGTTTGCAGTCAGCGTTGGGGCGTTGGGGTTACCAACATCGAGCTGATCCTTACAGGAAACCCCCGTAAGCATAATGGCTGCGAAAAATGCGGTAGTAAAAAATTTATGTTTATTAATGAGTTTCATAGACAATGACAGTTGAAAAATTAGAACCCAATATTCAGACCAACCTGATACGACTTGGTGTTAGGCAGGGTGCTATGGTCCACACCTCTGTCGAACGACGAGTTCGAGGCCCCCGAACTGATCTCAGGGTCATAGCCTGAGTACTTGGTAAACGTCAGCAGGTTGCGGCCCGTCAGAACGATCTGGGCTTTGTTGAGGTAGGGAAGCTTAATAAGTTTAGCCAGATCAAAAGCCAGCGAAATATTCCGTAGCCGAACGAACGAAGCATCCTCTACGTAGAAATCTTTGGTGGCGTTATTTCCAGCACCACGGGTACTACCCCACAGGTTGTAGTAGGCACTAGACCAGTAGGCTGAGTAAGCGCCTGTTTTGCCATCGATAGTAACCGGTTTTTCAAAGTCACCACTGATTCCATCCCGATACAGCCATTCTTTTGTCTGGTTGTAGAGGTGGCTGCCATTGACCCAGTCGAACTGGAAGTTCAGCGTCAGGAAGTTTCTGAAACTTACCCCATTGATGAACGACATATTGAACTTCGGGTTCGGGTTCATCAGCGGGTAGGTCTCATCCGTGAACTGCATCTGGTAGTTGGCTTTATTGACAACTCGCCCATCAACGATGGTATATTGAGATTCGTTACCAGGCTGGATATAACGCGTTTTGCCATCCTGCCGCAAATAATCCAGGCTGGTTAAGGCCTTATAGCCGTATACCTGACCTATTGGCTGACCCGGTGTCAGTACAAGAGCCGTACTACCCGCAGCCGTTGTCAGGATAATATCGGCACCACCCGAAATCGCATCGATTTTCGAAATCTGATGACCAAAGTTTGTGGTGAAATCCCACTTCAGATTTTTGGAATTATAAACAGGCAGACTTAACGTGAACTGAACCCCGTTCGACGACATGTTAATGGCATTGGTCAACTGTCCGGTCGAACCCAGTGAAGGGGGGACGCTAACCGTATAGATGACGTTTTCGCTGGAGCGCTTCCAGTAGGTAAACGACCCATTGATTGCGTTCAGCCAGTTACGGTTCGAATTACCACCAATGGTGAAATCGGTACCAATTTCAAATTCTTTCGAAACCTCAACATTCAGATTAGGATTCTGGGTGGTTGTTGGAATGGTATAGACCAGGCCAGACCCCAGGTTGCGCTGACTCAGGACAGGATACCGATCAAACGCACCAGGCTGAATACCAGCTTCCCCATAAGCAGCTCTCAGTTTGAAATACGTTAGGGTATTGGCAACAGCGCTGTTCTTGAAGAACGATAATGGAGCAATATGTCCATCGAAGTGCGGGAAGGTAAAGGGCGTTGAACCTGCACCGAAAGCCGACGACCAGTCGGTCCGGAAACCGGCTGTAATACCGCCATAATCGCCGAAGTCAATTTTCTGGTTCACCAGATATCCGTAGGTGATGAAGGGTGTTACCTTATCATTGTCTACGGCCTGCGATGACGTTGAATTGACGTTATACGGAGGAGCTAGCCCTAATCCGACACCATATGTGTCATATTGTGTTGTCTTGTTCTTACGATAATCGAACGATACCTGAGTGCTGGTCTGAATCGGCAGGTTTATATGAAAATCGTTTTGGAAATCAGTACGTATATAGGCTGTACCCAGGAAGTTCTGGAAGGTGCTGTTATACTGGAAGTTATCGATTTCCCCCTTTTCATCAGGTGCATAATTGCTTGCCCAGCTCTCGTAATATTCGGTGCTTATGTTCTGCGACTGGTTGTAATAGGTCCACCGGGCCGTTTCGTTCCGGTAGTTGATCCCATATTTGGCATCCAGTTCGAGAAATTTGTTGATTTTGTAGTTCGCATTGAAATTCTGAACGACATCGATCTTGTTGTTGATCGCATCCGTATACTCTGCCTGATAATACGGGTTACCGGCATTGATACTGAGGAAGTCGGCGGTTGGATACACTGGATACGTACCATCGGCCAGCTTACGGGTCAGATCAAAGAACGGCGATGTATTCAGGAAGCCGTACACCGAACCAACGTTGCCACTGCCGTTATTAAAAGGAGAATACATCGCTCCTAACCCCGGCTTCAGCGTATTTTTGGTATAGACCAACTGCGTGATCGAGCGCAACGTAAATCCTTTGAACAACTCCGTCCCCACATTGGCCGATAGGTTACTCCGGTCAATATAGCCATTTTCTTTCGTCAGAATAGGCGATGTAGTATGGTTGTTGGCGGCTGCGATGTTGAAGTCGCTTTTTTCCGAGGCACCCGAGATACTGATGTTGTTATTGGTGGTAGCACCGGTTCCAAATACTTGTTTGAAGTGATCGTAGTATTTCAGATTGGCGCTGTAAGGCGTATTGGCATCATTGCGAATATCCTGGATAGCGTAACGGGTTGCCCCGCCATACTTATATGAAATACCCGTAATGGCACCGTATTGGGTATAATCAAGAATATTGCCTTTGGCATCAACAATGTTATTACTCGCGTCAGTCAGGTATGGGTGTAGCATAGCCTTATGCACATTACCTGTATTGAGAAATTCGTTGGCTGAATAGCTGGTTGAGAAGTTAACGGCAGTACGACCTTTCTTGCCTTTTTTTGTAAAAATCTGAATGACACCGTTGGCACCCTGGGCACCATAAATCGACGCAGATGCTGCGCCCTGCACTACCTCTACGCGGTCGACGTTACTTAGATCAAGCGAGTTAATATCGGTAGAGGCCACCTGTATCCCATCTACCATGATCAGAGGCTTAGTACCACCCTGAACCGAGTTGATCCCTCGCAGCAGAATATTAACGGGGTCACCGGGGTTACCACTAGTCGATGAAATCTGAGCGCCTGGAATTTTACCGATTAAAGCCTGGTCGATGGAAGCGGTTGGTGTTTGCGGAAGATCTTTCGCCGACACACTTTCAACGGCAATACCCAGCTTGGCTTTGCTGGTAGCGACCCCGCTACCCGTTACGACTACTTCGGTAAGCAGTTTCGAATCAGATACCAGACTTATATTGACTTCTGATTCATTGCCCACCGGTACTTCCTGAGTGGTCGTACCTACGAAACTAAAGACCAGAACCGTCCCTTTGGCCGAAGGTATGGTTAAATCATAAATCCCACTGGCGTCGGTGCTGGTCCCTCTGGATGTTCCTTTTAAAACTACCGAAACCCCTGGCAAAGGTGACCCATCTTCGGCCGATGTGACCTTACCAATTATTCTTCGATCCTGTGCCCATGCAGTAGACCCAAGTAAGCATAGTAGAAATATGCTTATTGATAAACGTTTTCCCATTCTATTAATTAGTGTTAAGTTAAGAAATGCACTCTACTTAACAAATCTATAGATTAGAAAAAGGCTTTGCAAATTGCTTATACTATAAAAAATTAACCAACAGTTCTTTTATTAAATCTATTTAATACAGAATAAAATTTTCTACTAACAAAGAAAAGGCTCATATGCACAAATAGAACTTTTTCAATTTCACCTATTTCTCCGAATAATTTATGGACTAAGCATTTTTACTAGGTATTTATTATAGCAAAAAAGTTCTATTTAATGTGGCTTTTATTTATTAACTATCGAATAATATAAACTAAGCAAAGTTAATTTTAATGTCTTTTTAATCCGAAAAGGCATGACAAAACAACCATTAATTGATTTGAATATACTCATCTATAAAAAATATTATTAAAATAATACACAAACGAATGGCTCGCCAGTTCTAAAACTGGATGATGAGGTAGCTGATGAGTAAAACGTTACACGTAGAATGAAGTTTCCATGTCAAACTTCATTCTGTAAGCATGCAATTAGGGGACCTGTTACTTTCGGTTTGTTACGAATACATAGCCCCGATTTTGTTATAGAACCTGCATATGTTTATCCCCCACAGAGGGGCGGCTCCCTGAAGCGACTTATTGAGAATGTAGCTTACTTAAATCGTTCAGCCAGCTTTTTTTCGATCTCGTCCGCCATCGATTTTGTGTATTGATAGCCAATACGGAACAGCTCCCGTGACTTACTAAGATCAGTTGTACTGTATTGAGCTAGTTGGGGAGGTTCAATCAGGATGTTACAACAGGCAAACCGATCTTTCGTTTTACTTTGAACCGCCAGCACCAGGCTCCGTTCAATTACTCCACGCATCGAACGGATGGGTTTTCGTGGCCCTAATATGTTGCAGTGAGAGCCGATCAAAAAATCAACCTTCGATTCGATACATTCGACTGGCAGGTTGTTCAACACTCCTCCATCAACATACTGACGCTTGTTGATCAACATCGGTTCAAAAATGCCGGGCAGACAACAGGAAGCCAGTACCGGCCGAATCAGTTCACCCGTTTCGAACACGACCGGCTCACCTTCGTTGAGGTCAACGGCCAGTACGTGCAGCGGAATTTGCAGCCCCTCAAATGAGTCGTGGGGAATGTACTTGCGGTATAAATCCGCCACGGTGTCGAGCCGAAGCAGGCCCATACGATTCCAGGCAGGCCGTAAGTGCCGGACAAACGACGACGACTCAATAATTTTCAGGCTCTCATCGGGCGAATACCCTTGTGAAAATAAAGCCCCGGTGATGGCACCCGCACTGGTACCGGCGATATGGCTGAAGGATATACCCATCTCACTAAGTGCCTTCAAAACACCCAGATGAGCAATTCCACGCGCTCCTCCACCCGATAGTACTAATCCAATTTTCATCGTTTTCCGGTTATGTAACGCGGACTTCTAGTCCGCATAGTAGTTAACGGCTTATAACTATGCGGACTAGAAGTCCGCGTTACAATAACTCCGATAAGCGGCCTTTGTCCTTAATCCGAACGCCTTTTTCGGTTATTTCAACCGTAGCGGCTTCTGTAACAGGATCATGCTCAAAGACAAGAATCCAACTTTCGGCGGCTGCCTTTTGCAACACCTGCGTTTTTTCTTCCATCGTCAATAACGGTCGAACGTCATAACTCATAACATAAGGCAGGGGAATATGACCCGAAGACGGAATCAGATCGGCCATGTAGGCAACCTTCCGCCCGTTGATCTGGAAAATAGGCAGGGTCATTTTTTCGGTATGTCCATCTACGTACAATAACTGTATATCGGTATACGGAAAGCGTTGCTCCGTCAGAAAAGCCAATTGTCCACTCTCCTGTAGCGGCATGATATTTTCGCGAAGAAACGAGGCTTTTTCGCGTGGATTTGGATGGACAGCCCAGTTCCAGTGCGCCGGATGTACCCAATAGGTTGCATTTCCAAATACGGGACTCAGGCGCTCCTCATCCCGCTTAACGGCACCGCCCACATGATCGAAATGCATATGCGTAAGGAGTACATCGGTGATGTCGGCCGGAGAGTAGCCCGCTTTCGCAATCGAATCGAGTAGGCTGGCGTCACCATGCAGATCGTAATGCCCGAAGAATTTAGCGTCTTGTTTGTTGCCAATGCCTGTATCGACCAGCAGGAGCTGATTGCCCTGTTCGTACAGCAGGCACCGCATAGCCCAGGTGCAGCGATTGAGTTCGTCGGCAGGATTCAGTTTTTGCCACAGAGGCTTGGGCACGACGCCAAACATAGCCCCACCATCCAGTTTAAAAAGGCCAGTATCGAGGGTTTGAAGAGCCATAACAAGTTTTTCGGCAAGTTAAGGCTAATCGTTAAAAATTCACCCGGTAATAGAACACAGGCAGGAAACCAAGCTGGTATTCCTGTTTGATAAATGTACCGTCTGGTTGTGGAGCATAGCTCAGTGTAAGCTGGTTTTTAATGCCCAGTACATTGACCAGATCGACGGCAATGGTATGCGTCAGGCGTTCGCGATTGATCTTATAATCGATTTTCACATCAAACCGACGGTAGGGCGCAAATTGAAGCGTATTGCGTGTGGCATTCGCAAACACGATCTCCTGATTCCGACGGGAAGCCTCTTCATCAACAGGCCCATACCAACGTCCGCCGGTTGCTGTAACTTTCGCACCCAGGCTCAAACTTGATCGCCGAAAAGGTATTTCTTTAGCAAACAGCGCGTTGAACGCATACTTTCCATTGAAATCTGTATTCCGCCATACATCGTCCGAACCTTTGTATTTAGCATCAAACAGGGAAGTCGTTACCAGAAAATAGTAGTTGTCGCTAAAGAACTTTTCGAGGGTAAGCTCAACGCCATAGTTTCGTCCGACGCCCCTATTTACTAAGGGTCCAGGGAAAATCCGCGTGAAAGCAGCCCCGGTGTTCAGCATCGAAAACGACGATCTTACCAGCTCTACCGGCACATTGAACAGGTGTTGATAATAGGTTTCGAGCAACAGCCGCATGGTCCGGCCTAACAGCCGATTGTAACTGGCCACATAATGCCAGCTTTTGGTAAGCCCTACATTCCGATTCTCTTCTACCAACGGAAACGGGTACATCGACGACAGATAATTAGGCGTTTTGTAGAAGTACGTATAGGTGGGCTGCATCTGGCTGTGCAGCCCAACGGCTACACTTAATTTCTGTCGATTTGGCAGATCATAGCTAAGTCCCAACCGGGGTTCTATGGGCGAAATGCTGTTGCTGTTCAACGTCATGATCAACGCATTCAGACCGGCCGTTAGGGTCAGATTCGTAGTCAGTCGGGTTCGATAACTGACATACGGCTGGAGCAGGGCAAACACCTCAGCTGCATCCCAGCGACGTTGCCAGCGGGTAAACTGGATCGACATGGGCGGCTCAAATGTACGGACACTGTCGAAAGCCGTAAAGTGAAAAACGTCAGTATTTACCCCGATTTTCAGCGTACTACGTGGCCCTGTTTTATGATTGACAAAAGTCGAAAGGGTGTAGCGAATTTCCTGAAACCGATAATCCAGAATCGGCCGGAGCGAATCGACAACAAATTTTCCGGCCTGCACCAACGGATTTCCGGCTCCATCTTTTCGCAAAAACAGATAATCGTGGTTGGCATCCTGCACATTGCCTGACACGGCCAATGTCGTTTTCCAGAACGTTTGTTTGCTAACCGGACGCGTATAGGTTAGTCCCGCTACGCCCATACGGGAGGTATAGTACTGATCGCGGTCGTTCTGCCCGAAAATGTTCCGGTCGTCGGCTTTCTGCTGACTGATCAGAATATCAACCGTACTGGTACCTCCCAACGCCCAAAGTGCAATCGAACCACCGTTCTTCATCGGGAAATTCAATCGAAAAAAACCATCCTGATACGACGGAACAGCCTGCGTGCCAATGTCCAGTCCAATCTTGTTGAACAGGCCCAGATTGGCGTACCGATACGACGCCATGTAAGATGCGCCACTTCTGCGTGACAACGGCCCTTCGACCATGGCTTCGGTTCCGAGGAAGCCAAACTGGATGGTCTTTTCGTGTTTTTCGTTGTTTCCGTTTCGGAGTTTCAGATCAAACACACCCGCAACCGTATTGCCAAATTCGGCGGGGAATGCGCCCGTAAAAAAATCAGAATTGGCCAGATAGCGGTTGTTGATAATGCTCACCGGCCCACCCGATGTACCGGCAATAGCGAAGTGATTGGGGTTCGGAATGCTCACTCCTTCCAACCGCCAGAGCACCCCCTGTGGCGAATTGCCCCGGATCACAATATCATTCCTTGAATCGTCGGCTCCCTGTACACCCGCAAAGTTGGATGCCATTCGGGCGGGTTCACCCCGACTTCCGGCATACCGATCGGCCTCATCGACCGAAAACTGCCGGGCCGACACGACAGCCATATCGTTCCGCGCTTCACCGGTCCGTTGTGCCTTTACGGTTACGGTTGCCAGTTGCTGAATGCTTTCCTCCAGTTCAACATCCAGAATAGTTTCGCGCCCGGCATCGACTATAATGTTGTTCAGCAATGCTTCCTTATACCCAACGAGCGTAACCCGAACTGTTCGGCGCCCAATGGGTACAGCCGGAATTCGATAGGCGCCTGTCGTATCGGTTAAACTCCCCAGCGATGCATCAACCACCTGAACTGTAGCGCCAATCAGCGGATATTTTGATTCTTTATCGACGATACGCCCCCGAAGCGTTTGGGTAAGTTGCGCATACATATAACTGGGAATCAGGAAACTAATAATCAACAATGGTGTAATAGAGCGCATTTGATTTTGGTATAGTTTGATCAATAGAATCGCTCACAGGCAACGGATATCCAGGGTCAACTGGTCGGTCGGCTGAATAGAGAAATCGGCTAGCAGCGCATACTGTGTCGTATCAATGGCATACGGTCGTAACCATTTATACAGACCATCTCGGGGATGCGTAACCACCAGCAAGTAATCGATTCCCTGCCGGGCTGTATCAGCCAGCACATCGTTTAAATCGCCCGCGTGCTCCGCCTGAAAACCCATCAACAGCCGCATTGGAAGTGTTTGCCCCTGATTGGGAATACGTGACGCCTGCTGCCCGAATCCACTGGTGAGCGTCTTCAGGATACGCAGCCAACTTGCCAGATGCAGCACACGAAGCTGGTACACTTTATCCAGATGCCATACGCCTAACGAACCTGAATAATAGGTGTAAAAATCCTTCAACTCCTCCCGTCCTGTCAACAGATCCGTAGAAAATAAGGAAGATGTGCGCAATTGCCCCGGTTTCGGAGGTGAAATCTGCTTTTGTGTGGGCAAGGTTAAATACGTGAAGTTGTACAGCGATTTACCGCCTTCTTTTTTCCCAAGCCATAGAGTTTCCAGGTTATTGGCCTTAAACGTCACAATGGATCGATTCAGGTTGTTTGGCTGACTAAAGTCGGTCAATAGCTTCCGGGTCAGCATCCCCTGCAATCCTTTGTTCCGAAAGTCGGGGTGGGTTCGGGCATCGTAATGGAAGCCTATTTTACTCAACTCACCATTGAGGCTTAGCCTCGTTTCTGCACAAGCTGATACACTGACCAGTCGATCGTTGAGCCAATAAGTCAATTGAGCATATCGGTCAAACACGGCCGAACGAGTAATAAACTGAGGCCGGTCCATGACTAACTGAAGAAAAGTGCTTCCCTGCGGACAGGCTTGTTCCAGTGCCAGCAAGTCGGCCTCAAAGGCAGGTTCATACGGTAAAATGCCCTCTCTCATAGCACAAACTGATAGACTTTATACATTCGGGTCCGCTCCTGGTCCGACACATCCTGCAGTTCAACGAACCCATGTAGTCGATGCGCTGGCGAATCCAGCCGAAAATCATGGCGCAAAAAACTCCGAATAACCCCCTGAATGATGGCCTCCTTATTACGAGCTTTTGTTTCGGTCAATACGTTGGTCACCGTGTCGGTAGTCACAAAGCTGAGCAGGTCGGATAAGGACAGAAAAATAGCTTCAGTCGGTAACGGTTCCTGTTGTAAATAGTGGCAGATGTCGTCCGTAACAACGTGAATTGGCAACGTACCCTGACGCAACCGGATCTGAATGCGTTCCAGAACATCGGGTTGTAATGACGGCGGTAAGTGAGTCGGACTCATATCACGTAAATGCCCCTTGAAAATCAGATGAAACATATACGAGCTGGCGCAGGTGCCATGGTCAAGCGTATACTGTAACGCCTTTGCAATGAGCCGATTATTACAATCTGAAGCAGTGAAAGCCAAATCGACATTGCCCGTCAGCGAATACACCCAGGTTTGTGAGAACAGTGCCATCAATCCTCGCCAGCGCCAATGTGGAAATCCCTTAATGGCCGCTACGGGCCTAGTAAAACATTCGTTAAAACGTGAGCCTAACCAAAAAGCAACCAACGGTCGGAGTCGGGCCAGGTAACGTTCGAAATGTCCTGCATTTACAATGCCACGTTCAATGATCGATAGTCGCTGCTCCCAGTACGCCTGCACATCGGGGGCAAGCTGTGGCCAGATTTGCTCTAGCTGCCTTTGTCGCTGATCGGCCAATGCGGGCAAATGCCCGATAAACACCAGATAATCAGAAACTGACAGGATTTTTAGCGTGGCCAGTTTCAGGGCAAACAGATGATGTGCCTCAGGATTGATGTCGACGGCAATTACTTGCTGAAGAGAAGGAGCATCCATCAGGGCCAGCAGTCGCTCACCACTCCCCACAATCCCGACCAGCGTATGGGGTTGTAGCTGCCAGAGGGCGTTCCGTTCGATATAATTATCTTCGTTGACGTGTGAATAAAACAGCATCAGATTTGGTGGATAACAGGTCGGGTAGCCAGTACAAGTTCGAACAGGGCATAAAATACTACGCAACCGATCAGGCTTGCGGGTTGAATAGCGACGATCACCGCCAGATGCCACAGGATAAAGCTCCGAACGGTATTGATAACCGGTACTGCCGAATTCTCTTCTACTTTGCGGGTTGTCAGATGGGCGTATCCCTGTCCCCACAGCGCACACCCGATTCCCGCCAGCCAGAATGCGCCCGCAACAGACAGTGGCTCGCCAATCAGTATCAGGCAAACCGCCCCGCTAATAATGGCTATACCATCGCCAGCCCAAACGGTTGCATTCCAGCCAAATACGACGGGGAAAGTCCGGTAGCCCGTTTGACGATCCGCCGTAATGTCCTTTAAATAGCCAATGAGCACAAAATTGGTATAGGCAAAAAAAGACAAAAGTGCCAGCAGCCATACAGACCCTCGCTGATCGACAGGAAACACAGATTCCTTACTCAGGCAATGAAAGCCCATCAACGGTAGTAGAGCCACAATCCAGGCGTTATAGAATGGCCCTGCGGCCCAATAATGCCGTTTAATAGGTGAATAAGTCGCCAGTCCGGCAATACTCAGCACACACAGCCACACATTAGCCGAATTGGCCAGTATCAGAATTCCGCCATTGACCACTAAGCCAACGATGCTTACCCAGCGAACTACCTTAGCTGAGATTACGCCCTGCGATAAGGGTCGATAAGGGGCCGACAGTTCGTCCGTATCGACCTGGAAAGTATCGGTCAGGGCCTGGCCAAATCCGTAGCTGGTTAGAAACGCAAAAAAGGCAGCCCAGACGAGCGTCGTCTTATAGGTGTAACCATCAGCCATTGCAAAACCCGCCCAACCCGCTACCCCCGACACAAAGAACAGATAGGGCCTCATCTGTATGCCATACGCCCGCCAGAACGACAGTGAAGTGATTGGATAGGTCATGTCAGTACCTGAATAGCGCCGGGAAGTAAGTCAATCGTGCAATGGCGGGTCAGTACCACCTCGCCGTCCATTTCAAACGGCAGAAAATCGTCAGCGTCAACT
This sequence comes from Spirosoma gilvum, assembly GCF_054776815.1. Taxonomy (NCBI): domain Bacteria; kingdom Pseudomonadati; phylum Bacteroidota; class Cytophagia; order Cytophagales; family Cytophagaceae; genus Spirosoma; species Spirosoma gilvum. The sequence goes on along the minus strand of NZ_BAAHBH010000014.1, from coordinate 150,620 downwards.
TGCATAGTTCGGGCAAAGATTGCTACTCGCTTAGGTATACCGGCAAACCGTCCCTGCTGCATATCCATCATTAGCCGCAGGGTTTCTGGCAGGCTCAGCTCATAGCAATAGTTAAGGCCAAATTGCCCATCGTCGGGTCTTATATCCTGCCTGTAATGGAAACTACCCGACACATACGGGATTTTTAACAGATTCAAATTTGTCAGTCTAACAGGCAGCGGAGAAGCATCATCGACCCGCAATGTCAAGGTCCTGGCTCGATACGAAAAAATCGTTTTTAAGGCTGTATACTGAATGGCCAACCCAACCCACCGATTTTTCATTGACTTTATGAACCAGTCACCTTCGTTGAACAAATAATTCGCCTGGGCCGTAATGCCCAAACTGGCATTGATCAGGAAATAACGGGTTTGTGGCTGACCGTCTGGCTGCGTATACCGAACGCGACCCACATCGGCCCAAATAGGTCGGGTGGCATCAAGCCGAATGGGAATGCCACGAATGTGATGACGGACAGGCTTATGAAAGTCGTTACTCGACCCTAACCCAATACTGCCCAAATAAACTGACGTAAGCGAATCGGCTGGCAGGTTCATCAGGGTATTGAGTACATAATGCAGTGTACCATCCCCGCCTGCAGCAATGATGGCCGTCGGTTCTGGTGTCGTTAACGCCGACTGTAACCAGGCTCCCAGATCGAATCCAGGCCGGTAGCGCATAACCGTTGGTTTTGTGGGTAAACGCGCCAGCACTTCCTTTTCAACGGATGCCCATTTGCGGACTGCCGTTCCATTATTAGCCACTTCATTCAGTAGTAAAAGAGTGCGCATAACGAAAAGGATTCTATTCGGTTGCGGCCAGGAAACGGAACGAGCGCTTCTGATACCGTGGAAGTTGGATTTTCTCCCGCATATTCAGGAATGACTGGTACGGGCCAACAGCGGCCGTCGCATTGACTAACCAGGCTGGTAGCGTTCCGCCGGGATCAACCTGAAAGGTATAACTGACATGCATTTTATTATCGGCTAACGCACTGACATGCCAGACGGCCTGCCAAAACGCTACCCGCACTAAGCCTTCTTTCGGCGGAACCATATCCGTCACCGAATTGGTGTTGATCTGTAAAACTCTGGACGTTGGATCATACGCCAATCGAAGGTGAATAACCAGATCCCGATTGGTTGCTGGCCAGGGCATTTCACTCTCCGAATAATAGTAAAATTCCGTTTCGCTCACACGCCGAAGCAACTGGGCTGATTTGTTTTTATACACTACCTGACTGTACTGATCGACATCCGATAAAAAAGCAACCAGTTGAGACAGGGAAGCCTGTATGTCGCAGTCTACCCGAATTTCTTTTAACCGACTCCCATCCAGATGCCGGGAATACACCCGAATCCCATTTTTATCTTTCTCCAGTTTCCACTCATCCCGTCCTTGCCCCAAGGCACTCATGCTCAACAGAAAAGCCCACACACTCCATACGACATGCACTTTAAATTTACTCACAGTACGAATCAGATTCAGAATGATAGTCATTAATTAAGTCGAATGGTTTGTTCGAAAAATAAAGTCCCATAAGGGCGACGAAACCCCAAAATTTACGGTGTCCGTACGATGGTGAACATGATGGTTCACCCAGAGCTGCCGCAGAAAGTTTTTTGGCGGTCGGTAGGCATGAATGACAAAATGCAACGCTAAATATAGGCTATATCCTAGTAAGAAACCGGGTAGGAAGGCCAGCATCCGTACACCAAGTAGTCCGTAAAAAAGGGGGACCAATACGGTAATAATCAGTAAGGCCAGGATAGGCTTCATCATGACCTGAGTTAGTTGGCGCGGATGAGCGTGATGATTTCCGTGAACAGCAAATTGTATTTTTGTTCGAAAGCTGGTGGAAGTTTTTAGGTGAAAAACGTAGCGGTGTAACCCATACTCGATCAGTGTAAAGATCAACAATCCAGTTATAAACCAGCCAGCAACCACCACGGCTGATAACCAACGAAAACCCAGCCAGAGACAAACGACGGCACAGATCCCAAAAAGTACAAGTGATTGATAAAGTGGACGAGCCTTCATGATCCAAATCGATGGCTAAGTGCAACAAGCTTTTGAACATACGCATCAGGTAGCTGCGGCACATTCAGTTGCTGAAGCGCCTGTTGATAATCAAACGGTTGGCCGTTAACCCATAATCCGGGAGTTTCAATAACCTCCCCAAGGCAAACAGCCCCCAGCGGACATTCCTCTTTAGCCGCCGTAAACAGCAATCCGTAATCACCTACCTGCCCCAGTGCAAATACAGCTAGTGGAATACTCATTTCTGTGGCCACCTGCCGAACTATGTCCGAGTAAGGAATGTGCTCCGACTCGATGCGTAAGCCAATAGCTGGATTTAGGGTCAGTAGCAATGCCAGCCCCGACAAAAGCCCATCGCTGGCATCCAGGCAAGCCGATCCTGACCGGGCAACCCACTGCCCCAGTGCCAAAGAAGCCACCGGCCGAAACGATGCCTCTACCGGTTCGGCCAATGAGTGATTGAATCGGTTCAGAAAGGCCATCAGATTCCCTCGTCCCACGTCGGGCGTGACATATACCCGTTCGCCAGCCCGACATCCAACCCGCCGACTAAATCGGCCATCCGATGTGGCTCCGAGGGCGGTGGCCGATACACTGAACAGGTCGGCCTGGTTTGTATCACCCCCTAACACGTAGGTCTCATGCCGTCGGGCGCAGTCTTCCACTCCCTGAATCAGTTGTTCTATGTCTTCGTCCGAAAGCTTTGCGGTGAGCTGATACGTCATGAGCAACCCTATTGGCAACGCGCCTACAGCTGCTAAATCGCTTAGGGTTGCCATCACAGCAAACCAGCCGATGGTGTAAGGTTTCCGAAGTAATCCCAGTTGGATTTCCTCAACTACAGTATCCGTTGTCAACGCCAGCCAGTTATTGACAGAGTCGCCTGATTGGGCGATTGCTCCTGGTAATCGAATCAGTTCAGCGTCGGTTTCATTGACCGCGTTGTACTGATTAGGCGACCGTTGATGCAACCGCTTGTAGAGACTGAGCAATGCTTCTTCACTATACATAACCTACTAGCAATCAGGAGGTTTATAAACCAAGCACATCGACCAGCACATCCGTCAGATGGTTCAGATCACAGACCGTATGCGTGGCCATTACCGAAATGCGTAAGCGTTCCTGATCGCAGGACACAGCCGGGTATTCAATGGAGTTTAAAAATATGCCCTTCTCGTGAATATCTCTGGCCACTTCGCGGGCGCGCCCTCTACCGGGTAGTTGTACAGGAACAATGCCTGACTGACTCGCCACTGAAATACCGTAGCTATTCAGTTGGTTCAACAAATAGCTGACATTCGCATGAAGACGGTGCCGACGCTCGGGCTCGTCCCGGATAACATCCAGCCCGCCGAGAATGGCCGCAATCAAAAAGGGTGGTAGCGATGCCGAAAACATGTATTGCGGACTCATGAATCGCAGGTAATCGATTACGGCTTTCGAGCCACTGATGAATCCCCCGGTTGCTGCCAGACTTTTGCTGAATGTCCCCAAATGCAAAAACACCCCATCGACCCCAAAGTGACTAGCCGTTCCCGACCCATCGGCACCGAGTACACCCGTTCCATGTGCATCATCAACAACCAGACGACAGTTGTAGAGACTAGCTAATTTGGCTAATTCCGGCAAGGGTGCTAAATCGCCGTCCATTGAGTAAACACCCTCAACCATGAGCCAGCCAGCGGTCGTATTACCGCCATAAACAGCCAGTTTACGTTCCAGATCGTCCAGATTGTTATGCCGGAAGGGTATTTTCCGGCATCGAAGCGAATGCAGTCCCTGGTGCAGCGACGCATGATTGTATTCGTCATAGAAAAAGACGTCGTCAGACTGAACCAACGCAGTCAGCCAGCCCATGGTCGCATTGAATCCACACGGAAAAATAAGCGTATCTTCCGTTTTCTTAAGCACCGATAGTCTGCTTTCCAGCTCAGCATGCAAATCCGTATATCCATTCAGCAAGGGCGGTCCACCCAGCCCGGTCCCAAATTGATCCATTGCGGCTGCAACTCGATCGCGAACGTGAGGATGGGTAGCTACTCCCAGATAATTATTCGACCCGAACATGAGCATAGACCGCTTCATTTGGGTAAGCGGGTCGAAAACAACAACCTCCCGATCGGGGGCCGAACAGATCTGACGCCGATAAAGCAAATGTCCCTGGCGGTCCAGATCGCCCAAAAACCCTTGAAAGTTCAGCACCCGCTCGTCCAGTGTAGCTTTCCCTGACGTAGGCAAAAAATCCCGCAGATTCAGATTCTCGGCGTGGGCATTAACAGTAAACCTGTCCATAGTCAGAAAAGCTTTTGGCGTTTAATTGCCCGCATAGATTAGTAAATAAACGAATAGATTTGATTTCATGGCTGATACAGCCGGGCCTGATTGATCTGTTCCACAATCGTATACTTCCGGAAGCGCTCCTTCACCTGATTGGCTATTGGTCCCCGACTTTCTTTTGCCAGTTTCTTACTTACCAATCCGTCTACGACCATTCCCAACAGGGCAGAAGAGAGTGTATACCCTACAGTCTGAGCACAATATACACTGCCTTTGATAGCTAAATCTGCTAAATCATCATAGTGTGGCTTCTTACTCAGACCAATTATTAGCCCTAAGCCTGTTCCGAGTGCCAAGCCAACAACAGGGCTGGCAGCCCGGTGCATGGTTATTCGCTTGATATCAGCATAGCGGTACACCCGCAACGCCAATGCATCGACCAGCGAATCGGTGGGGGGCAAGGTATCATTGGACTGCTCCAGAAATGGTTTTAGCTTTGCTTTTAATCGACTGGCCGTCGCCAACACAACTGTCGAATCAGTCAACTCGAACAAAACCCCTGTTTCGGGCTTATTCGAAGTCATTCCATACACATTGGCAATGTAACGATGAACATTTACCACGGATAACGGAGTCTGACCAAACGTAAGGTGGCCAGCCACTACCAGTACAACGAGGAAACGTAGTTGTTTTTTCATGGTTTTACGTTGGCTACGTGCTAAAGGAAAGGTGTGGATAGAAGTTTGCCCTCACTCGATATTGCTGATGCGTATGTGGTGCGGAAGTGATTCAAAATTGTCGGCAGATTCCACAAAAAACCACTTGCAATTGCGCAACGGGGGAAATGAGTTCAGTAACGGAGGATTTTCCCCGATTATTGGTCATGAAAAAACCCGGTAAAAACCGGGCCTGTCTGTGTAAAAACGGCTATTTCAACGACTAATGCTATTCTTCACCCACTAATCGTTTCATCAATTCAGGTTTTGAGCGTCGGGATACATCAATGGCATGACCATTATCCAGAACGACCTGACCACCTTCGCCACGCAGGTATTTAACCACATGATTCAGGTTTACAATATGCGACTTATGCGTCCGGAAAAATGGTTCTCCTTCTGCACATAAATGCTCAAACTCGGCCAGTCCGCGTGAAGCCAGTACGGTTTTCTGGTTCGACAAATGGATGGTTGTATAACTTCCAGCCGCTTCGAGCCGGGTAATGTCGCTTAGCGGAAACAGCAGCATGCCATCCAGTGTGGGAATCGCTATTTTACGGATTCGGTCGCGGTCTTCTTTCATCAATCGCAACAGACTCCGCATATCGTCGGTCATGGGCTCCTGCCGATGTTCGTCGTCTAGTTTTTCGGCCAGCAGTTCGTTGTTACGTGCCAGCAGTTCTTCATTTTCGCTCGCCCGCTGGAGCGCCAGCTGCTGAGCGGCCTGGTATTCGGCCTGATAGGTTTGTAGCCGATCGGCCAGAGCGAGCGTTAACAAGATAGCTTCGAAAGCTGCTCCGAACTGATAGCCATACACGATCCAAAGATGCGTAAATGAGATAATATCGAGCAGTCCAAGAACACTCGTCATGGTTCCGGCAATGTAAAAACTCCAGGCCAGCAGGTAATAGCGTGCCGGTCGATACCCCTGTCCATAGGTGCGAATGCCTAACACCAGCAGCGATAAAAAACCAAGTAGGGTGAGCCCGTAAAATATCCGTTCCAGCCCCGGCACATCGAGTAGCCGCAGGAGTGTTGTCAGCCCGACCAGACTTAGCAATCCTATAAAATACTGGTAAAATCGGGGCAGAAATTCACGGGTTCGAAGGAAATTCATCGAGAACCAGATGGCGGCCGCAAACGTCATGGCTGAAATGAGCAGGTACAGCCGTCCATTATTTAGCGCCGGAGTTGATCGCCAGAGCAGATCATACAGTAATCCTTCAAACGACATAAAGGTCATGCACGACAGCGTAACATATACAGCGTACAGTAGATATACCCGGTCGCGAACGAGTCCGTAGACGAATAAGTTGATAATCACCATCACCAGCATCAGCCCCATCACAGCCCCATTGAACAGCGACTCTTTTTGCAGATGGCTAACAATAGGCCGGACGGGCGCCAGCAATACCGAAAAATGAAGGATATTATCGTCGCGCAGGGCTAGAAACACCGTTCGTGGGCGCTGCCCAAGAGGTAGTACCACCGTGTTGGCCAAAAAAAATCGGCTTTCGAACGGACGTAATACGCCCGAATGGTGTTCTGTTATCGTTCCGGTTTCGCTAATGACGTACTGATCCACATAGTCAGCGTCCTGGGTCATAAACAGCAGAAACAGCGACTCAGGAAGGGAATTTTCCAGGTGAAATTTGAGCCAGATTCGGGAGTTGGTGTGGCCAAAATTGAGTTTCCGCTGGCGACTAAGCCGAAAAGCCGAGTCGGGCAGGGCCGCCACCTGCGCAAAGGTAAGCTGGAGCGTAGGATCATCCAGAATAGCCGCTTTCGGTCCCAATTCCACCAGATGATCAGGCGATGGCTGGGCCAGGGGCTGGGCTATTGCCATCCCACAACCAATCATAACGAGTAGAAAAGCCCGGATCAGCAGCATAGTTTATGAAATTACTTTAAGGACTCACAAATAGTCTATTTCCAGGCAATTTACCCACTACGAAGTAAGTATTTTTTACAATATGCAAAATAGAAAACTACGCTGATTATCAAAAGGTCACGCTAAAAACTCTGACCCCTAACGAATCCAGCATTTACAGGGAGTAACCAAAACTTTTCAGCGATATTAGCCGTATATTTCACATGTAGCAAGCAGCTTTCATACCACAGAATACGAGAAATCTTGGGTATGAAAACGTACATCCAGGAACGCTACAGGTCTAACCCCATGCACTACCGACGCATTTTATGAAACGAATTGTTCACAAGCACCCACTGGCCATTCGGTGGTTTCACTGGATTAATTTCCCGCTGCTGTTTGTTATGATCTGGAGTGGCCTTCTGATTTACTGGGCATATCATCCCTATAAAATTCAGATTGGCGATTATAACCTGATCACTTTCTTCTCAAACGGTTTCTTCAAATTCCTGGGCGTTTCCCGGCGGCTGGCCGAAGGCATGGCCTGGCACTTTGTGTTCATGTGGCTGTTTATTCTAAATGGCGTTCTGTATGTGGTCTACACGTTTCTTTCGGGCGAATGGCGGCACCTGGTTCCCGACCGGAATTCGTTTCGCGAGGCCATTCAGGTAACCTTATATGATCTTCATCTCCGTAAAACCCAGCCGCCGTTCATCAAGTACAATGGAGCACAGAAAATCGCTTATTTCTCCATCATGCTGATGGGTATTGGCTCAGTCCTGACGGGCTACGCCATTTATAAACCCACGCAGTTTTCATGGTTAACCGCCCTTTTAGGTGGATACAAAGCAGCCCGACTCGAACATTTCATCCTGACATTGGGCTATGTGTTTTTCTTCGTGATTCACATTGTCCAGGTAATCCTGGCGGGCTGGAACAATTTCCAGTCGATGGTGACAGGATTTGAGATTGTAAAACCCAATGCCCCGGACCAGCCCGTTCTGGAAATACCGACCAGTAGTGAACCCGATGCACCAACGGACACTCCATTGGAACCGATTGAGCCAACCCATAAACCTGCCTTATCATGAGTAAAGAACCACAACTGCCTGAAGATACAATTCCCGAGTCAACAGCGCGTCGGCGAATGCTTAAAGCGTTTGGCTGGTTTGCGCTGGCTGCCACTGTGCCCGTTGGTGTCTATGAATGGGTCAAAAATAGTGCCGGTGCCCAGGGGGTGAAACGACCGCTTCGGAACGTTCTCAATGCCAATGAGGAAATTGCCCGAACCTATTTTAGCAATAACCACCTCGTACCGACTTACCCGGTTGCCGAAGCGGCAAAAAAAGCCCGCGTCAATGGCTACGATGGCCTAAAAGCACCCATCCCTGAAGATTGGAAACTGCAAATAGATCGCAATGCTAATCCAGCTACAGAATCCCGAATAGGCGAACCGCTACTGCTTACGATCGACGATGTTAAATCCTTGCCCAAACACGAGATGGTGTATGAGTTTAAATGCGTGGAAGGCTGGAGTCAGGTGCAGCATTGGGGCGGAGCGCGACTATCCGATTTTCTGGAGAAATACAAGCTTGGTACACGCAGCGGCAATGCACCGGACCCGAATAATCCCGACGATCTGTTCAAGCATGTTGGTTTGGAAACACCGGATAAAGGGTATTATGTAGGCATTGACATCGAAAGTGCGATGCATCCGCAGACCTTACTGGCTTACGAACTCAATGGCGAGCCTATTTCGTCGGCCCATGGGGCTCCCCTCCGATTGATTATTCCGGTCAAATACGGTGTTAAAAACCTGAAACGGATTGGCCGGATGTTTTTTTCCGACGAACGTCCCCGCGATTTCTGGGCCGAGCGGGGCTATGATTATTATGTGGGCCTGTAAGATTTGCACTAACCCCTAATCTACGGAATCAAATTAGCTAATCAACTAATGATCAGCACCAAAACTCGTCAATTATGCAGTACACCCTCATCATTCTGACACTGTTGGGAATGGCATCAAGCTTCTCGCTTGATAAACCCACCAAACCAGCTCCACAGCCGGTTGTGGTGCTGGAGTTATTTACGTCGCAGGGCTGTTCCAGTTGCCCACCTGCCGACAAAATCCTACAGGAAATCACCCAACGGGCAACTCAGTCGGGTCAGGCCGTCTACGGCCTTTCGTTTCATGTTGATTATTGGAACCGGCTTGGCTGGACCGACCCATTCAGTACCAAAGTATATACTGATCGCCAACGCCAGTACGACCGACTTCTTAAATCGCAAACCTACACACCACAACTGGTTATTAATGGCCATCAGGAGGTGATTGGCGGACAACGTGGCCGCATTGAGCAGGCTATCCAGAGCATTCAAAAAGAACCGGCCTCCGCGTTCGTGCAAGTAGATGCCAGCCTGAAAAAACAGGCCAATCAGGTAACCGTCAGCTATGAATTATCGACTACAGGACCATACCGAGTCAATATTGCCGTAGTCCAAAAAGAAGTGCAAACCGCCGTAAAAAACGGTGAAAACGGTGGCCGAACGTTAACCAATGCCAACGTGGTTCGACAGTTTAAAACGCTCGACAATCCAGCTAAATCCGGCACAGCAACCTTATCCATTCCCAACGACTTGCCCGTCGATCAAACAGGCGTACTGGTGTATGTCCAGCGAACCGATAACCAGCAGGTTGTTGGCGCTAAAATGCTATAAAACAATCGCTTGCCATCTCGGATTATTTATCCTGAATTATCCGTTTAACGCCCTCGCACATTGATTTAATACGATGGTAAGATGCTTCCGAATTAGCTTCCTTGTCTAATTTTATGCGCAGCTTACCCTCGTATTCTTCCAGTTTAAATTCTGTATTATCATCCAATTTGGTAGAGATATCTATATGGTCGCCTTTAACCGATGTGGCGGGAGCCATCTTGGCATTGATAAAATCCTGAACACGCTGGCTCTTTGCCTTATCGTACTTGGCAAAAAACTCATATTCGTCATAGGAGTCAGTGACTGAAATGGTCAGATCTCCATCTCCAGAGCAGGCAGACAGGATGCCTACCAAAAAGAGTCCATAGACTATTTTGTTCATAGTGATCATTGTTTTACAAGGAACTATGCAATATACAGTAGCGATGTATATCAGTTATAATCAACTACATCAGCGGCAATTTCACGGGATAAGTGATTTAACATGAGTCTACCCCTCTTCGAATCAATACGAAAATGACACGCAGGTAACGGGTTTACCGAAATCGTGTTTATAAGAAAGGCTAATTCTTGAGCAATTTTATTTCATAAAAAGGCTGAAAAACTCCTTTTCGTAGCTGCTGCCAATAGGAATTTCCTCATCCCCAATCAGAATCATTTTGCTGCGAATGGCCTCAATTTTATCCAAGGCAACAATAAACGATCGGTGAACGCGAATAAATTTACTGGCAGGCAACTCTTCCAGTATCGCCTTTAAGGTTAGTCGTAGCACGATGGGATGTCCCTCAACCAAATGGATTTTAAGGTAGTTATCTAATCCCTCGATGAATAGTATATCAGCAATGGTAACCTTCACCAACCCGTAATCGGCCCGGAAGAAAAGATGCGTCCGTTCGGAGCCTCCCCCATTGTCGCCATCAACTTGTTTGAGCGCCCGCCAACGGGTTTGCGCCCGCTGTACAGCTTTGGTAAACCGATCGAAGGTGTAGGGTTTCAGGAGGTAGTCTACAGCCTCTACTTCGTAGCTTTCCAAGGCATATTCACTATAAGCCGTCGTAAAGATGACCAGCGTCTGTTGGGTGATGGATTTAAAGAAGTCCAGTCCCGATTCTTTCGGCATGTTGATATCCAAAAAAATCAGATCAACGGGATTTGCTTCCAGATACAAACGAGCATCACCGGTACGAATGAAGGTTTTGACCAGATCAACCGAGTCGATTCGGCTGCAAAAGGCCTCTATAACATCAAGGGCAGGTCGTTCGTCGTCGAGGGCAATGGCTTTCATGCAGATAACGTAAGGCGTAAATGAACACGGAAATCGGTGGGGCTATTGTCGATCATTAATTGGTGAGCATCGGGGTAAAGAAGCCGTAGCCGTTCGCGGGTATTTTGCAGGCCTATCCCCGTTGAATTTTCGAACTGGCTGACCTGTACCTTTTTATTGGCGACATACAGATGCAGACGATCTTCTTCAATGCGTAAATGGATATCGATCAGTGATTCTTCGTCTGGGCTTACGCCATATTTAAATGCGTTTTCGATAAACGAGAACAATAACAATGGAGCAATTTCCCATTGCTTCTCATCACCCTCCAGTTGGTAATCAATCCGAACGGCATCCCGTAAGCGAGCCTTTTGAAGGTCAATGTAATTGGCAATGTAATTGATCTCTTTAGCCAGAGCCACCTTGTCGCGGTGAGCATCCCGAATAATGTACCGCATAAATTCCGAGAGCTTTACAATCGTATCGGCAGTCTGTTCATCCTTGCGAATAGCCAGCGCATAAATACTATTGAGCGTATTGAACAGGAAATGCGGCTGAATCTGCGCTTTGAGCTGGCGAAGCTCGGCCTGTAGCTGGTCATTCTCAACCTGATGGAGTCGACTAGCGGTCTGTATCGAGATGGAAATGAGGGTACTTACACTGCCCAGTAAGAAAAAGATGGCTAGCTTCACGGGTAGCAGTAGTGTAAAAGGTGGGCCGTGGTGGTCATTAGACTGTTTATCAAATGGATGAGCAGGCGGGCTGCCTGATTGGTTAGGGGTTCGCTCCTGATCAAACGGCTTAAATGGTGGCTCATGCTCATCAGGATGGGATCTGAACGACTGTCCCGATGGGGCATCCAGCATCATTTCTGCCACAAAAATCTGGCGGGCCCAGGCCAGCGGGGTATTTTCCGGAGGAACTTTAAAGAACACCCACTGCTCAATTCGGTACGGCAAATAAACGGCCGCTACTATGCAGCTCACCACCAGAATGATGTATTTCCGGTACTGTTTCGTCAGAAACCAGCGAGGCACAAACAGCGTATGGTTAAAGTAGGAGAACGATACCAGGAAAAGGTAGGCCAGTCCATTCTGAACAAGGTATTCGTGCGGCCTCAATGGGCGAAGACTGAGGCCGTTGTAAGCAAAATAGAACAGTGGTAGAATTGCTAAGGCAGTTCCAATCAATAACTGAGTGCTATGGGCTCGTAACCAGGCGACCATTCATTTCGTACGATAGATCACAAAAGTAAATGAACGGATTGGCGGCAACGAATAATTGTGGCTAATCCGTCAAGAACGGGGGTAAACATCAATCGAGCCAACTGAAACCAGTATCAGGCGGTACGTTCTGACAAAAACGTTAGAATTAACTTTCATTTACCCATCAAAATGCTTTACTCAGCTCCTAAAATCGGTCATTCAAACAGATTTATTTTTCAGTTTCCGGGCAACTTCACATTTTTCTATAACCAAAATAGGGCCGTCAGGCGATTGGTCTGAGTAAGATTAGTACTTATCTGTAGTACTTCAAAACTTACCAGGAGGTTGCCAATACCTTTGTTGAATCCGTAAACAAATTCATTAAACCAATTTTAAACACGCATGTTAAACACATTAGGCGCCAGTGTTGCCCTTACCGCACTGCTCTTTACCAGCCATTTAGGTCCCGGCACAGGTGGCAACGAAGGACAAAAAAATGCTGCCATTCACCATCACTCCGTCAAAGCAACCACTTTTACCGTCGACCCAACTCAAAGTACGATCAGTTGGAACTCAAAAAAAGTAGGTGGTCAGCACAACGGCATCGTAAAAATCGCCAAAGGGCAACTCGGTATGGCTGGCAATAAACTAACCGAAGGTACCTTCGTTGCCGATATGACGACCATGCGGGATGTCGATAAAGGAGAAGCCAATCCGTTCAACGAACGACTGGTCAATCACCTGAAATCGGAAGACTTTTTTGGGGTCGAAAAATACCCGACATCAACGTTTACCATTACCAGCGTAAAACCCATTAGTGGAGCCAAAGCAGGCGAGCCCAATTATACCATCAGTGGTGATCTGACCATTAAAAACACGACCAAACCACAGACGTTTCCGGCTACAGTCAATCTCACCGGAAATATGGTTCAGGCTACGGCTAAGCTTACAGTCAATCGACTGGATTACGATATTAAATACCGGGCTGCCATTATCGGTACAGCGGCTGATAAAATTATTGATGACACCTTTGCACTCGACCTGAAAATAGTGGCGGCCAAAACCAGCATCTAATCGCCCTAAATCCATGTAAGTAGGTCATTGAAAATACATTAGGTTATTTTTTGTCATGCTGACGAAGGAAGCATCTTCGGTAGTCAGATAAAAGGTCATCTCCGGAGATGCTTCCTTCGTCAGCATGACAAAAACACTTTTGTAGCATACTATAAACTATTTATACTTGAGTACTTAAATCCTATGCCGACGAACCAGAACAACATTCAAAAAGAAGACATCAAACAGGAAGTGTTTGACCTGTATGATGACTATGCCCACAACCGGATCGACCGGCGGGATTTTGTACAAAAGCTATCGACCTATGCCGTTGGTGGACTTACGGTTACCTCGTTGATGAGCTTTCTGATGCCCGATTACAAGGGAGCCATTCAGATAAAAGCCGATGACCCCCGCTTGAAATCAGAGACTATTCAGTATCAGTCGCCCAAAGGAGGGGGAACGATCAAAGCGTTATTGTCGATGCCAGCCGATACAAAAAAGAAGCTGGGTGGCATTGTCGTCGTGCATGAAAACCGGGGGCTGAACCCGCATATCGCCGATGTTGCGCGACGGGCGGCACTGGCTGGCTTTGTTTCGATTGCCCCTGATGCGCTCAGTCCGTTGGGCGGCTATCCGGGAAATGACGACGACGGCCGTGCCATGCAAAGCAAACGCGACCGAAATGAAATGCTTGAAGATTTCATCGCGGCCTACGATTATCTGAAAAACGATAAAGACTGCAACGGTAAAATTGGCGTGGTCGGTTTTTGCTTCGGTGGCTGGATTTCGAATATGATGGCCGTCCGTATCCCCGGCTTATCGGCAGCAGTTCCCTTTTATGGCGGGCAGCCACCGGTTGAGGATGTCCCTAAGATTAAAGCGCCTTTGCTCTTACACTATGGCGAGCTGGATAAAGGGGTGAATGCGGGCTGGCCAGCCTATGAAGCGGCCTTAAAGGAGAATAAGAAAGACTACACCGCATACATCTATCCGAATGCTAACCACGGTTTCCATAACGATACCACCCCTCGTTATGATAAAGCCGCTGCCGAACTTGCCTGGAAGCGTACGGTCGACTTCTTTAAGGAGAAATTGACGTAGTCTCTAAGCACTGCTATTTAATCAGGGTGTCCATGTCGATCAATCGATTATGGACACCCTGTTGCTTTCAGTCAGTAATACATACCTGGTCGACCAACTTGTTACCCGACGTTTCACAATAAAAAAACTGCGTCAAATAAGGTATTCAAGGAATCATTTTTGGCCTGGCAACGCTGTGAAGTTAGAAACGACCGTAGTTTTACTTTTTAAAATGCATTGCATCAAGCAATATAAACCTGTGTAAAATGAGGAACCTTATTCCGATGATCGCAGCCGGAACCTTTCTGGCGTTCGCATCCTGTGGTCAGAGTGCATCTGAAAAAACAACGGCTTCTGCCGGAGCGCCCGTAGAAACCAAAGACCCTAATTCGGCCTACAAATCAGCTTTTGCGGGCCAAACCCGAATTGCCGGGGTAAAAACTGCCACCAGCTACGAAGGCAAAGTACTCACGGAAAGTCTGAAAAGCCCCTGGGGTATTACCAGTCTGCCCGATGGGCGTTTACTGATAACGGAAAAAGAAGGTACGATGCGTATCGTGACCTCTGCCGGTAAAGTCAGTGAGCCAATCACCGGCCTTCCAAAGGTAAACCCCTCGGGTCAGGGTGGACTGTTGGGCGTTCGCGTCGATCCCGATTTTGCCAGCAATCGGATGGTGTACTGGGTATTTTCTGATCCACTGCCCGAAGGAAACCTGACGGCCGTTGCCAAAGGAAAACTGTCGGCCGATGAAAAAACGATTGAGAACCCAACTGTCATTTATCGCGCTACACCGGCTTACAAAGGCAATCTACACTATGGCGGTCGGATTCTGATCGACAAAAGTGGCAATCTGATCATCAGCACCGGGGAGCGCTCGGATTTAGTCACTCGCCCTCAGGCTCAGTCGCTAAACTCGGGTCTGGGCAAAGTGATCCGCATCACGAAAGAAGGCAAACCGGCTTCCGGCAATCCATTTGACGGCCAGGCAGGTGCCAGACCCGAGTTGTACTCGTATGGGCACCGGAATGTACAGAGCCTCGCATTTGATCCCGTTACGGGTGACCTATGGGAAGGCGAGTTTGGCCCCAGAGGTGGCGATGAGATCAATCATATCAAACCCGGCAAGAATTACGGCTGGCCAACTATTACTTATGGTATCGAGTACAGTGGGTCAAAAGTAGGCGAAGGCATTCAGCAAAAAGAGGGTCTTGAGCAACCGGTGTATTATTGGGACCCATCGGTATCGCCCAGTGGCATGACCTTTTACAGTGGCGATCTGATTCCCGAATGGAAGAATAACCTGTTTGTGGGTACGCTTAGCGGGATGCACATCGCCCGGCTCGTTATTAAAAACGATAAAGTGGTAGGCGAAGAGCGCTTGCTGGCTAATGAGTACCAGCGTTTCCGGGATATTACCCAGGGCAAAGATGGGGCCTTATATGCCATTACGGATCAGGGCCGACTCTACCGCATTGGTAAAAAATAGCCCTGTGAAACGGCTGCTCAACAGCTAAAAATCACTCAGTAGGCCAGCGTATATCGAGTTGCGATAGACGCTGGCCTTTATCTTCCTCTATAAGCCTGTATAAAACTTTTCAAATCCTTAAAAGTAGTAACTTGCCATAGACTTACAGGCTATAAGTCAGTGCACTCAACGTGTAGGTAGAGCTGTAGTCAAACTCAGTTATGAAAGTCCTTTTGGTTGAAGACGAAGAGCGATTGGCCTCCTTTATCCGCAAAGGTATTTCGGCTGAAGGGTACGAAGTGGATGTGGCGCATGACGGACGTGCGGGGCTGGGGCTGTTTCGCAGTAATGTCTACGATATTATCATTCTGGATGTCAACTTACCGCTGCTGAATGGCTTTGACCTGTGCCAGTTGATCCGTTCCGAAAATGAAGCCATACCGGTTCTGATGCTGACGGCCCTGGATAGCCTATCCGATAAAACGGACGGTTTCAACGCTGGGGCCGACGATTATCTGGCCAAACCATTTGAGTTTCAAGAACTACTCTTACGGCTCCGGGCACTTACGCGCCGGAACGGCCCCAAACAGAAACAACGACTCCAGCTAGCCGATCTGGAGCTGAATCTGGATACTAAAACCGTAAGTCGGGCAGGTAAACGCATTGACCTGACCACCCGCGAATACGCCCTTTTGGAATACCTGATGCTCAACAAAGGCAAGATCATTTCGCGGGTAGACATCAGCGAACGGGTCTGGAGCCTCAACTTTGATACCAACACCAATGTCATCGATGTGTACATCAGTTATCTGCGTAAAAAAATCGACAAAGACTTTTCGCCCAAACTCCTGCACACCATTGTCGGCATGGGGTACGTTCTCCGGGAGGAGTAATTGGGCGAGGAGCAAGGGGCAGGGAGGAAAAAGAGGGGATAAAATATAGGATCTTAAGGTCGACACCCCGCTCCTTGCACCTTGCTCCTCGCTAGATAACGACAAACCCATGCTCATTCGTAATCGTCTGACGATCATTTTTACGCTGCTGGCGATGGCTATCCAGATTACGCTTTCGCTGCTGGTCTGGTATTTCTATTCGCTATATCGACAGGAGGAGTTTTATAGTCGGCTGGAAGGGAAAGCCCGCGTAGCCGGTCGGGTATTGATTTCCCGGCGGCACCTGCATGACGACTTTTTCAAGAACATGGTCCGGACCGATCTGCTCACGATTGTGGAGGAACAGATCAGCATTTTTGACCAGCGACACAATCTGGTTTTTACCAATCGCACCTTAAAAGAGTCTGATTATTATAAAGAAAAAATACCCCTGCTGGCCACCAACTCCCTGTTTGAATTTAAAATCGGCCACCTTGAATCCATCGTAATTCCGTATCAGGATCGGGGACAGACGTTCTATATTTTCGCTTCCGGCTATGACCGTATCGGCTTCGCCAAGCTAGGTACCTTACAGGAAATTCTATTACTGGCCAACCTACTCGGTTTCGCGCTGATCGTGCTGGCGGGGTGGTATTTCTCCGGTAAGGTATTGAAGCCCATTTCGCGGATCGTCGATGAAGTGGAGCAGATCACGGCTACCCATCTGCACAAGCGCGTGAATGAGGGCAATCAACGCGACGAAATTGCACAGCTTGCCATGACGTTCAACCAGATGCTCTTTCGGCTGGAAGATGCGTTTGTTTCTCAGCGTAGTTTCGTTTCCCATGCATCTCACGAACTGCGAACGCCGTTGACCAACACACTGGGCACGCTGGAAACCTCACTACGATACGACCAAAATCCAGCCGATTGGCGGGAAAGTATGGAAGTAGCCGTTGAAGAACTAAAAAAAGTGATCGCCCTAACCAATGGGTTACTTGGTTTGGCCAAAGTGACGGATGGCACCGTAGCCCTTACAACCGTTCAGGTTGACGATTGCCTGCTTACAGCCATTGGGCAGGTACAGGTCAGGTATCCAGGTCGGAAATTGCCACTTCAGTTCAAGACCAATGAAGAAGACGGTGCTTTTACGGTCAGAGGCAACCCTATGTTGCTGACCACTGTTTTTCTGAATGTGCTGGATAATGCCTGCAAATATTCCAGTGAAGCGGTGGCCGTCGACTTACAGTCTCAGGAGGGGCAGATTATAGTAACTGTCACCGACCAGGGACGAGGTATTTCTGAGAGTGACATCACGCACATTTTTGATCCGCTTTACCGGGGTAAAAACGTAGAGGGTGTACCGGGCTACGGTATTGGCCTGGCCGTTACGCAAAAAATTATTGACTTACACCAGGGGCAACTTCAAATTGATTCTGTGATGAATCAGGGCACTTCAGTTATCATTCGGTTGCCGGGTCTGCTTTAATCGTTCCGGTATTTTTAATCCTGAACCTGTTTAAACTTTTATTTGAGAGCGTTTTTTGTCATTCTGACCGGGACGCGTAGTCGAAGGAAGAATCTTAACGTATCCTTACTTTTCAGTCGAGAAACAGTAAGATTCTTCCTTCGTCAGAATGACAAAACATTCATTCGCAACATTTTCCGCAAAAGAAAAAGTTTAAACAGGTTCTTTAGTAAATCGTCAATTTGTTGGTTGTTTTACCCCTAAATCCCCTGAAATTCATTAGACGAATCAAGCACACTCCTTTAATCCTGTTTTAATCTATTTAAAGCCAATCGCTAAACTTTAATCAATAAGTAGGCTCATTAAAATATTAAATATAATTTTTCAAACACATAAGCTTATTTTTATCCAAAAAAAGGGGTTGAGATTATAATCTTTCCAATAGTTTTTAATTTCCCTCTCATACCGTTTTAATGTCCGGGCGCTTCATTTGTGTAGCTCAACGCATAAATAAGCTATGCAACGCCGGTATTTCCCTTCTATTTTGCTGTATGGTCTTGGCCTCGCACTGGCACTTTCGCTGGTGTACAATGGGGTCTTGCTGTATGAGCAAAATCACCTGCGGAATGCCTACGAATACGAATTAGGTAATTCCATTCATCCGCTGGACCGGGTCGACTGGCAACAGCAGTTGTTAGAATGCAAGCGGGCTAACCAACAAAAAGACAGCCTGATCCGGCAACTTGAGCAGGCCCCCAATGCTCCACCCGACAAGGTAGCGGCCTTTCGACACCCTTTAGCCAAATCTAAATAAGGGAGTGTCTTCTCCAGAACCATTCGCCATAGGCTCCCGACCAATACCCACCTTAAAAACTGTCATTTACGTGTAAATAAAGATTATGAAAAATAGAATTTTCGTGCTCACCCTCTTGAGCTTATGTGCACTGCTGGGTAATACAAGCTGTTCACACAAAGAAGAAGAAAAAGAAGAAGAGACTAAGTTCTCAGTCACCAGCCCATTACAACGAGACACCACGATCACCAACCAGTACGTGTGTCAGATTCGATCGATCCAGCACATCGAATTACGGGCGCTGGAAAAAGGCTACCTCCAGAAAATCTTCGTAGACGAAGGGCAATATGTCAAAAAGGGGCAGCTCATGTTCCAGATTCTGCCCATTCAATACCAGGCCGAGCTGCAAAAAGCAGAAGCAGAAGCCAATTTCGTTGGGGTAGAGTTCCGAAACACAAAGGCGCTGGCCGACAGCAATATTGTCTCGAAAAATGAATTAGCACTGGCCAAAGCGAAGCTCGACAAGGCAAACGCGGAAGTGTCGCTGGCCAAAGTACACCTCGGTTTTACGGAAGTACGGGCTCCGTTCGATGGCATCATGGACCACTTCCAGGTACGGTTGGGTAGCCTTGTCGATGAAGGCGACCTGCTGACGACCTTATCCGACAACAGCCAGATGTGGGTGTATTTCAACGTTCCAGAGGCTGAATACCTGAATTATAAGACCCACGCTCAACAGGAGAACCTGAATCATGTGAATCTGCTCATGGCAAACAATCAGGTGTTCAAGCACCCGGGTGTCGTGCAGACCATTGAGGCCGACTTCAACAACGAGACGGGTAATATTGCGTTTCGGGCCACCTTCCCCAATCCCAACAGCCTGTTGCGCCATGGCGAAACCGGTAATATCCTGATGACGTTGCCGCTTCGGAACGCGCTGATCATCCCTCAGAAATCTACCTTCGAAGTTCTGGAAAAGAAGTATGTCTATGTGATCGACAAAGACAACAAGGTTCGATCTAGAGAAATCGAGATAGCTGCCGAACTGCCGCACATCTTCGTGGTTAAATCGGGGCTGAAAAAAGATGATAAGATTCTTCTGGAAGGCTTACGGCAGGTACGGGAAAATCAAAAGATCGCATACAAATTCGTTCAGCCTGAGTCCGTTGTCTCTCATCTGGAATTATATGCCGAATAACCAGCAACACTAAAAACCAGAAGACATGTTTAGTAAATTCATACGCAGGCCTGTATTCGCTATTGTAATATCGGTAATGATAGTCTTCATAGGTGTACTGGCTATCAAGAAGTTACCTATCTCTCAATTCCCGGATATTGCGCCGACCACTGTCAATATATTCATTGCCTATCCTGGCTCTAGTGCCGACGTACTGGTAAAGTCCACGCTGATTACGCTGGAACAGGCCATCAATGGGGTGCAGGACATGCGCTACATTGCCACTGATGCCACCAGTGCCGGTGAAGCTACCCTGCGGATCATTTTTGAACCGGGAACAGACCCCAACGATGCCGTTATCCGGGTAAAAACCAGGGTTGACCAGGTCATGCCGCTGCTGCCCGAACTGGTACAACGGGAAGGGGTTATTATTACGCCGATCCAGCCTAGTATGCTCATGTACGTCAATCTCTATTCCAAGGAAAAGAGTATGGACGAAAAATTCCTGTTCAACTACGCTACGGTGAAGATGATCCCCGAAATTCAGCGGACCCGTGGGGTTGCCCGGGCGCAGATTCTGGGTAGCCGTCGGTATGCGATGCGGGTGTGGCTAAACCCGGAACGTATGCGGGCCTACAATATCTCCGTCGAAGAAGTGATGAAGGCTATTGGCGAGCAAAGTATCATTGGCCGACCAGGCCGGATCGGTCAAAGCTCCGGTATAGCCGCTCAGTCGCTGGAATATGTACTGACTTACAAAGGCCGGTATAACAAGCCGGAAGAGTATGAAGGGATAATTATTCGGGCCAACTCACAGGGTGAAAGCATTCACTTACGGGACATTGCCAAGGTCGAATTGGGTAGTGAATTCTTCGATATCTATTCGAACCTGGATGGCAAGGCCTCAGCCGCTATTGTGTTGCGGCAGAACTATGGTAGTAATGCCAGCGACGTAATTGAAGAGGTTAAAAAGAAACTGGAGGTCATGAAAGAGTCGTTCCCTCCGGGCATGGATTATCAAATTAGCTATGACGTATCGAACTTCCTGGATGCGTCGATCGAACAGGTAATCGATACCCTGCGCGATGCGTTTATCCTGGTGGCGCTGGTCGTGTTCATCTTCCTCGGCGACTGGCGGTCAACGCTGATTCCGATCCTTGCAGTTCCGGTATCGCTGGTGGGGGCTTTCTTTGTGATACAGGCGTTTGGGCTTTCCATCAACCTGATTACGCTCTTCGCGCTGGTACTGGCTATCGGTATTGTGGTCGATGATGCCATTGTGGTGGTGGAAGCGGTGCACGCCAAGATGGAAGAAAAGCCGCACCTATCTCCCTTTGGCGCCGTCAGGCAAGTACTGGGTGAAATCAGTGGTGCTATTATCGCTATTACGCTGGTGATGGTGTCGGTATTCCTGCCGATCTCGTTCATGTCGGGTCCGGTCGGTACGTTCTATCGTCAGTTCTCGATTACGATGGCTAGTTCCATTGTGATTTCAGCCCTGATCGCCCTGACACTGACGCCTGTATTGTGCGCTATGCTGCTGAAAAATCATCACGGCCACGAGAAGAAGAAAAACCTCTTCACCCGGGCGCTCGACAGTTTCAACAATGGGTTTGAACGAATGACCGGTCGCTACGTCGGCTTATTGAAACTGATCGTTAATCGTCGGGTTGTTACGTTTCTGATCTTAGGAGTCTTCTGTTTGGGTATTGCCTACGAGAACCAGATTCTGCCAGCCGGTTTCATCCCGAACGAAGACCAGAGTACGATTTACGGGATCATCCAGACTCCTCCGGGCTCTACCCTGGAAAAAACCAACGAGGTTTCCCGGCGACTTCAGAAAATTTGCGAAGAAGTTCCAGGTATCGAGTCAGTATCGTCACTGGCTGGTTATGAGATCATGACGGAAGGGCGGGGTTCCAATGCCGGTACCTGTCTGATCAACCTGAAACCCTGGGGAGATCGCGATAAGAACGTGAAGGAAATTATGGAAGA
This sequence comes from Spirosoma gilvum, assembly GCF_054776815.1. Classification (NCBI taxonomy): domain Bacteria; kingdom Pseudomonadati; phylum Bacteroidota; class Cytophagia; order Cytophagales; family Cytophagaceae; genus Spirosoma; species Spirosoma gilvum. Next base: position 128,584 of record NZ_BAAHBH010000014.1, on the reverse strand, counting down.
ACTGGAGGCCAAATCGAAAGGTCTTGGCGCTACGGTCGAGTTCTTCGAACCGCCAGCCATTCCAGGTTTCGGTACGTCGGGCGGTTTCTCGATGCGCTTGCTGGACAAGAACACCGACACGGACTATCACTTGTTCGATAAAATCCAGAAGGAGTTTATGGATAACCTGGCCAAACGGAAAGAGCTGACCGCGCTGTTCTCCTTCTTTGCCGCCAACTATCCACAGTACGAACTGGAAATCGACAACAACCTGGCCATGCAGAAAGGCGTGTCTATCGGAAAAGCGATGGACAACCTGAACATCATGATCGGTAGTACCTACGAACAGGGCTTTATCAAGTTCAACCAGTTCTTCAAAGTATATGTACAGGCCGATCCGAGTTTCCGGCGGTTGCCCTCTGACCTGCTGAAGCTTTTCGTGAAAAACGAAGCGGGCGAAATGGTACCGTACTCGTCATTCATGACCTTGAAAAAGGGACAGGGACCGAACGAGATTACCCGGTTCAACCTGTACAATTCGGCCGCCATTCAGGGACAACCGGCCAAGGGTTATACGACAGCAGAAGCCATCGCAGCTATCCGGGAAGTGGCCGCCAAGAGCTTACCCAAAGGCTATGACATTGCCTTCGAAGGTCTTTCGTACGACGAGTCGATTCGCGGTAACGAAACCTTATATGTGTTCCTGATCGTGGTCGCCTTCGTTTACCTGGTGTTGGCCGCTCAGTACGAAAGCTTTATCATTCCGCTAGCCGTGTTGACCTCGCTGCCAGTTGGGATATTTGGTTCGTTCTTCCTGCTGAAAGCCATGGGGCTGGAAAATAACATCTATGCGCAGATCGGTCTGATCATGCTGGTGGGTCTGTTAGGTAAAAACGCCGTACTGATCGTGGAATTTGCCGTTCAGAAACGCCAGCAGGGCGAAACGATTCTGAACGCAGCCATCGAGGGAGCCCGGGTTCGTTTCCGCCCGATCCTGATGACCTCCTTTGCTTTCGTGGCTGGTCTGATCCCGTTGATTCTTGCCAAGGGAGCAGGCGCTATTGGTAACCGTACAATCGGTGCATCGGCTATGGGTGGCATGGTGTTCGGGACCATTTTCGGGGTCATCATCATCCCCGGTTTATACTACATCTTTGGGAGTCTGGCCGATGGCCGCAAGATGATTAAAGATGAAGAAGACGAGTCGTTAACCGAGAATCTGGTTCATTCCGTAGACCATTTCCCACAACCTGAAGAAAGTGAAGTCAATGACTAATAAGCGAATAGGAAGTTACTTCGGGATTGCACTTTCGATCCTGATTGCTTCGGCCTGTAATGTACCCCGTGCGGTCACAAGAACAGAAAACAAGAACGTTCCTGCGAGCTATAATGGCTCGCAGGACTCTACAAATACGGGAAAGACGCTCTGGCGCGACTACTTTACCGACCCTAATCTGGTCGCTCTGATTGACACCGCTTTGCGCAACAATCAGGAACTGAATATCACCTTACAGGAAATTCAGATAGCCAATAACGAAGTATTAGCCCGAGCCGGGGCCTACCGACCTTTTGTTAGCCTTGGGGGTGGTGCTGGTGTCGACAAAGTGTCCCGCTACACCAGTCAGGGGGCTGCCGATGAGGTGTCGGAAATTAAACCCGGTATACCCACGCCAGCCGTTCTGCCGAACCTGTATTTTGGCGCAACGGCAAGCTGGGAGGTAGATATCTGGCGTAAACTGCGGAATTCTAAAAAAGCCGCTGTTCAACGCTACCTGGGCTCTATTGAAGGAAAAAACTTCCAGGTTACCAATCTGGTTGCCGAAATCGCCAATTCCTATTATGAACTAATGGCGTACGACAACCAGCTCGATATTATTCAGCGAAACCTGGTTATTCTGAACAATGCGTTGTCCATTACGAAGCAGGAGAAGGAAGCAGCCAAGGTAACTGAGCTGGCTGTACGCCGGTTTGAAGCTGAAGTGTATAAAACGCAAAGCCTTCAATACGAAATTCAGCAGAAAATTGTTGAAACGGAGAACCACATCAACTTCCTGATCGGTCACTTCCCGCAGCATATTCAACGGAGTTCTCAGGGGTTCGGTGAGTTGGTACCCTCCAAAGTAAGTGCCGGTATTCCCCCTCAGTTGCTGGAAAATCGACCTGACATCAAACAGGCAGAATGGAATCTGGAGGCTGCCAAACTGGATATACAGGTGGCCAGAGCAAACTTCTATCCGTCCTTAACGCTTCGCGGATTTTTAGGTGTGATGGCCTACAATCCGTTGTACCTGGTGTACACACCCGAATCGTTAGTGGCATCGCTGGTAGGGGATTTAGTCGGGCCAATCATTAATAAAAACGAAATTACGGCTACGTACCGAAGTGCCAGTTCAAAACAGATCCAGGCCGTTTATAACTACGAAAAAACGGTACTGAACGCCTACATCGAGGTAGCTAATCAGCTATCGAACATAAACAACCTGGAGCAAAAATATACCTCGAAAAATAACCAGGTACAGGCGCTGACTCAGTCGACCAATATATCGCTCAAGTTGTTCACCTCGGCCCGGGCCGACTATATGGAAGTTTTGCTAACCCAGCGGGATGTTCTGGAAGCTCGTATGGAGCTGATTGAAACCCGGAAGCAGCAAATGAACGCCCAGATCAATGCCTACCGGGCGCTGGGAGGTGGCTGGCGATAAACCAATCTCTAGAGTTTACAAGAATAAAAAAGCCAGTCGACTGAACATCAACTGGCTTTTTTTATTCTTGAACCTGTTTAAACTTTTCCTTTTACAGAAAAATTAGGTGTGAATTTGAGATTCCGACCGTAGGGAGGAATCTCAAGTTTGCCTTATGGGGATGTTGAGATTCCTCCCTACGGTCGGAATGACAAATTCACACACTTATTGATCCAACAATATAAGTTTAAACAGTCTCCTTGTTAAAATATCACTTCACGATAAATAGCTTCTGGGTAACGATTTTCTCGAATTGAAAACGAAGCAGTTTAGCGCTTTTATCACTATTGTAGATTTGTCCCCCAATTGTCATTTCGACCGTAGAAACCTCAAGGTTGATTAATAGGGCCTTTGAGTTTTCTCCCTACGGTCGAAATGACAATTGGGGGACGAAACTTAAACCAGTTTCTTTCTACTGACTCGTTAGTCTCGTTTTACTCTGCTTTATGGCGGTCAGCAAATCGGTCAGCTCCTTTACTTTTTCCGGATGCTGCCGGTAAAGGTTTGTTGTTTCGAGTTGGTCGTTTGCCAGATTGTACAGTTGGCCGATGGGTTCGCCAGCCTGTGGTTTAAGCTCTTTGGGCTCAGTAAAGCCACCCGAACCAAGTCCTTCGATCAATTTCCAGTCGCCTTTGCGGATGGCATAAAAACCAATGGATGAGCTATGCACCACGCCTGGTTGATTGGGTACTTGTTTTGTTTTTCCCAGCAGCACGGGCAGAATACTATAACTGTCTTCGGGTGCGTTGGTTGCGCCGTTGCTACCCAGAATATCGGTACAGGTTGCCAGTAAATTGGCTAAGGTCGTCGTAGCGGCACTGACACTGCCCGCTTTTACTTTACCCGGCCAGCGAACGATGAGTGGGATGCGATGCCCACCTTCGAACGCGTCACCCTTCATGCCCCGAAACTCCCCAGCCGCTTTGTGATTAAACTGCTTCACGAAGTTTTCGCGCCAGTAAGGTCCATTGTCGCTGGCAAACAGAACGATGGTATTGTCGGCTAGCCCTGTCGCTTCCAGCGTGCGAAGCACCTCTCCTACTGCAGCATCAACCTGTTGCACAAAATCGCCATACTCCCCCGCTTTCGACTTGCCAGTGTATTCTTTTCTGGGCACCCAGGGCGTATGCGGAGCGGCAAATGGCAGGTATAGAAAGAACGGTTTTCGTGCCGTTTGGCGTTTCAGAAAGGCATTGGCTTTTTGAACAAAGGTGGGTAAGACCTCATGAAAATCAAACGAGGGCGACATTTTACCTTCACGCCAGAACGGCCCTGTATAGCCCGATTCCAGCTTATTACCTTTAGTATAGCCAGTCGGTAACTCGGTCGGCTTATGGTTTTCGAGGTAACAGTAGGGCGGCATGTCGAGCGAAGCGGGCAGGATGTACGAATAATCGAAGCCGACGGTATTAGGGCCTTGCGTCGGATTTCTCGTAAAGTCAATTACGGCCGTATCCATCTCGGTTTTGATGCCGTAGTTTTCGGTAGCCAGCAACTGTTCGGCCCCTTTTTTCGGAACCCAATCGAGCCCTAGATGCCACTTGCCAACGACTCCCGTTTGGTAACCATTTTGTTTTAGTAGTGAGGCCACTGTTAGCCGATCCTTTTCGATCAGCGTACGGCTATACCCCCGCAACACACCAACAGGCAGCCGACTACGCCAGGGATAGCGACCAGTAAGCAGCGCATAACGTGTGGGCGTACAAACCGACGAGGGCGAGTGCGCATCGGTGAAGCGCATTCCCTGCGCGGCCAGTTTGTCGATATTGGGCGTCGAAACCTGTCCATTCGGGTTATATGCCGACACATCGCCATAGCCCAAATCATCGGCCAGGATGTAAACGATGTTGGGCCGTTGTGCTTGCTCTGGCCTAGAAATCAGGCCGATACCGACGACCAAGCATCCCGTAACAGTAAAGACAAAACTCAGTCTAGCGAATCTCTTCATTGAATGATGGTTTAAACATAGAGGCACAGAGCACATGGAGATGAAAAGAAAACTCTGTGCTCTCTGTGTCTCTGTGTTTAATCAAAAAATTATATCCGAATACCCCAGTCGTTTTTCATCGGGCGGCCAAGCAGGGCATTGGCTTCGTCATCGTTCTTAAACTGCTCTTTCTTCGGATTCCATTGCAATGCGCGATTCAGTCGATACGCGATGTTACCAATGTTGCAAACCGAAGCCGTGCGGTGACCGATTTCGACATCACAGATCGGTTTGCTACGTTTCCGCATGGCATCCAGAAAGTCTTTGTAGTGGTTTTCACTCTTGTAGACGTGCTTCTCATTTTCGCCAATTACATGCGTGGCCAGTGAAGCGGGTGTTGTTTCCAGTTTCCGACGTTGTACGCGCAATTCCCCTTTAGTACCCGTAAACAGGATAGCATTGCTCCAGTCCCATTTTTCGTGAGTCATTTCAATACCATTTGCATACCGGTAGGTCAGGAACGGGTGATCTTTGCCATCGGGCGCGATCACTTCCACCGGGCCACTATCGTCCATATCCAATGCCCACTGCACAATATCGAACATGTGGGCGCCCCAGTCAGTCACCATACCCCCGCCAAATTCCCGGTAGTTCCGCCAGTTTGGAAATACATCTTTGGAGGTAGGTGGAGCCAGTTCGGAGTTGAACGCTACCGGTTCGTTGGGGCCGAGCCAGGTTGCCCAGTCAAGTCCATCAGGAATCGGTTCGGCAGGCAAGTCATAGGGTTTGGGCGGTGGACCTACGTTCACTTTGATATGCTTAATATCGCCAATGTAGCCATTGCGCACCAGTTCGGCCGTTTGCCGAAATTCCGGCCAGGAACGTTGCATACTACCTGTCTGGAAAACCCGGTTATGCTTTCGAGTCGCATTGACCATAGCCCGACCTTCTTTTACAGTCAACGAAAGTGGTTTTTCGCAGTAAATATCTTTTCCAGCTTCGGCGGCCCGAACGGCCACAGCCGCATGCCAATGGTCGGGAGTGGCAATCACCACGGCATCAATATCTTTCCGACCCAGCAGTTCCCGAAAGTCATTGTACACCGGAATATCGGAATACTTGCCAGACTCTGGATTCTTCTCGTAATGAGCCTTGATGCGGTCGAGGGTCAATTGCGCTTTGGCTTTGTACACCTCACTAATAGCCACAATCCGAGCTTCATTCGTACTCAGGAATGAGCCAGTCAAGCCACGCCCCTGTTTGCCGGTGCCGATAAAACCGAGCGAAATAATATCGCTGGGGGCTAGGTATTTCGAGCCATCGGGGCGTTTACCACCCAGTACAAAGCGGGGAACGATCATGAAACCAGCCGCTGCGGTGGCCGCTTTGCCGATAAATTCCCGACGGTTAAGAGCTTGTTTTTCTTCCATTGACTATGCTGATTAAGAGGTTCGTTTTAGGTTTACTTCAACTCGACCAGGTGTTTGCCAGCCTGTATATCGTTTACTACGAAAAAGCCATTTTGTGCCTCTTTCCTAATGAGTTTGCCGTCTAAATATAAACTCGTTTTTTCCAGCGACTGCGGCATATAAACCGTAGCTTTGCTGCCTCCGGGTACACTTATCGACATGGTTTCGGCTGTAGCTGTCTTCTTCATCGCGACGGTCACGGCTCCTTTTATCGTCGGAATGGTCGCGGTTGCCTGGGTCAGGTGGCCAGGCTGGGGTTTGATCTGAAACGTTTCGAAGCCCGGCGTCAGTGGTTCAACGCCCATTAGTTTCCGGACGATCAGATTGGCCGGAGCCGCTCCCCAGGCATGACTAAGGTCGAGGTTGGGTTTGAAGGCAATGTCCCAAGCTTCCATCGAAATGGTTGAACCGACCCGAATCATATTGTACCAGCTTCGTTGCGTGGTGGCCGTCATGAGGTCGAAGGCATAATCGCCCATACCTGAGTCATAAAGGGCATCCATCAAAAACTGAGAGCCATACACGCTGCAAGCCATCCGCCGACTTTTGATAAACTCCCGAACGGCTTTTACATCCTCGGCTGGAACCAGTCCAAAGGCCAGCGCAAACATGTTGGCATGTAGTGAGGAGTGGGTCGTTTCGTCACCGTCTTTGATCAGGCCCGTTTTTCCATCTCTAAATACGGTTCTGAATGCCGAATAGACCTCCTGCGCTTTGGTTTTATAGAATGCCGCGTCGTTGGGTTTGTGTAAGGCTTCGGCGATCTGCTGCATGAGTACCAGATTTCGGTAATAATAGGCGTTGATAACCGAGTTGTAGGTTGTGAAGACAAAGCCGTCGGTTTCGCCTTTATGCTCTTTTTCGGAGCTGATGTACTCGCCATTCTGGGGCCAGTCGACAATGTCGTGCAGGCCACGCCGACCATCGAAAAGCTTCGTAATGTGAATGGACGTCAGAAAATCGTCGGTTTGCTTGTTGGTTCGGGTGCTGATCAGTCCGTTTGGCCCAGCCAGCGGCATCAGGATTTTTTTCTGAAGTTCGGGGTAATAGGTCTGTAGTAACCGGTCGTCACCCGTATAGAGGTAATCATTCCAGGCAATCAGCACATTTTGCAGGCTCCATTCGGTGGGCCAGGTAGGATGATACAGCAGGTAGGTCATACTCCGGCGAGCCATGCTGTATTCGGCATCAACCGCGTAATGCGAAAGTTGGTTGATCAGTGCGTCGGCTTCGTAGGGAATCCGCTCGCGGTCGCCATCGACATAGTAGCCTGTAAAGCTGGTGGCTTTGATCGAGTATTTGCAGAGGTCCCAAATCTGGTTCAGTACGGTATCGCTGGACGTAAAGCTTGACATGGTTTCATCGAACGGGTAATGCACCATTGTCCGCTCCACCGACGATTGATCGAAGGGGCCTTTTACGTTGGAGACGGTCACGTAACGAAAGGGATATACCTCACCGATGTAGTCGGGCATCAATACTGGGTCGCGGCTGTTACGTTTGGCATCGATTGGCCAGTCAATCTTGTACGTATGACTTCCCTTTTTTACCGCTAACGCCGTTTTCAGGTAGCGAATTCGCTGACCGGCTTTTGTATGAATAGTGTAAGGGGCAGCTATGGCTTCGCCAACTTCAACCCAAACGGTATCGTTGGCGGGGCTATCGAGCCGAAGCGTTAACTGACACAGGGCATCTTTCCCAAAGTCCAGAAAATACGTGCCGGGGCTCGTTTTATGAATCGATTTTGGTTTTTGTGGTTCGGCTACCAGCGGATAATGGGTGAAACGTTCGGCGGGGTCTGGCTCACCATAATAAAACGAAGCGGGTTGGGCGAACGATGTCGTTTGCCCTTTCGCGTACGAAGCCTGAACCGTCCAGTAGTAGACACTGCCTGCCATAAGCGGTTTACCAGCATACGTCGCTCGGGTTTGTCTGGCGGCCTGGCGGTTCGAGTCCCAGTAATCGGCCTTGCCGGGTACTAACAAGGTTGGTGATGAGGCCACCAAAATCCGGTAGGCCGACTGTTGGGGCGCTTGCCTGTCCAACTCCCAGCTAAACGAAGGCTGCTTGCTGGTGATACGGGCAAACTGGTACTTCTCTGGCTGTTTGGCAGCCTCGTTCAAATCAGTCGCTACCGGAACCCCATGCTGGCTAACGGCCTGTGTCTGTAGCAACAGATCACACCGGAGACGCACTGGAGCCGGTAGTGACTGGCTAAAGGCGAAGTTTGCCAGAAGGGAGAGTATAAGTAAAAAAAGAGGTCTTATCATTAAGTATTGATGGACGCCTAGGTTATGAAAAAATTAGGTAAATAAATCGTCGATGGTGATTTCATTTGTGACCACGCTGAGATAATGAGCATTTTTCTTTGCTCCCGCTAACGTTACGAGGGTAATAAAAATGTTTTTTCTGGTTCGGGTACTTTGCTTAAATACGGCTACTTTTTCCTGCAATTGCGCTGCATAAGCCTTTGTCATATCAAACAGGCCTTCGTAAAACTTCAATTCCAACAGGTTGATGCAATTGTCGTCACGATCGATCAGTAAATCAATCTGAACACCCCCATCGCCTTTCAATGTCCACGAATACTCATTAGAAATGATTCCGTTGATGCCCAGGGCCTTTTTGATCTGATACACATGTTTCAACCCCAGGTTTTCAAACGCGTATCCCGACCAGATTTTATAGACTTGCTTATTGGCTACATACTGCCAACTGCTGTTGAGCCTGTTACTGACCAGAAACTTGAAATAAAAAAGGGTATACTCGTCAATCAGTCGATACAAGACGTCCTCTTTCGTTTTTTGTAACGGTTGAATCTGTTTTACGAATCCGCATTGTACCAGTTCTTCGAGTACGGTTGTTAGTCCTCCACCGCTTTTTATGTCGGTTGCCTGAACAATTTCATTGCGAGTTAATCCTTTATTTTTCGTTGACAATGCCCTAACGATAGTCTCATGCCATTGACTATTCTTAAATAGCGATGCGTATAAGTTGGAGAACTCGTCTCTCAGAGGGGCCTGTGGCTTGAAAAACAGGTCATCCAAAATCTGAGGTACGCTTTGTCCGGCTTTTACATCTTTCAGATAGAAAGGAACGCCACCTACACACATATACAACTGCGCAATGTCTTTTTGAGTCAGTTGCACTTTTTGCATTGTTAAAAAAGCCTGTGTTTCAGCTAGTGAAAAGGGCAGGAGTTGAATGCGTTTCGTAATACGATTATGCAAGCCACCTCTATCGTTGATCACCTTATTGATAATCCAGGATGCTGCCGACCCACAAATGACCAGAACAATGTCGTTTCGTTTACTACAGAACTGGTTCCAGAAGTTATCTAAAGCAGCCAGAAAACCGGATCTTGGCGTTTCGAACCATGAGATCTCGTCCAGAAAAACCACTTTTTTCCCACGGCCTAACTCATTTAAGTAAGTTTTCAGCAACACGAAGGCTTGTAGCCAGGTTTTAGGCATTGGCTCTGGCTTTTTCTGCACTTCGGCTAGGGCCAGCCAAAAATTTTCCAATTGCTGTTCCAGACTCTTTTGGTGCAACCCACTACACTCAAAGACAATTTTGCTGGCATAAACCTGACGTATCAAATACGTTTTCCCAATTCGCCTGCGTCCATACACGGCTACAAACTCAGCAGTATCTTTCTGTATGAGCTCCTGCAGTAGATTTATTTCCTGAATCCTTCCGGCTATTTTCATACAAGAGACAATTTATATTTCGCCAAATTATACTGAAATATAGCCCATTTGGCGAATTATAAATCTATACTTCGCCAAACTGGCCATATCTATGCCCTATTTGGCGAAGTATAGATTTTATATCATACTGATATACAGATCACTGCCCCTTAAAAGAACCTTTAGAATTCATTTCGTTGCCGCAGGCGGGATGATTTGTTTCTCCAACTCGTCGATGGTCCAGGCTTCCCGCCCGGAGGCATACGCATCCCTCACTTTTTTGACCTCTTCAGGCTGGATAACTGCCGATTGCCGACCTTTGATACCGCGCAAAGACGTTCCGACAAATTCGTAACGGATATAGCTCAGCACCGAAGCAATCCACTCGTCGGAGTTATCTTTCATCGAGGCCATTTCGCTGGGGAAGGTTTTTCCGTCAATAGGACCTTTCAGACCATGTAGCAAAATACGGATCACAAAATCGCGGTCGTGATTGACGTGTTTGGCTCCTCGCAGGGCTGGTGCCGCATTGGTGGGTAACCCGTTACCATCGCCCCCATGACAGGGTGAACACATGCCTTTATAGATTTCGCTACCAGCTACGATCAGCTTCCGGTCAGGGGCAGAGAAACTGCCCAGTTTCATGCCGTATTTTTTGGCGTCTTCGTTTTTGTCAATACTCAGCTTGACCCGTTTTATCATTTCACTGTCTGAATTCCGGGCCAGAATATCCTGAGCAATCTGTTGGGCCTGTGTGCTTTTGTTAGCCCCTACCGACAGAAGCAGCTGCGTTCGGACATCATAATTTGGGTCGTCTATCAGCTTGCCGACGTGGGCCATCATATCGGTGTCGTTTTGGTTAATATACCGTTCACTGATCCAGATGGCGGCTCGGCGAATCTGGGCGTCTGAATCGCTTAAAGCCGTACTGACGAGGTCTTTGTCAATGGCGTTCATCCCTTCGAGCGTCCATAAGGCATGAAGCCGCCCCAGGGCCGATACACTCTTTTTGCCGGTTGCCATTGCCCGTAGTTCAGGAACGACCGATTTATCGCCAAGCAGAATAATTTGTTTCTGGGCATTATCGCGCCACCAGCCATTCGGATGGTCCAGATACTTGATCAAGCTAGCGGCTGGTACATCGAGCATGTATGGCTTTGGACTAGGCTTAAATCCATCGTGTACTAATCGCCAGATTCGCCCACGCTGGTTGATTTTGGCTAGATTATAGTAGTCGATTTTTCCCCGTAGAAACGTGCCTTTTCGCGTCCAGTTCGACTCCTGAATAATGCCCCGGTTCATGTCGATGATGTAAAGCAGCCCATCAGGCCCAGTATAGGTGTTGACAGGTCGGAAAAAGAAATCGGTGCTGGCGATAAATTCCTTGTGGTTGTAGACGTTTTCGAGATACGTTTTCCCGTTCCGGTTGACCACCTTCGCCCGCCGGATGATGCGCGCTACGGGTTCGTTGATCAAATAATCACCAACCAGATCAGCGGGTAGGTGGTCGCCCCGAAATATCGACTGGCCGTTGCCTGAGGTAAAGTGGTTGAGGGTGCTATCGGGCCGTAAGCGAGGAGGGCCACCCTGCACTTCGGGGTTGGAAATCCGCGACCATACCGGCGCAAAGGTGGCTTCGTCATACGCATCGGCAAATTCCAGCGCGCCGTATTTCGGGTTGATCTGAAAGCCGGAACCCGCATTTTCGCCACCCCCGCGACTGAAAAATAGCCGCCCGTAATTATCGTAGGTTAAACCCCACTGTCCATTTGATCCACTAGGCAGGGAGTCGGGCTTCAGAACGCCATTGACATACCGAAACCGGATTGGATCGACCGTTTGGTAGATGTAGTTGTCGAGGTTCCAGACCAGGCCGCTGCGTTGGTGTTCCAGATTGCCGGGAGCTACTTTGCCCACGACGTAAACAGGCCGTTTCTGGTCAGCCACGCCGTCGCCGTTGGTATCTTTATAGCTGAAAATATCATACGTGTCCGTTTCGTTGACCAGCAATTCGTGATTGACGCACAGGAGCATACGGGGCAGCAGCATGTCCTTGATGAACACCGTGCTTTTATCCATTTTGCCGTCGTTGTTGGTATCTTCCAGCAGCATCACCCGACTCTTTTTGTCCTTCGTACCGGTGCCGTCGGCATCCTGGGTGTAGGTTTCCATCTGAGCCACATACATCCGGGCGTTTCCATCCCAGGCAATGGCCACCGGCTCAGAAATCATCGGCTCGCTAGCCACCAGTTCCATATGATAGCCGGGGGGCAATACAAACGCTTTCTGACTTTGCTCCGGTGTAAGCGGGGCAATCGAAAAAGGGGCGAGTGGTTCGGTAGTATCACTGTCGACTGTTGTCGTAGCGGCCGGGCTAATCAGGGTAGAGGTAGCCGGTGCTTTTGTGTTCATTTGCACCTTACACGCATAGATCAGCGCCGATAAGCCAAGCGTGCTAAGGAGTAATCGATTGAGTTTCATGTCGGGGTATTTGGCGATCAGGGTCTTGTAAAGCGAAAGAACGCATAACTACAAAAGCTACTCAGCCCCGTCAATAAATGCCAGACGGCATGGCCCTGCACGAGCGAATGCGGATTACAGCCAAACTTTTGCACATCCAGTGTGCGTATCTTTATGGCGATGACAATCAGCAAGAAACTCACAATCGGCACCCAGCCAAAGCGCTCTTTTCGGCATTGGAAATAATTAATTCCGGTTAACAGGAGTGAGATTAAAATCAGGGAGGGAAGCAGAATACCGCTGGGAATCAGGAGCGAAAGTTTAAAGAACAGGCCAATAAGCACCACCAAACTAATCACCCAAATACGCCTGGCCGACTCGCTGAAGCGTATCTTGTACAGTACATGGTAGAGCGCAATACCGACCAGCGTCAGGGTAAGGCCATAGGTACCGTTCATGTCGACACGCTGACCAACGTAGGTGAGTGATGCATGAAAAAAAGCACTTCCAAAGCCCAGATAGATGAAACATATACCCAACAGGGCTGACAAAAGTGGAAATGCTTGCATTCGATTTTTGGGCCGCTCTCCCTGTGTTTTATAATCGCTGATAGCGATTTGCAGCACCAATACACCCAGGAAGAAATACGCCAGGTTGGAGTAGGTGTTCATCGGTTGGTGAAAGAACCGGTCCGTGTGGTTGAACTCGCAATACTCAACCGTCAGCGCCGATTTGCTCACCTGCATACCCGCCCAAATAGTGCCCTTTAGCACCATATTTAAGTTAACCCAACACGCCAGCATTCCCAATGTAATGTAGGTAGCGCGTAGAAATATCTGAGATACGGACGGCGAAGAGACCATTTGAACGATTTAGTGATTAGGCGTTATTTCCAGCAAAGGCATTGCCTTGTCCCAGTCTACCGGTATTTCGTACACGACTTTGATGATCGCCGGATACGATTCGGCAATGGCCCATTCCTTGTCCATCTGCTTTGGGTCTACTGCTTCCGTTGTGGTTCGTTTCAACGACGTTTTAATGCCCAGTTTCATAGACGAAAGCGCCCAGGAAGCGTCCGAAAAGGATGTCGTTGTTGCGTTGGGGGCATACACATACAGGTCCAGACTTGTAGCGGTAGGGTCAGCGCGGTACACGCTCAGAGTTGTCTTGCTGACTTTTACATTCGTATTGCCATTTCCTGGAACAAGTAGCCAGCCAATGTCGCCATCGGTAGTTTTCCAATGGATGGTGCCGGTTTTCACCTGGTTCCATACCCGCCGAATGCCCCATACTCCGCCCATCATCCAGTCCCGGTTGATCATGGCCGTTACCTGCTTGAGGCTATCGCCCTTGTAGGTGTTCGGCACAGTTCGACTAATGAACCGAGGTTCAGTAAATCCCTTCAAGGTGGCTAAATCCGCTTTCGGAATCGACAGGCCCAGATTGAAAATTGGCGCGAGGTTGCTCATTTCGCCATATTTGGGCGCTTCGGTAGTCGGGGGAATAGGAGCCTGTTTTTCATTGTCGACCGCAAGAGCAATCCAGATACCCATGATGGACAGGTACTTCCGCATGTCCATGCCGTAGCCGCGAAAGTAAGGTCCCGGCATGTTTTTGAGGTTCGCGTTGTAGAAGGTGGCGGCTTCGTGCCAGAATTCCCGTTCGAGGGTCTGGCCCATCTGCCGCATCTCGGGCGAAAAGGCCAGCTCGCGCCATAGAGCAATGGCGGCCAGCGTAACACCGTAGTAGGTTGGTGAGTTGTATTCGCTGAAGGTGTGGTACCGCTGATACAGATTGAAAATGTCGTGTGCCTTTTTGATGCCTGCCTGCCGCAGTTCGTCTAGCTTGAATTCGGTACCGACGTATTCCATCAGAAACGAGCTCATGATCGAGATGTTGGTATAATCGGCGCCGACGTTGCGTTTCAGAGCACCTTTGGCAGCGTGAATGAGACCCACTTCGATGCCTTTTCGGATGTCGTCGGTCAGTAAATGGCTGTACTTCTTGCGGATGATGATCAGGTCGCAGCCGATAAATTCGCGCCAGTTTTGGTCAAAATTGTCGCCATCGATCGACGTTTTCCAGATACCGTAAATCTTCGTGTTTGGGTCCTGATGCTGATTTTTCAGAATCCAGGTCAGGACCTCAGCGGCTTTTTCCTTATCGCCGGGTTTGTTGCGAAACAAAAGCGCTTCGGCCAGCCGGGTTTTTGTTCGTAGGCTCGTCCGATTAGTCAGCACCTCAACCACGGTTTTGCCCGTCGGGATTTCATCAGCCAGAAAGTCTTCGAACAGCCGTTTCTGATAAGGCGACAAGGTTTCGTAGGTGTATTTTTTGGTGTAGATCGTTTCTGGCTGTTGAGCCAGCAAAAGGCTTGTGCAGATGGTTAGGAGGAGGGTTAAGGCGATGTTTTTCATCGTTTGAATTGGGGTTTATATATTTCCGTGGGCTGTATCTTCACGACCCATTATTAGTATTGGCTGATGCAGGTGTGGTGTGGAGGTGAACTATATTACTGTTGGAAGAAACACCTAAAAGACACTATCTTGGACCAGCAAAAGAGTCGTCTGAAGGCATTCTGGTAAGGAACCTGTTTAAACTTCCTATAATTGAGCACTAATTGGTGTGCTTTGTCATCCCGAGGAACGAGGGATCTTCGGATGAACGATCTGATCCGAAGATCCCTCGTTCCTCGGGATGACAAAAAAGCCATTGAAGTAAACGTTTAAATAGGTTCAAGATGTAGCCTTTAATAACGATGCGCGACTCTTTTCCGATGATTGAGCAATCCACTTAACCTGAACCATGAACGACGAAACGTCCCCATCGCCTTCATCACTTACCCCCGACGAGCAGACAAAACTGCGTGAACTCACTAACCAAAGCTGGAATCTTGAATTAGCCATTTCAGGGGTTGCCATGTTTGCCATAATCCAATGGCCCGATGCGCTCGACTCCACCTTTTCGTACATACAGTACAACTTTCTGAGCGGCAGAGAAGATTTTGTCGGGCGCATACCTGCTATGGCCTACAGCATGTTCAGGGCTGCCACGTATGTACTATTTGCTGCCTTTCTGGCCAACTTCGTCATGCGGGCATTCTGGGTAGGGCTGGTTGGCCTACAAGCCGTGTTTCCGGCCGGTATTCAGTATGACCACCTGCCGATGTCGACAGGCTACACGCAAAAACGCCTGGCCGAAGAACTTGGACCGCTTGACCGGTATATCCTCTGGCTCGACAAGCGGAGCAATGTACTGTTTGCGCTAGCCTTTCAGGTAGCCATCATCATGTTTACGGTGGCAATCATGTACATTCTGGCCCTTGGCGTGTACGTGTTTATCCAGCCAAACGTCCCTGGTCCGGTCTGGTTGGTCCTGAATACCGTCATTAATGTCTTTTTCTTCGGCGGTTCATTATTGATTCCCGTTTTATCCCTCAAACGATTCCGGGACAATCCCAAAGCCAGTCGCCTGCATTACCGGCTTACCAAAATCTTTCAGAACGTGTATATGGGCGTCTATAAGCCGATGTCGTATATCACGAACACATTCCTCAGCAATATTCCCCGGAAGAAGCTGACCCGTACCTACCTGGTTTTTTATGGGTTGTTTATGGTAATATTTATGATTGAGTTTACCCACGATCAATTGCAGAGCGAGAATCGGGCCTCTCTCCTCAACAAACGGCATCTCTTTACTGCCCGTGTGGATAGCCTGTATATCAACCCCGCTAACTACGATAACCAGCGCCCGACCGATAGCTATATCGACGCGGCATCGATTCAGGCCGATATTATTCGGGAGCCCTATCTCAAGCTGTTTATTGCGTATCCGAAAGCGCTCGATACGCTGCTGACAAAGATGGCAAAGGAACCCAAATGGCCAGATTCGCTTAGCAGACCAGCCAGACGGCAACAATATGCCGTCTGGAGCAGTCAGCAGGTCAATAAACTGATGCAGATTGCGGTCAATGATTCGGTGATTACGCAACCGGGACTTTTCTTTACACAGGCTGGGCCGTTTGAGCAGAAGGGCTGGCAAGCGGTGCTGGTGCCGGGCAATCTGCGCATCGGGTATAATCAACTTCGTATCAGTATTAATCGACCAAAGAAGCAGGAGCCGGAAGAGCTGGTCAGTATACCATTCTGGTACGTACCCGAAAAGTTGTCGCAGCCCACAAATGCCCTGGGCCGGGCCGATTCGCCACCGACAGCAACCAACGAAACGAATGCTCAATCCCGAAAATTCCTGCGGAAGGTACTGCATAGCAATGCATCCCGTGGTGGGGGTGGGAATTAACTGCCTGTCACCTTCGCTATCTCCGTGTCGTATTGAGGTTTTCATTTCACGGCTATCATCCGCAGCATCACCACACCATGATGACGAATGTCGGTTTTGAACGAGCCGTCGAACACACCAAGGTCTTTTTGCAGCCAGACGTCGCGAAGTTTGTGCTTGCCTTTCAGTCCGATGCTGGCAAAATCAAAGGTGAACGGTTT
Organism: Spirosoma gilvum; assembly: GCF_054776815.1. NCBI lineage: Bacteria > Pseudomonadati > Bacteroidota > Cytophagia > Cytophagales > Cytophagaceae > Spirosoma > Spirosoma gilvum. The sequence continues at coordinate 111,820 of NZ_BAAHBH010000014.1, read as the reverse complement.
GGCTTTTTCGGTACCCCAGTAGAAATAGGATTGAGGAGTTTTGCCATAGTCGGCGGTGTTAAACAGCCCAACGGCAACCGAGCCGTCGGCTAGCGGTTTGGTCCAGATCTGCACACCATTTTCTTCCTTCACGAATCGGGCGGGCTTGCCCAATGGGTCCTGATTAATGTCGATTACCTCATCGTTGGTGAGCAGATTCAGCGTAAAGGCATCCAATTGTTCAATGGGGCAGCCGATGAGCATGGGAGCCGCCAGCAGGCTGAAGATGCTGATATGGCTGTACTGTTCATCGGGCAGTAAACGCGTATCGTGCATCACCGGCCCAATCGATACCTTCCCCACAATCATCATATCGGGATCAGCCCAATGGCCCGGCCCGGTAAAGTCACCCCATTTATCGAGCGAAAACGTCGTCAGGTACAGACTGGTCCAACTGTCTTTGATGTCGGGGCCGGTCCGGTACATATTGGACAGCCGCGCCCAGTCACCCACTTTTTCAAATGGGGCATTGTTCGACAAACTGAAGACAATATCTCGACCCGACTGCTTCAGGGCGGTCGACATCCGCTCCGTTGAGTTCACATCGATCCGCCAGTCGTATTTCAGAAAATCGAAACCCCATTCGGCCATCTGTTTAGCGTCTTCGGTCTCGAACCGGTATTTACCAATGTGATTAAATGCCCGGCGGTTGACCCTGATTGTCTCGTGAGTTTCGCCCCCATGCGCGGAGTCGGACGAAGCGCCTGCATAACCACCATAACTCGAAATGTACGGTGTGGAGTAAAGCCCCACTTTCAGACCTAGCGAGTGTATATAGTCGACCATTTCCTTAAAGCGGGGAAACTTGGCGTTAGGTTGAAGGGCGTTGAGCGGGCCACCTCGTTTACCCTGCCAGGCATCGTCGATGTTGATATAGGTCCAGCCGTGATCACGTAGCCCCATCTTCACCATCGCATCAGCGGAGGCAATGACCTTTTCGCGGTCGATGTGGGCTTCCCAGGAGTTCCAGCCGTTCCAGCCAATGGGCGGAGTGAGCGAGATAGCGTCGCCAATTTTGATCGTTAGGGATTTGGTTGCTTCGCTCAGCGCATTTTTCGCTTTGAGCCTCACTGGATAGTTACCCCGTTCGGCAACACGCCCAGTAATGATGCCCGTATTTTTGTCCAGCACCAGTCCTTTGGGTAGTCCTTCGACCGAAAACGTGATGGGTTTCTGGCCCGTTGCCGCAATGGTGTACAGGAATGGCTTGCCAGGTGTAGCACCAAATACGCCTGCCGAATTGATTTTAGGCGTTTTAGCCGATGGAGGTGTCAGGATATATTTCTCACCTACATACTGAACATGCTCAATCTGGGCATTACCGATCATCTCTACCCGTGCATCGATCCAGTTGCAGTACGTCCGTTTGTTGCCGACGCCCCCAACTTTGTCCGTGACCAGAAGCCCCAATTGGCGAATGCCCGTCAGGTCGACTTCGACGGGAATGGGAGCATCACCGATAGTCATCTCCCGGCTTTCAAAGAGCACTTTACCGTCGCCTACTACATAAAAAGTGAGCGCAATTTCCTTATTGCCGAGGTCATCGGGGCCGACTAATGCTGAAAACCGTTTGGCCTGTCGGTTCAGCGCGAACGCCAGCACACAGGGCGATTGAGCCCCTAACCCCCGCGAATACCGTACCCCTTTCGTCCGCAGAGTGTCGTCCTGGTAATTGTGTTTGGCCTTTACCGGTCGCAACCCTTCCGAAAACGTCTGAATAGGCAGGTCGTCCAGCCAAACGGTGTGGGTTGACTGGGCAAAAGCGCCGATGGATACGAAAAATAGTAGAAGGGTTAAAGGTTTAGGCATTTGGTAAACGTTATCATTTGGTTTTAGGAATCGTCTCGAGCAACCTCACCCCCGGCCCCTCTCCTGGTTTCAGGAGAGGGGCCGGGGGTGAGGTTGTCCACTTACTTATCAAAATCGGTTTCCAGCAGTTGCTTCTCATTGAAAACGCCGGTGCCTTCAGGTTTACGGGCTCTCATATTTTTTACGTCATTGGCCGAAATACCTTTCCCCTGTTTGGCAAAGGCGTTTTGCGTAAATCGGATGATATCGGTAATGTCCTGGTCACTGATATCTTTGTTATTAAGCAGCGCAGGCATTTCATTATTGAGTTGATATAATTTCCCATCGACGTGAATGGGTCCGCTGACACCGTGCAGAATGATAGCCGCCAGCCGTTTCATGGAGCCATCGATGTATTCGGAACCTTTGAGTGGCGGAGCCAAATCCTGAATACCTTTTCCATCGGCTCCGTGGCAGGTTGCGCAAATGCTTCGGAATAGTTTCAACCCTCGGGTTCGGTTATCTACTTCATTCTTTTCGACCACGTAAATGGGATTCATTTCTTTTTTCTGACGCTTACTGATTGTGAGCATCAGGTTATTTTTCAGTAGGTCGGTCGGGTTCATGGACGCCAGATACTGCTCTTCCCTCCCATCGAGTGCGCTGGTAATGCCCTCCTGAACAACGCGTTGCGTCTGGTATTTTTTCTCGATTTGCGATAGAATGGGCATGAATGTAACGTCTGAAAGTTGGAGCCAGCCAGTCAACGAAGCCGCCAGATAAAGGTCGATGGTTTCGTTGTTTTGTGCCATCAGGTTCGTCGAAATCGCCTTCATACTGGCTACTCGTTCTTTGGTGGCAAACCGCTCCAGAAGTCCTACGGCATGGGCAATGGTTTCGGGCTGCTTCGATTCGTTAATGATGCTACTCAACCGCTCAAAGGTCAGGGCATTGAGTCCGTCGAGTACATAAAGCGCATGAACAGCCGTCAGCAACTCATTCTTACCTTTGGCCAGTGCCACCAGTTGGTTGACAACCGTAAGGTCTTTTTTCTGAATCAGCAGTTGCTGCGAACGATCTCGTAACCAGCCATTGGGATGACTGAGATAAGCGATTAACTGGTTGCTGGTTGCCTTCGACAAGTCGGGGACCGGATTGGCCTTTGCCGTGGTACTGGTCACTTTCAGAATGCGCCCGGCATGTTGTAAGGTATCCAGTTTTTTATTCGCCAATTGCTCAGTCAGGTACTGCGAAATGTAGGCCTTGTGCTGAATAATTCCCCGGTGCATATCGACGATATACATGGCTCCATCGGGTCCGGCAAACAGGTTTACCGGCCGGAACCCTTCGTCGGTGGAGGCTATAAATTCTTTCCCATCAACAGCCTGATGACCAGCGGTTTGTAGGCCCTTGAAATCCAGAATGTTTCGTTTGATCAGGTTAGCTTCAGGAACGCAGACAAACGCGTTAAGATTATAGGCTTCGGGGAAAGTGCCACCCCGGTACACCAATGGCCCGCAAGCCGCCGTAACCTCTTTTAAATACCCTTTTTCGTCCAGAACGCCCGGCTGATAGCCCCGATTGACGGATGTTTGATGGATTGGATACACCCGGTTGCTGGCCAGTCGCTGATGCTCAGCCAGCGTTGGTTTAAAATATTTGTTGCGGATTACTTTGTTGGGCAACACATAATCACCCTGTAAGTTGACCGAATTGTTGTTGTAATAGAGCCGCCCAAAATTGTCTTTCGTAATGCCCCATTGCCCCCGATCGGTAGTTGGTTCTTTCAACCATTTGCCGTTTTTGCGCTGATACCGAAAGTTATAATTGGCATTGTAAATCCAGTTGTCGATGTTCATCATCAGGCCGTTGGACGAGTGTTCAACATTTCCACCTTCGGCATAGACTGGGTCGACAAGGGTTTTCTTGCCAGGCTTGTCATTATTGATTTCGACAAACCACAGCTTGGGACCATCCACGTAGAGTAGCCCACCATATACATGCGCCAACCCTCTGGGCAGTACGAGGCCGTCTAAAAAGACTTTGGCGCGGTCGGCCACTCCATCTTTGTTCTGGTCTTCCAGAATGACGATCCGGCCGTTGGGTTCTTCCTCACCGATGCCTTCCAGATTGGGCATGTACCCAACCATTTCAACCACCCACATCCGGCCTTTATTGTCGAAATCCATACTTACGGGTGCGTTCAGCAATGGCTCCGACGCGGCCAGACTTAATTTGAAACCATCTTCCACCTGATAGTCATTGAGCGAAAAGCGAGGTCCATCAAACGTGATAATCCGAAATCCTGCCATAACGGCCGAAAACACTACTAAAGCGGTAATAGCTAATTTAACTGGTCTTTTTTGGGCCATGTTTGTGCTTATTTTATTTTCCCGGTGACATTCGGAACATCACAACACCATGGTGTCGAATATCCGTTTTGAATGTCCCGGTAAAGTTACCAAGGTCTTGCTGTCGCCAAACGTCCCGGAGCTTATAACTTCCTTTAAGACCAATCTTTGTGAAATCAAACGTGAACGATTTTGCGGTTTCGTCGCCCCAGCGGAAATACGATTGGGGTGTTTTACCAAAATCGCCGACGTTGAACAACCCTACTGCATATGACCCATCTTCCAGCGGTTTGGCCCAAACCTGAACGCCGTCGGTTTCCTGTACGAGTCGGGCCGATTTTCCGAGTGGGTCCTGGTCGATGGCAATGACCTCGTCGTTGGTGAGCAGATTCAGGGTAAATGGATCGAGCTGTTCGATAGGGCAACCAATCAGCATAGGAGCGGCCAGCAGACTGAATAAACTCACATGACTATACTGCTCGTCGGGCGTCAGGCGGGTCGGGTGCATCTCGGAGCCGGTCGTTACATTGCCGACGATCATCATATCGGGGTCGTTCCAGTGGCCGGGCCCGCCATAAGGTGCCCATTTGTCGAGCGTAAAGGCCGATACAAACAAACTGTTCCAGCTATCGCGGATGTCGGGGCCGGTGCGGTAGCTGTTGGTGAGCCGAACCCAGTCATTCACGTTGGCGAACGGAGCTGAATTGGAAATGCTATAGTGAATATCGCGCCCCGATTGCTTCAATGCCTCCGACATCCGCTTGGCCGACGAAACGTCGATCCGCCAGTCGTATTTGAGGTAGTCGATGCCCCAGTCGGCAAACTGCCGGGCGTCGGCCTTGTCAAACTGATATTTGCCTACGTACCGGTACGACCGCTTATTGGCGATGATCTCGTCGGTAATGTGGCCATCTTCAAAATCCGACGACCCACCCGTATAACCCGCATAACTGGTAATCATAGGCGTTGAGTAAATACCGATTTTTAGCCCCAGCGAATGAATGTAATCGACCATGTCTTTGAACCTGGGAAACTTCTCATTCGGTTGAATGGCGTTGAGCGGTCCTCCCCGTTTACCCTGCCAGGCATCATCAATGTTGATATAGGTCCAGCCGTGATCACGCAGACCCATTTTCACCATCGCATCGGCGGAGGCCATTACTTTTCCCTGATCGATGTTGCGTGCCCAGGAATTCCAGCCGTTCCAGCCGATGGGCGGGGTCAGCGAAATGGTATCACCTATTTTGATTTTTAGGGTTTTCGTTGCTTCGCCCAGTGCGTTTCTAGCCTGTAACCTCACCGCATAGGTACCTTGCTTAGCTACGTTGCCCGTAATGATGCCTGTTTTCTCGTCCAGCGAAAGGCCCGCTGGCAAACCGTTCGCCGTAAAGGTCATAGGCCGTTCGCCCGAAGCGGCAATGATATACAGAAACGAATTATTCGGGGTTGCGCCGACAACGCTGGGCGAGTTGATACGAGGGGTTTTGGGAGCCGAAGGGGTCAGAATGTACCGCTCGTCATTGTTCGGAATGTTTTTGGGAAGGTGGTCGTCGAGCATCACTAGTTGGGCATTGGCCCAGTTGGAATACACGCGGGTCATGCCCTTATCGGCCACACGCACCAGCAAACCCAGTCGTTTGATACCCGTCAGGTCTACGTTCACCGGTTGAGCGGCATCTCCCCAGCGCATCTCCCGGCTTTCGAACAGGATTTTGCGGTCGCCGATGACGTAGAAGACGTGAGGTAGATTTTTCTGCCCCTTGTCGTCAACGCCAACCTGTGCACTAAAGATTTTAGCATGTCCGTCGAGCAGAAAGGCCAGAATACTCGTTGAGTTGACACCCACACCATGCGTAAAATACTGCCCATGGATGAGCATGGAATCGCCAGCCGCGTTGGCTTTTCCCAACACCGCCGGAATACCCTCCGAAAAGGATTTGATGGCCAGTTCATCGAGCCAGACCGGGCGGGTTTGCTGCGCATGGGCGGTGACCGAAAACGCCAGTAACCACGTAAATAGCACTATGTATTTTGTATTCATTCCGTTCGTTTGAGCTTTTTACTCCCTTGGTCTGTGTCCTCACAGATCACACATTCCATCCGGTTGATAATGGTCTGTGAAGACACAGCCCAAGGGAGTAGCAAAAGTTGTTTCGACCGCTTCAGGCTATTCATGGGCAACACGTTTGGCAATCATTGTCAGTACGGCTTTATCGCTCCATTCCTGTCCATGCCCAGCCATGGCGGTAAACCGGACGGTGGCGTCCGACTTCGGGTTTTCGGTTTTATCGAGGAATTTTTGCAGGAATCGGGTTGCTACGTTGGAATACAGACCATCCATATCGCCCATCCAGATCCAGATTTTGCCCTGAAGCTTCGGGCCGAGGGTAGCCCAATTTTTTTCGAGTACTTTTTTGAGGTCGTATTTTTCCCACTGTCTGGCAATGGCATGGTCAATTTCGCCGGTAACCGGATCGAACATCAGCGAGGGTAAGCCATCCTTCCCTTTTGGTCCGAAAACGGCGTTATAAGCCCCGAACTGCCCGCCCGAAATAAGGTAATTTCCAGTACGGCTGGCTACGTTTTCGCCCGCAATCCAGTCTTTCATCGAGAACGTCGGCTCCCCGTAAACCGTCCGGCGACCGGGTTGTAGATAGCCAAAGCGGTTGTAGAAAATGGTTTTATCTTCGTAAATATTGATGAGACCGTAATGCTCAAAATCGACCGGGTCGGGACTGTAGGACCAAGTGCCATCAAAAAAATCAGGATAAAAGACCTGTAAGCCCAGCGACACCCAGCCGCCGGTCGAATTGCCCGTCAGGAAACGCATTTTTGACGCCGGTTTGTAGCCGACCTGCCGTTCTATTTCAGGAATCAATTCTTCCGTCAAAGCCCGGCCGCAGGGGCCGTTATTTTCTGAATCGATCTGGTAGGTATCGCCATACGGCCCCTGCGAATCCAGAAAAACGTAAATGACCTGCGGGGCCGTTGGCGTAAACCACCAATCGGCAAACTCTTTGTTGCCCAGCACGGTATTCACTGCCGTATAGCGACCGTTCAGACCTGGAATCCGGTAACAGATGGGGTAGGTTTTGCCGGGGTTGTCGAAATAGCCTGAAGGCAGCAGAACGGAAGCTTTCAGGGAACGCGGTCGTCCCCAAAACGCCGACAGAAGCTGGCTTTTCAGTTCAACTGTTTTAACAAATTTGTTGCTGACAATGGTCCAGGGTGGAATCAGGGTATTGAGTGTAAGGCTCAGTCTGGCATTGGTTGAAAACTGGATTGAGTCGATCGTGCTGTAGAGATTACCCGGTACGTTTTCCTGCCCGTCGTCGGGATTCTGTTTGTACACCACCTGAAAATAAAACATCCCCGATGGGTTGTCGCCCAGTTTATCCAGCCCGACCGACAGCGCTTCTTTAGCCTGCGTATCCATCAGAAAGGCGGTTTTACCATCCCAGTTTTGGGGACTGATACCCACCGTAATTTCCGAACGGCTGCGGGGTTCGCGCTCCTTCTGTTTGGTCACGTGCAAGAGCAACCGCCCACCTTTCAGGAACGATTGCCGAAGAGCCGGAGCCACCGAAACGCTGATGTTCCAGGCAACCGGAGTTTGCGCATTTACACCGATGTGAACTAACCAGCCGACCAGCAGCAAAAAGAGTATCTGTTTAGTGTTCATGGCTAAGGTGGGTTAATCGCTTATTCACTCTTTCCGACTGGCCGTTCACGAACACCTACTTTCTGAGCCCAGGCATCGTATTCGGTTCGTAAGTCGGCTACGAGTTGTGGTTTTTGTTGAGCCAGATTAGTCATCTCGCAGGGGTCAGTTTTCAGGTTATAGAGTTCCCAATCGGCATCTTCCGTGTCTTTCTCCAGCTTCCAGTCGGCTTTGCGAATCGCTTTGTTGCCTTCGTGCTCCCAACAGTAGGTACGTGAAATTGCCTTATTTGTACCCCAGAGGTATGTCAAACTTTTGCCGGGCAGGTCGTTGGGAGTCAGACCGGCCAATTCGAGGCTGGTAGGCATCAAATCCATAACATGTCCAATACCCTCGACAAAACCGGTCTGGTGGCGAATGCCGCGTGGCCATTGCAGGATACAGGGCGTAATCATACCACCCTCATGCACGAAGCGCTTGTACTTACGAAATGGCGCGTTGGAAACGTTTGCCCAGGGTGTGTCGTAGGTGACGTACGAACCTTTTTCGCCAATCTTTTTGGTGGGGTCGTTGAGTTTTCGGCCTTCTACATTCTCGTTCGAGCTACCATTGTCCGACATAAATACAATCAGGGTGTTGTCGTACTGCCCATTAGCTTTCAGCGTATTGATAAGTCGGCCAATGTTCTGATCCATCCGGTCGATCATAGCTGCATACACGGCCATTTTACGAACCCACTGAGCTTTGTCAGTTGCCGTATTCCAGTCAGCAATGTCGGCCGAACGTGGGGTCAGCGGGTAACGCTTGTCCGCATAACCCAGCTTTTGCATCCGTTGGTAGCGGTTGGCCCGAATTACATCCCAGCCCTGGGCATACAGCTTTTCATATTTCGCAATGTCAGCCTCATAGGCATGAAGTGGGAAATGCGGAGCCGTATAGGCTGCATACAGAAAAAATGGCTTATCAGGTCGGTTTTGCTTCTGCTCGTTGAGGTATTGTATGGCGTGGTCAGTAAAGGCGTCGGTCATGTAAAAGCCGTCGGTAGGTGGGGTAAACTCCTTATCATCTTCCACGATAAACCGCTTCCCTTTTTCGGCGGGAATGATCTCGTAATAGCTCGACGCCCCGGAAATCAATCCGAAATAGCGGTCGAAGCCGCGTTTTAAAGGCCAATGCTGTCGACGCTCGCCCACATGCCACTTCCCCACCATATAGGTACTATAGCCAGCCGGTTTTAGTCGCTCGGCAATGGTTGGATAATGATCGTCCAGAAAGCCCTGATAACTACCCGGCTGAATCGGAGCGTTGGGCATGGTCACCATTTGCCCCATGCCGGCCGTATGTGGGTATTGGCCTGTCAATAAGGATGCGCGGGTGGGGCAGCAACGGGCATTGTTATAAAAACTACGCAGTTTGATGCCGTTGGCCGCCAGTTGATCGATGTTAGGTGTACTGACCTCTCCGCCATAACAGCTAATATCCGAAAACCCCATATCGTCGGCCAGGATGAATAGGATGTTGGGACGTTGGGGATCAACGTTCGGGGGTTGGAACGATATTAAACCACTAGTTATTTCGCTGATAACTAAAAGCCCAAAGAGCGTGAGTTGGTTCTTAAAAATACGTTTCATGTTTTTGGTGCTTTTACCTCACCCCCAACCCCTCTCCTGATTTCAGGAGAGGGGAGACAAGAATGCCCACTTTGTGTTTGTTGAACAAACTTTTTGTTGGGTATTTTACAGCGTTCTGACAGAGTAACAAAGCGGCCTGGTAAGTACTCCCTCTCCTGAAACCAGGAGAGGGGCTAGGGGTGAGGTGAGGTCAATTCCCCCATGCTTTATTCGGCTGCGGCCCCATCGTTAGTTGCAGTTTCCCACCGTTTACTATCGTTTCGTGCTTGACCCACGGGCTGTTCAGTGGTTTGCCGTTCAATTGAGCCGACTGGATGTACAGGTTTTGGGCCGAGTTGTTAATAGCTTCAATCACAAACTGACCTCCTTTATAGTATTTCGGGTTGAGTTTGAAGGTAATCTTGTTGAAAATTGGACTACTGATTTCATAAAACGGCTCAGGCGAGGTACCGCCGTTGGTTGAGAAAATGCCCGTTTTCAGCAAGACCGCCAGACTGCCCATGAGTCCCTGATCTTCGTCGCCACTGTAGCCTGCGTCGGGCGAGATACCGCTGTACACCTTATCGATGATTTGTCGGGTCCAGTATTGGGTCAGCCAGGGTGAACCGGCGTAGTTAAAGAGGTGCGCCGTTTGAATGCTAGGCTGATTGCCGTAGTTGAGAAATACCCGGCGATACTGTTCCTGGGTTTCTTTATCATGCGATTTTCCCGAGACAAAGTCGTGCTGCTGCGCCTTTTCAAAGGAACTGTTCAGTTTGGCCGTAAAGGCTTCTTTGCCGCCCATTAGCTTAATCAACCCCGGCACATCGTGCGGTACGAACCACGTGTACTGAGCCGCATTGCCTTCTTCCCAGCCATTATCGTAGCGCAGAATATCGACGGGTTCGGCCCATTTGCCATCCAGTGTTCGGTTCCACATCCAGCCGATGTCGGGATTCCAGCTATTTTTGTAGTTCTCCGACCGCTTCATAAACAGGCTGTAGTCATCGGTTTTGCCCAATTTCTGGGCCATCTGTGCCAGCGTATAGTCCTGATAGGCGTATTCTAGCGTTTGCGTGGAACCGTCCTGATGGAAGCCGTAGCGGGTTTGGCTGAGCGGATGCGGTACATAACCGCGCTCCATATAGTATTCGATACCGCCCCCTTTGAACGTGTTGTGCTCATAACCGGCCTTACTCATCATGCCGCCGGGGAAGTGATTCTTACGCAGTCCCTCATAAGCTTTTTCGATGTCGAAGCCTCGAATTCCTTTCAAATAGGCGCTCACAATAAACGGCGTAGTCGAAGCCCCGGTCATCACATAGGTATAATTGCCGCCCGCTGGGCCACGAGGAATAAGCCCGCCATCCTGATACATCATCACCATCGAATTGACAAACGATTCGGTCACCTCCGGGTAAACCAGATGCCAAAGCGTATTGATGGTCCACTGCGCTCCCCAAAACGAGTCGGAGTTATGATGGTTGAATTTAGGCTTGCCATTGGCATCCAGTGGAATCTGGCGAATGCGACGTTCAGGCCCGGTCATATCGGAATATTTGCCATTGACATCCGAGATGATCCGACGGCCTTGCAGGGCATGCCAGAGATCGGTGTAAAAGCGGCTGCGGACGGTGTCGGAACCGCCTTCTACCTCAATACGACTGAGCCAGTTATTCCAGTCGGTACGGCTGTCCTGTACGGTTTTGTCAAAATCCCAGTGGGGTAATTCGGTTTTCAGGTTCAGTCGGGCCTGCTCTTCGCTGACGTACGAAATGGCCACTTTCATCTTCCGCACCTCGCCCACTTTGGTCCTGAAGCTCACATACGCACCGATGCGTTCGCCTTCGATCTGATCATTCACAGGCTCGAGTTTGCCGTTTCGCCAACCCTTGAACGAGTCGAACGGCTTGTCGAAAACGGCCACGAAGTAAACGGGCAGAATTTTCGGCCGACGGACAGTCGGAGCCATAATGGCGTAGCCTTCAATCTCCTGATTGCTTACCTTTTTTACGAAGCCTTTCTGCGTATCGGATGGTCCCAGAAACGTAGCAAAGTCGAACAGGACATGGCTTTGATCGGAGGCCGGAAAGGTATATTTATGAAAACCGACGCGAGTGGTCGACGTCAGTTCAGCGGTGATATTATACGCATCCAGCACCACTTTGTGATAACCCGCTTTGATCACCTCTTTCTGGTGCGAAAATCTAGAACCATATTGTTCTGCTCCTAGATGCCCCTTAAATGGCCCGGTCATGGGTAGTACCGGTACACCCGATAACTGCCAGCCGTGAATGTGACTAAAGCATTTAATGCTGTCGAGGTGATACCTATAGCCTGCACCCCAGTCAGCGTTTACGGCGTTGTCGGGGCTCAGGTTAACCATCCCAAATGGGCGACTGGCCGAATTGAAAAAGAACCAGCGCGAGTTGGCCGCATCGACAATCGGATTCACCAGATCGACGGGCTGTTTCACTAACTTCTGCGCCTTACTGGGTAGGGCAATGCTGCTCAGAAGAAAGAACAGGTACGATAAGGATTTAGGCATAGTCCTCAATGTTTCAACGCAGCGTAAGTCGGTGAGTAAAGGGTGTGTACCCCGTCAGATAAACCGTTGGCGCATCCATAGCGGGTAAGGCGCCCCGCAGTTGAACGCCCTTATGCTCAACTTTGCCTGGGCCAAACTGGATCGTGTCGGTGCCAACGGTATAGGAACCCGAATTGCCTGAAAGCAGGTACGCGTTTTCGCGCTTAGGATACTTGGCTACGCCCGACAGGGTTCCTCCAGGCCGGAAAATCAATTCCAGCGCCACTGGGACACCATCGGTGCCAGTCAAATTAACTTCGATGTCGAGACCATTGGCTACCTCTGTTACTTTCACTACCGTTTCGAGTTTCTGTACTTCGCTTTGCTGCCGACCGGCTCTTGGCATTTTATCCCAATCACCTTCGGGGTCGATCTTATCCGACGTGTGCGGTTGAAAGTACGGGCCATCTAATGTTCGGCGCATAACCCAGCTAGCCCCCTCCTGCTCAATTTTTTCGGTCTGAAACTGCCCTTTCCCGAAGAATGAAGCCGCTACCCGCATACTCTGCAATACCGCAGCGCCTTTATGAAAGGTGAGCCAGGTGGCATTGTTGGAGAGTAGGGTACTATCCCAGTTGCCGCGCCGGATGCGTACTACGCCCGAATACGGAAAGGCTTTGGCGTAGCTGGTTGGCATGGGTTTGCTGGCGGGTAGTTCTTTCCAGAGGGTTGGATCTTCCAGGAAATAATCGAGGTATCCGGCCAGTTGCTCCTTTGGTGTGGTCTGTTCGATGAGTCGGCACATAGCCGCCATTTCGCCGTTGTTGTCATGTAGAGCCATATAACGGTAGCAATAGTAGTACCGCGACATGTTGCCAATAGTGCCTTTGTCCTGCCGATTAGAGGCCTCCGTTACGACTTCGCCATTGGGATGTACGTAGTAGAGCGTCATCATCAGGTTTCGGCGGACGGGCTCAAACAGTTCGGGTTTGTTTAGCCCCCGCGCCATAATAATCAATGACCGGTCGACAATGGGCGAATAGGTATTCGTACTTTTTTCGTTGAACTGACCATCCGAATCGAGATCGATGTGTTCGGCCAGCCACTGATTGATGCGGTTGGTATAGCGCGGATCGGGAAATAACTCGTTCAGTTTGGTCAGGGCTGCCGAAACGACCCAGCGGTGATTGGGTGTGTGAATACCGCCCACACTGAGTGCATTTCCAGCTTTTGTGAGAAATGTTTTAATCGTTTCGGTTGCCTTTTCTGTACCCTTGAAAGGTTTCAGAAACTTATAGGTCGGCACAATATTCTCCAGCACAAAGGCGGTGTCGGGCGTCGAATGAAAATTGGTATCCAGTAAGTCGATGGTGCCGTCGTCATGCTGCATGTTCAATAAGGCTCGGGCTGCGGCTTCGATTTCCTGTAGGATTTCTTTCGATTGATAATGAGCCGATTCAGAGGTCGCAAACAACATGCTGGCCTTCATCAGAAAGCCACTGGTTGTGTGTGGGTTCGGCATTTCGGAATCGTTAATGTACCCACCCACAAACCGATTGGTAGAGTCCGTGACCTTGAGCGGTTTGTAGTTTGCCAGTTGCTGGTCATTGATCCGAATCCAGTCGAGGAGCCAGGCAGGTTTGGCAGGATTTGCCCGAACAAAGCCTTTAAAACCCAGCATGGGAAAGATGGCAAAGGTACTTGCGCCGAGATTTATAAAATGTCTTCGTTTCATGAAACACTGTCTTTTTTCTGTCATCCCGACGAAGGAGGGATCTCAATCATCAATTACCATGAGATCCCTCCTTCGTCGGGATGACAGAAACGTTCATAACTCTCTGATCTTGATACTCCGAAACTGCACCTCATCGCCGTGATCCTGAAATAGAATATGTCCGGCAGGGGCCTGTGCAAAATTCGGATAGGTGTTGTATTTACTTTTGGCAACCAGATTACGAAAGATCTGCGAATGCCGGTCATACTCCACCATTTTGAGGTTATTAAGCCAGTGCTCAACGTGGCCGCCTTTTGCCACAATGCGTAACCTGTTCCATTGGCCGGGTGGTCTCATGCGTTTGTCAGTGCCACCTTCCGAGAGATTTTCAGCGGTTATAAGATCGTAAAGCGATGCGGTTGTGCGGTTGCCATTGACACCTTCTTTGGCATCGGGGTGTACTTTGTCATCCAGAATCTGAAATTCCGGTCCTGCGCCGGTACCGGGCCGTTTTTTTGGATCATCGACCACGAAATATTTCACTCCACTGTTGGCTCCGGTTGTCAGTTTGAAGTCAAGCTCCAGTTCAAAATTGGCGAACTCTCCAACCGTTTCAATGTCGCCACCTTTACGGGCACTGTCTTTCTTCGACCCCAAAACCTTCAGTACGCCATCCTGCATAGCCCAGCCTGCCGTTGGGAACTTATCGGCATTGGCCATCTTCCAGCCGGTCGATGTTTTGCCGTCCCATAGGAGTTTCCAACCAAGCTTTTTTTCGCGTTCCGTCAACTGATTTGGCAGATAACTCACCTCCTGAATGTCATCGTTACCCTTCCAGACAACGCTCGGCAGGTTTTCGGTAGCAATGCGGATGTTACGCCACTGAACCGTCAGGCCGTTTTGGGCTTCCCGCTTGATCTGATGTACCTGAAGGGCAATGAACCCTCGTGCTGTTTGACTGTCCCAGACATCAGCGCAAGGGATGCCGTTGATCCAGGTCTTGAGATGCGGGCCAATGGCTTCGATATGGTATTTGTTCCACTGCCCGTTTTTGAAGGCCGTTTGCCCTTTCGGGTTGATCGATAGCGGATACAGCCAGCCACTACGAGCTTCGTCGTAAACACCACCGCTCCAGGCCCGATTGCCGGGGTCAATTTCGATCTGGTACCCATGAACGCGCCCGTTATTCTTGTTTGGTTCGCTCAGGCTTCGGATCTGAATACCGGAGTTCAAGCCGGGTTCGACTTTTACGTCCATTTCCAGCACAAAATCACCGTAGGTTTCTTCGGTACAGAGGAAGGTATTGGGCGTATTCAGTTGCGAAACACCGACAATAGCCTTATCAACGATCTTGTAGTCGGCATTGCCATTGCGTTTGACCCAGCCTTTCAAATCGGAGCCGTTGAATAAGTCTTTCCATTTAGCCTGACCAATGGCGGGTATGGTAGCCAATAACGATAGGAAGAATAAGAGGAAGGTCTTCTGCATAATCTGCATAAAAGGGAAGCTAACGTTTTTCATTGAGTGAATTAGCGGTTGAGCAGTTCATTGTAAAGTTCGCTCAATCACTAATTCACTCAATTCCTTAATACCCTTCGTTCTGGGTCATTGGTGGGTACGACAAGTCGATTTCGCTCTGTGGAATGGGCCGCAGATAGTGTTTATCGCTAATAGAGGCACTTTTGGCCGCCCAGGGATTGTATTTTTTGACCCGTTCAACCAGTTTGCCCGTGCGTTTCAGGTCGAACCAGCGGTTATACTCGCCCATCAGTTCGCGAGCGCGTTCGTCCAGAATCAGGTCGATACTGATGTTGGCCGGTGTAGCCCGGTACGAGACCGTTTCCAGCGATTTGATGTTTTCCGGAGCTTTCGCACATTGGGGGTCGGTTCCTTTCTTGGTTAGCGCCCGATCCAATACTTTGTTGTAGTACACATCGGCCGTTCCCAGCTTCCCATTTTTAGCGCCTTTCACAATCGCTTCGGCCGCAATCAAATAGGCTTCGGCCGACCGGAAGACGATTTCGTTGAGCGTACCATACGCGTCACCGTACGGAATACCCGGTTGCCAGAATTTCCACATCATCGGATAATCGCCGGGGAAACCGCTCACGTTGACCGCACTGCCATTGATAAAGCCATAGCCACCGCCGTACTCTTCCAGATTGACGACCGAATAGTTCTTTTTACCGCCATAATCGATGCCCCGTTCGGCCAGGGTAAGAGCGGGTTTATTCCAGGGCCGGAAATACACCACCGTATCACCCGCTTTGATGTCGATTTTGAGGTTTGCGTTGGTCGTCGGGAGGGGTTTAAATCCGGCAACAGCCTGTAAAGCATACCCCACTTCGACAAAATTCCAGTCATAGCGCGAGTCGTTATCAGGATCGAACAGTCGGTACGCAGCGGGATTGGTCACGTGGAACGGCTGATGACGGTTGTAATCGGATGTCCGGCCTTTGGTGCCTGGATAGCCTTCACCACTACCACCAAATACAGAGTGGAGGTTACTGCCCCCAGCGGCATCCTGCGTAAAGGAGGGATCGGTTTTGTTGGTCAGAACATCCGTATTGTACTGTACGGCAAAGACGATCTCGGCATTTTTGTCAGTCTGCGCACCCGTATACTGCTTCAGTGGATTTTCGGAATGCGTCGGAAACAACGCGCTATAGGTAGCGGCCAGTGGGTAGGCGTCGATGATTTTGTCGGCATATTGAAGCGCCAGATCAAAATCGGCCGCTGTTCCACCCAGCGCACTTTTGAAGTTCCAGCCACGGGTCAGGTACACACGAGCGAGCAAAAACTGAGCGGCTCCTTTCGTGGCTCGTCCGTAGTTCGATGCAGTTACGGGCAGTTTGGATTCGGCATCGAGCAGATCATCGAGAATCTGTTTGTAGATATCGGCCGGTGCAACCCGTTTGGCCTCTTTACTGGCGCTTGTTTGTTCGGTTAACGGCATCGGTACATCGCCCCATTGCTGAACCAGGTAGAAATAACATAACGCCCGCAGAAACTTAACCTCGCCAATGCGGGCATCTTTGGTTGCCTGCGCCATCGTCGTAATCCCGGCGGCACGGCTCATCACCGTATTGGTCCGGGCGATCTCGGCATAGAGCAATGTCCAGAGGGTTTGTAGATCCGCCAGGCTCGCATTCAGCCGAACATCGTAATGCTCCAATGGGCTGGTCGATAAAGTGGCAAACTTAGGGTCATTGAAGCCCGACTGTGAAAAAATGTCGGTGCCATTCAGGACCAGTGTACGGGCCTGATGGATATTTCGGAGTAAGGGATAGCAAGCCCGGACTAAATCTTCGAAGCCCGCTTCCGTGGCATAATATACGTCGGTGGTTAGGGTGGTTACGGGCTTTTCGTCCAGAAAATCTTCTTTGCAACCTGCCAGAATTGTACACATCAGGGCAAGGGCGAAAGACGTAAACCGTTTATTGATTAATGATTTCATCGCTCTGTTCGGAGATTAGGTACAAGGTTAGAAGCTGAAGTTTACGCCTAGTGTATAGACCGCCGATGGTACATCATCCTGATAGATGGCCGAATTGAATTCGGGGTCAAAACCCGTGAACTTGGTCACGACGATTGGGTTCAGAACCTGCGTATAGATTCGGGCATTGGCAATTTTCCAGCTATCGAGTAAGCTTCTGGGCAGGGTAAAGCCCAGCGTTATATCCGAAATCCGCAAGAAACTGGCATCCTGATAGTTGATGGCACTCCGATACGGATTGGCCGCTACAACGCCGAAATACGTATTCGAGGGATTATCACTACGCCAGTAATCGAGCGATGCCAGTTTATTGTACCGGGTGTTGTTCATTTCGCCGAACGTTCCCGACAACGTACTGTTGTTGTACTGAACCCCGTTTCGATAATACGTGAAGAACGAAAAATCGAAATTTCTGTATTTGAATCGGTTCGTAACGCCCAAAATCCAGTTAGGTAGTTGGGTACCTAGGATAACCCGGTCGTCGATAGCATCGGTCGATGAAATCTGGCCATCGTTGTTTTGATCGACGACCCGCACCGAACCCGGCTCCTGCTTGTATTTCTGAGCCAGATCTTTATCAGCCGTTTGCCAGATCCCCGCAAACTGGTAATCGAAATTGGATTTGATTGGGTAGCCCACGAAGAGTTTATTACCCTTGTCGACCGTTTGTCCTTCGCCATAGAGCGACAGCAATTTATTCCGGTTCAGGGTGAAGGCAAACGTGCTGTTCCAGCTGAAGTTCTGCTTGCTGACGTTTACCGTATTGAGTGTCAGCTCAATGCCTTTATTCTCGATCACCCCTACGTTGGTAACTACCTGATTGAAGCCCGTTACGGTTGGGATTTTCTGGTTCAGAATCAGGTCGACCGTTTTGCGGTGGTACAATTCCAGCGAAGCAGCAATCCGGTTTTTAAAGAAACCAAAGTCGATACCCAGGTTGAATTCTTTACTGCGCTCCCATCTGAGATCTTTATTGGCCAGATTGGCTGGGGCAAAGCCATAAGCCGCCGTGCCATCAAAATCATAACCTGTATTGATCAGACCTGCCTGGGTACTATAAGGAGCCACCGTCGAGTTACCCACCTGTCCATAGCTCACCCGCATTTTCAGGTTCGAGAACACGTTGAGGTTGCTGATAAATGGCTCATCACCCATCCGCCAGGCCAGCGCAACCGATGGAAAAAATGCCCATTTGTTCCCTTCGGCCAGCTGCGAAGCGCCATCCGAACGCCCCGTAACAGTCAACAAATACTTGTCGTTGAAGGTATAGTTGATCCGCCCCATGAACGACAGCAGCGACCGTTCGGTAAGCGAACTGGCATACGACGTAACTGTACCAGTCGATAAAGCGTACCAATCGGATACGTAGGGCAGGTCTTTGGCCGCAATGGTGTAGGTTTCATTACGCTGATAAAATGCACTTTGCAAGCCCGTTACGGTCAGCTTATGCTTGCCCATGTCGAGGTTGTAATTGACAATGTTGTCGAGGGTATAGTTGCCCATGGTGCGATTGTCGTATTGCGCTCTGGGTTTGGTACCGATCTGCGATTTTGACCATTGTCCCCGGAAATCCCCAATTTTGGTAGCACTGTAGGATGCCGACAGCGACGTCCGAAAGGTTAGTCCTTTTACGATAGCCACTTCGGCATAGGCATTGCCCAGGGCATTCATCACTGTCGTTTGCAATTTGGAATTGGCTGGTTCCACATCGACCAGTGGATTAGGCACCTGCTTGTCGTTGATACCCATCCAGTAAGCATACCCGTCGATGTTGAAATCTGAATTTTCGGACGGGTTGGCCAGGTCCGAGAAATAAACGGTTCCGGTCGGACGGGCGCGGTATGCGCCCCGCAACGACTCCTGAGAGCCCACATCCTGATTGCTGTAGGTCAGGTACGAGGTGAAGCCTACCTTAACCCGTTCACCCAGCTTACTATCCAGACCGGCGTTCAGATTATAGCGTTTATACCCCGTGTACAGCACATTGCCGTTTTCGTTCAGATAGCCGCCCGAGAACCGATAGGTTGTTTTTTCATTACCGCCCGATACACTCAGGTTCTGGCTTGTCTGAACAGCCGCGTGTGTAATCAAGTCCACCCAATCGGTCGTTCGTCCGCTTTTGATATTATCCAGTTCGGCAGCGGTAAAGGTTGCCCCCGTTGCTCCTTCCAGCACGCGGTCGGTATAGGTCGCTTTATAAAATTCCTGCGCATTCATTAAGCGAGGGATATGCGCGGGCGTTTTTATGCCAATGTAGCTGTCGTAACTTACCCGCGGCTTACCCGACAAGCCCTTTTTTGTGGTGACAATTACGACTCCATTAGCCCCTCGAGCCCCGTAAATTGCGGTCGATGAGGCATCTTTCAGGACATCCATCGACTGAATGTCGTTTGGATTGAGGTTGTTCAGGTCGCCCCCGATCAGTCCGTCGATGACCACCAATGGCTCGGTTGAGTTGTTGATCGTATTTTCACCCCGAATGGTAATGCTATAGCCAGCTCCCGGCTTATTACTCGACTTGGTTACGGTGGCACCGGCTACCTGCCCCTGAATGGCCCGAGCGGCTACAACCGGGTTGGCCCGAACGATGTCTTTCGATTGAATCGACGCTACGGCGCCCGTTAAATCCGTTTTTTTGATTTCGCCATAACCTACTACCACAATCTCATCGAGTTGTTTTAAATCGGCTTTCAGCACAATATCGAAAAGCGTCCGGTTGCCAACGGGGAGACTTTGCGTTTCATAGCCAATAAAGCTGATGATTAACTCCGCATTTTTATCCGCAACGGAAAGTGAAAATTTTCCGTCGGCATCAGTGGTCGTTCCGCGCGTTAACCCTTTGATGATGACACTGGCCCCGACGATGGGTTCGCCTTTTTCATCCTTAACGCTCCCTTTTACGGGTATTTCGGCCGGACCGGCAATTAATTGCGATGTGGGTTGCGGTTCGATGAATCCGGTTTTGGGTTCGGCCCGATTCAATACGATCTGTTTGCCCAGCACTTTGTAATCCAGTTGAAGGGGCTTTAACACATTTTCTAAAATAACTCCCAGCGTCGTGTTATCCAGACTGAGGGTTATTTTCCGTTCTGACCGAATCAGGCTTGAGCTATAAATAAATCGAATTTCGGCTGATTTTTCGATTTCGCTAAGGACCTTTTTTACAGGTTGATTGGCGACTTTCAGACTTATCCGTTTATTCAACAATTCCTGTCCATAGCCATCATGTGCTACTGACATGCTAAAGAAAACCAACGACAGAAAAAGTTGGGTCAATACGAGCCGAAGCGCTTTAGGAGGCACCCTAAAAATGCGTACATAATTCTTCATAAGTTTGGTATAGGTTTGATTAGGAACAGGGGAATTTCTGACAGAAAAAACTTAGTTTTTTACAAGGTATGTACAGTAGGACGGGCTAAAAAAATAATTGGTTTTTGGGTTTATCAGGGGCATCCTTTGGTGGTAAGGATCAGCTTCGTATCTACCTCTTTATAGGTAGCTTCCAGCGCGATACAAATCAGTTCAAGTTTTTCAAGCAATGGCTCGTCGGACAGATGAGCTGTTAGCTTACAATTGGCGAACTTTTGTCGATCAAAAACAATATCGACGCCGTAAGCTTTTTCCAGTTCAGTAAATACGTCAATGGCAGGTGTATCGTCGAAATTAAACGTAAGCTTTTGAATGGGTAATTTTAGTTGTTGTTGTGTTATGGGCGCAGGGCGATCGATCGTAAAATCAGCGCCATGTACATTTACTTTTTCATTGGCTCTTAGTACTAGCCCGGTTAGGCTACGATTCATTATCTTGTTCGCTTTATCCTGATCGTGTTGTAAAAAAACAGCTACTTTCCCAGTCTTAACAATAACTTCCATATCGGCATTACCCTGCCGACTTTTGACCAGAAAGCTGGTACCTAATACTTTTGTAATCAATTCATTCGCATAGACAAAGAAAGGTTTTTCTGGATTTTTCTGAACTTCAAAAAAAGCTTCTCCGGATAAAATTACTTCCCGCTTTGTTTTATTAAACTGCCTGGGTGAATAACTAATTTTACTGTTAGGCTGTAAAACGACAGAGCTTTTGTCGGGCAAATTGATTAAAATTGGTTTTAAGGTCAGATTTTCTTTTTCATAAATTTCTCCTGTTAATTTTCTGGTATTTTTTACGAGCTTATCATACGTAATAGGCGCGGGTTTTAACAATTGATACCAGGCAATCCAGCCAGCAACTAGAATGAGCATAGCGGCAGCAGCCCATTTCCCAATAAAGAAAAATTTGATTTCTTTAGTAGGCGTATCTGAAAAAGCAATTTCGGATGGTGGATTATTGATGTGCTGATATACTTTTCTGAGTCCAGTTTCAACATCAAAACCATATTGTGGATGCTGCTGCTCCCATTCGTCCAAAAATTGATAATACAGTTCATTATTTTGTGGAATTTCGAGCCATTCTTCGACCATTTTTCGTTGAATGGAAGAGCTTTTTCCGTCAAAATAATCGAACAGTATTTTTTTTGTTAAGGATGAGTTCATTGCTGTTGCTTGCTTAAAATGGCTTTATTACTGATGTACTTAGTATTGAATAAAATACAGTAGAAAAATAGATAGTATATAGTCTGATGTAAGCTCCTCTCTAATTTTGGCCAACGCCCGGCTGATGAGTCGTTCTACAGCGCTCACGGTTAAGCCCATTTCATTGGCAACTTCAGCGTATTTTTTCCCCTCCAGCCGATTCAACTGAAAGGCTTTTTTTGCCTGTTGCGGCAATCGTTGAATGGCCGCATCGAGCTTCTGGCTTAGTTCATGAAACTGGGTGATTTCGTCCGGTCTTAAGACGGTCGTGTTGTTAAAATCCTGAAAATCAATGGGGCTGCTTTCCAGAGCAACATGCCGATTTAGCTCGATTTTCAGGCAATTGTGCGCCCGGTTTCTGACGGCTATGTATAGATAGGCTCGGTAAGATTGCGTTATCTGCTCGTATACTTTATTGTTCCAGAAGTTTGTAAATACCTCAGCTACAATATCTTCGGCTAATTCTTTCGAATAAACGAAGCGGATAGCATGGTTGCAGAGATTGGTATAGTACTTACGAAACAGCAACTCAAAACCTTCTTTGGGCGACTGTTCAAAACAACGCTTTATAAAATACTCATCCGAAACAATCTTCGTCTGCGCTGAATCCGTTGGAGCCTGAAAGAGCTTCTTTTCTGCAGAAAAGTCATCACTTTCGTGTGCAGCCTCTATCATTGGATCTGTGGGTTATGGCTAAGTAGTGAATACGGTTGTTAGTAAGAAGCCCATGTTTATGGGCTGCATACAGGAAGCCTCCATAGACCTCGCCAGGAACCTGAAAGTGATTTTTCAGGTCTGACAATTCAGCGTACGAGATCAGCTACGATGGCGAAAAGCGTGAATACCTCTAAAGAAATATTCTAATTCTAAGACAAAGTTTTATTATTTTACCCCACACTCGCAGAAATAATATTTTTCAGAAGTCCTTCAGTGCCCAGTTCAGGGCGCTTTTTTGTGTAAAGAAGCGTGTAAACTAATCAGATGGCTCCTTGTGAAGGTAAGGAGAAGAGAACTCGTCTGCTAATATAGACTAGTTAGTTCGGCTTTGTGCCAGACGAAGAATGGGCAGGATGAGTTAGGAAGGTAATGCATTCGTTTCGTACCAATACGACTTTAAGGTGTCAATGTAGGCTTTCCAGCCCTCTAAACTAGTCGGTTTGGTTGTATAGGCAGTCGCGCCCATCGTATATGACTGCCGGACATGTTCCTGCCTTTCTGATACAGTCAGCATGATGATGGGGACCTGGCCTTTAAAACGTGTACGCAGTTCCGGCAACATGGTTAATCCATCGGCCGTCGAATGCAGGTCGATGTCTAACAGAATAAGTCTTGGACGTTTACCGGGATTGGTATTCAAATAATCGATGGTTCCGCTGAGCGATGGCGAACAGACAAAGGTGGCCTCTGGAAATAGCCGCTCAGCAAGCCGCTGTAACAGGTCAAACGTTGGTCGGTCATCTTCCACAACTAACACCTCGAATGATGGATGAGTAAGCATGACTACGATTTTGTTTAATGAATGGCGAAAATGTAATAAACAAAAGTAAAAAAAATATTAGATTCCTTGCCAGATTAAGCTTGTTATGTACGATGTCTTTTATTTTTCGTAACAACTTCTTAGAGGTGAAGCTATCCCTTCAACTCTTCTCTAGCGGGTGTTCTTCACCTTATACCGACTGTTTACTGGTTTATATTTTGTAATTGACATTGGGTAAATGCACCGTTTCCCACCAATATTGACGCAAATGGGCAAAAACCGTCAACCAACTTTCGCTATGTAAAGGTTTGATCATGTAGGCAGCCGCGCCTGCCTGATAGGAAGCCTGGATGTCGATGCGAGCGCCTGAAAAGCTGAACATAACCACAGGAATAGAGCTAATGGCGGGCTCCATTGCTTTAATCTGTTGAAGCAGACCTAGCCCATCCTCGCGAGTAGGCAAGTATAGATCCAGGATGATCAATTTAGGTAACTCCCATTCCTGAGTGCTCCATTGAGTAATCTGGATCAGTGTATCCTCTGCGCTGCCTATATGCTGCGATGTCACTTCACTCAGAGAGTATTTAAGGGCTTGCTGGATCAGCCCCCAATGTTCGTCATTGTCTTCAATCACTAATATTTTAGCATTATTAAAATTGGTAGTGAGGTGAAGTTGGCCCTGGTTAAGATTCATAGGTAGTCTAACATGGTGATAACAAGGTAACTGCAGGAGCAATAAATTGGTTATCATTTTTTGTCACCATGTTAGGGCTTGAGCTTTTGAACCTTACGAGCGATTGGGCCAGTGATACCTGATCGATCAGTGAGTGTTGGGCTCTACAATAGCTAAGCCTCAGAACCATAAAGTAGACCGGAAGTTACCCTATAGCCCTGAGGCTGAATACGAAATCGGCATGGGTCCAACGTTACGGCTGTTCTGGCTGGCCTATCGATAGCATTTGACCATGAATCGTTGAAACGAGTAGGGTTTAATTAAACAGTTGAACGGTAACGGGAACAAACAGGGGCAGTTTTCCCGCTTTTTCATTCTTGAAAACGAAGTACAAATCGTGCATACCGCTCACGGGCGAAATCGTCGCTTTGACCATACTGGGTTTGAAGGCATCTGCCACGCTCTTGGCTTCTGTTGTTGATGGCAGTACGTCTTCCGTTTGCCCGAGCAGTTGCCCCGTTGGCGAATCCATACGCACCTCAATTCGTCCACCCACTGCATTCAATCCCTGCTTGGGAGCGGCCACCGAAAATTCCATAGCCTTTATACCCGTCAGGTCGAGCTGCTTAAACTGCACGTATGTATCCGACGCCAGAACGATAACCAGCGGCATCTGCCCCATTTTGTAGATCATCGTCCCTTTCGACTGACTGTCGCTAACGCCCATTGCCAACAGCGGATTGCGTAGCAGCACTATTTGCTCTGCCGATTGAGCGGGCAGTCCGTTAGCGCCTTTGTCTTTGTAAGATGCCTGCAGCACCAGATTGCCTTTCTGGTCTTTGTTGGGGGTAACGGTGCCTTTGGTTGGCAGCAGAGGCACAGCCGTCGGTTTATCGGATAAGGTCAGAATGTACTTGACAATCTCGCTCGCATCCGGCGTACTGAGTTGCGGGTGGGCGGTCATGATGGCATCCCCCCAAACACCACCACCGCCTTTGATGATCTTGTTCGACAGGCTGGCCACTGCGTTGGCATCGCCTTTGTACCGCCTGGCCACGTCGACAAAGGCTGGACCAACGGATTTTTTATCGACAAAATGGCAGGACTTGCAATCACTTTTGTCCATCAGCGTTTTGCCAGCACCCAAGTACGTCGCTTCCGAGAACTTGTGCCCGGCGGCTTCATTCGCAGAAGGCGCTCCTTCGTCCTGATAAGTAGCCCGAACCATGACCTGTTTGGGCTGAATTTTACCCGCCGACAGGCTCCCATCCTCTTTATCGCTGACGGCTACCTGATAGGCAATCGGTTCACCGGGAAAATAAAAGCTTTTGTTGCCTCGAACCAGATCGAGCGTAACGACCGGCGGCTGGTTACCCGCCACAAGGGCCACCTCCCGCGAATCGGCCAGGCCTTTGTCGTCCTTAACGGTCAGTATGGCTTTGTACTGGCCCGGTTTCTGAAACGTGAACGAAGGATTAGGTCCATCCAGCACGGTCGGTTGACCACCCGCTTTTGAATAAATTTTCCACTGATACGTCAGCGCATCGTTATCATAATCTTTCGTGCTCTCCGAAGAGAAAGCGACTTTCATTGGTACGGCTCCGGCTGTCTGACTGGCTTTCGCCTGAACCATTGGTTTTCGGTTTCCTGCGTTGTACTCAATCCGTACCAGCCGCGAATCGTCGTTCTGAACAAACCATCCCGTTCCGTATTCCAACACATATAAATCGCCATTCGGACCAAAGGCCATATCGATGGGGTGGCTAAACGCCATGTTGGGCAAAAACCGTTCGACATTGGTCATGTCGCCTTTGTCGTTGAAACTGACGGATAGGATCATATCGCGCATCCACTCGAAAAGGAATACCTTACCGTTGTAATAGTCGGGAAAGGGGCGCTTAGCGTTTTTGAAATCTTCTTTGTAGTAGGTTGGTCCAGCCATCGCACTGCGCCCCCCCGTGCCCATTACCGGGAACTTCTTGGTTTCAGCAGCCGGGTAAAAAATCATGGCCGGTTGGGCCGGTGGCAGATCGTTCAACCCTGTATTGTTAGGGGAGTTGTTTATGGGGTGGGCCGGATTGAATTTCTCGCCTTTTTTACCCGTGGCAAAATCGACATCATTATACGCCTTGTTGTCGCCAACGAAATAAGGCCAGCCAAAATTTCCGGGCTTACGCGCCTGGTTGTATTCATCTTCAGCCGTTGGACCAACCCCTGCGGAATCTGCTCCGGCATCCGGGCCAACATCGCCCCAATACAGGTAGCCAGTGTGTTTATCCACCGAAATCCGGTAGGGGTTGCGGTGGCCCATCGTATAGATTTCAGGGCGGGTTTTGGGCGTGCCTTTCGGGAACAGGTTTCCGTCGGGAATGGTGTAGGAACCGTCGGCTTCCGGGTGAATCCGTAAGATTTTGCCACGCAGATCATTCGTGTTGCCCGACGATTTCTGAGCATCCCAAGGTCCGCGACCTTCGCGCTCATCGATGGGGGCATACAGCGTAGCGCGGGGGCTGGTGTTATCGCCGGTAGATAGGTAAAGATTTCCCGCCCGGTCCCAGTCGATGGAGCCGCCCGTATGGCAGCATTGTTCACGCTGAACCGGTACTTCGAGCATTACTTTTTTCGAGGAGGAAACCAGTTCGTCGCCCCTCAGCTCGTAGCGTGTCAGTATGTTTCGCGATGCGCCCGGATCAGAATAATACAGATAAACCCAGTGGTTTTGGGCAAAGTTGGGGTCGATGTTGACGCCCAGCAGTCCATCCTCAGCTTCCGTCTCAGCCCCTTCCTTGTCTTTGTATTTGGTACTGACCGGAATAGTCGTAATCGTTTTGAGCTGCCTGGTGGTTGGCGAGTAAATCCGCACAGCACCATGCCGTTCGACGAGCAATACCCGCTCATCGGGCAGGATCGTCATTTCGAGGGGTTCGTTGAGCTTTTCGGCCAGCACAACTTTCGTGAAGCGATTTTCTTCCGGTCTATCACCGGAATCCAGAACAGGTCTGGCCGAGTAAGACCAAAGGCCCATAGCCAGCCCGGAGAGCAGCAAAGCGGGTCGGTACGACTGACGAGGTAAACGAAATGAGTTCATCCGTATAAAATTTCTGCGTTCTATCGATACAATACTACTAGTTTTTATGTGTATTATTTACACAATGAATCACTTTTTTTATGGATTTTCTTAAACTATTACAAAATTGATTTTAGAGACAAGCTCCTTGCTTATTCGTTCTGCGGGAGATAGGTGATTTGCGGTTGTATGAACAATGGCTTTACCTTCCTATAAATGGTATATGTACTACTTTTCATGCGGTCATTCATGGCATTAATACCAGAATGATCATTTTTTTAGTAACTTAGAATTAACAATTTACACAACCGTACTTTTCTTATCCGTGAACTGGTGGATTATCTTCCAAATCGGTCTAAGCGTTGCCCGATTCAATAGCCCTCCTGAAGGCTACCTTCTGAGTGATGAAGCGTTTTTTGCGCAACCGCTTTCCAAAAAAATAATGAATTTAGACCATCCAGACACATTGTTACTGGATCTAACCCTGTTTCAGGCAACCAACGAAGCCCGGCGACTGGCAGGTTTACCGGCGGTTCGATATGATCGGTCTCTATACCACGCTGCCCGCAGCCATGCGGAATCCATGATGCGAAATGACTACACGAGTCACGAAGATCTCTTTAATTTAGAGACCACTACCCTGCTCAAACGTATTCAAAAACAAACGAATCGATTCGGCTGGATGGCTGAGAACATTGGCCTATATCAGTCAATTGATACGCCCGACTGGTTTGGCGTGCGTTTTAATAAACAAGCACAGCGATACGAATATTTAGCGAATGACACAAAAAAGGCATATCAGCCTTACACCTACGCCAGTTATGCACGCTATGCCGTACAGCAGTGGCTGGATTCTCCCCATCACCGGGTTAATCTGCTCAATCCATCATTTACACATGTTGGCTGTGCAGCATTATTGTCAGAGCGCCCTTATCAACAGCGACGGGCTCCTTTTGGCCGATTGGTACAGAATTTCGGCGCAGAACGGAGTCATATTCAGGCAAGTCGATAAAGCGGTAGATGCCTAAGAGTTGGTAGTTCCAGTAAATGAAATATCCCCTATAACGTTTTAATATGTTGTAGGGGATATTTCATTTACTGGAACTACCAGCTGTTAAGTACACCGTAATTTAAGCTTCTGTCATTCCGACCGGGACGCGTAGTCGAAGGAGGAATCTTCGGATGAGTATAGTTTTTCTCCCTTACCCGAAGATTTCTCCTTCGACTACGCGTCCCGGTCGGAATGACAGAAGCTTAAATTACGGTGTATTAAGGCGACTTATAAGGTCCTTCGCCAGACTGGCGCCGACTAATGATTAACCCTGAACCCGACGCGATAGTATGGTATGTGATTGCACGTCATTAGCTGGCTGTTTCGAAAACGAACTTGGTGCATCTAAATGAGCGCCATCATCTATACCTACGCCAAGCCGATCGACCAGTTCGCCACCTAGCCAACCAGTTACCCCAGCCAGGCTAAAGCCCATAAATGATGCAACCAAAGCTCCTCTAGGAGGTAGATTACTGATCTCATCCTGCCTTAAAAACCAGCTAAGGGCAAACAGCAATAAAACAACCACATTGCCTAACCCATGAATGGCTCCAATTCGTTTTGCTCTCGTGCCAGAGGGTATGGCCATCCAGTCGATGAATCCCGGAACAGCTGCTAAAACTCCACCGATGATTCCCGAAACAATCATCCAGTACGATACCGTTGCCATC
Organism: Spirosoma gilvum; assembly: GCF_054776815.1. Taxonomy (NCBI): domain Bacteria; kingdom Pseudomonadati; phylum Bacteroidota; class Cytophagia; order Cytophagales; family Cytophagaceae; genus Spirosoma; species Spirosoma gilvum. The sequence continues at coordinate 83,124 of NZ_BAAHBH010000014.1, read as the reverse complement.
GTTGGCCGACCTGTTAGCAAAAAGACCAGATCGAAAATGGCCGACGTTGCCAATAGGCCAAACGGAAACACAATTAGTATCTGATGTGCTGGGTGATGAGCTAATTTTATCCTACTTTCCATCAGTTTACTACGTTAAAATGACTTGATGCATGGCCTTCAGGAGGCATATGCTTTGGGTACTTAACCAGACACCGGACGAATCAAGCCAGACCAGCCAGAAATCAGGTCGAAAAGTAAGGATTTGGTCCAGTTGGTTTTCAATACCTTACCATTAACTGCGTAAGTGGGATAAGCCTGGATTATTAGTAAACCAGCCTGGTTTCAGCCTTAATTTAAGACTAACGAATAACGCTCGACCTGGCTCGTATGTGTATGTATTAATGGAACGAGTTCGCGCCAAAAGTCGCATAAAAACCAGTGAAGGTAAAGGACAGACTCATCCAATTCGTTAAACTCAGTAATGAGCAGTTTATTAGTTTTAGGATGCGCCTGTTTAATAATAAAGGATAAAGAGAAATATATAGCCTGAAGTTCAGATCGACTAAACTCATCGCCAAAATGACGAGGCAGTACATCGGGAAAGTCGAGTTCGGCGGCTACCAACGTCTTGATGTACTGCTTCAGCAGATACAAATTGGTGCAGGAAAACATAGATATAGCTAGTTACGGTATAAATCTTCAAAAAATTACCCAAGTATTTATAACTAGCAAAATCAATGAATAAATATTTATATATTATTATGTAAACGGTACTTTTTATGACTAAAATCAAAAACAAGTAACTTCAAAAACCACTATTGAACGATTAAAAGACATAGCTAGAAAACCACTTAGCTATATACCCATTGAATCTTACGGTAGCGCGCGATGGTATGTTTTAATACTTTTAATTTGCTTATAGATAAAGCGAGCCCTGTTCACCTGCAGTAGGTGAATCGATAATTGGCAATCGCCCAAACCATCGAACGTTCACGTCCTCAACAATCCCTCATCTTCAAGGATTGGAAGAAATACAGCCCGTTGCTCTTTATTTAGTGGGGCCCAATGCAAGTTATCAGGTAACCATTGCTGAGAAACGATTTCCCAGCCTCGCCCATCGCTGCGGTGATAATAGGTTCCTTTGATACGAAGAAAAAGGTGTGTTTCTGTGCGGCAGAACAGATCTTGAGTACTATCCATTACAAATAAATTATGGGTTAGATAAAGCGTACCCTAATCGTTGCCCAATGGTAAGAACGCAGTTATACAACCGGCTCTACCAATGCGACATACCTTAGAGACACATCCTTACTAAACCTCATAATCAATCAGTTATACCCAATATCTGATTAAATGGCCTTCCAAAGATATCAATTATGCATAACCTGTTATTTATTCTGGCTATAACATGCTCAAGAAAATAATGGGTGTGGCCGATCTACACGTATTCGTTTTTAATCCTTCGAATCTTCTCGTTTATCTATCGCGGTCGCTCAATGATTTTTGATACTTGTCCAGCTCCTGATGAAGCAACTGAAACCAGACGGTATAATTAAACGGCTGCTGAGCCAACTCGCTAGCTACGGCTTCCGCACTCAGCCACCGAACGGCTGATACTTCCTGCGGATTAAACGGTATAGGCCCTTCGTATTGCCCTACGAAAACATGATCGATTTCATTCTCTATCAATCCACCTCCCACATCTGCCCGATAATGAAAGCTGAATAAAGGATGTAACTCCGTCCGGAAACCTAACTCTTCCTCCAGTCGACGTGTAGCCTGGCCAATTGTATCGGCTGGATCTATAGGATGACCACAGCAACTGTTAGACCAAAGCCCCCCCGAGTGGTATTTGTCAATCGCACGCTGTTGCAAGAGAAAATCCCCCTGTTTATTAAAAATTAGTACCGAGAAGGCCCGGTGAAGAAGGCCATCCGCATGAGCCTGCCATTTTTCGGCGGTATCCAGCACTTGATCGTTCTGGTCAATTACTAAAACCATATTTGTTTGAGTCAATTCAGGTAAGTAGTCCATTTGTTAATGTATAATGTTTTTACTTTTCTATGAAATATACGGGCGCACCCAAAATTGAGAGAAAGAGTAAAAGAACTAACTATCAGGTTAACACAATCTGAGTTTGGCAAACCTCCGACGGCATGATTGTTGCCTAAGTGCATGAAGTCGTTCATACTCAATCGTGGCTTATAGGCAGTTTCCCGGCTCGGTTGTGTATCTATTACGACTACCATCATCCAACTATTCTTAAAACGTTATGACTCACCAAGTTTACAAGCGCCTGCTGGAGGAGCTTCCTATACCCGGATGCTCTTATTTTTCACCGAATGGTCACCCAAAAAAATTAGGCTTATCGGGTGATCACAAATTACTCGGAATTCAACAGCTCAGAGATTTTTTGCGAAAATTAGGCGTCTGTGACGCCGATGTTGAGATAGTTTATGGCGTACGCCCCAAAAATGCACCAGCCAATCGCTACGTGGTTCTGATTGCCAAACCTACCGATTAACTGAATCGGTGTATAGTTAATGCAACGAATATAATCTGACCTACGTATAGTCCATAGGTATAGTTTTGAGGCAAACCAACCTATGAGAATAAGCCCCATCCGTTTCAGGGTGGGGCTTTCTCATGAAATAGCCCTGTTTCAATGAATCGCTACCCACCTCAACGGTAATTAGATGACTTCGAATAAACGATCGAAAAGCCGGTCGGCCAGTTAACCCCAGAAAGCGCCTTATTCACCACAAAGTCGGCGTGATTGCCCCCGAACCCATAGGGTTGACCACTCTTTTTCTCTTCACCTCTTCTCACAGGCGAACTTTGTTCTGTAAAGCTTTCGGACTGGTAGATGAATGAGTCGCCAAACAACCCATTCGCCACAACTTTCCGGCTCTTTACCCCAATACGCTATCGGTTGTGCAACGGCCACCTATGGTTTTAAGTACTCATTAGTAGACAATTAAATGCTGAGTAGAAGCACTTAGCTTACAGTATGAAACGCAAACACTTATCGATTCTCCTACTCTTATTACTAGGGTCCAGCAACGTTTTTGAAGCCTGCAAATCGACGGATGTTGATGCCACCAGTACAACAGGTTCGACAACGGGCACGACCACTGGCTCAACAACGAGCAATTCCAGCTCGATCACAACCGCGCTCTCGGCCACGGCTACTACGACGACCTGTGGGTCAACCGGTGTGGCTCAGATTGTCTGTCTGGCCGAAGCCTTTAAGGCTACCCTGAGCAGTACTCAACTGGCAGCTACGCAACTTACCTACTCCAAAACCAACGCACAGAAATGGTCTAACCTACCCGCTGGTATGTCTGCACGAATAGGCATTAATCTGGGCGCGCTTAGCGATACCCAACTGGCTGCCTTCCGCAATCTGATGGTCGGTGTGCTGGCCTTAAATGCAACCGACGAAGGATATGATGAAATGGTGGGCAATCTGGTGGCCGACGATTACCTCAATTCCATTGGTGGCGGTTCTACGTATGGCGCCGGTAATTACTACATTTCCTTCCTGGGTACGCCCAGCACCAGCAGTCTGTGGGCTATTTTGTTCACAGGTCACCACTATACCCAGCCCATTACCTTCAATGCGGGTGCAGTCACCGGCGTTACCCCTGCTTTCCGGGGTACAGAGCCTCAGGCGGCTGTCACGGCGGCTAACCGAACCTATCAGGCTTTTGAACAGGAACGGGTTGCTTTTGCGGCCATGCTCACTGGACTGAGTTCTGCGGAACAGACAACAGCCAAGCTATCGGGCACATACAACGATCTGGTACTTGGCCCCGGACAGGATGGTAAATTCCCGGCCACCAAATCGGGCTTGCAGGTGGGCACCCTGAGCAGCGACAAACAAGCACTGGTGTTGGCGGCTATTAAGCTATATGTCAATGACCTGAGCGCATCAACATCGGCTGCCGTTCTGACCAAATATACCTCAGAGCTGGCCAATACGTATATTTCATATTCGGGAACAACGGCTATGAGTTCGCAGGGCGATTATGTTCGTATTGATGGGCCAAGTGTCTGGATCGAGTTTTCGTATCAGGGAGGAGTAATCATCAAAAATACACCTCACTCGCACTCAGTATGGCGCGATCATTCGGGTGATTACGGCGGCAACTAAACCTTTGGCAGAAACGACAAAATAAAGGCTGTCTACGACCGCAATACAATGATTATAAAGCTTTTTTCAGTAAACCAACCTGCAATCATCAACAGCCATTTATCCAGATGGCTGTTGATGATTGTCCTACTGGCACTGGGCGTAAGCCGACCCAAATTGGCGAAGGCTCACCCGATGCCAAACTCGGTGGTACTGCTCAATGTCCACGCCAATCGCATTGATGCCGAGTTGCAGATTCCCCTCGTTGAGCTTCAGTCTGCCTGGGGTCACGCTGTCAACGATTCGTCGGCGGGGCTGGTAGAACGGCTGGGGCCTCAACTTCGGGAATACCTCAAAGCACACATCCGTCCGCAAAGCCCCGACGGGCGATTCTGGACGGTGTCTGTCGGCGAGTTGGTTGTTCATGAAAGCCAGAATCCCATTAATGGCGTATACCGCGAACTGACAGCGCAGGTCCAGATGACTCCCCCGGTCGGAGCAGACGTCCGACAATTTACCTTTTATTACGATGTAGTACTGCATCAGGTGATGACGCATAAAATTCTGGTATCGGTACGTCAGGACTGGGAGCGTGGTCAACTGGCCGAGGCTGAACCCGTGCAGGTAGGCGAAATCAGCCTGGACATTGTGAATAACCGCATCCTGCCTTTACCGGTCAATATGGCATCGGGTAGCACCTGGACCGGCTTTATGGCCATGATCAAACTAGGTGCGCAGCACATTGCAGAAGGAACCGATCATTTGTTGTTTCTACTGGTGCTACTGTTGCCTGCCCCGCTACTGGTGACCGGCAATCCGGGCCGACGATTCGGCTGGGGAAAGTTTGGCGGAATTCGCTACAGCCTGAAGCGGTTATTGCTGATCGTAACGGCCTTTACCGTAGGCCATTCCATTACACTGTTGCTCGGCTCACTAGGCTGGGTTCGGTTGCCATCGCAACCCGTCGAAATTCTGATTGCTGTATCCATTCTGGTATCGGCCATCCATGCCTTTCGGCCCGTTTTCCCCGGTCGCGAAGCCTGGGTAGCGGCAGGATTCGGGCTCATTCACGGACTAGCCTTTGCCAGTACGCTGGCCAATCTGCAACTCGATTCGGGACCAATGGCGCTGAGTATTTTTGGCTTTAACCTGGGTATTGAACTGATGCAGTTAGCTATCATTTTGCTGGTAATCCCCTGGCTGATGCTCCTGAGTCGCACACCCGCGTACACGACTGTTCGGTTATTGGGCGCGTTGCTGGCCAGTATTGCGGCTCTCGCCTGGATTGTCGAACGTGTATCCGGCCAAAGCAACTGGCTGACCAAAGGCATTGAAGCCGTCGTTGGTTACGCACCTTACGGACTTATCGTATTAGCTTTGCTGTCCCTTTACCTGACCTGGCGGACGAAACAAACAAAGCAATGGCCCGTTGCGTAACAGGACATTTGACAATGCAGCTAAGAAAAATACTGTCGACACTTGTGGTTGGTTTGCTGACGTTACAGGTTGCTTATGCACACCTGGGTACGCTCACCGGCCTTGTGTTCGATGGAAGTACGCATCTCCCGTTGCAGGGTGTAACCGTGCAAGTAGTCGGTTTGGGCAAAGCAACATTGACCGATGAGCTGGGTCGTTACCGCTTCGATGGCCTCATAGCTTCGGCTTATAAGGTCGAATTTTCCCATATTGGCTACGCCCCTACTGTACAGGAGATTACTATTATCGACGATCAAACCACCCATGTTCAGACTAGCCTGGCCGTAGCGCCGGTCAACCTGAGTTCGGTGACGGTATCGGCTTTGAAAACCAATACCCAACAGCTCATCAGCAACCTTGACATTCGCCTTCGGCCTATTACCAACTCGCAGGAAATTTTGCGGCTGGTACCGGGTTTGTTTATCGGACAACATGCGGGCGGTGGCAAAGCCGAGCAGATTTTTCTTCGCGGTTTTGATCTTGATCACGGTACCGACATTCGCCTGACCGTGGATGGGATGCCCGTCAATATGGTGTCGCATGCCCACGGACAAGGCTACGCCGATCTGCACTTTGTAATTCCTGAACTGGTGGAAGGGGTTGATTTCAAAAAAGGGCCTTATACTACCGACAAAGGGAATCTGGCTACGGCGGGCTGGGCGGATTTTCGTACGCGTACCACACTGGATCGCTCATTCGCCAAGCTGGAAGCGGGGCAGTTCGATACCTATCGGGCGGTTGCCGGAATTGATCTACTGGGTCATCGGGATGATGCGGCAGAGCAACGAGTGAACCATCAGTCGGCCTATCTGGCTTCGGAATACTCGTATTCCAATTCGTACTTCGATAATCCACAGCATTTTAAGCGCGTGAATGTGCTGGGCAAATACCACAGCCATATCGCGCCCAACACCAACCTGACCCTGACGGCTTCTACCTTCTGGAGCAAATGGAATCACTCGGGCCAGATTCCTGATCGGGCTGTCGAATCGGGCTTGGTTGACTGGTTTGGGTCTATCGATCCGACTGAAGGTGGCGAAACCAGCCGCACCAATCTAAATGCCCAACTGGTGACGGTGACACCCAAAAATCATACGATCAAAAACCAGTTTTTCTACAGCAATTACAACTTCGAGCTGTATTCCAACTTCACCTTTTTCCTCAACGATAGCCTGAACGGCGATCAGATCCGCCAGAAAGAGCACCGTAATCTGTTCGGTTACAATGGCAGTTATTCGACTCAGGCGACCCTCGGTAAAACCAGTTGGACCACGACGCTGGGCGCGCAGTATCGGCAGGACATGACCCACGGCCGTGGCGACGGAGCGACAGAGTTGTCGCATACCAAAAATCGGGTCGAAACGCTGAATCAAATTCAGTATGGTAATGTGAACGAAATCAATGCCGCGCTGTATGCCGACGAAGTTGTTCACCTGACAAGTCGATTGACAATCAACGCTGGCCTTCGGGTCGATTATTTTCGTTCTCAATACGAAAACTTACTAGCCACGTCGGGTTTAGGTAAGAAGCGTGCAACGCAGGCCATTGTATTGCCCAAACTGAATTTCTATTATACCGTTAACCCTCACGTCCAGCTTTACCTAAACACAGGCAAGGGGTTTCATTCTAACGATGCCCGCGTAGTGACGGCGCAGAACGGGCGTGAAATTTTACCCGGTGCTTACGGCTCCGATTTGGGCGTCATTATCAAGCCGTTTCCCCAATTGATCGTCAACGCAGCGGCCTGGTATTTGGCCATGAAACAGGAGTTTGTGTACGTGGGTGATGAGGGCGTGGTCGAACCCAGCGGTCGTTCGCGTCGTCAGGGAGTGGATCTATCGGTACGGTATCAGCTTGCCAAACGTTTGTTTGCCGATGTCGATCTGAATACAGCTACCCCTCGTTCACTCGATGCCGAACCGGGGCAAAACTATTTACCACTGGCTCCGGTATTTACCTCAACGGGCGGTTTATCCCTGCAAACGACCCATGGACTAAGTGGTTCATTGAGGTATCGATACATGGCCGATCGACCAGCCAACGAAGACAACTCAATTATAGCCAGGGGCTATTTTGTGACCGACTTGCAGGTAAACTATGCCTGGTCTGGAGTTGCCCGGCGAAACTATACACTGGGGCTGTCGGTGCAAAATCTGTTCAACACCCGGTGGAAAGAAACGCAGTTTGCTACCGAGAGTCGGTTAAAGGGCGAAGCGGCTCCGGTCGATGAAATACACTTTACGCCAGGTACCCCTTTCTTTGCCCGACTGAGCCTGACCTATTTTTGGTAAACAGCCGCTTTTCACGGGTTAGCCAGACATTGGTGCGCGTATTGAGTTACAAAAAACGCTGGCGCCAACGGTACCAGCGTTTTAAACCTAACCCATAAGAGCTTGCAGATAGCTTTCGCTGACCTGCAATCGTGGGAGATCAAACAACAACCGGGCCATAACTGACGAAAAACGTAGTCAGGCTCATACTAGCTTAGCATACGGTCTCAAAAAAACACCTTTTCTGAGCCGAACCTTCCATAGCTTCTGTTCTGAGCGCCAGATAAATATGAAAAATTTTTCATATTTATCTGGCGCTCGAAAACGGATCATTATTTTACAAATCTTATTTTCTGCTGGCGGACTGTTGAGCCATAATGACATATTGTGAGGTCTCATCACTGACAGGTAGCCTATTCAGCATCGTCGATATGGCTCTTACAACAACGCTTGATGACAGCTCCATCATCAATTATAGTGTAATGGGAAACAAAGCAATCTCGATTCATCCTGATGATCGATCAGGTCCATCAGAAAAATCAGGTCATCGAATGTGCTGACGGGCAGGCTAAAGCCCTGAAAATGAAAGCAACCCGTCTTAGGCTGTAAGTGTCCCCGGATTTGTCTATACACAAAGTGATAAGGCTGATCGGCCAATTCAGTAAAACCAAGCGAAAGCAGAACGTAACGGTTTATTTCCATGGATAATTTAACATCAACGTACGAAACGATCACCAACAATTGCCGGAATTCAGTTATCAGTCTGCCAGCACAAGTTGTTCGTAATCCCTATACTCAACCATCTCGGGTGAACGAGGATGTTCAGACTGAGCCCCCGTTAACTGCTGCATAATTTCTGGAATCCGTCTGCGCCCCACCGACAGCGAAGCGCCATTACGCATAATGATAAAGGCAATTATAGACGACGCCAAAACGCAGCGATGTACATGCGCTGGGTTGACAAGATGACCTTTATGAATACGGATAAAATGGGGCCACCGTGTGTGGTACCATTTCAGCGTTCGGCTCGATAAAATCTGTTCCCCGTTATGTAAATGAACAAAGCAGTAATTCACATCGCCAGTTAAATAAAGGACTTGGCTGGAGTCAAAGTTATGTTGAAGTTGAGCAGCAAATAATCGTTTCATGAGCAGGTTGAGCTGGTGTGAATAGTCAAAAATATAGTGTGCGTACTTTCGGTAGGGGGAGGCAGATACAGGCCCGTTGGCTTGTTCGGGCGAGGGCGTTTACGGCCGCCGGAGAAGGGCCTGGATTGGTAAATGTTGACGCGCGAAAACGCGATCAGACATTGAATGGTCGTCATAGGAAAAGTAAACCAGAGGTTGAGAAAAGAGGAATAACTGAGTAAGAGATAGACGATCACAGGGTCAGCTATTCCTTACCAGCTTGTAGATGTAAAATTCGATGTGCCTTTTTCAACCGACTCTACCAAATCGGACAAAAACTCTACCCAAATGACCAATTACCAATTCTTTAACAAGAAAATTGCCCACACAGACACATTAACGAAACTGTAAAATAGATTTGACTAACAAACGAATACTGTTTTTGAAGTATTCTCGAAGCATGTTTCTAGGCGTTGCTTTTACGGGCTGATGGCGCATATCCATATTGATCTTTATAGGCCCTGCCAAACGATGACAGACTACCAAAGCCAACAGCATAGGCTACCTGCGTCGGTTGAATGCCCTGATCCAGCATCTCATTCCCCCGCCGGAGACGATAGCTGCGGATGATCTCCCGGGTGTTGAGTCCCAGCAAAACCTTGAGTTTGCGGTTCAGGCTTCGGCCGCTCATGGCCAATGCATCGGCCAACTGCTCTACCTCAAAATCAGGCTGGTCAAGGTGATGTTCCAGAACAGCATACAATTGCTTAAGAAAGGGCGGTGTCTCTGGGTGCGGCTGGGGCGATGTCGTTGAAACGCTCAGGTCAACAAGGTTACCTTCGACCACAGAACCGGCAAGTGTTCGCTGCCAATATAGCTGTTGAGCCAGTTGTCTACGACGAAGGTTAGCCAGCCGCACTAGCAACTCAGCCGGTAAAAAAGGTTTGGTCAGGTAATCGTCAGCGCCGGTTTCGAGCCCGATGAGCCGATTCTCGATACTTGCTTTGGCCGTAAGCATCACTAGTGGAATGTGGTCGGTGCGAGGATCGGCACGAAGGGAGCGGCACAATTCCAGCCCATCCAGTCGGGGCATCATCAGATCGGTCAGAATCAGGTCGGGGAGCGTCTGTCTGGCCATATCCAGCCCATGCTGGCCATCGCTGGCTTCGAGCAACGTAAACTGAGAAGCCAGAATCATCCGTATATACGCACGCAGGTCGTCGCTATCGTCAACGAGCAATAGCACCGGCTTTTCCGATTCTGCATCCAGTACATCAATGCTCAGTACTTCATCCACGGCAAGTTTTTCGCCTTCGGCCATCATGTCCACAACCTGTTGAGACCCTTCCGCTGAATCATGGTCATTTCTTCCGGGCAGTACCCGTTCATCCCTCGCCTGAATTGGAAGCCATACACGAAATACAGACCCCTCGCCAGGCTGGCTCTGCACCGTAATGGACCCTTCGAGGAGTTGAACAAGCTCATTGGTCAGGGCCAGGCCAACGCCAGTACCGACCTCTGTCTGATTGGTAGCAGGTCCCTGATAAAAGCGATCGAATACATGCGACAGCACCTCTGGAGTCATGCCCGAACCCGTATCACTCACTTCAATGGTCACTCCTGTCGGTACGTATTGTCCCTCAACCCGAACGGTTCCTCCAGCCGGTGTATATTTCAGGGCATTACTCAGCAGATTAGCCAGAATTTTCTCAACCTTATCGGCATCGTACAAAGCGGGCCAATCCGACTGATTTTGGTGTACTGTCAGGGTAATCGACCGACTTTGCGCCAGCGAAACGAACATAGATACCCATGAAGCAACATCAACGGCCAGATTACCCACGGCGGGTAAATTTTTCATCTGTCGGGCATCCAGTTTAGCCAGATCGAGCAATTGGCTGATCAGCATCTGAAGTCGGCTGGCATTTCGATACATCAGCGCATACAGCTCATTGTCGGGATAGCGGTTACGCAGGGTTTGCAGGGGGCCAACCAGCAGTGTGAGTGGGGTACGAAGCTCATGGGAAACATTGGTAAAAAAGTCCGTTTTGAGCTGATCCAACGCCTGTATGCTTTCACGTTTAGCCTGTTCACTGGTCAGCGTCTGGGCCGTCTGGATTCGCTCTCGGGTAGCCTGCCAGAGCATGAGCACCACAAAAAACGGTTCACTGGCAAAACAGAGAAGCATCAGAAACTTGAGCGTCTCTTCGCTCATGGATCCGGTAAAGAATCCCGCGTTTCGTCCATAAAAATAAGTATATACGGGCAGGGTCACTACCAGGGCTAGCACGTTCCAGATAGCCGGACGAACGCCACGCCAATACAACACCAGCAATAACGCCAGCGTGAAGCCCGTCATAACAGCCAGCGTAGCAATCAGTGCCCAGGTGATATAGGGGTGACGTATAAAAAAACTGAGACCGGCATACATCACTCCTACCGCCCCAAATCCAGTGTATAACCCGATCAGGCGTGGCCAATATTGCTTTAGCTGATACGATTGTACTACGTAATAGGCCAGCGTGGGCAGTAATAGTCCAACCGTAGCATAATGGCTGGTATGCACCCAATAGGGCGACTGTGGAAAAAAGATACCCGAAAAACCCGACGCAAACAGCACACTCAGACAAACCGCCAATGCAAACAGTGCATAGGAACGCAGTACTACATACTGATACATAAACAGCAGCAGCGCAATCTGAAAAAGCGCCAGTAAAATGGCCAGGGTAAAAATAATGTATCGGTCAACGTCTGGCAGACGATACGTGTCAAAAGCCGCCCGATTCCATGCCCGCCATTGATAACTGTGGTGCTGCGACGATTGAATACGGGCATAAACCAGTTGCGGAGTGGTCCCTGAAACGCTTATGTAAACAGCAGGATAGCGTGTTTGAGGGGTCCGCTGGGCAAACGGAATCAGGTCACCCGACTGCATCGTCCGCCAACCCGTTAGCGAATCGGGCTGATAAAGCGTAAGTCTATCTACATAAAAGTTTGTCAGTTCCAGGGCATACGATTGGGAGACATTCACCGATGGCTGAAGCACAAAACGGCACCAGACTGGATGCGTGGTAAAGCCCAGAATCAGGGTTGGATCAGAGGCTGTTTTCCAGCGAACTCCTGACCCTTCCATTTGACTGATAGTCAGCCGATTGGTTGTATCGACAACGTATTGAACGTGCAGATCAACCGGCTTTGCAGATTGAGGTATAGGTAACTGATTCCGGGGTATTTGTGCTTCGGCGTTGAGAAAAAACAGAAAACTGACCAGGCAACATGAGATGGATAGGTGAGTTGTCCTGATGCCTAAATGTTTGACCAATACGTAGCCGATCAGTCGGATGTACAACGTACCAGACAGGAACTTAACCAGGAAATAATCGATCCGATTGCCATTTAGCGGATGCCTGCCCAGCAGCGCATGACCATTCATGTACTAAAAAGAGACTTTACTATACAGTTGAGTTCGCTATTTCGTATTGGCGACTAAGTTAATAAGATCCCTATTTATATCCACATTTAATAAATAATCCCTTTATAAGGCAAAACTCATATATATCGTGTTACTTATTTTCTGTCAGAGATCCTGTACCGAAAGATTGTAACGCAGCCGGCGTTTTACTGACGAATCAATCGATTCAGCGAATCGTTAATATGTTTGAGGATTTGCTGGTAATGATTGAGTAACTGGTCTTTTTGCGGGCCTTCCCTCATCCGCTTCTGAGCTCGATCCATCAACCGTAGCATTCGCCTATGGCACGAGCGTAAATGGCTGATCTGGTCTAGTTTACGTTTAAGTAGCTTCTCCTCAGGCTGTGCCTGTTCAGCTACATCGGCACTACCGAAAGGCAATGTTTCCGGTGTAGAAACCAGAAGCTGTTGCCATTCCTGTTCCAGCGCTTTAAAAGAATCAGCGAATGAGGTGCCATCAAAAACAACTGCGGGCAATTCGATAACGCCATCCTCATCCATGTAGCGGACATTAACTAACTGGTCGCCCCTACTGACCAGCCTATTGATAACATCCAACCCCGATTCGAATGAAATCCCTTGCATCGAAAAAGTTCGATAGGCATTTTCACAAGTACAGAAAGTTAATACGAACGTCATAACTTCTCCAGCCTATCATAATCAGATATAACAAGTCGCTGAAACCACTACTCGGCAGTTATCTCTGGAATCACGTCCTCCGTAGCCCTTCATATAAAGAACCCGTGGTCGTTCTGATCTTCACTAACCATCCGTAGGCATTTTTAAGCTTTGCCTGAGTATTGAGTAGTTGCAAGCCTGATTTCATAGGACAAATCCTTCATTTACCTTTTAACTCAATTGAACCAGTTTGGTTAATTGTTGAAGCAGATTGTTCGAAAAAATTAGGGATTGGTCATAAACCCAAAGAATCCTTTTGGGAGCGTTTCGTCAAGAGAAGTGCTCTTTTTGCAGCAGAAGAATTGATATTGGTAGCGAAACGGCTTATATATTTCTTTGTAAACGCAGATGGCTAGTTTTTTTTCCGGCCCAAATCCTCACTAATTTTTTCCTGCTGCATGGCAAACTCCCGCGTCTTCCGGGCTTTCTCCCGCATTTCATAAGCCTTATCCCAAAATTGGTCGGCAGCCTCCTGATTACCGCCCGAAGCAAACTGTTTTGCTGATTGTTCCAGCAAAACCACTGTCTCTTCCAGACTGCGTACGGCTTTCCAGAATGACTCTTCTACCACTTTGGTGGTTTCGGAAAGCAGCGAACTGGCCGTGAAGGCATGGCCAGTATGACAACGGTATCGAACCAGCTTCCCTTCTTTAATACTGATCAAGGTTCCGTTACACTCCGGGCAGGTCAGGGGGGTTAATTCGCCCAAGTCCAGGACCCCCAGATCGAAAGCACTATCCTGAGCGGCAATGTTCACTTCTGTTTCCATTCGGGTTTCTTCCTCGGGCAGTAATTCGGGTTTATCGGCCACTGATTCAGTGACTAACCGGCTCAGCAGCGGGGCCATCTCCGATACGGGCAGACAGTAATCAACGTCTACGAAGTTTAGTACATTTTCGGGCATACTCGAATACATAGCTTCTGCTGGCTCCTGAATGATACAGGTTCCGCCCAGTCGTTTGATCGACCACATACCAGACGTACCGTCGTCGAGCATACCCGTCAGAATGATGCCAATTACACGAGGGCCATAGGTATAAGCTGCTGAACGAAACAATGCATCGATCGATGGACGAAACCGATTTTCCTTGGGTCCTTTTTTGACCATCACCTGGTTATATTCTACCAGCAAATGGTGATCGGGCGGGGCCACATAAATATGACCGGGCTGTATCACCTCCCCATCTATTGGATGGATAGCTGGTAAAAGTCCAGCCATAGTAAGGATATCGGGCAGGTGACTTGGTGAGTGTGGCGATACATGCAGTACAACAAATAGGGCTCCCTGAAAGTCAGACGGCAACGCCGATACCAGTTCTCGTAGTGCATATACGCCACCAGCTGATGCGCCAACAACAATAATATCGCGCTTTGCCATACGGGTGGAAAAATCTACCTTTATACTGGGTTATTCAACTTATCTGTTCAGATAACTGCTCTTCTGTGACTTAGTTTAGCAGTGCTCCACATTATGGCAAAAAAGAAATCTATTCCCAACCCCATACCGTCTAATTCGTTGCGAATGTCCCGATTGTTGCCATTGGGGCTTCAGCCGGGGGTTTGGAAGCGATGATCGAATTGCTGGAAAACTATCGCCCACCACCGGCCTTGCCTACGTTTACATTCAGCATCTCAATCCTGAAGCAAAAAGCCATCTCGTCAGTATCTCCTGGACTTGCTCACGATGCGGCCAAAATTACCTGGTTTCGTTAGCTGATCAGCTTGCCTTCTTTCTGAAATTCTAAACGGATCGCGTCGACCAGTGTGGTTACATCAATAGCGGCCTGGCTACGGGCGAGGGTTCTGAGGACACTTAATTGAATGACATTCACAATGCCCGCTCCTGTTAATTCATATCGATCGGCTAGCTCTTTTAGGGAGACATTGTCGGCAGCCGCCAGCGCAGCGGGCCAATATTTCTCCCACAGCAATAGCCGCTCCTGCATATTGGGAACCGGAAAATGAGCGATTGTCTGAAAGCGCCGGGCAAATGCCGGATCAATATTACTTTTAAGATTCGACGCCAGAATGACCAGGCCATCGAACTCTTCGATTTTCTGGAGTAAATAGGCCACTTCCTGATTAGCGTAGCGATCGTGGGCGTCGCGGGTTTCGGTGCGTTTGCCAAACAGTGCATCGGCTTCATCAAAAAAAAGTATCCAGTTTTTCGATTGGGCTTTATCGAATAGCTGGCCGAGGTTCTTTTCGGTTTCGCCAATGTATTTCGACACGACTAACGATAAATCGACCCGATAAACGGCGCGACCAGTAAATTTCCCTAATAGGCTTGCAGTCAGTATTTTACCAGTATCGGACGAACCTTAGAACAAAGCCCGATAGCCGGGTTTTATGTACCGCTTCATGGTATCGTCCTGTTGCAATACGGGGTAGTGCTGAATCCAGTTCTTAATATCCTGAATATGGCGACGGGTTTCGGACGGCAGAATGACATCTTCCCAGTTCAGAGCGGTCTCCAGACGTTGTGCAGGAAACTGGCGGCTGTAATGCGTGGGTAGTCTTCGTAACTTGATCTAGTAAAGGTGAAACAAATTTACGCCATTTGTCAGATTAAGTCTTGACTAATACAGCGCATCCTTTATTTAACTGTATCCGACTAGCGCATACATTATCTAATGGCATAGTATTGACTTTCAACGAATATTTTTGCTAAAACGTTGGCAGTCTGCCCAGTTCAAAAGGGGGATTAACCCATAGAACAAAAAATAAGGATACGAGCCCTCGGTTGGGGCCGCACCCATTTCCTCACTAATCGATCTGATTTGAGGAATAGCTATTCAAAAGCGAGTTTCTCACCTAGCCAGTAAGCTATCATCCAGGCAATTCATTTCTGAGCGCCGTACCGGAATAGGCTATTCTAGGCCACTTGCTGGAATAAGTTTCTATGTGCCAAAGAGTAGGATTGGGGCGTCTTGTGTAGGATGGCAAGGAGTCGAACCAACAAATCTACCTGAACAAAAACTAGTTTAAACCCAATTGTATGTTAGCGATGAATTACCGGGGCCCCCGGCGGGTCCGCATCGATCAGAAACCGTATCCCGAAATAAAGCATCCTGAGGATGCCATAGTGCGGGTAACCCGCTCGTGCATTTGCGGGTCTGACCTGCATTTGTACAATGGCAACGTACCAGACACGCGGGTTGGCATGACGTTCGGTCATGAATTCGTGGGTGTAGTGGAACAGATCGGGCCAGAAGTGGAAAAACTGAAAGTAGGCGATAACGTACTGGTACCCTTCAACATCGCCTGCGGTAAATGCTCATTTTGCCAGCAGGGCTTGTATGGAAATTGCCACGAATCGAACACACAGGCTACGGCGGTGGGTGGTATTTTTGGCTATTCGCATACGGCGGGTGGTTACGATGGTGGTCAGGCTGAATATGTTCGGGTTCCTTACGCCAACTTTGGACCGACAGTTATTCCACCCGGCATGGACCCCGACGATGCCGTTTTGTTGACCGATGTAGTGCCTACGGGCTACCAGGCTGCCGAAATGGGCGGTATTCAGCCGGGCGATACAGTGGTTGTATTTGGCGCTGGGCCGGTCGGCATTATGGCCGCCCGCTGTTCGTGGCTATTCGGAGCCGGACGCGTCATTGTGATCGACCAACTTGATTACCGACTGGAGTTTGTCCGAAATTATGCACCCTGCGAAGCCTATAATTTTAAAGAAATGGACGATCCGGTAGTGTTCGTCAAAAAAATCACCGACTGGCTGGGAGCCGATGTCTGCATCGATGCGGTAGGTGCCGAAGCGGCAGGGAGCCCTTTGCAGACCATTACCGGCCGCAAACTCCTGATTCAGGCGGGTTCAGCTACAGCCGTACACTGGGCCATCAATTCCGTAAAAAAAGGCGGTATTGTGTCAATTGTCGGTGTTTATGGACCCACCGATAATCTGGTACCCATTGGCAATGTCGTCAATAAAGGGATTACCATTCGGGCCAATCAGGCTTCCGTCAAAAAACACCTCCCCCGTCTGATCGAGCATGTGCAGAATGGGATTTTGAACCCTAAGGCTTTGATCACCCATCGAGTGCCGCTGGAGGAAGTTGCCGACGCGTACCGAATGTTTTCCGAAAAACTGGACAACTGCATTAAACCGGTTCTGATTCCGCCTTCGGCCAGAGCCTAATCATTCGTATGGAAACAATAGACTATTCGCAAATTCCAGGCTGGGGTGTCGATATCGATCCCAAAAATGACCCAACCTATCCCATCAAAAACCGAACCGATGTGGAGCAACAAGGCTATACATGGGATCGCCCCCCTCTACAGCCCGTTGATATGGAAGTACTTCGATCCATTGAGCGCCCCAATGTGAGTGCTGTATTCGGAACCTCTACTCCCCCGTCGGGCTTGAGCGGAGCCATCCGTCGGTTTGCCTTTCGATTTAGTGAGTCGGAATACGGGCATTGGTTGCCGTTGTTGCTGGCCGATAGGGTCAATATGGTGGAAGGCCTGGTCGACGATCTAAAGCAGGGTAGAATTCCGAATCTGTTCGCCGAAAAAGGCTTAAAAGCCGACTGGAAGTACAATCGGAACGGATTGATACAACGTGTGGCTATCGGGGCCGTTCTGACAGTACTTGTCTTTAAGCTCTCCAACCGTCGTAAACGTAGTTGACCAACCGCTTCGTCAGCGACACCTTCGATAACTACTTCGAATAAACCGGCTCCCGCAGAGCCCAACGCCAACCCTCTGAACAGATTCCCACTCGGGAGTCTATTCAGAGGGTTTCTTTGTAATCAACTAGTCCTGATGCGCGTAGACTGGTAAGTCGTTGACCAGACGAACGATAGACCGCCAGTAACTACACAGAAATCCGTGCAGATAACTTTTGTCGTTCACCTGCGCAAATTCCTCAATCAGACCAGCGTACGTAATCGGATCGGCCATTTGAATAATGGTATTCAGACAGAGGTAGATAGCCTCCAGTTCGTCTGACGAAAATGTTGTTCCCCATTTGCGGGGTAAAACCCCCGGAAAAACAATTTCCGTAGCAATTAGCGTTTTGATGTATTCTTTCAGTAAATCAACGTTGGTAGTAACGGTCATGGTGGTACGGTTTAGCCAATCCCTTAGTAGCCAACATTCTTGCCAATATGCCTTATTGTACTCCAAACAATTGTAAATACTGTATAAACGGTTAACAAGTAACCGAAAATAATATTTTAAAAAATACAATTTAACGCTACCTCCTCAAAAGTATTTATGCCAAATTGATCAAATCGAGTCTGGCCTGGTCACGATCTGCTTGAATAGCCTATCCGAAATCCCGTTGGCCCGTCGTGTTTTGGCAATCAGGAACGGACTAAAACAAATCAGGCCATACCTAAAGGGTACGGCCTGATTAACTCCCACCATTCACTAAATGAATTCATAACAAAAATAACATATGAGTGAAATTATACTAATAATAATTACGCATATCCTATAGAATAGCTGGTAAATAATTCAAAAAACTATTTAAACTTCTGGTAATAAGCTTGAAATGAGCATTTTTATTATCCCGACAAAGCACATCCATTATAAGCAATCACGCATCACCAAACTTAATTCTGCATGATTGCTTAAATCGATTAGGGAAATTAAAACAGCTTTCAGATTAGTCCAGTTTCCAAACTATTGAAATGGCTTTCCAACAGTTGACCTTATAGAAAGGTACGTAAGCCAACCGGCAGATGCTGGCTAAAAAAAGTAGGTTCAACGGGGAATACTTACACACGCCCCAGCAGGTGGACGGGTGTGGGGTCGGTTGGTGGGAGCAGATTAATTTCGTACCAGTAGTTTTTTAAGATCGCCAGGTACTCCTTCCATCCCATCAGATCCGTTGGTTTTTTTGTGTAGGCAACGGCGCCCGTGCTGTAGGCCTGACGGACTTCTTTGGGTGAATCTGAAATGGTTAACATGACGATTGGCACCTGCCCCTTAAAATGATTGGCTAACTTTGGTAACATATCCAGGCCATTCTGTTCCTGGTGTAGATCAATGTCTAATAAGACCAGTTGTGGAGAAGGGCCGGGTATTTTATCCAGATAATCAAAAGTGGCCTGAACCGAAGAAGTACTAACAAACCTGGCCTCCGGAAATAGTTCTCTTCCTAGTCGCTCTACCAGTTCAAAAATAGGCTGGTCGTCGTCCACCATTAAAATCTCAAATCCTGGATGTGTTTCCATTAATCACTAACCCGGCTTGTTCGCCATCCGAATCCCCTTAAAAACGGAATCCAGGCTGTTATGTTTTAGATTCGTCCGGATCATGACCGGTACGGAGCCAGTCCAGAGCGGCCTCCAAGTCAGAGGTCTCAAGTAGTTGCCGCAGTGGCGCAGGGCCTTCCTTATCAGCAAGCAGGCTAAAGGCCCCGCGGAAGCGGTTGTTTTCCAGCGAAACGGATACCTGGGCTATTGGCTCTTTTTGATGGTATTCAGCCAGAATCAGGTTCATCCGATCGGGCTCCACCTGGTGAACTTCTTTCAATATATAGCCTGTCATCACATAGTGATCTATCTGGCTATTCGCCCAGTCGATCAGTCGCCCAAATGCATCTTCTTTCATGTCCGTACAAACAACACAACTAAGGATTTTTTGTGGAACGTCTTTCTCTTCGGGAAACTCATACACTTGCATTCATTCCCTTTAGATGCGTACCTGAGCCTTACTGTCCAGGCACAATAGGCTCCCGGCTCTTCAACCAGTTTCCTGGGCCGGGTGTTTGCCGAAGGCCGAATTGTTAGCATGTGGAGTCGATAAGACCGACCGGGCCACCAAAAATCAGGATTGAGGTAACAAATTGTGAACGTTATAGTTTACCCTACTCAAAAACCAAGTCACTCAACGAAAATGAAGCGATTCTTGCACGAAAACGGGCTTTCTCTGGTACTGGTCATCATTACACTACTAACCTTGGTTGGCCAAACGGTAGTCGGCTGGTCAGTCTACAATGATGAACTACAGGAGTACGGCCGGGCTCCCTTACCCTTAGCCAACTATCTGACCAGTGGTCACTATGTCGAAGCGGTCTTTGAAAACTGGGAAAGTGAGTTTTTACAAATGGGTCTCTATGTGATCTTAACCGTATCACTTTTCCAGAAAGGTTCTTCCGAATCCAAAAGCCTGTCTGAATCGGAAGAAGTAGACCGAACGCCTTCTCCCAGGCGAAAAGGGGCTCCCTGGCCCGTCAAACGGGGTGGGTTGGCTCTTAAAATTTACCAGAATTCGCTTAGCCTGGCTTATTTCCTGCTCTTCCTACTGTCGTTCTGGTTCCACGCACTGGGTGGCCTCAACGAGTATAATACTGAACAACTGCTGAAGGGCAAACAGGACGTATTAACACTAGGTCAATTTCTGGGTACCAGCGAGTTCTGGTTTCAGTCGCTGCAAAACTGGCAAAGTGAATTTCTGTCTGTTTTGTCGATTGTGGTTCTGTCCATTTTCCTGCGCCAGAAAGGTTCGCCCGAATCCAAACCCGTCGATGCCCCCAATTTCGAAACAGGTGAGTAACTCCTCTATAAATTATGATATGCATACCATTCAAGACATCGTGGACCCTTCTTGTGGCTCTACTCGGTATAAGCCTGAAGAGCATGGCTCAGCAAACCATCTTTAATGTGCCATCTTCCGATATTACACCCAAACATAAGATACTAGCTCAGCAGCAGGCCGACTTAAGTCACGAGGAGCTCCGTTTGACCACGACAGTCGATTACGGCCTGGGACGCAATTGGGAGGTGGGAATGAATGTATACAATATCGATTATCTACCCGAACAGCACACCTGGCAACGTAATGATACAACTACCCAGATGCCCTACGCGCCCCTCTTGCTGATCAACGCCCAGAAAACGATGGAATTAACCGAACACCTGCATCTGGGAGTTGGCGCACAAACAGGCGTAAATCTGTACCCAACCAGCCGAAGTTCGTGGGTAGGTTGGGGCTATCTCAATCTGGGGGGCAGCTTTGCCGATGATCATTACAAAACGGCAGTTGGCACCTACCTGGGCAATCGACCTTATCTGGGCGATGGCGCTGTGGCAGGGGTACACCTGGGCATTGATGCGGGCGTCTGGTACGAGAAAGTACACCTGCTCGGTGATTGGGCATCTGGCAGCCACGAATATGGTCAACTGATACTGGGAGCTGAAGTCTACCTCATGAAGCACCTGCCGATGGCTCTTGGCTGGCGACGGTCGAATCAGGACGGACGACAGGGAATCGTGGTACAGCTTACCTATACCCCCGATTAATTTCCGGTTGCTTTTAGCTGATCTGGTCTCATTCGTGAGCGCCAGTCGATGCTGAACGGCCCGTCAGGAGACTGAAAAATCTGAGAATCAGCGCCTACACCGCATTGTATTCTACACATACATATACCAGCAGTGCAACGACCAGGCCAACGGCTAGCCAAATGGTGCGGGTTACTGACGACCGAGTTGGTTTCATACCGATATAGTTTTCCAGCAATTCCAGTCCTGTTGAATAGTCTGGCACCTTAAACTCTATAAGTCATAAAATGAACAATACGTTGGCCGGAATTAGGCTGTGGGCCCGAGGTCGAACCGAGTAGACCATTATCTTATTTTTTTGACCGCTGCCCACCGATTCTCGTTACGTTTTTAAACCATTCAAACCTATTGACACTGGAAAAAATGGCGACAACAGATGAGTTTATTTATTGGCAACCGTTTACCAAAGTAGACCAACCCTCCCAGTGGGTAAGTGGCCTTGAGGACCATTTGCGCCAGGCTACTCACCTACGTGACATCCCCTGGCAGTTTGGCCGTGGAAAGTTAGAATCCTGCCTTACACCCAACTCCTTCTGGGTCACGTACACCTTTGCAGGAGGAGGAAAACTGGCCCTCCGAACCTGTTTCGACCCGCAAACGATTCATTCGGTAAAGCTCCAGAAACATTCCAACAAGAAAGCCGAATACCACATCGACGGATCGCTGGGGCTGTTTCGGGTTACTGTCGAATGTTGTAGCGACGATCCGATGGTGGTTCGCTATTCCACCTCCCTGAAACCGCATCAGGATTTTACAGTGCAGGCTTTTCCGAGGGATGTGTACATACTGGATGAATCAGGAGATCCAACTACGACCGAGGGAATGGTCTACGTGACCCAGGGTGGTCCAACAGCCGGGCTGGCCTATTTGTCGGTTACCAAACCCGTGGCAGGCACCCTCTTTTATTTTCAGAATCTGACCGCGCTGAACGACTACTGCCAGACGACCCATACCGAGCCGTCGGATACCGTACAGGCACAATGGCCGGAGATCGGGTTTACACTTCCAGTGGGTGAGCAGGCATTAAAAGCCGGTAAAGAAGTGGTGCTGTCGGATGCATTTCTATACCTCAACGAAACCATTCCCGACGATGAGTTCGAAGCTGCTGACCTGTTTCTGGAAGCGCAGGCCTTGATCTACCAACGATTGCCCAAACCCGAAACGGTATATTTCGACTGGCCCAAAATGGCTGAACAGACCATTAAGGCCCTAACGAAGTCGCCCGATTGCGGCCGTCGAATCAAAAACCAGTTTTACCTCAACGCCTACGTCAGCGCCACTCAAAAACCGCCTGAAAGTATGGTGCAACTGGCCATTCTTGTGCCCTTGTGGGAATACCAGGAATGGCTGGGCAAGCCCGTTCCGCTGGTCGAGATGTTGCAAAAGGCTATTCATAGCTTTTTCGATGAAAAGAAAGCAACGCTCGTGCGATGGTTACCCGGCGAAACATTCAAGAAAGAAGAGACCAGTGAAGAAGAAGATCCGAATAAGATTGACTCCTGGTATTTGCTACACATCCTGATGAACCTGGGCCGGTTAGCCGAAAAAGGGAATATCGAAGCCAAAGATCTGCTGTTTCGTTCGCTGGAATTTGTGATTCGGGCAGCTCATCATTTTGGCTATAACTGGCCGGTTTTTTACGACAGCCGGACCCTGGCCGTCATTAAAGCCGAAACCAGTGAAGGCAGAGGGGGTGAACTGGATGCCCCTGGCCTGTTTACGCATGTTATGCTACAGGCTTATGAGCTAACCAAAGAACCACGCTATCTGGAAGAAGCGGAACACTCCGCACAACGATTGCGGGGTAAAGGGTTTGAGTTGCTATACCAGTCCAACATCACGATCATGAGTGCGCTTACGCTGGCCAAGCTCTGGAAAATAACCGGCAAACGCCTGTATTTCGATCTGAGCCGTCTCAGTATCGCCAATGTGATCGCTCACCTGTGGACCTGGGATTGCAATTTCGGCTTTGGAGAGCAACGCAGTACATTTTTGGGTGCAGCCCCGTTGAGAGATGCCGACTACCTGGCCGCTTATGAAGAGGGTGAGATTATGGCTACCATGCTGAGCTACCTCAAAGAAGTAGGGCCCGATGTACCTCCGCCAATCCGGCTCCTGTTTGCCGAGTATTTCAAGTACCTGCTCCACCGGGGCCGGTATTATTTTCCATCCGAATTACCAGCAGATATGCTGTGCCTGGAGCCACGCGAGGGCCGCATCCTTCCTGATTTGCCCATTCCGCTCGAAGACATATCTACAGGCTGGAAGCAGGCAGGTGCCGTTGGGCAGGAGGTTTATGGCGGGGCTCTGGCATACATCCTGACGACCTACACGTACAAGCGATTCGAAGGGGTACCCGTCATTGTTTACAGTAATTACCCAATCTATCAGGCCGAATATAAGCTCACCGACAAGGATAGTGGCTTCGCTATTTTCCGGCTCAGCGGAACCGCCGACTATACGTGTCAGGTGCGGTTGTTGGCGACAGGTCGTCGCTTCCCCACTATCCGGCTTCTGGATGAAGACGGTAGCAGTGAGGAACCCGTTAAGCCGGTGGACCAGAGCGATCAGTACCAGGAATATACCCTACCTGGCAACCTGCGCTTCCGGCTGGAATGGGTTAAGACGTAAAGCATTTGTACGACACATCGGCAAGCGAAGGAAACCTTAATTCAACTCATAATCAGGACATGGAGCAACCAGACATCCACACAGCGGTCGAATCGCTGGTTGGCAAGCGAATTTTGATCACCGGCGGTACCACTGGTATTGGCCGGGCCATTGCCCGTTTACTCAGTTCCTATGGGGCCAGCATTTTCACCTTTGGACGAGAGGAAGGGCCGTTAACTGAAGTCATCAACGAAATTCGGCACGCAGGCGGTCAAGCCCAGGGTATGGTAGCTGATAGCGCTAGTGCCGACGATATACAGCGGGTCTTTCAGGAGGTTGACAACAGTTTAGGAGGACTCGATGTGCTGATCAATTGCGCAGCCCTGGCCGCTGGGTCAATCGACGAAATGGATGATCGGGACTGGCGCTATGTGGTCGAAACGAACCTGGTCGGCTATCTGGCAACGACCAAAGAAGCCCTGAACCGAATGAAACCCCAGCAGCAGGGGCATATCGTCCTGGTGGGTTCTATGAGTGCCGATGTTCGGGAAGAGGGCAGTTCGGTCTACGTAGCCACCAAGTCGGCGATTCAGGGGTTTGCCGAAAGCCTGCGTAAAGAAATCAATAAAGAAGGCATCAAGATTAGCCTGGTCGAACCGGGAGCTGTTGGGTCGGATATGCAGCCGACAACACCCGATGAAGAGCGTGAACGTCAGCAAAATGGCGATATGCTTCGAGCCGAAGACATCGCCGTCTGCGTACATTATATCCTGACCCAACCTAAACGCTGCGACGTGGTTTCGGTACAGATACGACCTCATCTACAACTTATCTAATCATGTTAGTATGGCTTTTTCGGTTGATCAGCTCGTTTTAACCCCGAATGATATAGACCTGACGTACTCACCTCTCCGGGAAACGATCCGGGAAAAAACCTACGTGCTGGGCGCGTTTAACCCCGGTCTGGCCCGCCTGCCCAATGGAAACTTACTCATTATGGTTCGGGTTGCCGAAGCACTCAACCAACCGATCATTGGCGAACTGATTCACGCCATCCGCTGGGATGAGCAGGCGGGTTACCAGCTGGATGCCTACCCGCTCCACAGCGTCAATGCGGCCGATCCCCGGAAGTTTCAGTTGCTGGGCTACCCCTACAAAGTGATGGCGCTCACCTCACTGTCGTGGCTATTACCCGTTGAACTGACAGCCGATGGCACCCGGATCGTGCAGATTCATTACGACAAAATCATCGCCCCGCAACGCGCCTACCAGGAATACGGGGTAGAAGACGCCCGCATTACCCAGATTGACGGAACCTATTACATGACCACCTGCTCAGTCAGTTCGGAGCGGCACTCAACTACGCTCTATACATCCAGCGACGGACTCAACTACAGGCTGGAAGGCATCATACTCGATCATCAAAACAAAGATATGGTCCTTTTCGAAGGTAAAATCGACGGACTGTTTCATGCGCTGACCCGGCCACTAGGCGACTTGTATTTTGCCACCCAACCAGCCAGTCTCTATTACCCCGGCCCCACGATCAACCTTGCCCAGTCGCCGGATAGCCTGCACTGGAAACCCGTCGATGCGCCGTTGATCCGCGCTCGCAAAGGGTCGGCTTCAACGATGAAACTTGGTGGTGGGACTCAACCCATTCTCACCGATCAGGGATGGCTATTGCTATACCACGGGGTTCAGTTACAGGGGGTGGTTGGTATATATCGTACCTTCTGGGCGTTGCTGGATACTCAAAACCCCAGCCATATCCTTCATCTGGACGATAGCCAGCCGGTACTTGAAGCCAACCCAGCCCTGACGGAGCCAATCCGGGATCAGATGTATTTGTCGGATGTGGTATTCACTACCGGCATCGTCGATGCGGGCGATGCGTATATTGTTGCTTCGGGCGAATGCGATCTGGCCTGTCGCATCACTCACCTCCCCAAAAGCCTATTTACGATAGAAGCCTAAGCGCCAATGCAGATGAGGTGTAGAGAGTCAATGAACAAAAATGAAACTACTTTCTGCACATCCGCTTTGTCGATTGGGTTGAGCTGGCAGATACCCACCCGAGCAGTTAATGCAATATTAATTTGATTATCAACTTATTATGTCTACCTTTAACACAATCAGTTCACACTGAGTTTCTTCTCCGTCACCTACATTCTCATCTGTCGGTCAAGTTTCTCCTCATCCGATAGACTTATGAACCCGGAAACGCTGGTATCAATGAATACCCAGGCCCGTCAGCGATTCAGTCAACATTGTCACGCATTGACCAATCGGATTATTAGTCTACAAACCAGCAACGAACAACTTTCCGGCCAGCTAGAAACCCTCATTCAAAAGAAGGTACTGCTGATTGATCGACTTAAGACAGCCTTAGCAAGATAGAGTTGCAAGAAAGCCATTGTAAAGACAAAGCTTTCTTCGCTTTGCTCGTCGGTTTCCGTTTTATCATAAACTTACATACCGAACCTGATAACGATGTAGCTTCGTACGCTAAATCCATATTGGCTTCCAGGCATGAAACCAGCCCTATTTTTCCTTCTGCTTTTAATGGCTCACTCCGGCCTGACCCAACCCAGACTAACTCCCGTACATAAGCCTGACATTCCTTCATCTGCCAGATATACCGGCCAGCTTAAACAAGCCGTTCGCTGGACCGACAATACCGGAGATCAGTTAGTGATTCTGACCGAAACCGGCCCGCAACAGTCGACAAAAGGTCAGGACGATTATCGGGAAGCTGCCTTATATGCCTATCATTATGCACTCGACGCTAGCGGCAGTCGGCTGACCTGGAAAGTGTATGATTTCGTAACGGAATGCCCCGTTGATATTGAGCTTTATTTTGTTGCTAAGACCTTCGCGGTAACCGACTTAAATAAAGACGGCAAAGCGGAAGTATGGCTCATGTACAAATCGGGCTGCCATGGCGATGTTAGTCCGATTTCCATGAAAATCATTATGTACGAGAATGGCAAGAAGTATGCAGTCAGGGGAGAAACTCGTGTGAAAGTGTCTGCAACCGAGTACATGGGAGGCAGCTATAGTTTCGATGCCGCGTTCAAAAGTGCTCCATCGCTATTCCGGCAATATGCCTCAACGCTTTGGCAACAACATCAACAGGAGACCTACACCAACTAGCTTCTGTTCGTTCGGTTTATTAGTAGATACGTTCGCGGCTTGGTACACTTCATCCAGTCAGCGATCAGGTCAATTTTAATTTTATCAGGCAAGTTGTACCTGGGGTTGTACATACCCCTCCCACTGTTCACGAGCGGAATGGCTGGATTTGAGTTCTTCAACTACTTCATGAATCCGTCGGCGCCCGATGGGGAGGACGGCCCCATTCTGCATCGTTATCTGCGCTATAATACAGGAAATAACGTGGCAACTATGAACATAATCCGGATTTATGAGGCTGGCCTTATGAATTCGGATGAAGTGTGGCCACCGGGTATGATACCATTTCAAGGTCCTACTGGACAGGATAACTGATCCGTTTTGAAGATAAACCGAACTATAATTTACATCCCCCGTCAGGTAAATCACCTGGCTAGGGTCAAACTTATGCTGGATTTGGGCAGCCGCTAAACGTTTCATGAGTAAGGTAAGAACACTGGTTGGCACAGCAATATACTACACTAAAATTTTGTTACCAAATTTTATTTTTGATAACTAATAATAAACTATGATAATTTATTATTAATATTAAGTACAAAAACAAGGCACAATCATTTATTTAATTTCAATTTTTCTTACTAAAGCCAATACCTGAAGAAAGCCTTATCGGTAGTGTCGTTAAAGGCTACAATTTTTACTGTTCAACTAACCCTATCATCAGGGCAAGACTGCTCGCCAGACTGTGGCACGGCTGATTCCATAGTTGATAGTCAGACGCTTGTATAAGCCGTGCCACAGTTTACAATGCACGCTCATCAGGGCAGATAAGGCCACAGGCTAATCAGACTAGATTCGCATAAAACAGACCCAGTCAAAGCGGCTGGGCCTGTTTTAATTACCGTCAAATTTTATTAGCACTTTAGCGAGACTATATAGTCTATAGGCAAATTAGCCAAAACAGAGGGTAATTACAGACGCTCACTAAGGTATTTCTTACGAAACCTCAGAAAATCTTTCTGAACCGATCCGCTTATCAACTTCTCCTGTGAAATTCTGGCCTGATTACCCGCTCATAGCTCAGGGTTGGCCACTACACTACCCTACCTGTTAGCTACAGAATAAGAGGAGTTTATTCTGCCAACAGCGGATCATACTACCATTCAGACAAAGGCTTACTCAATCCAGACAACGATTCTGTCAATTGAATCAAAGGCACCCTGTGAATTGTGCTGGCAGGCAGGACCTTTGAGCAAGCTACGTGTAGCAAAGAGCAATTCTATTCATTCGAATCTAATCATGTAAAGTCATGAAAAATGTATTTTTTCTATTGTATGGGACCCTGTTCAGTCTCCTCCTCTCCTGCAACAAGCCGGGCACTGAGTCGGTCGGTCCTGATCCATCGAGTCCCGAACGTGGGGTTGTTAAAGGCCGGGTTGTTGATGCTCAGGGGCTTCCTGTCCGCAATGCCGAAATCGTTGCCAGTAGTACAGATTATTACAGCAAAACCTCAACGGGTTATACCGACGCTGATGGGTACTACCGGTTTACGATCCCAACCGGTATCGCCGAAGGCTCATATAGCGCTGATGGCACCCTGACAATCGCCTATCATGGCAAACAAGTCAAAGTGGCCCTGTATCGGTCCGATAGCCGTGTCTTTTCGGCCTATGATGGAGCTGTTCGAAATTTTGTCTTTCGCCTGACGGGTCCCCGCAGTCCCGACGACGATGACTATGCCACTCCTTTAGGCGCTACGCTGGAAGTACATCCTCACCCCGGTCGTGTCGACGCTAGTCAGGTCGATATAATCCTGGAACCGGTTGGTGCGTTACTCGACGGCAGTACCGGCAAGAAACTAACCCTACCACTCGGCGATGGTAGTACTGACCTGGAAGACATTCCGCTGGGGTACTATAAAATCACGGCCCGAAATCGATCGACGGGTCAATTGTTGGGCGTGAAAATAAAGGATACGTCTGCTCAGTATACTTCATCGCTGACATCCCTCTTTGAAGACGACAATTTCGAAGGCAGTACAGAATTCAGGCTGGTTCTGCTGGTCGATACGCTATAAACTTACGGTCTGTTTGCCGGCTTTCAGGGGTAACGATTTGCCTTTCCAGCGTAAGGTACCCGTCAGATTAGCCGGTAAAGTTACACTGCCAGTCAAGCCGCCTGTCGATGTTTTCTGGAACTGCACGCCAATCTCGCCCAGGGGGTGCGGCATTTTACCATCCACCGTTGTCAGTTCACCCAGGAATGGCTCGATCCGCACGGTCCGAAAACCCGGTTCGCCTGGGCGAATGCCGCAGGTAATGGACAAAAACTCGTACAAAGGCGATGCACTCCAGGCATGACAATCGGAGCGGGTCGGTTCGGGATTTTCGGCAAAGGTGGTCAGTCCCATTGCGAGCATATCCCGCCAGGGTTTTAGCTGAGCAATGAACTGGTCGCCCATACCCGTTTTTTTCAGCGCTTCGAACAAATAAAACTTGAAGTAAAACGTAGCCTGCGTTAGTGAGGTATCGGCCATGGTTTTCTGTAACAGGTTCTTTTGCTGCTCAACCGGAACGGCGTTGGTCAGTACGGCCAGTATGTTGGCATGCTGACTGAACGAGTTTTTATCCGGTGTATCGGCAAACAGACTACGGCTGGCATCCCAGCATTGCTCGTTAACGGCTTTACTGAGTCGACGGGCCAGTTCGCGGTAGTGTTCGGCCCGTTCGTTCTGGCCGTAATGCGCCAGCAAATCGCCCGCCCGCATGTACGTGTAGGCTTGTTGCAGCGACAGAATACTCGAACCGCCCTTCCGCGCGCCGTTCGGAACTCCACCCGAAATCTCGTCCTTTGCATTTTTCCACTTCGACCAGTCGACAAAGTTCCACCATTCCAGCGGCCCGTTTAGCCCTGTTTTTGCAATCCGCTGTTCGTGCCAGTCCAGTACACTCAGCATACCCGGCAGAAGCGCCTTTATAAACGCATCGTCCTGCCGGTGCATCCAGTAGTCATGAATCATGCAAACCCAGAATAATGAAAACGTCGGAATCACCTGCAAATCGACCGAAGGGTAACGGCTTTGTGTCAGCCCATCGCTGAATCGGCTGTGGTCGTAATCCATGATGGCCTTGCGCATTAGCCGATCATCGCCCGATACATACAGCGAAATCAGGGCCTGAATGCGCGTATCGCCCGTGTACTGCAACTGCTCGTAGTAGGGGCAATCGTAGTAGGTTTCACCCGCACAGAGCCGGGCCGTTCGCCAGCCTACGTTCCAGAGCGATTTCAGCGTCGTATCGCTGGTTGTAAACTGCGCTTTCTCATCAAACGGATAGCCTGTAAACCGCCCGATCAAATCGTCTAAAACAAGCGGTTCGTCTTTCGTTTCTACCGTCAGTTGCAGGTAGCGATAGGTGCGGAACCAGAGGGGGCGAAACGTCCGTTTATCGGTTCCATCCGCCACAAACTGATCATCGAAACCGCGTAGGGTTCGCCCATTTACCTCATTCCGATTTCCTTTCTGGCCTTTGGCATCGATCAGTGCTTCGGCGTAAGAGAGGGTAACCACGGCTCCCTTTCCTTTGCTGACTGTCAATTCAGGATACGCGTTGGTCAAATTGCCCTGATCGAGCAAAAACACCGCCTTCGTATTCTTCGACACCGTCACGGGTGAATTCCCCTGCAAAAATGAATCGTCCATTTTTCCATTCTCCGTCCGTCGAACACTGGCCAGTCGAATGGGTTTCTCCTCCATCATCGGAATGGTTCGGGGCACTAATCCCCAGTTGCCATCCGACCCCAGGCCACGCGGTTTTGCCGGGAAGCCAAACGCCTTTGCAGCTACCCAGGCTTTGTCGTCAAAGGTTGGCAGTTCCCAACCCCACGGATACTGTGCCGCATCGACCCGGTCGCCATCGCCCATCACGATGTAGGTACGCAGTTTGGGAATGTCGTTTTTAATGGGCGAATAGGCGAGGTTATGAAACACCTTCCAACTGGCATCGGTATTGGCGATTTTTTCGGCATCGGTATCGCCCTGAACGATGAACCCAAGCTGGTAACTCATCTGCGCAAAGGGTGCTCCCTCGCCCATGTACCACACCTGTGCCGCCAGTACATTCCGACCGGCCTGTAAGTACGGAGCTAAATCCAGTGTTTCGTAGTTCCAGTTCAGCAAATCGCTGCGAGCGGGGCCCAGCGCAATAGCCTTCCCATTCACAAAAAACCGATAACGATTATCGGCTGATACATGCACCACAAACCGGGCGGGCTTTTGGGCCAGGTCGATGGCTTTACGAAAATGATAAATACCATATTGACGGGCTGAAGTGGTTGGTGGTTGGCCGGTGCCATGAACAATCCACCGGGCCGACCAGTATTGCGAGGTCCAGGGCGATGGGGTCGAAGGCGTTTGAGCAACGGCAACAACCGAAACAAAGAAGAGCAGGGCAAGAAAACGAGCATTCATACCTACAAAAGTGAGCAATTCAGAGAAAATAATGCTGGTCGTTGGCTCGAAACCTGTTGCAAATCATAAGAACCGATAACTTGCAACAGGTTTCGTCGGCCCTTCCTGTCTGTCCGGCGATTCCGTAAAATCTAATTCCATCCAATAAGCGAATGTATTTTCTTGGATTCGACCTCGGCAGCTCGTCTGTCAAAGCCTGTTTGATTGAAGCCGAAAGCGGCAAAGCTGTTGCATCGGCTTTTTTTCCTCAACCCGAAATGGTGATTGAAGCACCGCAGCCGGGTTTTGCCGAACAGCAACCCGACATCTGGTGGCAAAACGCCTGTTTGGCAAGCAAAGCCGTTATGCAGCAGGCAGCTATTCAACCCGGCGACGTAAAAGCCATCGGCATTTCGTACCAGATGCACGGGCTGGTGGTTGTCGACAAGGATTTCAATGTATTACGCCCATCCATCATCTGGTGCGACAGCCGGGCTGTACCCTATGGCAATGCCGCGTTTGATGCACTCGGCCACGAACGGACCTTACACCATCTGCTCAACTCACCGGGCAATTTTACAGCCGCTAAACTGGCTTGGGTAAAAGCCAACGAGCCGGATGTATACGCGCAGGTTGCCCACTTTATGCTCCCTGGCGACTATCTGGCGGCCCGCATGACTGGCGACATTGTGACGACGGCCTCTGGTCTGTCGGAAGGAGCCTTCTGGGATTTTCAAGCCAATGAACCTGCGCAATTTTTACTAGACTATTTCGGATTTGACTCGGGGCTTATTCCAGCTATCAAACCCACCTTTGCGCCACAGGGGGAACTATCAGCTTCAGCAGCCGCTGAACTGGGCCTTGCCGCCGGTACGCCCGTAACGTACCGAGCAGGCGACCAACCCAACAATGCCCTGTCGCTGAATGTGATGGAACCGGGGCAAATTGCCGCCACGGCAGGAACATCGGGCGTTGTGTATGGCGTTAGCGATCAGGCAAAATACGATCCACAATCACGGGTAAATACCTTCCTGCACGTGAGTCATACGGCCGAAGCGCCACGGTATGGCGTGTTGCTGTGCGTAAACGGTACGGGCATTCTGAATAGCTGGCTTCGAAACCAGGTGCTGGGCCGCTCGATCAGCTATGCCGACATGAACGTGCTGGCTCACGAAGCGCCTATTGGTGCTGATGGCCTGGTTTGCCTTCCCTTTGGTAACGGAGCCGAACGGATGCTCGAAAATGCCGATCTGGGGGCTTCGTTTCATGGCCTGCAACTGACCCGTCATGGCTTGCCTCACCTGATTCGGGCCGCGCAGGAAGGGATTGTGTTTGCCCTATATTACGGCATCCAGATCATGGAGAGTGTGGGTGTCGGACTGCAAACGATCCGGGCGGGCGAAGCCAACATGTTCCTGAGTCCGCTTTTCCGGGACACTTTAGCCAACCTGACGGGTGCTACCATTGAGTTATACAACACTGATGGCGCTCAGGGAGCCGCTCGTGGAGCCGGACTGGGCCTTGGTTATTACAAAAATGCACAGGAAGCCTTTTCGGGCCTTCACGTTACGAAAACCATTGAACCCGACATGCGGGCGCAGGAAGCGTATCGGAACGCCTACGAGCAGTGGTTGTCAAAATTGGACTCTCATTAAAGCAACGTTATTAAACAGTTTGTATATTCACGCAAAAACACACCATGAAACAGCTAGCTTTACTCTTAATGCTATCGGCAGGAGTTTGGGGTTGTATGCCGAATGTTCAGGTTGTTACATTGCGGGGCTCGAATGTTAGTCCTTCGCAGGAAGGGTTGGTGCTGGATAATGATACGCTTACTCTCCGCTACAATTTCGCCAGCGAGCGAGGGTTGATGCATCTTACTGTATTAAACAAACTGAACAAGCCCCTGTATGTCGATTGGAAACGCTCGTCGTTTATCATTGGGCAGGACAAAGTCGATTATTGGTCTGATGTGTCTGATGTCAATTTAACCGGTTCTGCATCGCGATATAGTCGCTATGCCTCCCCCGTCTATCTGAGTGGGACAATTAGTAAACAAGATCCGATTGCCTTCATTCCGCCCCAAACCAGGCTCGAAAAGAAGCAGTTTATTGTGGTTCCGCAAGGCAGTGTACGCCTAACGGGCCCATCTACTACGGAACAGGAAAAAGCGAAGTGGACCGATCGAAAAAAGCCCGTCGATATTATCAATTACGCGTATTCGGTCGATCAGTCGCCGTTAACGTTCCGTAATTACCTGACGCTTTCGACCGATAAGGATTTCAAGACCGAATTCACCATCGATACCAAGTTCTGGGCCTCTGGCGTGAAAGTGCTCCCTCGTGATCAGATTCTTAGTCAGCAATCTACCAGCAGTTATGACGGAAGAGGCTATTACATACCCGCAGACTTCAAACAGCCTGATGCTTTTTACGTCCAATTACCGACTCAATAACCGATAAACTCATTTACGAACAACGTACGTCAATGAACCCTATTTTCGCCAAACTGAATTACAGAGCCCAGTCTGAAATTGCTGTAATTAACGCACCCGACGAGTTTTTACCCGTTATGGATGAAATGCGCTCACTGGCTACGATTGTCACCGAACCCGATCAAATTCAGGCTGGTACGTTTGCCATTGCTTTTGTCAAAACACAGAAAGAAGTGGATGCGATCAGCCAGCAGGTAAGCGAAAAAATACAGGGCGATGGCCTGCTTTGGCTGGCTTACCCGAAAGGATCATCGAAAAAATACAAATGCGATTTCAACCGTGATACGGGCTGGGCTACCCTTGGTCAGTTAGGTTTTGAGCCAGTCCGAATGGTAGCCATCGATAACGACTGGAGCGCCCTGCGATTCCGGCGGGCCGAATACATTAAAAAAATGACCCGTAACGAAAGCGGAGCCCTTTCCGAACAAGGCAAAGCCAAAGTACGTGGGGAAGCGTAACGTTGATTGACGTTTGTGGTGTCAGATGCCCACATCTGACACCGTGAGGTTTCTCAAAACCGAACAAAAAGAACCACTCGGTTTTGAGAAACCTCACGGGTCGGGTTTAAGAACCCGACCTCACGTACAGCATTTTAAACCGTAACCTAAACTTGATTAAACGATGTACACAATCATTGGACTGGGAGGCATCGAGCTTATGTTTATTTTACTCGTTGGTGGATTCTTACTTATTCTTCCCATTATGGCGCTGGTCGATGTGGTTCGCAGTGAATTCCGTGGACCAAACGATAAGCTGGTCTGGGTTATTATCGTTGTTTTCCTTAACATTATAGGCGCTTTACTCTATTTCTTTATTGGACGAAACCAGCGTATCTCATGAAATTACTCCTATCGATTATCGGGCTATGCCTGGCTATGTCTTCCTTTGCTCAGTCGCAGGATGAAGCGGCTGTCAAAACAACCATTAACCTGATGTTTGATGGCATGCGTAAAAGCGATTCCACGCAGATCAAGAATGCGTTTATGCCCGGTGCTTCGCTGCAAACCATTGCCCGGAATAAAGAAGGTGTAATTTCGGTCCGCAACGAAGACATTGGAAAATTCGCGACTTCGGTGGCCAAGTATCCAGCCTTTACGCTCGATGAACGCCTGTCGGGTATGGAGATAAAGATTGATGCTGAGTTAGCAACAGCCTGGACACCCTATGTTTTTTATCTGAAGGATCAGAAAAGTCACTGCGGTGTGAATGCCTTTACGCTCGTGAAAGTAAACGGCAACTGGAAAATTCAGAACATCATCGATACCCGTCGGAAAGACAATTGCCCGGATCTACCAAAACCCTAAACGTATTACGATAAACCCCAATTCGGTGGCCGTTTTTCCAGAAAAGCGGCCATACCTTCTTTGGCATCAGGCGTTTGCTGAAGCTGCTGAAATTGCTCGTACAGAAAAGCCTGCTGTTCACTCGATGGCAGGCTTTTTAATTGCTGAAACGCCCGAAGTCCAAACTGCATAGCTGTGGGCGAAAATTGTTTTAACTCATTGACCAGGTCAGCCACCCCACGATCCAGTTCATTCGTCGGTACCACATGCGTAACCAATCCCACGGCCTTCGCATCAATCGCGGAGAGCGTTTGTGCCCGTAAGCATAAGTCTAATGCCGTACGGGCAGGCATAATCTCAAGTAACACAGCCAGTACCTGGAATGGGAACAACCCGCGTTTTACTTCCGGCAAACTAAACGTTGTGGCTTCAGACACCACCACATAGGTACTTCCTCCTACCAGCAAAAACCCACCGGCATATACCGGACCCTGCACGCGTGCAATACAGGGCTTATGTAAACCCGCTATCAACTCGCCCAGTCGAACAGGTCCCGATGGTTCGGGTACGGTAGGCTTTTCGCCATCGCCCAGCGAAAGACTTTTCAGGTCCATACCGGCGCAAAACGTATCACCTTCGGCCGCCAATACTACGATCCAAACATCGTGATTGTAATGCGCATAAGCCAGCGAAAACGCCAGCTCGGCCAGCATCGGCGGATGCAACGCATTCTTCTTCTGAGGTCGGTTGAGCTTGATGGTCAACACATGATCATCGAGCGTGGTGAGCAGGTAGCGAAACCCTTCAGCGGGCATCTGAGCAGCTTGTTCGGCAGTGTATAACATGGCTGAAAGGTAGGAAATTACCGTTTACAAAATCTTTTCAGAGCCGATATATGGTTATGTACTCATTTTGAGTTATGTGGATAAATAAAGCTTTTCCTATACTTACCCATGAGAACCATTACGCTTCTGTGCCTGATGCTGTTAGGCATTACAGCCGTTCGTGCAACGCATTTGCTGGGGGGCTATGTCCAGGCAACTCCGATTTCTGGCCCTTCCCTTACGTATCGGGTTTCAGCCGTGCTCTACATGGATGAGATCCGTGGGAAACAGGCAGCCGATCAGGCTAATGCCATCCAGCTCTGCCTGGGCGATGGCACCACCGCCACTGCCTATCGAGCCAATCGACTTATCACCAACGACAATACCACCAGTATCAACAGTTACACCCTCATCCATACCTACTCAGCTCCCAGTACGTATACGGTAAGTTTTGTGTTGTCGAGCCGAACTGGTGTTCAGAATATTACCAACGCCGATACGCAACTCTTCTCGCTGAATACAACATTTCTAATTAATTCATCCAACTCAAACCAAACCCCAACAGCAGGCTTTCCCCAACTTCGTATTGGTACTGCCCGAAAGGCTACCCTCCTGCTGAAAGCAACTGATGCGGATGGCGATAGCCTGGTTTATGAGCTGGCAAAACCACTGGCGGGTATTGAGCCATGCGGTTGGAAAGCAGTACCTTCTTACCGATTTCCGAACGATATTACTCAGCAAGGCACGTTTAAATTGAATAGTCAAACGGGCGACCTCGTATGGGATGCTCCGGTAGCACTCGGTTATTACAGCATTTCGCTGCTGATTAGTGAGTACCGAAAAGGGGTGCAGATCAGTCAAACAACGCAGGAAATCACCGTGATTGTCGAAGATCAGCCGGGCAGTACGACACCCATTCCACCCTACGAACCCGCCACTGCTGGTACGGGCAGCATCGTCACCGAAACCGTTCTTTATTCCGACCCCGACATTATGTTCGTGACGTTTCCAAATCCAGTCGAGAGTCGTTTGCAAGTGGTTCTTCAGACGAGTAACCCAACGACGGCAACGCTGCAACTGTCGGACGTAAATGGCAAAAAACTTCAGGAATTAATCTTTAATCAAGCGGCCCGTCAACATGAACAAATCATGGGAATGGACGGCCTTAAGCCAGGAATTTATCTGCTCCGTGCCGATGTGAATGGACGTTCTTTCCTGAGGAAACTGATTAAAAAGTAATGCGACCACGCCAGCAATTCAACCAGTCCCTTATCGATGAAAACGTTCCTGCTTATTTGTTCAGCGTTGGTTAGTACGCAAGTGGTTCAGGCCACACATTTACTAGGTGGGTATATTCAGGCCAAATCAGTGGCGGGGTCGGCGCTGACCTACGAAGTAACACTGGTGCTGTATATGAATACCAGCACAGCCGCTACTTCTCAAACCACGTCTTCACTCATCTGTTTTGGCGATGGGAGTTCGGCCACAGCTACCCGCGTAAGTCAGCAAGCTGTTACGCTCAGTTCACCAGGCCTCTACTCAGGAGTTACCATTAGCCAGTATCGAATCATTCATACCTATGCTGGCCCAGGGACTTACACGCTAGCGACATCAATAGCCAATCGAACGCCTTCTAAAAACATTCTCAATAGCGACACGCAACAGGAGCCACTTACGTTAACAACGACCTTTTCAACAGTCTCAGCCAGTAACCAAACGCCAACCCTATCGATTCCGGCGACTGGATTTGAAGTTGCCCTGGCGCAGAAGGCTGTACTTTCGCTAAAAGCTACGGATGCCGATGGTGACAGTCTGGTCTATGAATTAGCCAAAGCCTCAA
The DNA here is from genome assembly GCF_054776815.1 of Spirosoma gilvum. Classification (NCBI taxonomy): domain Bacteria; kingdom Pseudomonadati; phylum Bacteroidota; class Cytophagia; order Cytophagales; family Cytophagaceae; genus Spirosoma; species Spirosoma gilvum. The sequence continues at coordinate 45,050 of NZ_BAAHBH010000014.1, read as the reverse complement.
CCAGCAACGCCAACGACGCATGCAATTACCATTTCCTATCCACCTACCAGTTTCCCAACGACCTGACTCATCAGGGGACATATAAACTGAATAGCCGAACCGGAGAATTCGTCTGGGATGCGCCTGTTCAACAAGGCTATTATAGCATCGTGTACACCGTCAACGAATACCGAAATGGAGTTCTAATTAGCCAGACGACGCAGGAAATCCCACTGGTTGTCGAAGACCGTCCTGGCACTCCTACACCTATCCCATCTTACGAACCGGCCATTCTGGGCAATGGCAGCGTCGTAACAGGTACCACACCTTATGCCGACCCCGACATCCTGTTTGTTACATTCCCAAATCCGGTCGATGGTCCAATGCAGGTTGTGATTCGGACCAGTAACCCGACAACAGCCACGATTCAACTGACGGATGTAAACGGCCGAAAAGTACACGAGTTGACGTTTTCGAAAGCATCGCGCCAACACGAGCAGGTCATTGGCATGGATAGCCTCACACCCGGTGTCTATATGATCCGCGCTGACGTCAATGGCCGGTCGTTGCTCCGAAAGATTGTGAAACGATGATGTTTGTCATGAACTGTGTCATGCTGACTACACTGTAATTTAAGTTTGCTTGCGTTTATCCTCCACGGTCTGTGTCCTCACAGAACGTTCATCCGGCAGGCAAACCAGGCTGGCGCACAAGCGGTCTGTGCGGACACAGACCGCGGGGAGGGCTCTCGTTTGTACTATTGGAAAACTTACATTACTAGTGTACTGACGAAGGAAGCATGACAAAACAAATTCAAAACAATTGCTTCCAGGTACCTTTCATCCAGTTGTATTTCAGTGTACTAGGGAGCGCCCGCCAGAAATATTTGTTCACCTCAACGGCAAAAGATGGCTGCATATAGCAGTTAATGGCGCAGCCTTCGCAGCCCGGCAAGCGACCTTCCAGGGCCACTAGTTTCTGCACGTCGTCGGAGCGGTAGAGGTCGTATAGGTTATTGTCAATGAGGAATTCTTTCAGTCCTAAATGATAGCAGGGCAGCACGAGCTTGTTCTCAGGCGAGATGACAATGGTGGTACTGCCCGCCCGACAAACGGGGTCTTCGACCTGATTACCTCCATTGCGTCGAAGCTGAATAAACGCGTCGTTCAGGTAAACATTCGACTGCTTCCCCCACCACGACATCTGCCGCAGCGCATCGTCTGAAAACCGCTGCCCCGTCTCGACTGTGTTGTACTCAAAAACCGGATTCAGGATCAGGACCAGGTCGTTTGGCCGACAGATTTCTTCCTGTAGCTGCCTGATCTGATGAACGTTGTGCTCAAATACAGTAAACAGAATATCAGGCCGTTCGCCCAGTTTTCGGGCAATGGCAATGGACTCCATCACCTTATCGAAGCACTTTACCCCACGAGATCGGTCATGTTCTTCAGCAACGGGCGAATCGAGCGAAAAGTGAAGCATATCGACCAAACCACGGAGCCGTTCGGCCTGTTTGGGGTACAGCAGCGCATTAGTGGTTACGGTCGTAATAAAGCCAAGCCGTTTGGCTTCCTGGAGTAGTTCGGGTAGTTGGCGGTGTAACAAAGGCTCACCACCCGTAAAATCGATAACCCGTACGCCCAGTCGTTTTAAGTCCCGCAGATTCTGGCGGACGTTTTCGAGCGTAACGTACGGAGAAGGCCGCTCCCATATATCGCAAAAACTACAGGTCGCATTGCAGCGATAGGTAATGTAGTAGTTGCAAAGAACCGGATGGGAGATTAGGCGCATGAGAAAGGAGCGAGGAGTTAGGAGCGAGTAGTGAGGAGTGAGAATGGCTGACGCATTAAGAAAAATATGCGCCAGCCATTCTCACTCCTCACTACTCGCTCCTAACTCCTAATAAGATTACACCAACATCCTAAACAACGTCACGACTTTCTCTTTCAGGTCTTTTCGATCGACGATGAAATCGAGGAAGCCGTGTTCGAGAACAAATTCGGCGCTCTGAAAACCTTTGGGCAGATCTTTACCGATGGTTTCGCGAATAACGCGGGGGCCTGCAAAACCGATCAGTGCTTCTGGTTCGGCAATATTGAAATCGCCCAGCATAGCATACGAAGCCGTAACGCCACCCGTGGTCGGATCGGTCAGGAGCGAGATATAAGGCAGTTTCGCTTTGTCCAGCAAGGCAAGCTTGGCCGATGTTTTGGCCATTTGCATCAGCGAAAAACCGGCTTCCATCATCCGGGCACCACCCGACCGAGAAATCATCAGAAAGGGCGTTTTGGTGGCAATGGCATGATCGATGGCTCGGGCAATCTTTTCGCCGACAACCGATCCCATCGAACCACCAATAAAGTTAAAATCCATGACGGCCATCGTAACGGTCAATCCGTTCATGGGGCCATAGGCCGTGCGCACCGCATCTTTGAGTCCGGTTTTCTCAATGGTCGATTTAATCCGTGCTGGGTAGGGCTTGGTATCGACAAATTTGAGTGGGTCGGCCGAGCGCATATTGGCGTCGAGTTCAGTGAACTCATTATCGTCAAACAGCAGCGAGAAATAGGCTTCCGAGCCAATTTTTTCGTGGTAATTGCAATGAATGCAGGTATAGGCATTGAGTTTATGCTCCCGCGTTTGCATTGCTTTTTTACAATTTGGGCATTGATACCACAACCCGTCGGGAGCTTCCCGCTTCATTTCGGTTGGAGTTTGAATACCCTTATCTTTTCGGACGAACCAGGACATTTTTCAGTTTGCGATTTTCTGGAAAGGGTCGTAAAGGTACGAAGAAAACAAGACCATCCTCTTAAAGTTACTGCTATAGTCAATCATCCAACTGTCGAATAGTTATAGAATCATCCTGTTCGACCTAAAACCAGATAGTCGTTTTTACGGCATATGGCTTTTTTATGCCCAATAAACGTGTTGTTTTGTGGTCATGAAACATATATTCACCGTTTTACTGCTGGGCGTTACCTTCTCGGCTTTCAGTCAGGCTTCGGTAGCCTACTACCCGTTCAATAGCCTGGTCACGGTCAGTACAAACGCAGACCGGGCTTTCTGGCTCGATGCCCGAATGCAAACGAACACCGTATTTGGCTCACTCAGCACCACTCTATGCCCGATGATCAACGTGGCCCGGAAACCACAGGTCAATTACTACACAGGGCTAGGTGTGCGATTCAATGTACTCAATAACCTCGACGACCGGGATATTCTGGAAGGGTATTCGCTTCACGTAGGGGTACGCGTGCGCCCACTGACGATGTTCCCCAATTTGCGCGTCGCCTTTGAACTTGCTCCGTACTCGCGCAAAGACTTTAAAACCGGCAATCTTCAGTCATTCCTGGGCCTGGTCTATCAGTTTAGCAAAAAACCAAAGCCTGCACAATAGGGTATCCATTACTGAACCGTTCTCCCGTGTCTGTGAGGACACAGACACGAAGATAGATACGGGTATCATCAACGATTCTCAATCTCAGTGGTTTTACTACCTCGCCCCTGCCGGTTGAATACCCGTAATTTGATCAGTCCTTTCGCTGGCAACGGTGTGGTGTACAGCGAGCTGTTCCGAGTGGGTTCTGAGCCGTCGGTGGTGTAGCGAATCTGAAAACCGGGGAATTGAGTATTCGCCAGTACCTTGCCATCGCGTAGGATCATCCCTGCGTTTGGAATCCGGTAGTTAGCTCCACCATGAACGGAATCGAGCCGGGGGAGTTCACGCTTACCCAATTGGTTGGCAAAAACAGACCAGTCTTTTCGATAGAGCGTTGCGGCAGTCAGGCTGTCTTTTTCGGTTGCCCAGGCCGGGCTCCGCGCCCACGAACGCTCGGCCAAAGCCAGCAAACGGGGTAGAATCATGTAGTCGAGCAGGGAATCGGACACCATGTTTTCGCTCCATAACGCCCCTTTCATTCCGACAATATGTTGCTGACCAGTAGGTGTTAATCGCTCTTTCCGATCAAAATAGCTGGCCGGTCGAGCGTTGCCGGTTACGTCGATACGGTTGTTTTTAAAATAGTCGAAGGGAATAAAGCTGTAGAGTTTATCAATATCCAGATAGCCAATCCAGGCATCCCCCGGTTCCTGAAATCCCGTACGGTTGGGCAGGTCGAAATATAAGTACTCGAAGCAGGCCAGCACGGTTGGATAACCGGCATTAGCGATTCGATAGGGCATATCTTCATTGCCCCCCATATTCCACCAGGCATCCAGCAACACCCGGTCATTGAGATAACCGGCTTCCTGTTTTACCTGCCGGGCTTGCGTAACGGGCGCTTCCTGAACCACCAGTTCTTCCCAGCCTTCCATTGTGAGCCCACGCGCTTTGAGCATATCCTTCACTCGACCGAAGAAATACCTCGACAAGGCATGTCCCGATTTGATCGAATCGGCTAGTTGCGCGTTCGCGCGGATCGCTGGCGACTGCTCCCAGGCTCCATGCGGTACTTCATCACCGCCAACATGCATCATTGACAAGGACGCTCCAGCTTCGGTATACATTCGCCGGACCTCATCGATTACTTTTTCAACAAACTGATACGTTGACGGCAGCGCAATGTTCATCACGTTATCGTTAAAACGCTGTGGACTGCTGTAGTGTGAACTATCCTGTGATTCATCGAGACGAAAGCGATTGGCCTCTGTTTCATTGCCCACTTTTCGATAGGTCTCATACCGATACCGCATAGCTTTGATGGCGGCCCGTGCATGTCCCGGCATTTCCAGTTCAGGAATTACACGGATGTGTCGTTGAGTAGCATACCGCAAGATCTCGATAAAATCAGCCTTTGTGTAAAAGCCACTTCCATACGAATGCTCGGCATCAGCTCCTGACCCGTAGGACGGTTGTAACTGTTGATAAGCCGCAAACGGATACCCGCGTTTGGCTCCTACTGTCGTTAGTTCGGGCAGTCCGGGAATTTCCAGCCGCCAGCCCTCGTCGTCCGTTAGATGAAAATGAAACACATTCAGCTTATACAACGCCATGACATCCAGCAACTTCAGAATGGCCTCCTTTCGATGAAAATTACGGCCAACATCGAGCATAAACCCCCGATAGGCAAAACGGGGTGCATCCGACACGGTTACAATCGGCAACTGGATCGTAGCCGAAGGTGACTGCCAAACCGTAGGTGGCAATAACTCCTTAAGCGACTGAATACCATAAAAAATACCCGCGCCATCCGCTGCGGTGATCAGGATTTGCTTTCCCTTTGTGACGAGCTGATAGGCTTCGGAAGTCATTGTTGCCCGTTGCAGTCGGATCGTAGCCGATTTATTTTCTGACGGATTCACCGCTACGTTTCGGCCGGTAAACCGTTGAAGCTCTTCGGCCAGGTAGTTGGCTTCGGGGAGAAATGAAGGGTCGGTCGAAATGGTAACGGCACCACTCAGCACAAAAGAACCTTTATCCTCCTGATACCGAACAGGGGCTGGCAGAATCTTAGGCAGTGCTGATTCTGGAATATCTGCTGTGTATTGGTTATCCGCATAGGCACGAGCGGCATCCGCGAACGACCATTTCTCAGCCTCCGGCAAAGGACCAATCGAAACCGTTTTTAGAGCAATCGCCTGTTGCGGTGCGGCATCATTGACCCAGAACAATCCCGACGGCACATCCTGATAGTTACCAATACGCCGACCGCCCACAAAATCCATTCTGGCCGATTCGCCCGAACCCAACCCATGGAAAGCCGTTGTTGGTGCGATATAAAATAGGTCGCCATTAACGTGTTGAATGGTAAAGTTTGGGTTAAGGGATGTAAGGGCAATATCATGATACCGCAGGCTAAAGTAGAGTTTCCAACCCGATGTGGGTACCGGAGTTGCGCTGGTATTCTTTAGGGTAAGGCTGGCCAGAAACTGGGGCTTTTCCTGATAGCGGTTTTGGCCGAGTTGCCAGCTTACCTGCACGGCACGGGCGTCGAACGACTCATTTTTTTGCGCCCAACCCGAATGCGTCATGAACAGGCTTAGCCAACCTAGATAGAATACAACGGTTCTGTGTTGCATCGCTTTCACAAATGGGCTCATTTTCGCACCAGTTTATCCCGAATTTCGCGCCAGGTAATCAGTTTGATGTTGTTTTTCTTTAGGAGTTCGCCACATGCCGGACTCATGAAAAAGTCGAAATCCTTTTGCCGCCACTCACTATGATAAATGGTATAACCCATCGTCACGGCCCGCATCTCGTCGGAATCATAACAGGTATGAATCAGCAGGCAATGTAGCCCTGGTTGCAGGTTGTTCAGGACTTTTTCGTAATACTGCGCCATACCGGCCTGATGATCGGCAGGGAGGGCCATGTAAATATTATCGACCACCACATCCTGCCCGTTCACAAAACTGCCCAGATTATCATAGCCACCGACCATCTTCAAATGTTCTTTGTTCAGCAGCACCGGCACGCGGTATTCGCGACCTAGTTTGATGTAAGCCGCCAGAAATTCGGGTTTCATCAGTACGGCTCCCATGTGCGTGTCGAAATGGGTTGGATCGACTCCAAAGGCTTTGGCTCGTTCGATCTGCGCCCGAAGTTCCCGCTCTACTTCTGATCCAACGCCGTTCTGACCCAGAGTTTTCGAGGTTTCATGCAGGTATTCCTGTTGATCCATCAGGCTTTTAACCTCGTTTTTCGACGTTACCGGCCCCCATTTATATAACTTCCATTCGCTGGTCAACGTAAAATGCAGGCCCAGGTCTTTCGTAGGATTTTTTTTGGCATAGTCGGCGATTTCGGGAAACCACGGGCAGGGCACCATAATACTACCCGAATTAACATAGCCCGATTCCATGATTTTGATCGAGGCCATGTTTTCGGCATGGGTTACGCCTATGTCGTCCGCGTGAATAATCAGTAATTTGGTGTTTTTGGGATAACCGAGTCGTTCCTGCATCGTCAGGTTTTGCGCCACTAACAGGTTACTGACCAGGCATCCCAGCCATAAGAATAATGGTTTCATGGGTTTATTGTGTTTGCGAACAATGGGTAAGGAGAACTACACTTTAACGAATAGTTTGCGCTTGTAAAACCAGACCAGAATGCCAAACCAGATGAACAGATACGTAATAGCTCCTGCCAGCGACGCGTTTTTGGGATCAGCGAAGTAGGGCAGAAACAGGTGATTGTAGAGCCACTCTTTGAGGTTTACCTGCGGATGGTCGACATTGCCGGGTTGGGCAACATGAATCATGAGCAACGCCCGTGGAATAATACCCGACACGAAAAAGACCACAATCGGATTCATACCGAAAATGACAAAGGGCTTTGTCCAGGCTCCGCCTAACTCCTTGACCTCAATCAGGTAATAAAGAATTCCGAGTATGACCAGGGCGATGCCAGCAGCATACAACACATATGAGCTGCTCCACAGAATTTTGTTGATCGGCAACGACGTATTCCACAGTAGCCCAACCAGAATACCAACCATACCAGCCCCCAGCAAATACATCGCCTTCTTGCTTTTCGCAAACGAATTGGCAAGAAGCTGCCCCGTAAACACGCCAATTAACCCCGTGCCGATGGCCGGAATTGTACTCAGCGTACCCTCCGGATCCCAGGTTTTGGAAACCGTCCAGACATGGTGTGGCAACAACACGCTATCTAACCAGGCCGATAAGTTAGTCGCTTTTTCATAATTGGCCGGACCGATGCCCGGTACAGGAATCAACGCCATAGCTGCCCAATAACCCAGCAGACAGACCAGCCCGACAATCAATTGAGTAGTGGTAGAGGTGGTCAGGTAAAGGATAGAGATAATCAGATAGACAATGGCAATGCGCTGCAATACGCCCGGAATCCGAACATCGTTATAAGCCTCAAAGCCGCCATAGGCCAGCACCATCATGAAGACAAACAGTCCGATGGCTACATACAACTGCCTCCTACGGTCATAGTCGTCAAGCAACAGCACCATAATGATCGCTGTAATGACCAGACGGACCAGCAACAATGGAACGCCGTCAAGCGAACCTACCGTAATACTGAGGAAGAAGTTCTGAAACAATCCCAGCAGGAAAATCCGAAAAAAACGAGTCACAATCTTTTCGAGAACAACCGCATTGAACCGCCGTTCGGGCATCGACAACACTGTCGAAATTCCCACAATAAAAAGGAAAGACGGGAAGACCAGATCCGTTGGCGTGCAGCCGTGCCACTCGGCATGTTTGAGCGGGGCGTAAATGGTTGCCCAGTCGCCGGGGTTGTTCACAATGGTCATGAGCATGACCGTCATACCCCGAAATACATCGAGGGAGGTCAGTCGGCTCGTTAGTCGCGACCTAAGGCCCGCCTTGCTTTCGGTCGCGATTTCGGGAGACGTGGAGCTAGCGGGCGTCATAGATGATCGGATTTAAGGCGCTGTCGGCGGTGGTTCCTATCGCTTTACTCTGCAACCAGGTTTTCCAGTCGGCGATCCGATTGTCGTTATCCGGTTCAGCAACCTGTATGTCCTTATCCATATAAATCATGGTCATGACCCGACGCGCCTGCGACGAGCTGTTGGCCCCCGCCCGGTGGAAGGTCCAGCCTGCGTGAAAACTAACTTCCCCTAATTCAAAAGGCGTTTCATTGACCGGAAAGGTCTTTAAGGTTTCGGCAATCTGCTTTTCTGACTCATCCGATATTCTGAGATCCCGGCCTATATTGACCGACTGACTGCGTTCGGCAAACGCCAGAGGTCCCATTTCATACGGTGTGTCCTGAAACGGAATCCAGACAGTAATGGTCTTATCGCTCGACAGTGGCCAGTAGTATTGATCGGCATGCCAGGGCGTTATGCCGCCCGAGGGTTCTTTGTACAAAGCCTGGTCGTGGTAGAGTCGCACGCCCTCAACGCCCATCAGTTTGGCCGCAATTCGGGCCAGTCGCCGGGAGAAGACAAACGTTTTGATCTCGTCATTCTCGCGCCAGAGATTCATCACCTGTAAAAACGCCCGTTCGTAGGTGGTCCGTTCTTCCATCGGCTTGATAAGCGTATTCAGCTTAAACACCCATTCGGTAATCAAATCACCGTAGTGAGCCAGTACCTCGGGACTAAGAACGTGTTTGAGTTTTACATAGCCATTTTCCCGGTAAAAGGTAATGGACTCTGTCGACAAGGCATACGGTTCGTCAAGTTGCGCCTGTAGATTTTCAGTTGAGTTACTTATCATGGTTCGCGTTGGGGTTGATACTCAATTCGTACCTTAAAATTCTCGTTTCAACCGCAGAACCAAATCCCGTGATTTATCCAGAAAATGTGAAATTTTATCCTACTTTATGGCAGGTTTGTTAATTTAGGCAAATCAATGGCATTTTCTAAAAATGAACCTGTTTAAACTTTTTAATTTTCAGTATAACTGAATCGATTTTTTGTCATTCCGACGAAGGAGGAATCTCAAGCTTGATTGATGAGCAACGTTGAGATTCTTCCTTCGTCGGAATGACAAAAAAGGGTCTTAAATTTTATACAATACGGAAAGTTTAAACAGATTAAATAGATAGCGCTTATAGTATGCGTGCACAACGAGAAAAGACCTTGCTTCAGGACGAACGATCCGTGTTGGCTCAGCGATTCACTGTCCCTTATTTTGTGTCACCTTTCCATTTCCATCCCGAATTCGAACTGACCTACATTGTTCAGGGAGCGGGTAAGCGGTTCGTTGGGGTAAGCATCGATAATTTTGAAGCGGGCGATTTAATCCTGTTGGGTTCTAATCTGCCGCACTACTGGCGCAGCGATTCAGAGTACTACCAGAATCCAGCGTTGTGTTCCGAAGCGATTGTTGTACACTTCTCTCTTTCGTTTTTTGAGCAGATCATTCAGCACATACCCGAATGTCGGTCCGTGGTTCATTTGCTGACCCAGGCGCAACACGGCATTCAGTTTCCGGAAAGTCAATCACTCATCGACAATCTTGCCAAACTGGTTGATTTAAAAGGCGTCAGGCAGGTTTCTGCTTTTCTGGAGTTATTGGAATCGCTGGCCAGCCATACAGATAAACGACTGTTAAACAGCTCGGTAAGCTCGTTCAGCGCCAAAGAAGTTGAAAATGACCGAATGAAGCGGGTGATCGAATACACGCTGGCCAATTTCCAGAACGACATCAACCTGAGCGATGTAGCGAATGTGGCCCATCTGACGGTAACGTCGTTTTGCCGCTACTTTCATAAATACACCAGCAAAACCTACATCGCGTACCTCAACGAAATTCGCATTAGCCACGCCCGTAAATTACTGGTCGACAGTCCACTGAGTATTCAGGAAATAGGCCTTATCAGCGGCTTTCAGAACCTGTCCAACTTTCACCGACTATTCAGACTTCAGACCGGGCTGTCGCCATTGGCTTTCCGTAAAGAAGGACAGCTAGCCTGAAGCAGGAGCCACAACTTCCGTGTACTTTTGTGTTTTCGTTCATTTCACTCATCTATTAGTTATGCCCATTTTACGTTCTACCCTTTCCTTTGCTTTTCTCTTCATTCTTACGCTCAATGCGCTGGCCCAGCAAGCACAGAAAACTGCATCGGGCAATCCCGTTTTCCCAGGCTGGTATGCCGATCCCGAAGGAACTATTTTCGGTAAAAACTATTGGATTTATCCAACTTATTCAGCTCCGTATAACCAGCAGGTGTTTTTCGATGCCTTTTCGTCGCCCGACCTGGTGAACTGGACCAAGCACAGCCGTATTCTGGATTCAACCGCCGTCAAATGGGCTAAACGAGCCATGTGGGCACCGGCCATCATCGAAAAAAATGGTAAGTATTTTCTGTTCTTTGGGGCCAACGACGTACACGAAGGCGAAACTGGCGGTATTGGCGTAGCGGTAGCCGACAATCCAGCGGGGCCATTCCGGGATTATCTGGGTAAACCTTTGGTGGGGCAGATTCACAATGGCGCCCAACCCATCGATCAGTTTGTTTTTAAAGACAAGGACAACCAGTATTACCTAATTTACGGCGGTTGGGGGCACTGCAACATCGCCCGGCTTAAGGATGATTTTACTGGGTTCCTGCCCTTTTCGGATGGCACAACCTTTCGGGAGATAACCCCAAAAGAATACGTAGAAGGTCCAATTATGTTCGTGCGAAAGGGCGTTTATTACTTTATGTGGTCAGAAGGTGGCTGGACGGGGCCGAATTATTCAGTTGCCTATGCCACATCGTCCTCGCCGTTTGGTCCGTTCGAACGAGTTGGCAAAATTCTTCAGCAAGACCCCAAAGTAGCAAGAGGTGCCGGTCACCACTCTGTCATTCAGGTTCCTGGCACCGACGAATGGTATATCATCTACCACCGCCGACCTCTGACCGAAACCGATGGTAACCACCGCGAAACCTGCATCGACCGGATGTATTTCGATGAAAAAGGCGGCATCATGCCAGTCAAAATTACGGTTGAAGGCGTAAAAGCAAGGCCTTTACGGTAGTGTTTTGATAAGAGTAGTCAAAATTGGTCAGGGGTGGTCAAGAATGGTCAAGTATTGTCGGCTAAACGACATTTGACCATTCTTGACCACCCCTGACCAATTTTGACTTTACCTAGCTACCCTTTTACTTCTGGTTATACGTCATCGGACTGTGCTCCAGTTTGTCGGCCCGGTCGAACAGCTTAAGTGCTTTTTGGTAGGTATCATCCGATTGGCCGATTACCTTAAAGAACTCGTTGTTCTGACCGGCTTTGTTCGCCTTCTGGTAAACCGAGCGAGCTACCAGCGCTTTGATCTGATTTTTGATATACGCTTTCGAGCGATTGTATTCTTTCTCGTTGAACTTAATGCCTTCATTAGTCGCCAGCTTAACCAACTGATTCATCTGGTCATCAGAGAGGTTGACGGTTCGGTTAAACTCGTCGAACGGCATTTTTTCGAGCTTTTTGTGGTTATCATTCGCATACTCCATTGCGTATTCCCGGATTATGTTTTTACCATAAAGCTGCACCAGATACATGGTCTGCCAGGTTGAATCGCGCGGAATGAAGTAATCGGGTGTAATGCCACCACCGCCATAGACCGTCCGGCCACCATCGGTTTTAAACTTCAGTTTTGGATCGTTCTTGATTGAGTCAGCAATGTAATACTCACCCCGTTTCGAACGCTGTTCGAGGTCTTTCTCGTAATCGCCTTCCTGACCCGGCACATAAGGCTTCTGAATACTCCGGCCACTCGGTGTGTAGTACCGCGAAATCGTCAGCCGCAACTCCGAACCATCAGACAGCGTTACGGGCATCTGCACCAGACCTTTCCCAAACGACCGGCGACCGGCAATCAGCGCCCGGTCGTGATCCTGCAAAGCACCCGATACAATTTCAGAAGCCGAAGCGCTCCCTTCATCAATCAGCACAACCAGCGCTCCATCTTCAAACTGCCCGGCAATGTGGGCGTAGGTTTTCCGGTCGTAGCGATTGTCTTTGCCATCGGTATACACCAGCAGTTTATTGCCCGAAATGAACTCGTCAGCAATGTTGGTAGCCCGGTCCATATAACCACCCGGATTATTCCGAAGATCAAGCATCAACTGCTTCATTCCCTGTGCCTTCAACGATCCGAGGGCCGTTTTGAACTCATCGTAGGTTGTTTCGGAGAAGCGGTTGATCTTGAGGTAACCCGTTTTACCATCGATCATATACGCAGCATCGACCGAATAAGTTGGTATCCGATCGCGGGTAATCATAAAGTCTTTCGACTGCTTATCCCCTTTCCGTAGAATGGTCAGTTTTACCTCCGTACCCCGTTTTCCACGCAGGGCTTTGAACACCGAACTGTTTTCGATTTTACTACCTGTGGCCAATGGCTTGTCATCGACCTTGATGATCTTGTCGCCACTCATAATACCGGCGGCTTCAGAGGGCCCACCAGCCAGTGGCGTAACCACATAAACGGTATCTTTATAGATATTGAATTCAACGCCGATACCATCGAATCCGCCTTCCAGTTGCGAACGGGCGGCAACGGCATCCTGTGGGTTCATATAAGCCGTATGCGGATCGAGTTTTTCGAGCATTTTCGTAATCGAATAATCGACCAGATCGTCGGTATTGACCGTATCGACATAGTTGTTTTCGATCAATTGCAGAATTTCCCGGTATTTGGTGTAGCCCCGACCGATGTTATTCAGGCTTTTGGTACCGCCAAAAAAAGTAGCGCCGACGAGCATACCGCCAGCCAGCGTAATGCCTAACAGCATCGGCAAACGAACCGTTGCCTTATCATTCTGTATGTGATTGCCAGGTCTGTTAGGCTGGCCTTCAGGCTGATCATCAGTAGTGTTTGCTCGATCCTCCATGTATGTAGTACTTAACTAGTGTCGTTTACCTTCTAAACGTTTTGAAGATAGCGAAATGTTTGCCAGAAATGGTATCTGTTCTTAAAATTTCATAAATCCTCAAACAACCTCGGTTTGCTGCTGCCAGAACTGCGAATACGCTTTGCCATTTTTCAGCAAATCCACGTGTTTTCCTTCTTCAATAACCCGGCCCTGTTCCAGCACAATAATCTTGTCGGCTTTCCGCACTGTACTCAGCCGGTGGGCAATCACAATAATCGTTTTACCGGCTTTCCGCAGTTGCTGAACGGTCCGCTGAACATATTGCTCCGAAACGGAATCCAGCGCCGACGTTGCTTCATCCAGGATCAATACCTCTGGCTGGCGATACAGTGCTCGGGCAATCGCGATTCGTTGGCGCTGTCCACCCGAGAGGGTGGCACCGTTTTCGCCCAGGTAGGTTTTAAAGCCATTGGGCATTCGCTCGATAAAGTCGGTAATGCCCAACTGATCACAAATGACCAGTAGCCGTTGCATATCGGGCGTTTCTTCGCCAATGGCAATATTTTCGATCACATTACCGGCAAACAGGTCGATCTTCTGCGGCACAACACTCACTACCTGACGAAGGCTATCAGAATGCAGGTGTTTAATATCGTAATCGCCAATAAAAATGGAGCCGCTTTGCAGCGGATAGAGCCCTTGTACCAACGACATAAGCGTCGATTTGCCCGACCCGCTTTCGCCAACGACAGCGGTAATTTTACCCTTCGGCATCATTAAGGTCAAGTCATCGAAAATGGTCGCGCGTGAGCCGTAGCGGAATGTAACATGCTGAAATCGAATTGGCCCCACCATGTCGGGTTGTAGCTGCACTTTGTTCTCATTCGACTCCCGGTCAAGGTCCATGATCTCGAAGAGCCGGTCGGCGGCAATCAGGGCTTCCTGAATACTCCGGTTAGCCCCAATCAGGCTGGCAGCCGGTCCGGTAAAATAACCGATCAGCGCATAAAAGGATAGCAATTCGCCGGGTGTCAGATCGTTTTGTAGCACATATCCCGCTCCTACCCAGAGCAGAACAATCGTGAAGAGTCGAGTGATAAATTCCGACGCATTGCCGGCATAAATGCCTGCGCTGCCGGTTTGAAAGATCGTCTGCAACAAGCCCACGAACCGGTTTTCGGTTTTCTGGCTGGCAAACTGCTCCAGACCAAACCGCTTGATAGTGGGCATGGCATTCAGCGATTCGACCAGTTGGGCTTCCAGGTCGGCTGAGTTTTCCATCAGTTTTCGCTGATACCGCTGATTGAACCGGTTCATTGCCCAGTAGATAGCCGCATAAAAAGGCACGACCATAACCAGAATCAGAGCGAGTTTCCAGTAATAGGAAAACATAAGCCCGAACGAGAAGATCACGATCAGCACATTCACCAGCAGACTGAGGGCAATGTCATTAACAAACGTTCGGATTTTAACGGCATCATTGATCCGCGAAATGATCTCCCCTACCCGCATGGTATCGAAAAACGACTGCGGCAGGGTCATCAGGTGTTTATAGTATCCCAGAATCAGCGCGGCATCGATCCGTTGGCCCGTTTTCAGGTTGAAAAAGCTTTTGGTAGCGCCGATAAAAATCTGCAATACCAGCAGGCCAATCATCACTACACTGAGTAGGTTGAGCAGATTACGGTTGCCATTCACAATCACGTTATCAACAATCTTCTGAATGTAGATAGCTGATGAAAGGCCAAGTACGGTGTAGATCAACGCGCCAAACAGGGCCTGATACATGACCGAACGGTGAGGTTGCAACAGTTGCCAGAACCGCTGCAATACCGGCACTTGCTGGTTCCCTACTTTAAAGGTTTCGTCGGGAACCAGTAGAATCAACAAACCCGTCCAGACAGCCTTGAACGCGTCGGGCGATAGCTGTCGCATTTGCCCATCGGCCGGGTCCATCACCGTTATACGTTGGGGAGTTACCCGGTAAATGACCACATAATGCTGAAGCTGGCTGTTGGGTATAGTTATATGAGCAATGGTAGGCTGTGGTATTTTCGACAGGCTTTCGAATGGCGCTTTCACACCTTTGGCCTGAAAACCCAGTTTCTGAGCGGCTTCGACCATACCCAATACCGTGGTCCCTTTCTGATCGGTAGCCGCCATTTGCCGGATTCGGGCAACGGGCAATAACAGGCGATAAAAAGCTGCTACCGACACCAGACAGGCAGCTCCGCAGTCGGTAATATCCCGCTGCTTAACCCGCACACGACCGCTAATACCTTTTTCGGCCACCCATTCCTTAATCCGTTTCAGACTACCCAATATAGTATCACTCTGTGGCTTATTTACTTCACTCATATCGCTTTACCGCCCTCCTTCTGCGGGGTCGAAGCAGTACCGGCCTGGCTGTCGATGGCTGGGTTGAGCCAGTCGTCGGCCTTGTCGTATAATAACTGGAACAGGGAGCGACGGGCCACCTGAAAGCGTGCCTGCACCGTCATTCCCTTTTTCAAACGCCCCTGATACCCGCTGGGCAGTTTCAGATACGGATGATCCAACTGGCAGCGAACTTTAAAAACCGGCTGTCCATTCGATGTCGTAAAATCGTTGGCAATGTCGATAACACGTCCGGTGAGCAGGCCCCATTGGTTATAATCGAAGGCATCGACCTGTAATCGGACCGGCTGGCCGGGTTTCAGCAGACCAATATCTTTTGACGATACGTACGCTTCGGTGATTAAGGTTGAATCGGGCGAGATCACGGCCAGCACATCGCCCGGCTGAACATAACTGCCCGCATAGCGACCCGACAACTGCGTTGCTGTGCCCCCAACAGGAGCCTTCAACATGTATAGTTCCTGTTCTTCCCGAAGCTGTTGGATCTCCGATTCCAGATTCTCCAGGTCACGTCGGATCTGTGTCAGGTCGGTTTGCCAGTCGCTACGTTGCTGCTGAACGAGCGTATTATAACGACCCAGCGCTGCTTTGTGAGCATAGAGGGCATCTTCGTATTCGAGTCGGGCTATTACTTTCTGGTTAAAGAGGAGTTGGGCGGTTTCCAGTTCACGCTTCCGCTTCTCCTGTAAATTCCAGCTTTCTTCGACAATCGCCCGAAACTGGTTGTATTCCTGTCGGTATAAAGGCGCGGTCAGGCTCCCTACGGCTTTCCAGGGTTTATTCGTTAATTGCTCCAGATCCCGAATAAAGGACTGCTTTTCCTGTACCTGTTTATCAATCAACTGCTTACGCGTATCCAGCGCATCGGATCGAAGCTGAAAAAGTGGCTGGCCTTTTTTGACTGGTTCCCACTCCTTCACCATTACTTTCTCTATAACAGCCCCGGCCGTCGATTTTACTTCGCTACGTTCCGACACTGGGCGAACCAGGCCATTTGCCTGTACTGAGATGTCAACATAAATAAAAGGTAAGGCCAGTAACGTTAGAAACACAACGCCCAGCACTGTTGTGTAAATGATCTGACTTCGCACACTGACCCTGGGCAGGTACGTGACCAGACCATATGAAAAATCCGTTTCGTTCATGGTTTCGTTGAGTCATTTCCGGATGATATACGTATAACTAAAAAACAGGGATTTGGCCTTCGAGCCGGAAACAAAAAATAGGTTTCCTACTCCTCGGGCCAAATCCCTGCTTACGTTGAATGGATAATGAATAATGGACAATGCTTACTGCCATTATCCATTATTCATTATCCATTTATTCTATGAATTCTGAGTGGTGAAGTTCAACCACGAATTTGTGGTTGGGTTCACGCTGGTACTGTTGCCGCTGAATAGCCAGCTATCGCCGTTGAACAGGCTGTTTCCACTGACATTGGCCAGATCGGCAACGAGTATTGATCCTATATTACCGATGCTGGTTGAATCACCACCACCGTGGTTATTAATTAATTCCTGGTTGGTTAGCTCCTCGACACCGAGTTGAGCAAAATCGAACGTTTTCATAACGATAAAAATTAAGTGAAAAAACTTTACTCAATTATCTGCTTCGCGACTTCAAAAATCGCTTATGATTCACTCGTGCCAACACTAACGCTGACACTTGTGCCGGGACTTACACTGGTGCCGTTGCCACTAAACAGCGAGTAGTTACCATTAAAGAGGCTATTGCCGCTTATATTCACTAAATCGCTAATTGTGATATCGCCAATGTTTATTAAACTGGTGTTGTCGCCCCCACCATGGTTACTAATCATTTCCTGATTTGACAGCTCTTCGACACCGAACTGAGCTAATTCTAACGTTTTCATAACAGGTTGAACGTTTACGTGAAACATATACCTGACCGATTCTATATTGACTGGATTAATCAGGTTATTTTTCTTGCAATCGGTTAGTTATGAATTGCTCGAACTAAAGTTAAAGAGCGTATTGGTTACTGGGCTGAGGTCTGTTGTATTACCGCTGAACAGCGCATAGTTCCCATTAAACAGACTGTTGCCACTGACATCAAGCAAGTCGCCAACGGCAATTGAGCCAATGTTGGCAATGCTAGTCATATCACCACCGCCGTGGTTGTTGATCATTTCCTGGTTGGTTAGCTCTTCGACACCGAATTGAGCCAGTTCTAAGGTTTTCATAACAATTTGAATTTAAGTTGAGACAATACTGGTCAGATTAAAGAATGAATCAGCCAGTTTTTCAATTAAACTACTTGATTAATCTATTTATGATCGGCTCGTACTGAAGTTGAAGAGCGTACTCGTCATTGGACTAATGTCTGTCATGTTGCCGCTAAACAGCGCCGTGTTTCCATTAAACAGACTGTTGCCACTGACATCGACTAAATCCCCAATGGCAATACCGCCAATGTTACCGATGCTGGTACTGTCGCCACCACCCTGATTGTTGATCATTTCCTGATTGGTTAGCTCCTCAATACCGAGTTGAGCAAAATCGAACGTTTTCATAACGATGTATATTATTAATGCCTACTCTATAAGCTTTTCAGCAACCGCTGGGCAACTGGCGGAGCGTTCGATTCGAAAACCTCGGGCTCGATTGCCGTTTGCCTGGGACAAAGTTGGGGGATAAAACGGCTCAGGCTGATAACTGGTTTTTATAAAAAAATAGCTTTCAGTTATAACTTCATAACCAGCATAGTGCAAGGCTTTAAAAAAAATCTGCTAAAAATAAATCTAAACCCAAGCCTGGGTTCGTACGTTTATCTACCAATTTACAAGAGAATATAGTCTGCCTATGCCGCATTGATTTACTTGTTTATGTTTTTTTATCCATAAAATAGTGAACATATGCTAGTACTATCGGAAAAGCTTCGTCGGTTACGTCAATTTTTCGGTTATTCGCAGGAGTACGTTGCGTTTAATATGGGAATGACCCAGCCTGCTTATTGCAAATGGGAAAGTGGGCAAACTCAGCCACCAATCAATAAGCTGGAAGGTCTGGCGAATATTTATCAGTTGAGTCTGGGCGAATTGCTAACAGAAAACGATATAGATATTATACGCAAACTGCTCGCTGATGAACGATTTGCCGAGAAACTGATGGGGCGGGGAGGAGTAAGCTAAGGGCTTTACCTCACTTTTTAGGCTTACCGGAAAGTATTCTTACTTTTACGGGAGCATTTTCAAGTTCCTCCTAACCAAGTTTATGTTTATACATACCGTCTTTTTCTGGCTTCACCATCCCGAAAGCCAGACCGACCACGACGCCCTGCGTGCGGGTCTTGAATCACTCAAAGCGGTTACCGACATTTCGGCTGCTTATGTCGGTACGCCTGCCGAAACGCGTCGGCCGGTTATCGATCACACCTACGACTTTTCGCTGACATTCGTCTTCGCCGATAAAGCCGCTCACGATACCTATCAAACTCACCCCATCCACCTGGCTTTCGTCGACCAGTGCGCCCATCTGTGGCAGCGGGTGCAGGTGTATGATGTGGTTGAGTAATAGTAGTAGGAGCGAGGAGTTAGGAGTGAGAATGGCTGACGCATTCAAAAAAATACACGTCAGCCATTCTCACTCCTAACTCCTCGCTCCTAACTACTTTATACCATCACCTCAATTTTCATCTCCATATTGCCTTTTACGGCTTTTGAATAGGGGCATACAGCGTGGGCTGTTTCGGCCAGTTGCTGTAGTTCGTCATGATCCATACCGGGTGCCTTGACGACTATCTTCCCCGACAGAAACATTGAGTTGCCATCTTTATTGAGCGAGATGCTGACCTCAACGGCATGTTGGGGCAGGATTATTTTTCGCCGGGAGGCTACTGTAATCAGGGCGCTATTGTAGCACGAGCTATAAGCGGCCGCAAATAGCATTTCCGGGTTGGTAGCTCCTCCCTCTCCATGCATCTCAACCGGCTTCCGGACATTTAATTCTAAAATACCATCGAGCGATTTTACATCGCCATCGCGGCCACCAACGTTACTGACTGTGGCTGTGTACACTGTTTCCATTTATCTATACTATCTATTTTGTTGATTAGCCCGATGGCTATATCAAAGTTAAACACGCTCGTGACTGAAAAGTTACATATTTATTCAGGCAATAAACATGCAACATTCCCACCAGTTGGGCGGTCTCTATATAATAAGGCAAACTAGTTGCATAGAAAATGGAAGGCAGTGTTTGCGTGGATGTTAACTATACCCCATGCCTTGAACCCCTTGCCTTATGCAAATCATTTCGTATTTTGAACTACCTTTGTCTAAGGAACTTACTCACACTTAAGCTGCAATAGATCGAGGTAGAGCACGTTTTTGGTAAGTACGTTTGCTTATAAGCTGACCAGCATGAATACGTTATATAAATTTTTCTGGAATCAACTTCTCATTAGCGGTCTCGGTCTGCTGCTCTGGTTTAGCCCATCATCGGTTTCGGCCCAGCGCCGACGCGAAAAAGCCGGTCCTGATACGACCTTAGCTAAAGCAGCTACGACAACAACAGCCCGCATTGAATCAGAAACACAATTTACCGAAGGCGTCCGTTATCTAATGACTGATGAACCCGCCAAGGCAATTGCTCAGTTCAACAAACTGCTCCAGAAAGAACCCGGTAATGCAGCAGCACAATATTCAGTCGCCACAGCCTTACTTAAAACCGGTAAAATCGCGGAAGCCATTCCACACGCCACCAAAGCTTATTCGCTGGATAATCAGAATAAATACTATTCGCTGCTGCTGGCCGAGTTGTATGTGAAACAGAAACGGTATACCGAAGCCGAAGAGTTGTATGAAAAGCTTCTGAAAAAAGGTCCCGAAAATGCCGAATATGGGGTTGAATTGGCAGCTATTTATCTGTTCAATGACAAACCCGACAAAGCGCTGGAAGCCTATAACAATGTAGAGCGTGAACTGGGGCTGAATGAAGAAATTCTCCGTCAAAAACAGCGCATTTACCTCAAACAGAATAAAATTGATAAGGCTGTTGAAGAAGCCGAAAAATTAGTAGCGTCAGAACCAACCGATCCGGATTACCTGCTCGAAGGCGCGGAGCTTTTGATGGCCAACGACCGGACCGATCAGGCTGTTAACTGGATTGAACGGGCGCTTAAGCTCAGTTCCGATCTGCCGCAGGCTCACGTCCTGCTGGCCGATATTTACCGAAAGAAAGGTGATATGACCCGTGTCAGCCAGGAATTAAACCTCGTGCTATCGAACCCAAATCTGGAGGCTGGTCTGAAAGCCAGAGTTCTGTCGAGCTATGTGGGCATGACAAGTGAGAGTCCGACCGCTCAGAAGGACGCCCTTTCGATGGCGCAAAATCTGGCTAAAAGCTCACCCAACGACCCAAAAACACAGATTATGCTGGCTGATTTATTGATGCAGCAAGGCAAGAAAGCCGAAGCTCGCGACACCTACGCCAAAGCAGCCCGGCTAGACGGATCGGTCTACGAAGTATGGGGCGCATTACTCCAGTTGGATGGCGAATTGAATCAGGTAGATAGTCTGTTAGTTCATTCAGAGCAGGCCCTGGAAGTATTCCCAACGCAGGGATTATTCTGGTATTCGAATGGCTCGGCTAATCTCTATAAGCGTAAGTATCAGCAGGCCGTCGATGCGCTGGAGGAAAGCAAAAAATTACTGGCTGCCAGCTCAAGCGCTGAAATAAAACGTGGCATTGATGCTCAGTTGGGCGACGCCTATAATGGTCTGGGTGATCATGCTAAATCAGACGAAGCCTATGAGTCCGTTCTGAAAGCTGACCCGCTTAACGATCATGTGCTGAATAACTATAGCTATTTTCTGTCGTTGCGGAAGGAAAACCTGCCACGGGCTATACAACTGGCTCAGAAACTCGTTGAACGAAATCCAACGAATGCAACGTATCTGGATACCTATGCCTGGGTCTTGTACGTCTCCAAAGACTATGCAAAGGCCCGGCAATATCTGGAAAAAGCGCTGGCCGATCCAGCCAATGTCAGCGGCACCATTATTGAACATTACGGCGATGTGCTGTACCAGCTTGGGCAGCACGACAAAGCCGTTGAGCAGTGGAAACAGGCCAAGACCAAAGGGGGTGCTGGACCTGATTTAGACAAGAAGATCGCTACTGGAAAGTTGTAAAACGGTTTACAGTTTACAGTTTACGGTTGGCTGACGCAAAACGGGTTGGTGCGTCAGCCAACCGTAAACTGTAAACCGAAACCGAAAACCGCTCAAATGAATAAATTTCTGTGCTTTATTGCATCGCTGATTGTAGTATTAAATTCGGAAGGTTGTCGACGACAGCATATGTCGCGTTCTGCTAATCCGGCCACCCCGCCTACTTCGACCTCCGCTCCTACCGTTGACTCGACTCTGGCAACCCGCCCTTCGTCAACTACACCCATTGATTCAATAACAACTGCCCGGCCAGCTCGCCCAGGCATTGAGGAAGCCAGAGCGAATGTATCTGAAATTGATTTCCGGTACTTGACGGCTAAATCGAAAATTTCGTTTAAAAGCCGCCAGCAGGATATCGACAATGCCAACGTAACAATTCGGGTTCGGAAAGATAGCCTGATTTGGGTGTCGGTGTCAAAGCTCGGCATTGAAGCCGTTCGGGGACAGATTACCCGCGATTCCATTACAATCATCGACAAAATTCACAAGGAATATTCTGTTTATGACTTCCCGACTCTGAGCCGACAGTTTAACTTCAACATGAATTTTGAATTGCTTCAGGCCTTGATTGTTGGCAACCTGCCCCTACCCAAGCGCCCGGCGCAGAAGATTAAAAACGAACGGGATTATCTGTTACTCCGGCAAAGTGAAGGCAAAGTACTGGTTGAGAACTATATCGGCGAAAACGACCGAAAGCTGAAAAAACTGATGGTTACCGAGCAGCCAACCAAAAACACGCTGCGGCTGGATTATGAGGACTTTACGTCGCTCAATAACTTTCTGTTTCCATACACCAGTCTAGTTACTGTTGATTATCAATCGAAAGCCGACGGGCAATTCTACCAGACATTACTTCGTATTAAGCATAATAAAGTTGAACTGGTTGATAAGAGTCCAGGTTTTCCGTTTTCTATTCCAGCTTCCTATACTCGTCGACCTTAACCCACCGAACATTGTTGGTTTCAAAAGCCATGTCCCCCAAATTTCCGTTTCTTTCCCGCGCTGTAGGCTGGTCCGTTTTCCAACTGATATTGTTCAGCATGGGCTGGTTTGTTGCTACAGCGCAGGCTCCGCAGACCCAGCGGAATCGGCAGGTGCTTGAACGAGAAAAAAAGCAGAACCTGGAAAAAATGAATCAGATTCGCACGATTCTGAAACAAACCGCATCGGAAAAGCAGGTTGGCTTAGGGCAACTAAAAGCCATTGAACAGCAGATTCAAACACAGTCCCACCAGATTGGTCTGTTGAATAAAGACCTAAAACTTACTGAATCAGAAATTACCGAGCTTCGGCAGGCTAGTCAAGCATTGACCAACGACCTGAATAAGTTAAAAGCCGAATACGGCTCTATGGTGTACGCAGCCGATAAACGACGTCAGCAGGTGAACCCACTTGGTTTTTTGTTTGCGGCCAATAACTTCAATCAATTAGTAGCTCGGTATCGCTACTTACGCCAATATTCCGACGCCCGACAAAGCCAGGTCCGGCAGATGAACAACGTTCAGACGATGTTGCAGGACAAACAAAAGGCCACTCAGCACAAACGTGAGGAGCAAAAAAATACCATAGGCGCGAAAGTAAAAGAAGCTAAAAAGCTCGAAACACTGAAGGTTGAGAAAAATGTCGTTGTAAAAGAATTAAGCAAGAAAGAAGCTGAATTACAGGCTGAACTTGCCGAAAGCCGCCGGGCCATCAATCGTCTGGAAACCATGATTACCCGGCTGATTGCCCGTGAAGCAAGAGAACGCGCCGAACGGGAAGCCCGCGAACGTGCCGAACGCGAACGCCTTGCCCGTGTCGAAGCCGCTCGTAAAGCAGCCGAACGTAAACGAGCCGAAGAGGCCATAGCAGCCGCCGAAAAAGCGGGTGAAAAACCGGCTGCCGAAGATGTAGCCAAGGTAGAGCGCCCTGCTGAGCCCGAACCGGTTGCCAAAAAGCCTGATGAGCGACGCAATAATAATCTGAATGATGAAGAAACGGCCCTGGCCTCTTCCTTTACAGCGTCACGGGCCCATTTGCCCTGGCCGGTTACCAAAGGCTTCATTTCGGACCATTTTGGCCGTAAGCCGCACCCGGTTCTGAAAGGTATCTTTGTCGAAAATCAAGGCGTGGATATCCAGACCAATGCTGGCGAAGAAGTCCGGGCCGTTTATGATGGCGTTGTGCAGGACGTGACTAACATACCCGGTATGAACAATGTAGTGGCCATACAGCACGGCGACTACTTCACCATCTACGCCAAACTGAAGAGTGTAGCCGTTCGGGCGGGGCAACGCGTAAAAGCTCGGGATAACATCGGCACGGTAGCCACCGACAAAAACGGTATCTCTGAAATGCAGTTCCAGATCTGGAAAGAGTTTACCAAACTAAACCCCGAATCGTGGCTGATTTCACGGTAAACAACACAACGTTGTAAAGTCATAAAGTTATAGAGTTGTATAGTGTATTCTTAGCTGCTCACATCTATATAACTTTACAACGCTATAACTCTACAACTCAAAAATGTCTGTTCACAATCCCGACATCAAACGCGTTACGACGCACACCATTCAGGAGCTAAAGAATAAAGGTGAAAAAATATCGGCACTGACAGCCTACGATTACTCGATGGCACGGGTAGTCGATGCGGCTGGTGTCGAATTGATCCTGGTGGGCGATTCGGCCTCCAATGTTATGGCCGGGCACGAAACCACCTTGCCCATTACCCTCGACCAGATGATTTATCATGCCAGCTCGGTAGTTCGGGCCGTCAAGCGGGCGTTGGTCGTGGTCGACCTGCCGTTTGGGTCGTACCAGGGCAACTCATCGGTGGCTTTGCAGTCGGCCATTCGAATCATGAAGGAATCGGGTGCTCATGCCGTTAAGATGGAAGGTGGCCTCGAAATCAAAGAGTCGATCATCCGAATTCTGAGCGCTGGTGTTCCGGTCATGGGCCATCTCGGCCTGACTCCTCAGTCTATCTACAAATTTGGCACCTATGCCGTTCGGGCTAAAGAACAGGCCGAAGCCGAAAAATTAATGGCTGACGCCCGCATGCTTGAAGACTTAGGCTGTTTTGCCCTGGTGCTTGAAAAGATACCCGCCACGCTCACCAAAATGGTGTCGACTAGTCTGACAATACCTACCATCGGAATCGGGGCAGGTCCCGACGCCGACGGGCAAATACTGGTGATTCATGACCTGTTGGGGATCAATAATGAGTTTAAACCCCGCTTCTTACGTCGGTACGCCGACCTGCATCAGATTATGACCGAGGCCATCGCTCACTATGTCGATGATGTAAAAGCGAACGACTTTCCGAACGAGAAAGAAGCGTATTGAGTTATGTAACGCGGGTGGAAACCCGCATTCTCTTACTAGTACGGGTTTCCACCCGCGTTACACATGAAAAAGAAACCTTATCAGGTAGTTTACGAAGATAATCACCTGCTGATTGTCAATAAAGAACCGGGTATTCTGGTCCAGGGCGACCGTACCGGCGATATTACCCTACTGGAGGTACTGAAAGAATATATTAAAGAGAAATACAACAAACCAGGTGAGGTATTCCTGGGTCTGGTACACCGACTCGACCGCCCGGTTAGCGGCCTGGTTGTGTTTGCCCGTACCTCAAAAGCCCTGGAGCGCATGAACGAAATCTTTCGGAAACGCCAGGTACAGAAAACCTACTGGGCCGTCGTTCGGCAGAAGCCACCCAAAAATGCCGACAAGCTCGTCAACTGGCTGGTTAAGGATGAACAGAAAAACCAGGTAACAGTCTATGATTATGAATTTCCTAATTCCCAAAAAGCTGAGTTATCGTATCGGGTATTAGGCAAAATCAACGAGCATTACCTACTGGAAGTGAATCCAATAACTGGCCGTCCTCATCAGATTCGGTCGCAGTTGGCTCATATGGGCTGCCCAATTCGGGGTGATGTCAAATACGGGTATGACCGAGCCGTGGCCGATAAAAAAATCTATTTGCACGCTCGGCGTCTATATTTTGTTCATCCCGTCAAAAAAGAGCCGCTCATTTGCAAAGCTGGACTCCCGAATGACCCATTCTGGGAGGAGTTTCTGGAGTTGGACGATGAGGATTACAAGGACAAAAACCTCGATTACGTATTTGAATAACGCTTTCTACCAAACGTTACTAGAAACGAAAAGGCCGCACCTTCTGCTCCCCAGAAAATGCGGCCTTTTATGCTGAAAACTGGGGTATAATTCATTCCCCCAATTCTCAATATACGATCAGTAAGTCAGGGCTCCGTCACAGGTGATGTTGTTGGCTGTTCCGTAGGGGCCACATCCAAAATAATCTGCTCCATCACACGCTCAATCATCTGCACAATCCCACGCAACGCTCCGAAAATGATACAAAGCGGTAAAATAATGGGCAGAAAGAAAACCCATTGAAAAATCATGTACAAGCGAAAATTTCTCATTGGTTTAAGGAATAATTTTTAACGATTAAAGTTACGGCTACGGACAAATCAACAACTTACTTACTAACGTTCAATCTACCATTCTATTCTTATTCAAAATTAAACTTGCCTTAATACAAAAACAAGCTCAATTTGAAAAAGTTTGCTACAGATCAAAGAGTCTGGTGCTTTCTACTCGTTAATTTGTTGTCACTTGCCTAACCTACTTTACCGCTTGTCAATTTTAGTGCCAATATCATATCCTCTTTTCAAATTACTTAATATATAGCTAACATTTACACTGTACCCACCATTAATCATAAATTATTTTATTAACTATACCCAATCACGGCATTATCCTATAATTCATATAAATCCAGTGGAGTAACCATACAATATGACCATAAAAAGTTACAGGAGTTGGATGACTGGCAATATAGTTAATGGCCAATCATCCAACTCCTGTAGCTAGGAATGTATTTCGTACTTTTTCGCTTAATTCAGCGTAGCCACTGCATCTTTAATCCGCTGGATGGCTTCGGTAAGCGATTCATCCGACGCAGCCGTTGAGATACGCAGACAGTTAGGAGCCCCAAAGCCCGAACCGGCTACAGTTGCTACAAATGCTTTATTGAGCAGCCATAAAGCAAAATCGTCGGAATTTTCAATCATTGTCGTACCGTCCGATTTGCCATAGTAGTAGCTAATATCCGGGAATGCATAAAAAGCTCCCTCAGGGACATTCGTGCGGAAATGCGGAACCTCTTTCAGTAACTTAACCACCAGATCACGACGACGATGGTAGGCTTTGGTCATCTCCATCGATGGCTCCAGCGGTCCTGTCAGAGCAGCAACCGTAGCTTTCTGGGCAATGGAATTGGTTCCCGATGTAACCTGTCCCTGTAACTTCTCAACGCCATCGGCAATCCACTTGGCCGCACCGATATAACCAATCCGCCAGCCGGTCATCGCATATCCTTTCGCTACACCGTTTACAGTAATAACCCGCTCCGCAATGTCGGGAATCGACCCCATGCTGAAATGACCTTCGGGCGTGAAGTTGATGTATTCGTAAATTTCGTCGGCCAGTACATAAATATTTTCGTGGCGAGCCACTACTTCACCAATCGCCCGCAACTCCGCTTCTGAATAGATGGAGCCGGTCGGGTTATTGGGCGATGCGTACATCACGATTTTGGTACGATCCGTAATAGCCGCTTCGAACTGTTCGGGTGTTACTTTGAAATTATTTTCGAACGACCCGTCAACAACCACGGCTTTGCCTTCGGCAAGTTTCACCATTTCGGAGTAACTAACCCAGTATGGCGAAAAAATAATCACCTCGTCGCCAGGATTAATCAGCACCTGAATCACATTTGCCAGCGAGTGTTTGGCGCCTGTAGAAACAACGATATTTTCAGGTTTCCAGTCAATGTTATTGTCGCGCTTGAATTTATCAGCAATGGCTTTGCGAAGATCAGGATAACCGGCAACGGGCGAATAGCCGTGGAAACCATCGTCAATGGCTTTCTTGGCAGCTTCGCAAATGTGTTGTGGGGTTTTAAAATCCGGCTCTCCGACGCTCAGGCTAATAACTTTGTGGCCCTGAGCAGCCAATTCACGAGCTTTTTTGGTCATCGCCAGCGTGGACGATTCTTCCAGCGCGTTGATGCGGTCGGCTAATAAACTCACGGTGTCAAGCGTGGCAGACATAATTCCTTGTAGTTTTAATAAAATGATAACAAACTGACCGCAAAGGTACTACGTTTTCATCGGAGCGGCTATATTATTTAAGAATTAAAAATAAATCTGCTATAAGCGACGGTGCAGAGGTTTATGATTACGCTTATAGGTGAATGAAACAATAGGTTCACTATAAGTAAACTTATTGCCTAACGATAGCGTTCAACCCATAAATACCCAGAGGCAAAGGAGTTGCTGATGGACTCTATGCTTATAGCATGTTCAATATCATAGCACGACGAACGCTACTTGCTTATTGCCAACAATATCCATCTGCATCAAACGCCTTAAAGCAATGGTATGCTGAATGGCTGGAACATAGTTTTACTAACTTCAATGAACTAAAAGCAACTTATGACTCAGTAAGTATCGTTGGCGATGACCGGGTCGTCTTTAATATTATGGGCAATAAATATCGATTAGTCGTACGTTTGGTATTTGAGTATAAAACCATCCAGATTAAATGGTTTGGCACTCATGCTGAATACGATAAA
Source organism: Spirosoma gilvum (assembly GCF_054776815.1). Lineage (NCBI taxonomy): Bacteria > Pseudomonadati > Bacteroidota > Cytophagia > Cytophagales > Cytophagaceae > Spirosoma > Spirosoma gilvum. The sequence goes on along the minus strand of NZ_BAAHBH010000014.1, from coordinate 16,589 downwards.
ATTGATGTGGCAACTGTACAATACCAGAAATTATGAAGCTAAAACCCATCAAAACGGAGAACGAATACAATGATATGCTGGATTGGGTTGATGAGCAATTTGACAAAAAAACGTCTCCCGATAGTCCAGAAGGAGATGTATTGCAAATAGCTCTACTGCTCATTAAAGCCTATGAAGACGAGCACTATCCAATCCCAGCTCCCGACCCAATTGAATCGATCCGGCTTAAGATGGCAGAAAAAGGGTATCGCAACAGAGATTTTGTAGGAAAAGTGGGAAGCAAAAGCTATGTATCAGCCGTCTTGAACCGACGTAAGCCGCTAACACTCGAAATGGCGAAATTCTTCCATAAAGAATTAGGTATTCCGGCCAATATACTACTCAGCTAAACCGGCCCTACTAAACTTATTATTCAACCATATATAAGCCAACCTCACTTGTATCCGCGCACTCAGCTAGTAGTTCGAGCGATGTTTTCTGAAGGATCGGGTGGACAAAGTCAGGGGATATCTCGGCCAGTGGTACCAACGTAAACCGACGCTGATGCAAATACGGATGGGGAATCGTAAGCCGTTCGGTTTGTAGCTTAAGTTGATCGTAATACAAAATGTCGATGTCGATCAGCCGGGCTCCCCATCGCTCAATTCGAACCCGGCCCAACTCCTGCTCAATCGCCTGCGTTTGATTCAGCAGTTCTTCAGGTTTTAAGGTTGTTTCAATGGCCAAAACCTGATTCAGATACGTCGGCTGATCGGTTACACCCCAGGGAGCTGTTTCATAAATCGCTGACTCCTGCCCGACAGAGCCAATTCGCTCAGCAATGAGGTCAATGGCTCGATTTAACGTTTTTATTCGATCGCCGAGGTTAGCGCCAAGAAGGAGATAGACACTAAAAGAGCGAAAGAGTGAAAGAGCGAAAGAGTGCTCACTCTTCACTACCCACTCTTTCGCTCTTTCGCTCTTTCGCTCTTTCGCCATTAATAGTCTTTAATCACTTTAATATCGTAATACGACTTTATCTCGTCGTCGCTGGGAGTTTTGGCTGGCCGGACGATCCGAAAACCAACAAACGATGCGGAAGTTAGCCACCAGTCGGATTTAGGACTCTGCGGATCAAGAATTTTCCAGGCCGGAGCCGATGGTGTCCGGGCGGCTGAGCGTAATACCTCAGGGTCGTCGTCCCATGATCCACCCCGAACGGCGTTCGGGTAAAGTGTAGTAGTTGGCGCATATGGTTCTTTTACCTTTCCGCTAGCCACTTGTTTGTAATAGTCTTCAATGTATTGGTCCTTCGTCCATTCCATCACGTTGCCGTGCATATCGTACAGCCCAAAAGGGTTTGGCTTTTTGGTTCCTACTTTCTTATACCCTCCCCCACTATTGCCATTGAATACAGCATATTCACCCAGTTTTTTCACATCAGCACCAAACGAATACGGTGTAGTGGTATTGGCCCGGCAGGCATATTCCCATTCGGCTTCAGTTGGCAGTCGGTAAAATATACCCGTTTTGGCATACAGCCAGGCACAGAATTTTATGGCAGCGTATTGAGTCATATTGATAGCCGGATAGCCCGATCGTCCCATCCCGAATGACATATCGACATACGGAGGACTAGGCCGCGTAGTTGCATCGGTTTTAGTCAGATTGGCGTCGGCCTGGGGATACTTGGCAGCCATTTCCTTCTCCATATTGGTAAAGGCAAATAGGTCATATAGATCCCAGGTGACCTCATACTTACCCATATAAAAAGGCTCAAGGGTTACGCTATGTTGCGGCCCTTCGTCGGGTTTATGGCCTTTTTCTGTAGCCGCGCTACCCATCATGAACTTTCCTCCTGGAATAGCCACCATCGCATAGGTCTGATCGCTACCGGGAATGACCTGAGTGTAGGATTTAAAGTCTGTAGTGGTTTGGGCGCTGGTCAGACTACTTGCCCCAAGGGTTAATGCAAGAATGGACAGGAGATGTTTAGGAAGCATTTTTGGTTATATAGAAAAGAACCATCATTGACCGGTAAAAGTACGAACGATTTTCTTTGTGTACCTTTGTCATTCTGCCGTTTTGTTCAGAATCATAAGCAATAAACGTTCAACCAATATGACAATCAAACTCAGCAAGACAGCAACAAAAGATGAAATTGCTAACCAGCTTCAGCAGTTAAAGCCGACAAAAAAATTAGATGTTCAAAAATATGCTGGCAAGTTAAAATGGGGCCAAGATGCTCTAAAGTATCAACAAGAGTTAAGAAATGACTAATCCATCAGGCTTGTTTGTTGATACAAATGGTCTAATCCGTTTGCTGGAAGGCGATGAATTGGTTGTTACTTTATTGGCCGATCAACTCGTATATATATCCGTGATAACGGAGATCGAGATGCAATGTAAACCTAATCAACCATCAGAGGATCGAAAATTAATAAAAAGCTTGCTGAACGATTGTTTTATTATTGAATTAACACCACAAGTTAAAAACGAAGCCATTAAAATCCGTCGATCTACTCGAATGAAGTTAATGGATTCAATAATTGCTGCTTCAGCTCGAACAATGGGATTACCGTTTATAACAGGTGATCAAGCCTTTGAGCGCGTTCCCCAATTAGACTTGATTCTTATACCTCCTCGCTAATAATTTTAGCCAAGGAGCCTTTATAATATGAATTACCTCTCAGCCGAAAATTTAACGAAGTCGTACGGCGACCGCATTCTATTCAAAAACCTGACGTTCGGCGTGAACCGGGGCGACAAGGTTGCTATCGTAGGTGCCAACGGCTCTGGAAAAACAACTCTGCTTTCCATCCTGGCCGGTGCCATTCCGCCAGACGCTGGTATTGTGAGCCATCGGAAAGACATCACGATCGGTTACCTGGATCAACAACCCGACCTGAACAACGCTCTCACCGTGATGGAAGTAGTGCTGGCCGGTGAAAGTGCCCAACTCGATGCCGTCCGTGCCTATGAGCTGGCGCTTGCCCATGACGATCATGCCGCTTTGGAGCGAGCCATGGTCGATATGGAAAAGCTCGAAGCCTGGGATTACGAAGCCCAAATTCGGCAGATTCTGGGCGAACTGGGCATTCACAATGTGGAGCAGCCCGTGAGCTCGTTGTCGGGTGGGCAACGCAAGCGAGTGGCACTGGCCCGGGTTCTGATCCAAAACCCCGATCTGCTGATTCTGGACGAGCCAACCAACCACCTCGACCTGGAAGCCATCGAATACCTCGAAAACTTCCTGAATACCAATAACGGCACACTCCTGATGGTATCGCACGACCGGTATTTTCTGGATCGGGTCTGTAACCAGATTGCCGAATTGGACAATGGTCAACTTTATACTTACAAAGGCAACTACGCGTATTTTCTGGAAAAGAAAGACGAACGCGAAACCGCAGCCGCTTCCGAACTGGCGAAAGACCGAAATACATTCCGTCGTGAACTGGAATGGATGCGCCGACAACCGAAAGCGCGGGGTACCAAAGCCCAGTATCGTATTGATGCCTTCGAAGACTTGAAAGAGAAAACAAGCGGACGGCGCAACGACGGCGAACTTGACCTAAATCTGCGAACCACCCGACTGGGCACTAAAATTCTGGAAGTCGAAAACCTAAGTAAGCGCTTTGGTGAAAAGGTCTTGCTCGACCATTTCAATTATACCTTTAAGCGATTCGACCGGGCGGGGCTAATTGGTAAGAATGGGATGGGCAAAACCACCCTGCTCAATCTGCTTACTAGTCAACTACGACCGGACTCAGGAAAGATCACAACAGGTGGCACCGTCAAGTTCGGCTACTATACCCAATCGGAACTGAATTTACCTGAAGAGCAACGAGTGATCGATGTGGTGCAGGAAGTGGCGGAGGTCATGAAACTGGAAAATGGCGACACAGTCACGGCCTCCCAGTTGCTCAGTCGATTTCTGTTCGATCGCCATAAACAGTACGATTATGTATCGAAACTGAGCGGTGGCGAAAAACGCCGATTGCAATTGCTGCTGGTGTTGGTGCAAAACCCGAACTTCCTCATTCTGGACGAGCCAACTAACGACCTCGACATCACGACGCTAAACGTTCTGGAAGATTTCTTACTAAATTTTTCGGGCTGTGTGCTCATCGTGACGCACGACCGTTACTTTATGGATCGGCTCGTGGAGCACGTGTTTGTGCTGGAAGGCGAAGGCAAGGTCCGTGATTTTCCGGGCAACTACACCGACTACCGTGAATGGCGGGATTCGCAGCCCCGAAAGTCAACTTCACAAAATGATAAACCATCTTCGGCCAATTCAAAGAACCAATCTCCCTCGCCTGTAGTTTCTTCCGCAACGGTTCCGACCAACCCGGCAAAGAAAAAGCTGTCGTTCAAGGAGATTCGTGAATACGAAACCCTGGAAAAAGAAATTGAGTCGCTAGAGCAACGGAAAGTGGAGGTGATGGGTCTTCTAAACACAGGTGGCCATCATGAAGAGCTCATGGCCTGGGCCCGTGAAATTGAACAAATCGATCAAAGCATCGCCGAAAAATCGGACCGATGGCTCGAATTGGCAGAATATATGTAATTCTGAATGAGGGATTGAGCGATTGAGTGAATAGCTGATGCAAAATGTATCTGCCGGATGGCATTCACTCAATCATTCAATCACTCATTCACTCATTAATCATGGATCAGATTATTGAATTCTTTCGCTACCTGCTTAATTCCGAGGAAGTTATCCGTACGGGTGGATTAGTGTTGATTACCCTTATCATTTTCGTTGAGAATGGTATCTTTTTCGGTTTCTTCCTTCCTGGCGATTACCTGTTGTTTCTGTCGGGCGTATTTGCCGGAACCAAACTGCTGAATGTTCCCCTCTGGCTGCTTCTTACCTGTATTTTCTGTGCGGCTGTGCTGGGTTCAGCAACGGGCTATCTGACAGGTTATTACTTTGGCGCGAGAATCAAGAATCGACCGGACTCCCTGTTTTTCAAACAGAAATACATCGACAATACGCGTGATGCCTTCATGAAGTACGGCAACAGCGCGTTAATAATCTCACGCTTTCTGCCGGTGGTTCGTACGTTTGCTCCGCTGCTGGCTGGTCTCATTCATATGCCTGTTCAGTATTTCATGCTGTACAACGTCATTGGTGGAGCCATTTGGGTACTGACGCTGGTAGGTGGAGGTTTTTACTTTGGCGAGCGCTTTCCCTGGATCGTCGATTATGTGCAGTATATCATCATTTTCTTCCTGGCGATTACCACATTTACGGTTGTGAAGGGGTACCTGAACGCCCGGAATGAAAAAAAAACGGAAAAGATTCCTGAGTAAGACGCTGTATGATGTATGATATATGATGTAATTGCTTCCGCCGACCTACATCATATATCATACATACTATATCCTACATACCTTTATTGTTCTCCTTTTTCGAGTTCGGTAACCAACCGATACATGGTGTCGATCACCTGTTCCATACGATCATGGCCGACGATCGAATCGAATTTGGTACGGGCATCCTGCATGCAACCCTCCAGCTTAACAAACAATTCTTTACCGCGATCATTAAGGAAGATGATGCTGGACCGCGAATCATTGGGGTTCTTCTGCGTATAAATGTATCCCTGTTCTTCCAGCAGACCAACAATTTTACTCATCATCTGCTTCGTCACACAGGCCTTTTTAGCTAATTCATTATTCGTTGTCCCTTGTTCGTCGATACTCGACAGGAACATCAGATAACTCATTTTAAAATCTGTGTAACCAAGCGCATGCAAGCGCGGTTCTATATAACTGGACGTAAATCGTTTTAGTCGCCAGAACAACCGTCCCACCGACCGCTCCCGAATCAGACGAAATTGGTCAAAATCAAAGGAATTCTTATGCGTTTCCAATATCATGAAAGCAAAATAAGAAAAACTGAAACAATTCTTTTCAAAATATTGTACAAATATAGTCAACCTGCTTGACTTTATAGTCAACCTAGTTTACTTTTGCCTCAATAGTCAAACAAGTTGACTAAATGAATGGTTCGACATTCACTTACGCACAGCGCAATTGCCTATTATTTTATTGAACGCAGCACATATGGCAACTCTAACTCAGGAACGAACAACAACGGAAGAGAAAAGCGGTCTCCGTACCTTTTTACCCCGCATCATCATCGGTGTGGTCCTTTTGGTAGGTGGATATTTTGGTTATCAGGCTTACCGGCATGCTCAGCAATATGAAACGACAGACAACGCACAGATCGAAGGAAACTCAGCCCCTGTACTGGCTCGGGTAGCTGGCTATGTAACGTCGGTCAACGTCGATGATTATGCAAACGTCAAACAGGGTCAGCAACTCATAACTATTGACCCTCAGGAATATGATGTGGCTTTAGCTCAGGCCGAAGCCGATTACCAGCAATCGCTGGCTGACCTCGAAAATGCCCGTGCCGACCTGCAAAATGCACAGGCAAGCGCCCGCAATGTAGCCCAGAACGCCCGCGTGGCCCAATCGAATGCGCAGGTTCAGGCGGCTCGTCGGGATAAAGCACAACAGGATTTACAACGTGATCAGAACCTTTACAAAGAACAGTCGCTGACCCGCAAACAACTGGAAGACACCCAAAACAATGCCGAGGTACAGCGCCGTCAGTACGAGGCCAATGTAGAGCAGATCAGCCTTGCCCAAACGTCACAAGGGGTAGCCCGGGCGGGTATTGCTAAAGCGCAGGCCAATATTCAGAAAATTCAGGCCGTGCTAAAAGTAAAGCAGGCAGCTATCGATAATGCCAAACTGAAAGTAGGCTACGCACATATCTCGGCTCCGATTGCCGGAAAAATTGGTCGAAAAAACGTAGTTGTCGGTCAGTACGTCCAACCTGGGCAAAACCTGTTTACGATTGTGGCCGACTCGACCTTCTGGGTAGTCGCCAATTTCAAAGAGACACAACTGGAAAAAATGCAGGTTGGTCAGCAGGTCGACATCAAACTGGACGCCTATCCTGAATTGGACATAAAAGGGCGCGTGTCCTCAATGTCGGAAGCTACGGGTGCTCGCTTCGCACTGCTCCCTGCCGACAACGCATCGGGCAACTTCGTCAAAATCACCCAGCGTGTGCCGGTGAAGATTGAAATCCTCAACCCGGAAAAATTCAAAAATCAACTCCGTGCCGGCTTAAGTGTAGACGCAGAAGTTCGGGTAGCAAATTAATTAGTATTAGGAGTGAGGAGCGAGAAGCGAGGAGTGAGAATGCTCCGTTCAGCGAGTTCGCGTCCGAATTTTCACTCCTCACTTCTCGCTCCTAATACTTAAAAAAATCATGGTACAACAAAGTGGCTTTGGTCGCTGGATCGTCGTTATTACGGCCGTATCCGCAGCGATCATGGAACTGATCGATACCTCGATTGTCAATGTCGGACTGAACGACATTGCGGGCAATCTGGGCGCAACGATCGAAGACGTAGCCTGGGTAGTAACGTCGTATGCCATTGCCAACGTCATCGTGATTCCGATGACGAGCTTTTTGCAGCGGTATTTTGGTCGTAAGAATTACTACATCGGCTCTATTATTTTATTCACCCTGGCTTCCTACGGCTGTGGCTTTGCCAGCGATCTCTGGACCCTGGTTTTCTTCCGATTTCTTCAGGGTATAGGCGGTGGGGCGTTACTCTCTACCTCACAGGGGCTAATGTATGATGCTTTCCCGCCTTCGCAACGGGCGGTGGCCTCGGCCTTGTTTGGTATGGGTATCGTGCTGGGCCCAACGCTCGGACCAACATTGGGTGGCTACATCATCGATAATTATCACTGGAGCTGGATGTTTTACATCAACGTTCCCATCGGGATCATTGCGGTCATGCTCAGCTCGGCCTTTATCGAGAAAAAAGACGACGAGATCAACATCGACCGAAAGTCAATTCCTATTGACCAGATTGGTATTTTGCTCCTTGCCGTTGGTATTGGTGCGTTACAGTATGTGCTGGAACGGGGTGAAGCCGACGACTGGTTCGACGACAGCGTGATTCGGTGGCTAACCGGCATATCGATTTTTGCCATTCCGGCTTTTATCTGGTGGGAACTGCGGGGAACGAAAGAACCGGTGGTGGATTTGCGGGTAATGAAAAACCGGAACCTGTTTATCGGTTCAATTCTGGTGGTTGTGGTCGGCTATGGGTTGTTTACTTCTGTGCTCCTTTACCCATTGTTCGCCCAGCGGATTGTTGGCTTAACGGCAACTCAAACGGGTAAACTGCTCATACCGGGTGGCCTGGTTACGCTTCCCATGTTCGCTATTACGGGTCGTATGCTGGCCAAAGGGGTTTCGCCCCGGCTTATCGTAACGTTGGGTTATATAGCCTTTGCTTCCTTCTGTTTCCTGATGTCGACCTATAACATGAATGCGTCCAATGGTGATTTCATCACGGCGCTCATCATACGGGGAATTGGTCTGGCGTTGGTCAACGTACCGCTTATTAACCAGTCGGTTTCGTCGCTCGAACCCCGCCAGATGCCAACCGGTATTGCTATTGTGAACATGATGCGGCAGATAGGCGGTGCCTTCGGAGTCGCCATTACCAACACCTATGTGACCCAGCGCACAGCCGTTCACCGGGGGGATCTGGTCACGAATTTGCAACCTGGTGAGATGCTGACGACCGAACGACTGAATAGCATGACACAGGCTCTGATTTCCAGGGGTGTCAATGCGATGGATGCTGTATCGGGTGCGTATAAGAATCTCGACCTGATCATTTCCAAACAGGCACTGATGATTTCGTACCTCGATACCTTCCGACTGGCAGGGTTGTTTTTCGTGGTCTCTTTCCCACTTCTGTTTTTACTCCAAAAGAAAAAAATGGACGCTGCCACCGCCAAAGCGGTAGCCGAGTCAGCGCACTAAATACGTTTCAGGTTTCAAGTTGGTTAACGCGAGCTTGTACATAAGCCAACTTGAAACCTGAAACCTGAAACGTATATAAGCTCATGAACATCAAACTTCTAATACTGACCTTCCTGCTGGCGATCGGAACGGTACAGGCCCAAAATCAACCTGTTCCCGACGATCTAAAAGCCCTGATTCAGCAGGCAACCAATTATTACCCAGTGCTGAAACAGCAACAACAGCAAATTCAGGCAGGTGATCTACGAACCGACATTGCCCGCTCGGCGCTAAAGCCGAATGTATCGGGAAACGCGTCCTACCAATATCTAACTCCCGTTGCCCAGGCTACATTGCCGGTCGATGGTGTGAATCGAACCATTCAGTTTCAGCCGAACCATAACGTGAATGCCTACGTGGGCGTTGGACAAACGATTTACGATTGGGGACGAACTAAAGCGGCTGTGCAACAGGCGGCCGATAACGTACAAGTGCTTCGTCGAAATATGGAAATCACTCAGCAATCGTTGGCCTATCAGGTTGCCGCTGCTTATTACGGCGTAGGCTTTCTGCAACGGAGCTTATCGGTTCAGGATTCAGTGATCCGCACGGCAGGTGCGAACGTGCAGTTGCTGGCTACCCGATTACAGAATGGCGATGCGCTTCAGTATGATGTACTAACGCAACAGGTACGGGTTAAAACAGCGCAGAACCGTAAAATTGAGATTCAGAATCAGTTGGAACGTCAGCTTGCCCTGCTGACTTACCTGACCGGAAATCCAAACCCCGATATTAGTCAGGCGGTCAATCAGTTCAATCTGGAAACGGCGGGTAATAACGTAACCACGCAGCCGTACACGCTGGCAAACGATGCGCAATCGGCCCTGGCCGGGAACAAGGATGTGCAACTAGCCCAGGACCGGATTCGTCAGGCAGAAACCGATATCCTAGTTAACGGCTTATCGGGCCGACCGAATGTTAGTTTCTCAGGATCAGCCGGTTACCGAAACGGTTACCTACCCGAAATCAATACACCCCGATTTAATATTGCAGCAGGCGTATCATTGGCTGTACCAATTTACTCGGGAAACCGTTATAAGTTACAGAATCAGGCAGCTCAACTCAACCTGAATGCCAGCCGGTATGCGCTGGAAAGCGCCAATGCGCAGGTTCGCCAAAGCATTGCCCAGCTTAACGCTGATATCCGCAGCAATCTAACCCGGCTGGCCAATCTGGAAACACAGGTCATACAGTCCAAAAAAGCGCTTGAGATTGCCAACGCCCGACTGCGAAATGGGGTCATTACCAATGTGGAGCTACAGAGCGCTGAAACAGGTGTTGAAGAAGCCGAATTAGGTCGCTTGAATTTTCAGTATCAACTATTGCTCAACCAATTGGAGTTAAAACGACTGTTGGGCGAGAATCTGCTTTAAGGCATTACCCTTTATTAAAATTTCATAAATCCACATACTAAACTGCCCGAATAAGGCTTTTATAAGCGTATAGTAGGTTGAACTAAACAAAAGACCATGGTATGAAAGAACGAGTGATTGACATCCTGAAGCAATTTGGTGTCTCCGAATCGTCGGTTACGGAGCAGACCCATTTCTCGCGTGATCTTGGTTTAGATAGTCTCGATAGCGTTGACCTGATTATGCAACTGGAGCAGGAGTTCGGCATCCGCATTCCCGACGAAGATCACCACAAACTGGCTACGATGCAGGGCGTGCTGACCTATCTGGAAGCCGAACAGGCCGTTGTTTAATCATCTTTACACCTTCTCAGCACGAATTACCGCATCGGACTACCCCTTCTCTTTCACCGATCATTAAAAAACGCCAACCGGAGCCTATCGAACTCTGGTTGGCGTTTTTGGCTTATTTTAATCTTTGCAACGTGATGTCAGGTGCTCACACCTGACATTGTGAGGTTTCTCAAAACCGAACGGTACCAAAGGATACAGTAGGTTTTGAGAAACTTCACTTTCCGTGTCGGTTTCTAAAACCGACACGGAAAGTGAAGTTGAGCGTAGCATCGTTACAGATGCCGCAATCAATAGCCTCGTGCTGTATTATCAGCTCTGGGGTCGGATGCACCTTCGTAAGATCCATCGGGGCGAACTAGTACGCAATCCATACGACCAAGTGTATTGGTAAGTTTCTCCAGCATATAACCCCGGCCCTGTAGTGCCTGAATCGTCGCTTCGGAGAAAGCACCGTTTTCAAACGTGGTTTTATCGGGAAGCCACTGGTGGTGGAATTTAAGCGCGTTAACGGCCTGCTGCATCGTCATACCATGCTCAATCACGTTCAGGATGGTTTGATAAACTGACGTAATGATCGTTGAGCCACCGGGCGTACCGACTACCATAAAGAGCTTGCCATCTTTTTCCAAGATCGTCGGCGTCATAGACGAGAGCATCCGTTTGCCTGGCGCAATGGCATTGGCCTGATTACCGATTAAGCCAAACATATTTGGAACGCCCGGCTTCACGCTGAAATCGTCCATCTCGTTGTTCATGAAAAATCCAGCCCCGCCAATGACCACACGGCTGCCATACCCCCCATTGAGCGTCGTTGTAATACTAACTGCATTTCCTTCTTTATCGACCACCGAGAAGTGCGTGGTTTCCAGGCTTTCATAACCGGGGATAGTTCCGCCTTTTACATTTCGACTATCGGTTGCTTTGGCCCACGAAAAATCGGTCCATCGGTTGCGCAGGTAATCGGGGCTGATCAGTTGGCTGACGGGCACTTTCACAAAGTCGGGGTCGCCCAGAAATTTGGCACGATCGGCATACACCCGTCGTTCGGCTTCGATCATCACCTGCACCGTACTATCGCGGTTCCAGCCCCATTTACGCAACGGGTAAGGTTCGGTAAACCGCATCATCTGCAATAACGCTACTCCCCCACTTGAGGTCGGCGGCATTGTAATCACATTGTATTCCTTATACTTCGCCTGAATGGGTTCCCGCCAGGTCGAATGGTAATTTTTCAGATCTTCTTCGGTAATCAGTCCTTTGCCCCGCACCATTTCTTCGGCAAGTAGCCGAGCGGTTTCGCCCTCATAAAAACCAGCCCGTCCCTGCGCCTGAATCCGTTTTAAGGTTTTGGCCAGATCCGATTGGACCAACAAATCACCCTTATGCCAGGTAATTGTATCAGCCAGAGCAGCACTTTTCAGAAAATAAGTTTTACCCGGATTAATCTTGAGCAAATCGGTTTTGATTCGGCTAAGGCCGAGGGCATCGCGTTCGGTAAGGGCAAATCCTTTGGCCGCCAGATCGACAGCGGGCTGCAATACCTGTGCCCAACTGAGTTTACCAAACCGCTTATGGGCTTCGACCATACCATCGACCGAGCCCGGAACGCCACTGGCCAAATGCCCGCTGATACTCAAACCCGGTATCACATTGCCCAGCGAATCGAGGTACATATTCTGCGTAGCGCGACCGGGTGCTTTTTCCCGATAATCGAGTGTATAAGCCTTACCAGTTTGATCGCGATAGACCATGAAGCCACCACCGCCAATGTTACCCGCGCCCGGATAGACCACAGCCAGCGCAAACTGCACCGCAACAGCCGCATCGACGGCGTTGCCACCCGCTTTCAGAATGTTCAATCCCACCTGCGATGCTTCAGGATGTGCCGAAGCAACCATCCCATTTCGGCCAATAACGCCCACGCGATCGGAGAAAAAAGGCTTTACCGACGGGTCTTCATCGCGGTATTGATAAACACCCTGGCTCTGATTAACCTGGGTATTAGCGGTAGTGGTTGGGGCCTGTGTTTTGCAGGCTGGTAATGCGCCGGCAACCAGCAGCCATAAAGAATAACGGATAAAGCGTTGGCTCATAGAGATATTCAGGTTAGTTCGTAATCGGTTGGTAAACTACAAAAATAACCGTCGACAGCAGATCACCAAATTGACCACTTATCCTGCATAAGTCTACCCTCATCCGAAATTAATTGGTATAAATGATGGCAAAGCTGTAGATTCACAAACTGGAATAATCTGTTCCTGAACGCGCTTTTCGCTTTTTTTCACTCTTTTACGCTTTACACGGGTGCGATTTCTACGTCAGATATTTGAAAGCTTCCGGTTCTCCTGGCAGGCCTTACGATCGAACCTGCTTCGTACCACGCTCTCCCTATTGGGCGTTACGGTGGGCATTTTTGCCATTATTGCCGTATTCACGCTGGTCGATTCACTCGAACGAAACATCAAGGACAGCCTGTCCTTTATAGGCGATAAAGTGGTGTATGTGCAAAAATGGCCCTGGATTTTTGGAGGAGAATTTCAATGGTGGAAATATTTCCAGCGCCCCGTACCTACCTATTCTGAATACCGTTTCCTGAGCGATCGGCTGGAAAGTGCAGAGGCTGTGGTAGCGATGGACTTCAAAGGAAGAGTAACCATTAAACACAACAACAACAGCATGGCGTCGCTCATTCAGGGAACTACGCTAGACTACAACAAAATTTCGGAAGTACCCATCGAGCAAGGCCGCTACTTCACCCAGCAGGAAATCGACGTTGCCCGTAACGTAGCAATCATTGGAGCAGACGTTGCCGAAAACCTGTTTCCCGGACAGGACCCCGTTGGCAAATCGTTTAAGTTGAGTGGTCATAACTTCACGGTTATTGGCGTACAGCGCAAAAAAGGTGAAAGCATACTAAACGTCGGGGGTAATCCCGATATTAAATGTCTGATTCCTTTTGGTGCGTTTGCCAAGATGTTCCACTCTGTCCAGCCCGACATCGACATTGCCATCAAAGGCTATGATACCGACGAAGGGCTCGTAGAACTGGAAAGCGAAATTCGGGGCTTACTTCGTACCCGACGCGGTTTGCGCCCATTACAGGAAGACAATTTTGCAATCAATCGACCCGAAGCTGCGGCACAAGCGATTAGTGGAATTTTCTCGGTTCTGACTATTGCCGGTTGGGTAATCGGCGGATTTTCTATTCTGATCGGTGGTTTCGGAATTGCCAATATTATGTTCGTGAGCGTAAAAGAACGGACCAACATCATCGGCATTCAGAAATCACTGGGAGCCAAAAATTACTTTATCCTATGTCAGTTTCTGTTCGAAGCTGTTTTGCTGAGCCTAGTAGGCGGCCTGGCAGGGATCTTTTTGGTTTATCTACTGTCGTTTATGAATTTAGGCAGTCTTGATCTTCAGCTTACCCCTGGCAATATTACCTTAGGACTAGGTGTATCGAGTGTTATTGGCATACTATCAGGTATCATTCCCGCCTTTTCAGCCGCCCGTATGGACCCCGTTATCGCCATTCGGGCGAAGTAGTTAATTGGTTAATTGGTTGTTGATAAAATAAGCAAAAATAAAAGATACCAGCTAACCAATCAACCAACCCCCTTTGGCACAACCAAAACGACGTCTTCTTTTTCGACAATGACCTGCCCTTCGGCAATACCTTTGGGTTTCCGAACGAACTTCTTGGGGGTAACGGTTACTGGACACAAACTATCGGTTCGCCGTTTCGAGTACCAGGCGGCTAACTCAGCGGCCCGTTCAATTACATTTTTTGGAAACGGTTTACCGGCCTGGTATTTAATGATCACGTGCGACCCCGACACATCGCGGGCATGGAGCCACAGATCTTCTTTGTAGGCATACCGCTGAGTCAGCAAATCATTATTCTTCGCATTTCGACCAATTAGAATACGAAATGAATCAATAGTTACCTGTTTGAAGAGTTCGTCAACGGCTTGCAGGGTCCCCGTTTTCTCTACACCATCTACCAATAAGTCATGTTGCTTTACATAGCGACGCAGTTCTTTTAAGGTTTGAATAGCCGCTAAATCCTGTTTTTGCTGTCCGATCAGCTCTACATCCGCTTCACGTGTTGTGATCAGATCGGTTAAATGCTGTTCTTCTATTTTCTCATTCTTTGCCTTACGGTAAAAGTTTTCAGCATTTTTTTGCGGACTAAGTTCCGGCTTGAGCTTCAGCGTAACAGGCTGGTCATGGTAAAAATCGTATAGGGTTACTCGTTCAGGAGACCGGGCTCCAGGTACCGGCGGAATGTCGTGCAGATTGGCCATCAGGATATGCCCCATCTCTTCATGGCTGATTCCCTCCTCTCGCGAAATTATTCGTTGAAGTGTAGCCTCCAGTTGCGACTCGGCCCGTTTCTGCCGTTTTTCGAGCAACCGAAGTAAATTCCCTCTCTCTGCTTCAAATGTACTCAGTCCATTATATCGGCTGTAGAATCGGTTCGCAGCTTCAATCGGGTCCGTAAACTCCTGCTGTACTTCGCTATAGGGCAACAGGCTTAGGGCGGGTTTATGATCGAAGCGAGTCAGATAATAATGTGGGTGTTCCAATTGCTGAAGAACATCCTGAACAATGGCCCATTTATCTTCAGGAGTCTTCAGTTTCGTCTGCTCCCATTGCTCGTCAATCCATCGGTTTACCAGCTTGCCAAACGTCGGGAACAGTTTACGGTAGTCGAAGCCTGCCTGCTCAAATGCTTCATAGGACTGGTCAATCGGGCGATCAAATGCCGAAAGCAACAGCCGTTCATCCGTTAGCAACTGACGGTTAAACAAATCGATGACTTTATCCTGATGGAATGCGAGTAAATTCGGACGATTGCCAAAAAATTTGAATACCAATGCGAAGTCATCTTCCAGTAAGATGGCTAAACATCGCTCGTTCAAAAAAGAGCGAATACCAACAATAGCACGTTCGTGGCCTTCTTCCCCAATGACCGTTCCAAACAGGTCAACACTATTGTTACGAGCACGCTGAACACGTTCAGGAAACATAATTCCTGAGAAATCTGGTCGTAGGGTAGCTTTTATATAGAACGGTTTGTAGTAGTTGACCTTCCCTTTAGCTTCGGCAAAAACCAATACGACTTCATCGCGATCCTGGCTGAAACACTCCATGAATCGAAGAGTTGTCGGCTGTCTTACGCTACCATCAAAAGGGCTAGTAAAATTACCTAATAGCTGCGATTGAAGTGCCTGAGTAAGTTGCCGTAGGAAGTAATAGTTTGTATGCATAACGTCACAAAAGTAACGTTAGAAGTACTTAAGTTTTTTATAAGTTGATTTTTCTAAAAAACTTAGTAAAATTTAATCTTCATATAACTAAACAAATATAAGATATAAATATTTTAAAATAATATCTTGAAAATCAGCAACTTAGCTAAATATAAGATATAATTTTATTAATAAAAAGATAATATACATCTTTTTTATAAGCGCTTTTTATTACGATTTCTTTTTGAAATATAATTTAACTAACCTAATATTGATGCGTTTACTCATTTTTCAAACCAACCTAATCTTCATGAAAGCATCGCTCTACAGGTTTCTGCAGACCGCTTTTCTGGGTGCAGTCCTACTGCTTTGGAGCCTCCACGCTTCAGCCCAAGACCGTCGATTGACGGGTAAAATTACGGGGGCGGATGGGGCCGTACCCGGAGCCAACATCGTCCTCAAAGGCACCCAAACCGGTACCTCTTCCGACGCTAGCGGCAACTTCTCAATCAATGTTCGGGGCAACAATCCAGTGCTTGTTATCTCGGCCATCGGCTTTAAAACCCAGGAAGTAACTGTCGGCAATCAAAGCAGCCTGGAGGTCAAACTCGAAGACGAAGCCACCGCCCTGAGCGAAGTGGTCGTCACCGGGTACTCTACCGAAAACCGACGGGATGTGACCGGCGCCGTCTCGACCGTTAAACCGGCGCAGTTAAAAGTCGTTCCCTCCACC
>NZ_BAAHBH010000013.1:0-238533 GCF_054776815.1 Spirosoma gilvum | reverse complement strand
CTGCCTAAGAATCGCTACGATCTGCGATTCGGTAAATCGTGTTGCTTTCATTTCCCTTTTGTTTACCAATGAAATTAAAGTTTTTTACTCTACTTTTCACTGGCTCACTTTTAGGGGGTCAGGACAAATGCAGGAAAAATTCAAGCTCGATAGCTGCGAGTATAGTAGGTTACTTGAAGTAATAAATCCATGAGGCTACTTCGTCTCACCAATGAGCATTTTTTGAGAATCCATTAACAAAGCCGAGCCGGAGTGGATCGACTAACCTGTCTACTTGCATTTGATGACCTAAACAAAAGGATTATAAAGTCAAGACGACGACCACAAAACCCTGAATAGTCGGATTCGTAAAACATTCTAGAAACTATCCATTGACTTCAGAAACAGATTTGGGCTATACGTTAGCTTTTCGGTTGACGCTTCGTGGGAAGAAGTCCGGGCTTATCTATTGTAACTAATATCAAAATATATAAATAGAATTGTACTATATTTACAAATAGTAATCCACTATGTAACCGTAACTTAGGATGCCATTTCGAATTAGTTTACTTGTGCTGCTTCTAAATTGTTATTCCTTTCCCGCCTGGACCCAGCATCAACTCATCCGATTCTCCCACCTAACCACCAAGGAGGGATTAGCCCAAAATACGGTCACCTGCGTTTTACAGGATCATCGGGGTTTTATGTGGTTTGGCACCCAGGATGGACTTAACAAATTTGACGGCTACTCCTATACGCTCTATCGAAATGATCCCCTCAACCCGTCCAGTATCGGCCATAGTTATATCCATACCCTTTTCGAAGATAGACAGAAACGGCTATGGGTAGGTACTGATGATGGAGGTTTGAGCCTATTTGATCCTTACACCGATGGCTTTACCAATTTCAAACACGAGCCCACCCGTAAAAATAGCCTCAGCCATAATAAAGTCCAGACCATAACCCAAGATGCTCAGGGCTACCTCTGGATTGGTACAGAAGGGGGCGGCTTAAATCGATTTAACCCTGCCACGGGCTCCTTTACCCAGTATACGCATCAACCCTCCGATCCAGCCAGCTTAAGTGATAACTTTGTCCGTGCCCTTTGTATGGATCAAACCGGTGTACTGTGGATCGGGACGGCTAATCATGGGGTTGATCAATTTAATCCGGCCACAGGCTCCTTCACTCATTATAGCTATAACCCGGCGGATAGGCACTCTTTGAGTCATAATCAGGTCAATACCTGCTATGTCGATTCAAAAGGACAACTGTGGGTAGGCACCGAAGGCGGTGGATTAAATCGATTTCAGGCGCCTTCGGGTACTTTTGTCCACTATCGACGCTCAGGTCCTAAGCCTTTTCAACTAACCCATGATGACGTCGTTGCGCTGGCCGAAGACAGGGAACATAATTTATGGATTGGCACCCGGAATGGGGGTATCAATGTGCTCCATACTCAGGGGCAGTTTTCCTACTTTACTTATAATGAAGCCGATAGCGATGGGCTCAATAATGGCTCTATCTATGCCCTGTTTCGGGATCGTACGGGAACGATGTGGGTGGGTACTTATGCCGGTGGTATCAATAAGCTGGACGCAGCCCCCCAAAACTTCCGACTTTATCAACGGACTCCGGCCAATACCAACCGCCTGACCAACCCTAATATCCTGGCTGTCCAGGAAGATCGGCAGGGCAATCTATGGCTGGGGACGGATGGTGGTGGTTTGAACGTATTACGAAAAGGACAGACTGTATTTGAGGCTTATACCCATTCGGAGTCACCCACTAGCTTAGGTAGTAATTATGTGCTGACGATTCTGGAAGACGTCCAGCAACGGCTGTGGGTCGGTTGTTACAAGGGAGGGCTATGGCTGATGGATCGAGCTAGGGGTACATTTCAGGCCCAAGGCAACTTCAATAATCTAAGTATTAGCGCTATCCTACAAGCCCGAAATGGGCTTTTCTGGTTAGGTACGTTTGAGGAAGGTCTCATCCTGTATAACCCTAAAACCGGGGCAGTTGTGCGTTACCTGCCAAATTCGAGCCGAACGGATCAACTCAACTGCCCCACCATTACGACCTTATGGGAAGATCAGCAGGGAGCTATCTGGATCGGCACGGAAGGGGGCGGCATCAATATCTTTCATCCAGCTACGCATACCTTTTCCCACTATCAGCATGAGGAGAAAAAGCGTAATAGCTTAAGTAATAACCTGGTAACGGCCCTTTTTAAGAGTTCAACCGGCCAGCTCTGGATCGGCACTCATGGTGGCTTAAATCGGTTTGACTCCCAATCGCAAACCTTTTCCAGCTTTCGCCAGTCAGATGGTTTGCCTAATGAGGTCATCCAGGCCATTCTGGAAGATGATCGGGGCACGCTCTGGCTGAGTACCAATAAAGGCTTGACCTCCTTTAATCCCAAGACGCATGCCTTCCATAGCTTTGATGCCCGTGATGGCTTACAGGGTCGTTCCTTTAACCGAATGGCCGCTTATAAAAGCCCGAATGGACAATTGTTTTTCGGTGGTTCAGCGGGCCTCAACAGCTTTTACCCGGACCGTATTCGCTATAATCCAGCCATTCCTCCGGTCTATATCACGGACTTGCAGCTATTTAATAAATCCGTGCATGTACAGGATAAGAACTCCCCCTTAACCAAGCCCATTGATGAAACCCATGAGTTGACCCTTTCCTACAAGCAGTCAGTGATCTCCTTTGGGTTTGCCGCGCTCAATTATACCATGCCGGCCAGTAATCAATATGCCTATACACTGGAAGGCTTTGACCAGGGCTGGATTCAGGCAGGTACCCAGCGCTCAGCGACCTACACTAATTTGGATCCTGGCGACTATGTGTTCCGGGTAAAAGCCTCGAATAACGACGGGATCTGGAATTCGGCCGGTACCTCCCTCATCCTGCATGTAATTCCGCCCTTCTGGCAAACGGGGTGGTTTAGAATACTACTGGTTCTACTAGGGCTAGGCAGCGCCTACGGGATTTACCGCCTACGGGTTAGCCACTTACAGCGACTACAGATCTTCTTACAACAGCAGGTTCAAGAGCGTACCCAGGAAGTCAACCAGCAGAAACAGGAGTTACTGGAGCAAGCACTACACTTACAGAGTCTGAATGAACAGTTACAGCAGCAGTCGGCGCAGGAGCAGCAGGCTCGCCAGGAAGCGGAGTTAGCTAACAAAGCCAAAAGTGTCTTTCTGGCGACGATGAGCCATGAAATTCGCACACCCATGAATGGGGTCATCGGTATGACATCCCTGCTGGAAGAAACACCCCTTTCGGATGAGCAGCGAGAATATACCGATACCATTCGGAGTTGTGGAGAAAGTTTATTAGGGGTTATTAATGATATCCTCGATTTTTCCAAGATTGAATCCGGTCACCTAGAACTTGAACAACAGGACATCAATCTGAGAAATTGTATTGAGGAGGTGCTTGACATGTTTGGCGGTAAAGCGGCCCAGATTGGCTTGGATTTGATTTATCAAATCGATCCCCAGGTACCTGCTCAGATCATTGGTGACAGCCTACGGCTTCGACAGATTCTGATCAATCTGGTAGGTAATGCGATTAAGTTTACCCACCAAGGAGAAATCCTGGTTAGTGTTCATAAGGTAGTATTCCAACCTGAGGGCGACATCGAATTAGCTTTTTCGGTACGGGACACAGGGATTGGTATCCCTCGTGATAAAATCGACCGGCTCTTTAAAGCCTTCTCCCAGGTCGATTCATCCCATACCCGTCAGTACGGTGGAACGGGCTTGGGGCTGGTGATTAGTCAGCGGCTGATCGCGCTGATGGGTGGGCGTATCCAGGTGGAGAGTGAAGTCGGGAAAGGTACCGAGTTTTGGTTTACCATCCGAAGTCAAGTCAGTCAGCAGCTTACCCAGCATTACATGTATGCTCATTTGGCGGATCAGGCGGGCAAGGCCGTATTACTGGTGGATGACAATCAGACCAACCGGACCATTCTGAAGACGCAACTTGAGTACCTGCAGTTGCAGCCTACCGTAGCTGATTCAGGCCAGCAGGCGCTGGACATCCTGCACCAGGGGCACTCGTTTAACTTGGTCATTACGGATCGACAAATGCCTCAGATGGACGGTATTGAGTTGGCTCAACACATCAAAGCCAGGTATCCTAGCATCCCCATTATCCTACTCAGCTCCATGGGTGACGAAAGTCGAAAAATGCATGCGGACCTATTTTCGGCCATATTGACTAAACCCATCCACCAACAGCCTTTTGTCCATTTGATTCAGCAGACCCTACAAGCCAAACCCATCGTGGCCCGTCCGGCCGCAGCCCGGCCGGAGCCAATCTACAATCAGGATTTTGCTCAACAATTTCCATTGCGTGTCCTGATTGCGGAGGATGCGCCGGTGAACGTAAAGTTACTGGTTCGGATACTCAATAAATTAGGCTATTCACCCGCTGTGGCCAGCAACGGCTACGAAGTATTGGAAAGCTTACCGCAGGGCTTTGATTTAATTCTGATGGATGTTCAAATGCCCGAGATGGATGGTCTGGAAGCCACCCGACGGATTCGGCAGCAGTCTATCGATCAACCCTGGATCATTGCCCTGACGGCGAATGCCATGCAGGAAGATCGGCAGCTCTGTTTAGAGGCAGGCATGAATGATTACATTACCAAACCACCCCCTTTATCTTTATTAAAGCAGTCACTCCAGCAAGTAAGCCTTCGCCGTCAGCCAGGCAAACTGTTGGCTAAAAAGTGACGAGCGGTCGTAACGTTCGTTTACTGTATGTCGTCACCGAAACGAAGGTCTAAGAGCTGGAAATAAACCAGTTGCGCTATTCCAAGACCCCAGGATAGAAGCGCACTGCGGCAATTGAGTAAGCCCCCAAGAAAGAAAACAGATACATGGTCGCTCGTTCGTCTTAAGACGGCCACCCCGGCTCAATCATAGGGCATAAGCTTGCCAATCCTCGACCACTAGCTCATATTACTCAAACATGTTTGCTGGGGCAAGGTTAGTTCGTAACCCACCAGGTTCTCCTAGTCGGTTACACAACAAAACCCAATACTGCAATGACTAATCAAACAGACAACACCAGCTTTAACACCACTTCGTCAACCACATCAACAACGATGATGACGGCTATCTTTCCTGATCGCGAGGCCGCCGAGACGGCTTACAATGCCTTATTAGCGCATGGCTTTTCAAAAGAGGATGTCAACATTGTCATGACCGATGAAACTCGCAAACAGCACTTTGACCATCGCTACGCTGACGATTCCGCCTTAACAGATAAAACCATGGAGGGGGCGGGTAAAGGCTCGGCCATTGGGGGAACCGTGGGAGCCGTAGCGGCAGCGATTGCAGCCATTGGCACAACGCTGGCTTTACCAGGCCTGGGCTTACTGGTGGCTGGCCCGTTAGCGGCTGGCTTGGCGGGTGCTGGAGCGGGTGGTCTGGCAGGGGGCTTGATTGGCGCTTTAGTCAATTCAGGTATCCCCGAAGAAACGGCGAAAACCTATGAAACGGGACTGAAAAGTGGCGGTATTGTTGTGGGGGTACATCCTCGGAATGAAGCCGATAGACAGTATTTAAGCCAGCAGGGCTTTCAGTAAGGCTAGCCTGGTCAGTAAAGATATTGCCATCTGACAAGAGTCAATCGTTAAGTAAACGGGGCCTGTTGACTCTAGTAAATAGTGTAAGATCGACTAGTGTAACAGCGGCCATTTTATGTTGCTCAACCGCATCGAGGATTGATCGATGCGGTTGTCTTTTTATCCATCTCAACCAACAACTCATTTAAGGAACTGAACCATGAACGCCCCTTCATCTCATTTAGGAGGGTTAATTAAGACGAATGATCATTGCCTACCCACTCCTGTTTGGGCTAACTGGAAGAACCACTAATATGGTCAGAAACCTGTAAAACAGTTATTTGATAGGTAACAATCTGAGCTTCGGCAGGTTAAGCTACTAGATTAACCAGCCGAAGCCATCATGACCAATGCTAAAAACAGCCAACTCAGTCAGAATCCGGGGGCAAAACTACTCATCATTGAGCCCCTGGACCAGCAATGGACTTTCATCCAGCAAGCCATTTCCCAGGGCTTTAAGCAAGGAAGCCCTCAGCGAGCGGAATCGCCCCAGCAAACCCTAACGCTACTGACATCTTGGCAACAACAGGAATGGGAACTGCCCAAGTTGATCCTGCTGGACCTGCACTTGCCCAGCTTAGACGATGGCTGGCAATTACTAACGGCTATCAAAGCTCTATCGGCTCCCACCCGGTGGATTCCCATTATCGTGTTGAGTGCCTCTAATCAGCGGGCTGATATTAGTAAAGCTTATGAGTTAGGCGGTGCCTCTTTCGTCAGCAAACCAATCGACTTAGCTGGCTGGCAAATTCTGTTTGAGGAGCTGCGCGCTTACTGGTGGGAAACGGTACGGCTACCCCCACCCACTATGCGATGTAACTAGGTTAAGTAGATTTGACGAAAATGCGTTTTAGTCGATTGCGGCAACTACTTAGCGGCTTTGCTCGTTAGGTGTCTACCTGGGCAAACCAGTGGGGAGCCCAAGCCGTATCCCTTACACAACTACCACTTATACATCACCCTATGCAATCAGAACAAGTTACGTTTACCTTTGACATTCTGGTGGTGGATGATGAACCACCGGTCAGTGATCTGCTCACCCGAATCGCTCTAAACGAGTTTCCACAAGCCAGGTTCATTCCGATGCGATCGGTTGAGGAAACGCTGGCGTATGTACAAACGCACACGGATCGTCCTCCTCAACTGATCCTGCTGGATATTGATCTACGCGACTCTACTGATGGGTTAAGTTTGCTGGCCCAGTTACGGGCTTATTTTAAGGGATCTGTACCTATCATTATGTTGAGTGTGTTGGATGAGAAAGTCAAAATTGAACAGGCCTACCAGCAGGGGGCGGTTGCCTACACCCAAAAACCGGAGGATCTGCAAGGCTGGCATAAATACGTTCAGATGTTACACAGGTATTGGCACCAATCGGTAAGTTTGCCCACCATCGATCCTCCCCTCAACTAGGTTTAGCGGGTTCCCTTTCCCCGGCTTAGGAGTGAACCCAGACTCCTTCGTTGGTGTACTGATAAAAAGGCTTGGGTGGCCAAGGGAACTCATCTGACAATGGGCTATGAAGCCGTGACCAGAATATCTACTTAGAGAAACGCAAGTTCAACTAAGTAGATACGCTATAACCCCCTATTTACCTTACTAGTAAGATTTACCCATTTTTAATTATGATCTTGTTTATTGGGTAGCGACCTTTGTCAAGTAGCTCTCCTAACTACTTTATGGAATAAGGGACATGATGGTAAGCTTAAGCTCTTTTACTAACCCTACATGTTCATTTATATTAGCTGTATAACTACTCAAGGCGAGCTACGCAGGTTCTCTTTTCGAAGCCCCTCCCTGGAAGTAGGCTTCAATGTGTTGAGTGCCATCCAGAAGAAGGGTGATAAGTTGCTGTCGATCCGGATAGTGGATGGTCAGCGAGCGATGGTATTACCCCCTGAGGTGTTTGATGGGCAGGATTTTAGTCAGCCCCTGCTGGCCTTAGAGCGGCAATGGAAACTCATCTTAACTAGTCGGTCAGAAAGTTGACAGCTAGCAAGGCTATACAGGTTAGCCAAGGTATGAAGCAGGATGTTTCATTAATCGCCCAAATTATCGATACTCAAATTGCTCTTTGTCTCAGAAGGGAGCCTTTTGTGAGATCATACAAAGGGGAGTTTCAATCTGCTAAACTAGAACTAGCGACATCCAAACGATCATTCAGGAATCAAAGAAAATCAATCCCGTCCGGTCACCCTGAAAAAACATCCACTAAAGTCCCTTAAGATCTTTTCCCAATCCGGGGTAGTAGCAGCAGTAGAACAAGCAGCACCAGCAGCGCGAGTGCGATTGCATACCACAAAGCTACTCGGCCCGTGTACAGCCCCATCGCCAAATAAATCACACTGCCCAATAAAACCCCTATACCCAGGGCTCTGCCAATCGTAGTCGCTTTGATCATTCGCCGTTTCATCTATTGAAAACCAACTAGCTACGCCGATTGCCAATATCCAGCTTAAAGATGAGGCTATGGATCACGCGTTGTCGGTAGCTGGACCAGTGCCTCGCTAACAGGGGTTAGCGTTTCGCTATATAGCTATCGGCGGGGTTAACAAAATGGATGCTTCTTTGTAAACCTACTTCGGTTCTATGGCTGTTCATTTTTCACTGGAGTTTACCGCTCCGTTTGGGGTGGGCGATGTGGTGTACACCTATTACCCACCCAGCCATCAGGGCGATGTTGGCGGTCCGGCATCGCACCAAATTTTGCAGGCTGTCATACTAAGCATGCGCTTGCGGCTGGATTTGGGTCCTGACAACACTTGTCTTCTGACGGAACACCTCGCTGACCAATCGATTCATGCTAAGCAGGTGGTGTATACGCTGGAACCGTTATCAATCCAGGCGCTTTCTGCCTTTGACGTGGTTTGGTCTACCGATCCTGACCGTGCCCCGACCTTATTTATCCAGCCAGAACAGTTAGTCGCTTACCTGCAAGCTAACGAGCCGTTAGGCCGTTAAACACCCATACTCTAGAGCAGGAAATGCCATCGGTTGAAAGCGGGTAGATTAAATGGACTTGCCTAGCCAAGCCAGCGATTAAGCGCCATGCGCTAAGTAAGCCTTGATTTCCTGCTCACTCCCAAATATCATCGGTGCGCTATCAGGGGCCATGGAGCACTCCACCGTAATGGCTGATTGATGAGGATCGGTCGGTGGGCTCAGGATGGTGTAGATCACGCAGGCTACCGACAACGTTTTCTGCTCCGTTGGGTGGGTTACCACCAAGGCTTTCTCCAGCTCTTCCTTTAGCACTAGTTTTACTTGGGCAATCGTGCCCGTCCGATAGGGTGGCCAGGCTGGTCCGCCCATATTGGGAATTTCACTGGGCGGATGACGGGCAAAGACCAAATCGCCGAAGCCGAAGGGGGTGGTAAAATCAAGTTGGAACTGGATAGCCATACGTTACAGGGGTTTGTTCATTAAGGGTGATGAGGGGTATAACCCTATTAAGAAAGCCGACTGCTCGGGGTAATCGTTGATTGTAAGGCTACGGCCCAGACCAAGTTCAAGATCAAGCTAAGCAAGGGCTGAGGCAGCTCGGTAAGTTCGCCCTGTTTTCATTTTCCATTACCAACGCCAAAACCTCACTTTCCACCCTAGTTAGTAAGCCATCGACTGACCGAGGAGTTGAGTTCCTATGTTCGCTTTTAAAACAAACTCGGTCTGGCTCAGGCTGGCCCACTGCTGTTCGGGCTTGGTGTTTATCGTGCTTCGATACGGCTTGCGCTACCGCTATGAGACCATTTACCGCAATCTGAGCCGGGCCTTTCCCGCCAAAGAGCCGAAAGAAGTCCTGTGCTTGCTGGAGGGGTACTATCGACATTTAAGTGATTTATGTGTAGAGCCCTTCCTATTTGCCATGGCTTCGCCCTCCTTGAGATACCATCTGGCTCGCTTCACCAATACCGCTCTGTTGCATCGACTTCATCAAGAGCAAAAGCCGGTGATTCTGCTGGCGTCTCACTACGGCAATTGGGAGTATTTGATCCAGCTACCTCTGTATTCCCCTTATCCGGTCTATACCGCGTATTCGCCCCCGCGCAAGCCGTGGCTGAATCGGCTTTTGCTCAAGCTGCGCCGACGATTCGGCGTTAAGTTAATTCCCCAGGCCTCGTTTTACCGACAGATGGTAAGTCAGGCTGAACGGATCCTGGCCGTGCTGATCGCTGATCAACGCCCAGGCCCGGCCAGTTTGAAGCATCAACTGCTGTTCTTGCACCAGCCCACGTTTGTGCAGGTGGGCGCCGAACGGCTGGCTGAGCGGATGGGCGCCGTAGTCGTCTTGATTGACTGCGTGAAAATAGACCGTTTTTGTTATGAGTACTGCTTGACCGAAATGGACTGGCGAGCGCACCCGGATAGCCCCTTGTCAATTACTCAGCGCTACTTTCATCATTTAGAAGAGCAGATTTGTCGATCGCCCGTCGAATGGTTATGGTCCCATGATCGCTGGAAATCGCCCCTCAAGCTTCAAAAACGAAACCAACTTGTCGAAGCTTAGACATACTCTCGCCTTAGGGAGGGTTATCTGAGACTTAGGCTAACTACTTTTCGTACTTTAGTACCAAAGAACGAAACCAAACTACTGTGGAACACCAAAATCGTCAATAGATGCGCGCCACTTATAGTCAAAAACTTATATTCATCCTGTCAGGTAAACATATCTAAAGTACCAATATACGGCAACTTTTTACCTCCTGACTAGTGGAAACATGGAGTAAATAAAGACCCCTAGGTAAGCCCTCTACTGATAAACCCACTCGGAGGCTGGCTGTAACAGGATAGTGCCATGCTCTTACCGAGCGACCCAGGTTGTCAAACAGGGTTAAAGACAAAGATTCAATCCCCTTAAACTGAGCATAGACTGTGGCTTCCTTTTGAACGGGGTTCGGCAACACCGTAACCAAAAGGGACTCTGTCTCGATGACAGGTTGGGCCAACCGAGCACGGCGGGGGCTGAGCTTTAAAACGGCATGCATGCGGGCAATTTGATCCGCAGTAAATAGGCTCATACATCGATCAGGTGAATAATCCATGTAGTCTTCGATTAAATTTCGAGTTTTTATGCCCGAACAAGTTGAATAAATTGGTTGACAGGAGAAGCTCTGATTAGGCCCTTCACAAGGAGGGGTATCGGCAATATAATCATCGCCACAGATGGCATCTCCCCACGTATGAAACAAGCCCAGCCAATGGCCTATTTCGTGGGTGGCTGTGCGGCCGTAGCCATAAGTAGAACTAGTGACCGTTCCCTGCTGACGACCAAAATAACGGTAGTCAATTGTTGTTCCGTCCAAGCTGCTCTCCGAAGGAGTCGATAGGCCCTGAATCGTATCATCTGCCGTGGGGAAGGGAGTGTATCCAAGATAATTCCCCGTTAAGGTGGTAACCCAAATATTTAAATAGCGGTCGCTAGGCCAGTGACTAATCTGCGATAGGGTCAAGGCATCGGTTAGATCAAAGGGTAGAAAACTAGTCTGATTTGGATAATAATGTCGTGTAATACCTGTTGTGGGTTGGCCTTGGGGGTCTGTCTGAGCGAGAAAAAACTCAATGCCACTATCACTGCCTGCCGGATTGGTAGCTCCATTAGTGCCAACCTGATACCGGTAATCTTCGTTAAGCACTTGAATCTGGGAGACTATTTGCTGATCAGAAATATTAGAATTGTTGACCCCTCCAACTTGACCACTTGCATTGGCGTGGATCACATGAACCACTACTGGAATGCGAAAAAGGGAAGCTATAGCCCGTGTCCGTTTGGCCTGGGTAGTAAGTTGAGCTATTCGTTGATTTAACGTCTCTAGTTGAACTCGTCGCAATGGGAAGTGTTGCTGGAGCATTCGTTCATATTCATCGCTTCCACAGCGGTTCAATAGCGAATCAGCCTTGGAGGATTGCGCCCAACTAGTAGTCTTTAAGTTTAGTAGTAAACCCATGGATAGCATAAAAATATATCCAGTTGACCAACGCTTATTGGGCCAATAGTCGGCTAATTCTAAACTTATAGAATGGATAACCATAGCAACGAAAAGTATAATTACCAAAATGTTTAGAAGCCAAAAAGTGGCGAGATATAACGACTATGTGGGTTGTAATATCGCTATTATCCCTTTTCGTACTTTTCTTCTTAAATTGCAAAAAGGGGTACGCTTTTAGGCTTCCGCCCCCCCTTGAAACTTACTACTTGGGTGTTTCGCAATAGATTTTATTTTCGTGTTTCCTATATTAGTACGAAAGGTAGGCTGTGTCGCATTAAACGCCCCATTTTTGACGCAGATAGATGAATGGTAGATGGCCTTATGCTGAAACGTTTATAAACAGAAGTGGTCTGCCAGCAATTCACTAAAAAAGTAATGTCAGTCCCCCCTTCTTAGGGACTTGTGGCTTGCTTAAGCGGGCAATCTCTTGAGTAAGAAACTGGGTGAGCTGACCGTACATAAAATCCGTAATCGGTTTGATCGCTTCTTGCCGACGCGACTCTTCTAGGGCAGCAATATAAGCCGTTCGATCCTGGGCATACACTAAACTTAAGGGCAAGCCATGATATTGCTGAACATAATTCATCAGCAGCCGAGAAGTGCGCCCGTTGCCATCACCAAAGGGATGAATACTGACCAATTGAAAATGTACCTGAAAGGAAAGGTCATAGACCTGCCGGACTGTTTTAGCTGCGGGTAACAGCGTGTTCATCTCTTTAAGCAAAGTGTCCACGGCCGCTGGCACCTTCTTGGCATCTAAAAACATGCGGCTACCGGCCATGGCGCTAACCGTGCGGAATTGACCCAAGCTCGAATCGAAGGTACCCAATAGGGTGTTTGTTGGACCACCCGTTTG
Organism: Spirosoma gilvum; assembly: GCF_054776815.1. Lineage (NCBI taxonomy): Bacteria > Pseudomonadati > Bacteroidota > Cytophagia > Cytophagales > Cytophagaceae > Spirosoma > Spirosoma gilvum. The sequence continues at coordinate 226,061 of NZ_BAAHBH010000013.1, read as the reverse complement.
ACGCATGACCGCTGCGGCAATGGCCTGTAGCCGGTCCCGGTTCAAGGGCTCGTGTTGAGTAGCCCAGTCGAGGACCAGTTGTTGAGCGGCCTGGTGGTCAACGACCATCAAGTGGTGTTCTAACGGCTTGCCCCCCGCCGTAAGCCCTTTTTCTAACAAGGTCTGGGTCTCCAGCAGGGTCAGGGTAGAGCCTTCGATAGCGGTCGAATGATGGGTGTGCACCATTTGGTTATACAGCTCGAAGTTAATCACGCCAGTGGTGAGCGCCTGGTATTGCTTGATCAATTCAGGCAATGTAGGAGCGGTAGGGGATGTGGTTTGAGCCATGGTGAGCGGTCAGGCGATTGAGCACGAAGAGTTACTCAAAGATACGAAAGATGCTGGCTCGGAGTCGAACAGCCTTTAAAACTAGCTTTGGTTGACGTTCCAACCTCGGCTAGCCCTCTGCTGAGGCCACCCTGAATAAGTGTGACGGGTTAGCTGTGGCTCCAGAGCTTTTCTAACAGAGTAAGCTACTCTAGTAAATGCTGATTTGTCTCAGTTCGAGGAGCGTTTTCGTGAGATTAAGGCACCAGTCGATACTATTTTCGTACTTTACGTCCCAAACTACGAAAGGATCTCCTGCTCAAAGGCAATAAAGTTGACGACCTGTTGCTGCCGATTGACAAGGGGACGAATGATGATCTGACACCAATAAGGGGTTTGGTCTTTTCGGTAATTCATTAACTGACCACGTACGGTCTTCTGCCGATCAATACCCTGTTTGATGTGCTGGCGAATTGTTGGCAACGTCCCTTCTCCCTGTAAAAAACTAGGTCGGCGTCCCAAAGCTTCCTGGCTGGAGTAACCCGTCATGGTTTCAAACGGAATGTTCACATATTGTATAATCTGGTCCGTATCCGTGACCACAATAGCCCATTTGTCAGTCAATAACTCGTGGCGGATGGATGCTGGCAACTTCCAACCCTGGGTTTTGGCTAACGACACCCAACCAGGCATGCTGCTTGTGGAGAACATGTTTTTTCTAAACTCCCAGCCCGCTAGTAAGGGAGCTTGCAGAAAGGTCCGATGATGGTCAGCCAGGTATTTGTCGTAAGGTCCGCAGAAATCCATAAGTGCGAATATTGGAAATCTTATAATAACACGAGTTGGTACAAAGCTGTTTTACTATTTTAACTAAATGGTAGTCAAACGATTAAAAGATGGCAGTGATCGATGAGAAAAACAAATCAATCTAGTTTCACATCTATAACTACGATTACTCTACATACGGTATTGCAAAACCTATTGCCACCAAGAAGTTGATACCGTTTGCAGGTTTTAGTTCGAACCCATCCAACAATACTCGACATGAAGAGTTACCATTTTTCGAAATCGGAACGTTACCAACACTTACTCGAATGATTGATGGAGGACATGTACGATAAATTGAAGACGGTAATTAGGTTGCAACTACCAAAGCGGGCCAGATTTCAAATAGCCCGCTTTGGTAGTTGCAACCATAGGAGGGATTTTTTCGTTTTTTTAGAAACAATTAGTAGACTGTCGTAAGCTCCTCTAATCTTTTTTATTCAAGTTCTGACTTTATACTCATGTAGGCGTATAATATTGGACTTCTTCCAACGGGGATTCACAGTATTATTTTTATCGTAGGTAATGTTGTGAACACCCCGATGGGAAACTGAAATCACTTCCTCACCTTATACCGTTGTAAGTGACTTTAAAAAACTAATACTTGGCGTAAAAAAATATTCGCCTCCCTTGTTTTCAACAAAGTCTTTAAAGTCTTTTACGCTCTCAAGCCCGTTGGTGGTGCCCCACTGGCTTGGTAATGTGCGGTCGGTAGTGTTGGCACCCTGGCCAATAATCGGATCTTGTCCTACCAGGTGGCCGCCAATATTGCCCTGGTTGGCCCAGCTGCTTTGTAAAAATTCAAACTGCTCTTCCAGGCGGCTGTTGTAGCACATAAACAGCAAACCCACACCGCCATTGGGCTGGTCTTTTTCAAGGTCAAATTCATCCCGGCCAATATCGTTGAAGGGAATGCCCCGGCGGGTAATGCGAACTTTTTTGGCAAAAACCTGGTCTGCACCCACATCTGCCCTGGGATTGGTAATGCGTATATGGGCATGAAAGGGGCATTTAGAAGCAGCCGTATCATTCCGGTAGTCAAAGTCGTTGTTTAATTTTACGGTAGTATTGTTAATGCCTTTTTCCGTGCTCTGGTTTACGGTTTCAGTACCATCTTCAAACCGGCCCACCATCATGGCGCCGGCCAGTTCATCGTTAGGGTTGCCATTATTATCTTTTATACCGGCACCGCCGTTAAACCTTGCACTTATCTCTTGTTCTTTCATTTTGAATGCGGCCACATTCTGCTCCAGTTTTCTAAAAACAAAATAGCTTCCATAGCTGTCGGCAGTTTTGCCCCCCTTGTCTTTCACCAGCACGTTTTTGAGTGGTGCCTGATTATCGTTCCACTGGGTGGGAGGCACGGGCGCAGGAGCACCCGGCTGTGTAGGCCTTGCGGCTAAATAGTTAGGCTGACTTACACCATCAGCATAGCCAAAATGCTCAATGCCGGTGCCATGTTCATTTCGGAGTATCTTACCTTTTTGCGATACTACTATAGTAGCAAACGTGTTTATTTCGGCAGCCACCGCATTTTTTTCAGCAGTAAGGCGGCTTACCTGGTCGTCAGCCAATATTACCAGACCATCAATATTTTTTTTAAATCCAGTTTCCCAGTTAGCAGGTGAGTCTGCCAAAACAGTTTTTTGGCTACGCATGCCTTTGCGATAAGAAGGACTGTCAGGTATAGTCGTATTATCAAAACCCAGTTTGCTATACCCCGCTTTTGATAGTGAGGCAGTATAGACAATGCCGCCATCAAACGCTCCATTTTGGTGGTGTTTATCAGTGTCTTCCAATTGTTTAAAAGCACTGGTAATTTTTGTGCTGGCAAATTTTTTAAGCCATGTTTTGGCAGCCTCCACTTTGCCAGGTTTTATTAAAAAAAATAAATGAAAAGCATGTGTGCGGCCATGGTGTTTTAAAATGTTGCCCTGTAGATCTTTTAACATGGGGGTAAAAGTGGCATCAATTTTTACGTCGGTTTCATTTAGTGTAAGTGCCATAATGTGTGTTTATTTTGCCTACTCTATATACCCTTTTTCGGCATGCTGGGAGTGTTGACTTAAGGTAAAAACTAAGGATACAGTTATAATAGCTTTATGTCAACTATTTTAACTAAACTTGTAGTAATCCCCAATTATATCGTTCGTTAGATACTTCAGCTAATTCACAAAAATCTATTTTCAACTTTTCGTTAAATCAATGACAACGGTAACTACTATGAAAAAGCATAACTACGTTTCATTACGTACTATATTACTCTACTTAACAATTCACTGGCCTAGCCGTACAGGCGAAGTAGGCTTTTCAAAGTTACAGCCATAAAAATGAGCTAAGCAAGGGGGAAAATCCCGTATTTGTTAATTCATATGCTACTAACTAGAGTTAACAGATATTAAAAAAAGCCGTCTCTTGAAATGCCCGAATTATACATACGCAAATCAATCTTCGTCTCACTTTGTGGAGGATTTTGTGAGATGAACCATTTACAATGGAATTAAACCGTTCACGTATATTGCATAACAAGGTACAAGGCAATACACCTTATTGCGGTGCTGGATCTTCCAACGAGCTAGTGAGGGATTAAATAAACAACAAACAAATCAATCGATCGACGAAAAGCTGATGAGCCCACTTCGTAACTTATATACCCTGATCCTTTTTGTCTATTCACTGAATGCATTCGGCCAAACGAAGGCTCACAAGCTCGATGAATTAATGCAGGCTTATCTCAACGTCAATGAATTTAACGGATCTGTGCTGGTGAGTCGTCAGGGGAAGATCTTACTCAAAAAAGGCTATGGCTTTAGAGACCGTAAATTGAACGCAACTAACGAGCCCCAAACCATCTTCCAAATTGCTTCAATCACCAAAACATTGACCGCAACACTGGTTTTAAAATTGGTCGAACTCAAAAAATTAACCCTACAGGATAAGCTTAGTCAATTTTATCCCCATTATCCGCATGGGGACAGTATCTCCGTCCAGGACCTGTTGGCTCATACCGCTGGGATCTATAATTATACTCAGGATCGGGAATTTATGCTCCAGCAAGCCAGCAAGCCTGCCACCGAAGCTAAAATGCTGGCCCTGTTCCAGAATAAGCCCTTGGACTTTTCGCCTGGAACGGATTGGAATTACAGTAATTCTGGCTATTCGCTGCTGGGCTATATTATCCAGAAGGTCACCCAGATGAGCTATCAACAAGCGCTCAGTCAGTATGTATTGAAACCCTTAGAAATGACACAGAGTGGTTTTGATTTTAGCCAGGTAAACCCCCACAAGCGGGCCACCGGTTATTACGCCCAAACGGGTAAAGAGTACACTCAGCAAGCCCCGATTGTCGATTCATCCGTCTCTTTTTCGGCCGGTTCGCTCTATTCCACGGTTGAGGATCTCTACCGATTTCATCAAGGCTTACAGCGTCATCAGATCATCGGTGCTAACTTACAAGAGGAAGCCTATCGGCCTATTCGCCATCAATACGGCTTGGGCTGGATGATCGATACGGTGTATGGGCAGCGGGTTGTTAGTCACAGCGGAGGTATTTTCGGTTTCCGCAGTAACTTCGCTCGCCTGCCAGCCGATGATGTGTGTATCATTTTGCTGGCCAATATTGAGACGCCCGCGCTGGCTGAATTGACCAAGGGCTTGCTGGCCGTCCTCTATGAGCAGCCCTATGAGCTACCTGTTCAGAAACGATCGATTACCCTGCCGGAATCGATCTTGATGTCTTATATAGGAACCTACGAACTAAGTGAACCACATCTGGTAATCCAGGTGAACGTGGAAGATGGTCAATTAATAGCCTACCCTGCTAACGGGCCTCGATCGGTGCTGGTGGCGGAAGATGAGAATCATTTTTTTGATCAGTTGCAGGAAAGCATCCGTATCTGGTTTGAAAAGGATTCATCTGGACGTGTGGATCGGATGCTGATTAAAATGAATGGCAATACGCGTATAGGGAAGCGAAAAAGTGATTAAAATTTAAAACGATATCTCATGAAATGCCCAAATTTCAGATACTCAAATCTCGTATCGTCTCAGGCAGGAGCCTTTTACGAGATTAGGCTGATTACCTTTCAAGACCGATGTTACTTCAATTTCTGTCCCGGGGACCGCGTCCAGTTAAAGCTAGCAAGTCCAGTTGGAATGTCCGCTCTCCTTCGGGACATGCTACCTGTCGCCGGGCAAGCCGCCCAGGCGAAGCGAAGAGTTAAACGATCTGACCGAACGTGAGCAAATTTTTATCGGGATCAAGCAATGAAAATTCCTTAACACCCCATAGTTTTGTTTGTAAAGAACCGGCTGGGTGAATGATTTCTGGCTTGTCCGTTAAAGAATGGTACAACTTATCAATATCATCAGTCCTAATGTAAACTTGTCCATAGTTATCTTCAGGAACAAGATCTTCAAATAGGAAGAAGTGAATTTCAAGGCCGTCCTTTTGAATCATCAAATAATCAGGGTAGCTACTACTTCCCAACTCCTGAAAGCCCAATTGATGTAGATAGAAATCTTTTGTTGCTGCCTTACTACGCATCGGCAACTTGGGGCAAATGGCTGTGATCATTACATTTTTATTATTTAAGGCAACCTAAGGGGCATTCAAATTGTCGCCTGCGACCCGCCAAACGAACCAAAAATGTTGCCTAACCGGGGCGTTTTTGACAATTCAAAAAATCACTTTATCACTTCACTTATCAGTATAGTAGGACTGATGTTGGTGTACTTTGGAAAATCAGCGCGTATAGCCTCTATATTTGGAGCAATAGCCGCCTGATAATCACTGAGATTTTTTACATAAAAACTGCCAATCGCCATAAAGGGTAACGGAGAGTTGGGTGTTCCATTTGAAATCCCTTTTTCTATGGTATAACGTATTAGATTGGACCCTAATAAACCTGCCACAAATGGCATATGACTTTTTTCGTAATACTCCATATTAAAGGTTTTGCCTTCTGAGTATGGGTACAAAATGGACACCTTGGTTAAGCCTTTCTCGACAATATCCGCTTTGTTTTCGGATTTAGAAGCGGGTCTTTGTTGAGCAAATGTTGAAAAGTAGATGCCAAACGTTAAGACAACTAATACGAGTTTGTTCTTCATGATGGTATTTTTTGATTGTCCAGCCAAAAACTAATAAAATGTAACGATAATCTGCTTCTTTAGAGTGCAAACACCAGCGCGTTTGCGCTGTCGGCCGAAACCCGCCTAACGAGCCAAAAGCCTGACCGCTGGCGCGTTTGCCCCGTCAACCGAAACGCCGAAATGGGATTCTCAAACCTGCCCAAGCCGGGTGATTAAAAATTAAACCCAAAATGAAATCCCGGTTCTCCGAAAATGAATGTAGACCACTTATCATCCAACTGTTTAAATACATCAGGCATTTTAGTGTGATAAGCACGGTGGGTAATGGCAATTGATGGTTGAATGAAAAATCTGTCCTTAAACAGTTTGATGTGATAACCTATACGGTACGTATTGAAAATCTGAAATCCATTGTCAATTTTTTTGCCGCCATCATTCACAAAATCTTGCCAAGTAGGCATTACATTAAGTTCGGCATATAGCCCTTTACACAAAAACCGTTGGTAAGCCACAGATAAGCCATACTCACGAATGTATCCCGGAAATTTTTCTTCCGGCTTTCCGTAGGATTTATTAAAAATTGGGTGAATACCATTCGGCCAAGCATATTTCCACGTTTTTGGTTCTACTGTAATTACATCTTTACCTGTAATACGATAGCCAAAATTGAGTTGAGCGAAATTGGGAGGATTTGTAGTAGCCAAATTGCCCAATAAAAATAAAGTGCTGCCAACAAACCACCGTTTGTACGTACTGGCTTGTTTTTCATATTGTGCCTTCACCTGTAAACTACTTGCCAACACGAGGGCCAGTCCAATCCATACAATATTCTTTTGCATATCTGTTTTAATTGGTATTAAACGATCATGCAAAAGTGGATGGAGACATTCCCCAATCTCGTTCACTTAAGTTAAGAAATACGGTTTAGCTCTTTTTTTCAAGAATTCTTGCTCGTAACCTGCTTAATGATTGGGGTCTGATACCTAGATAGCTCGCTAACTGGTGTTGGGGCACACGCTGAAGAAGGTCGGGTCTTTTTTGTAGTAAGTTGAGGTATCGTTGTTCGGGGGAAGACGTCTTAAACTCATCAAAGTCCATCCGTTGTTTAGCTAACAATTCTTCCGAAAAGACTCTACACATTATATCAAACTTTGGAAATTTACTGTTTATTTCTACTTCCATATCCGAATTTGACACTAACAGAATACTGTCTTCTAGGCAACTCACATAGTATTCGGACGGCGTTTTACTTATAACACAGGGAGGTGTCAAGGCTTCCATTTCGGTGTAGAAAGCAGTCGTTTTTTCATCACCATTTAACACATAATAGGTCCGAATACAGCCTTTTAGAACAAAGTAGCTTTCTTTCGATTTTTGTCCTGCTTTGAGTAAAATCGTCCCTTTCTTTAGCGAGAAGAATATGTCCAACGAAACGATTGCGTTCTTCTCCTCTTCTGACAGAGAAATGTATTTTGCTATAAAGTCAAATAGTGTATCCTTCATTGATTTGTTGTTATAATTGTCGTCCATTACGCTTGCCACTCACAAGCACGATCCGATTTTACGCCAAAGTGCGAACGGGGGCGCCCATGCGGCTGAAAACGCAACCTAATCTGCCTTTATCAAGCTGTCGAAGAGGGGCGTTTGACTTGTCGGCAATAACCTGCCCCACCTGTCGAGCCGAACTAACTGCCGGGCTGCCGTTGCGCAACAGTTCTCGTGTCGGCTGAAGCCCGGAAATGCAAACCAAGCTTTCCCAACTTAGGCGTTTGGCTTATCAGCCGAAACGCTGGTAAAAAAGTACTTGTTGAACATCCCTCCAACAAAATATTGCTCGCGATTTTGCGGAATTATTGTCGGCTAAATGATTGACAGTAAGCTACTACTAATTTCGTTATTTTCGTCTCATTAGGTAAATATGACTCCTAAAAGCAAAGAAATCTGTTTTGCCATAAAATGACAAGCCTCATGCTATTACTGCCTTCAGATCACCTTTCTATAAGCCCCTTTGAAACGCCCGAATTATCGATACGCAAATCTCCCCTCGTCTCAGATGGGAGCATTATTTGAGAAACTTGAGGTAAACTCAATAAATATTAGTTTCTAGCACGTCGCTTGATTTTGCTCACTCGGTGGCCAATTCCAACCAAGTAGGCTAACCAGCCTACTAAAACAACGCCCATCACGGCTATGACTACCCATAGCTTTCCATCTTGGCGTAAGAACTCAGTTAACTGATCCATATAAAACGAAGTAAAAGTCTGCTGTATGTTAGTCTAGGGTGTTTTGTAAGTCAGATGTATGGGTAGTCGATGACTTTTTTAGTTCGTCCTGCTCGTCAAGCAGCGTCTCTAACCGGCGCATTCGAACCCGAAGCTGAGTCATCCAAAAACCCAGTAAGGTGAAGCCTACAAAAGCAGGTCGGATGATGCGCTTGATGGAATTATCGGCATCGTATTGATTAAACCCTGGATTGCCCCCGTTACCCGGATGTAACGAATCGGTCAATCGGGGCAGGATCAAAATGAGTGGAATGAACACCGCAAAGGCAAAGATGTTATACACCGAGGATAGTCTGGCCCGACGAGTCTCATCATCGACTGACCCCCGTAAGACAAAATAGGCCAGATACAACAGCATGCCAACGGCGACTCCATTGGTTTTTGGATCGTTGGGCCACAAATCCCCCCAGGCGAAATACGCCCAAACCGATCCGGTAATACAGCCTAACACGCCGAACAAAAGTGCGGTGTTGGCCAGCTCCACCGAAATTAGATCATCATCTAATTTTCCCTTTCTTAAATAGCGGATGGAGAAAATGGCCGATGCTAGAAGCAAGGCCATCATGGCGATCCAAAGAGGTGGATGAAAGAATGTATTGCGGATGGCTTCGTGTAAAATAGGTAATTTGGGAACGGGGCTCATCAAACCCGCAATGAAGACGTAGGCTAGAATCAGGACCGTTAGGGCTTTCCACCAATGTTTACGCATATGCTAGGAACAGTTTTAAAAGAGAGTTCTCAGCACGTGTTTCCTACTGCTAGACGTGAATTTATATCGCATTTCACTAGCTCTTTCGCCCGTATTATAAATACGCAAATCTCTCCTCGTCGAATTTGGGATGCCTGTTAAAAGATGGCTAAAATAATGGGAATTTGTTACACATGACTTCTTCGACCTAGCAGTAAAAGACTGATCATGGCTCCCAGAACATAGACACTAACACTCCACCCTAAAATCGTGTAGTTCCAGTGGTTCACCTGTAGCGTGTTGGCCAGAAAAGCAAACGGCCAGAGATAGGGGGAAAAATGACTTACCGGAAGGGTGCGGGCAATAGCGCTTGCCAGGGTGGCGAAAAGCCCCACCCCGGCAGGAATGATAAAGCCCGGATACCACAAACTAATCAGTAGTTGAATGACGATCACGCCCAAGCCGCCCACAAATAGATTCATACAAGCCAGGGGCATAAAGGCAGGTATGGTAAAATCCTGGAACCCATAGGCTGGCTTTAGCTGACCCAGTAACCAGCCGGCGCCTAGCCCAAAAAAGACTAACAAGACGTGACTTAGCGCGATCAAGGCACTCAACACGAACAGTTTACTCAGATAAATACTGCTTTTCGGCACTGGTAAGCTATACACGTAGCCCCAGGCTCGGTTTTGATGCTCAAGGGCCGCGTAGAGGGCGGATAGCAAGGAAACATAGAGTGGAAAAATAAACAGCGACCAGCCCGCCAACAGGTGCTCACAGAAATTGATCCAGGGATTAACCTCAGGTTGATAGAATTTCTCGCCGTTGGTATACCCCGCCATAAAGGTCACGACAACCACAAAAGCGGGGGCAAATAGGGATAGCCATACGATTAGCGTTCGGTTAATCTTCAGCCGCTCCATCTCTACGCTGGTGATCAAATACGTTAGTGCATTCATTGGTTTGACTTGGTCAGGATTAAAAAAATGTCTTCTAGCGTTTGTGCTGAGTTTTCGGCGGAAAAGTCACGATGAAGCTGGGTAACGGATCCTTGAAAAAGCAGCTGTCCATGATGGAGGATGCCCACATGCGTCACCAACTTTTCCATTTCGCTTAGTAAATGACTGGAAACAAATACCGTTTTGCCATAGAGTTGACTCAAGTCAATCAGCAAACGACGGATGTCCCGAATCCCGGACGGATCGAGTCCATTGGTGGGTTCATCCAGCATCAGCAACTCCGGGTTTCCCAGCAGCGCCAAGGCGATGCCTAGCCGCTGACGCATGCCCAGCGAATAGCGATCGACCCGCTTGTTAGCCTCCTGGGTAAGACCTACCATCTCTAGTACGCTGTCGATCTGGTTTCGCTCGACTCGGCGAGCCAGTCGGCCGATCTGGAGGTTTTCATAGCCGCTTAAATGAGGGTAGAGCACCGGAGCTTCAATCAAAGCGCCGATCTTAGAGAGGATCTCTAATCGGGCCTTCCGAATGTCTTGACCAAATAGGTAAATGTTTGGCTTTGCCGTTTGAATCAGTCCCAGTAGTAGTCGTATCGTAGTGGTTTTGCCTGAACCGTTGGGGCCTAGGAAACCAAAAATACTCCCCGTAGGCACTTGTAGATTGAGCTTATCAACGATGGTTTGCTGACCATGACAGTAGCTGAGTTGATGGGTTTGGATGGCGTAGGTCATTTGATTAGATTTTTGTCCAAAACAAATGAGGTTAATCCGCTAGAAAAAAGAGAGACCTTAGAAACCGCCCATTATCCAACCAACCCGTGAAATTGGCCTGCTAACCGGTTTGACGGTCCAAAAAAAGGCGTCTGACCCGACAGAAAGCCCGTTGAGGGCAGTAATAGCCATCTGATCGCTTCCTTTCAGTAACTTTATCCTCTTATGCATGACCGATTCCAGCGACTGTTCACCAAACCCATACCTGATTACGTACCGACTCTTTTTCATAGTCTGGTCTGGTTGGCCTATATCGTATCGGTTATCTATATCAATAATTCCCAAGGGGTTAATTTTATCATTGGCCATCCTAGCATCCATATCCTCGCCCAGATGATCGTCTTTTATACCAACTATCATTACTTCATTCCCACCTTACTGGCTCGCCTGAAGGTGGCTCGTTTTATGGCTGTTAATGGGCTGCTCATTCTGGGTTTGGTGAGCCTGGGCATTTCAGCTTATCACGGACTAAGAAACTGGTACCTGGGTGTTGAGGCTGGTCATTTCCCCTTGTCCTATCGGGAACAATTTATTCTACGATCTCTTGAATTATTGCTGTTTGTTGCACTCGCCTGTATCGTGCGGTTTGCTGTTGATTGGTTTACGTTTCAGCAGAAGAGAAGGGAACTCGAGAATACCCAACTCAGAACCGAGCTCTCCTTTTTACGGTCCCAACTGAACCCCCATTTTTTATTCAACACCTTGAACGCGTTGTATGGACTGGCCATCAAACAATCGGCAGACACGTCGGCGGGAATCATGCAGCTTTCTCAACTGATGCGATATGTGCTGTATGAAACGGATGAAGAGCAGGTTCCATTGGAAAAAGAAGTGGCCATGATCGAGCATTTTCTAGCCTTGCAGCGACTACGGTTACCCCTGGACTTTCCGCTTCATTTTGTCGTTCAGGGAGAAGTAGAAACCGTACGACTCGAACCGTTGCTGCTGATGCCGATTGTTGAAAATGTCTTCAAGCATGGGGCGGAGTTTGCCTCCATTTCGCTTGTATTGGATGAGACCACCTTAACCCTGCACACCAGGAATGGAATCCGAACCAAGAGCATCCAGCCGGTGGGTGGCATTGGGCTGACCAACTTAAAACGCAGGCTAACCCACTTGTATGAAAACCGCCATCAATTGCAGCTCAGTCAGACGGGTGAGCACTTTCAAACTACGCTTTTACTGACATTCCAGCGACTATGATAAAAACTCGATGCCTTGTCGTAGATGATGAACGGTTAGCCCTGGAGGTGATGGAAGCCTATATCGAGCGAGTGCCTTTCCTGCACTTGGCCAAGTTGTGCTCAACCCCGCTGCAAGCGCTTGAATTCTTAGCCCAAAACCCCATTGATGTACTTTTTCTGGATATCGACATGCCCGGTTTAAGTGGCTTGCAGTTGCTACAAACGTTGAAGAGCCCCCCACTGGTGATTCTGACTACGGCCTACTCCCAATTTGGAGTCGAAGCCTTTGCGTTGAATGTAACGGATTATCTGCTCAAACCGATTCCGTTTAACCGGTTTCTGGCCGCGGTCCAGAAAGTACAAACCCAACTCGGTACCCATCGCTTGCCTACGACTGCATCCGCGCCTGAACCCAGACCATTGACGGGTCACCTGTTCGTCAAATCCGGCGTAAAGACGATGCGTGTCGATTTAGACGATATACTATTCATTGAAGGCAAAAAAGACTACGTGTTGGTGCATACCCGCCAGCATAAGATTAGTACCCAGTTTTCGCTAACTGGCTTTATAGAGAAACTACCACCCGCCCACTTTGCCCGAATCCACCGTTCGTTTATTGTTGCCTTGACAAAAATTGACAGTATTGAGCGTAACCGCATTGTGATTGCCACCACTGAAGTCCCGATCGGAGAACTCTACCGGGAAGAATTTTTTAACCGGATTGGCTAACTTTTGTGCAGACATGCTATGTATCCGAGGAAAGCGTACCATCTTAATAAACACCCATTTTTCCAAAACATGGTAACGGCTTTACCAGTGATCCTACCTCTCTTCATTCATTAGTCTCAAATTGCCGTCTCTTGAATCAAAGTATCTTTTATTAAGAACCCCATGAGTTCGTGAGAATTTTTTCTAAACGATTTGTTGCTGTTCGGTTAATTAGGTTAGGAGAAAAATTGATAAATAAGATCTCTCCTGTTGCAGGCTACACAATAAAACGCTTCAACCGCCGTTTTATATCTGTTATGCTACTTCAGCCCCATCGATAAACCCGGTGGGGCTTTTTCATTGGCCTAAGCTTACCTTTGTGGATATGGAACCCATATCTGATCAACCTCCCTCCCAACCTGATCCAGTAGTGATCCAGAAACAACGCGTGGAACACGCTACGGATTTCTTGAGCCTCTGCGACTGGTACGCCAGCCCGGCGCTTGTCGACTGGCTATGACAGCGGCTACTATTGGGAGGATGTGCAACGAGCTCTGCGGATTGCTGCCGGCTTAGAGAAGTGGCCGGAATAATTCTCCCAACATGTACTTCCAGTTGTTTAGGCTGATAAGTAACCGATATTGAATTAATACTTAACTTACTTGTTTTGTAACATTTTCACAACGTGCCTCCGAAAATGCTACAACTATAGTTTTAGCCAATTTTACATTTTCTAAACGGACGTTTGGAAAATGTAAAATATCCCTTACCTTGCTCGAAAATTCATCCGTTGTGCCGTGGAACATCAGTTTGGACACAAACAGTACGTCGCTTATTTTCGCGTATCAACCCAACGACAGGGATCCAGTGGTCTAGGGCTTTCGGCTCAGCGTACATCTGTCAGTTCCTATATATATAGTAGAGGAGAAATTATTGCCGAGTTTACCGATATTGAGTCAGGGAAGAAAAATAATCGACCCGAGCTGCTTAAAGCAATTGACTTTTGCAAAGAGAAGAGAGGAGTGCTTCTGATTGCTAAACTCGACCGGTTAACTCGCAATGTTGCTTTTATTTTTACACTAAGGGATTCGGGTGTTGAGTTTGTCTGTGCCGATATGCCGGAAGCCAATACGCTCACCATTGGGGTGATGGCGACCATGGCTCAGCATGAACGGGAAGTTATTGGGGAGCGGACCCGCAAAGCATTAGCCGAAAAAAAACGAGCGGGGTATCAATTGGGTAAGCCGGAGAATCTCACGGCAAAGGCCACTCAAAAAGGTCTGGCCATCCGCCAGCAAAATGCCCGGGACCATGAGAACAATCGCCGAGCCGCTGCGTTTGCCAGGTCGCTACGCGGGGCAGGAGAAACCTGGAGTGGGATCGCAGAAACATTAAATGAGCATGGGTTTCGTACCCGTAGAGGAAAACAATTTCAAGCCGTGCAGGTGCAACGAATTATTGCACTTTTCAAATAATCTGAAATATTTACAAGTAATTTATACCGAAAACTATTAACTAATTACTTGTAATGCAGATAATGAATTAATCAATTTTAGATTTGGTTTCATTATTGAAAATGTAAATCTCATTTCAAAAAATAGTCAAAAATTTGGTTTATATTTTCACTTTCCCAAATGTCTCCAATTCAATAAATTTCGAATTAAATATATTTGGTGGCATTTTCTTTTTTAATAATTTATGAAAATTCTCGTCGTGTGTTGAAAGTATGATCTGTTTATTTAAATTCAAACTTATACTCCTTAATACATCAATAGTCGAAAGTATATTTATACTATCCATCGACTGAATAGGATCATCAATAAAAATACAATCTATTGGTTGCCCATCATCATCCTTAGCATTTATAGCTTTAGCTAAAAAAATACTCAAGCTTAATATATTCATCTGAGCACTACTGAAATATAAGTTTGGTATTAGATGCTCCTTATCACTTCCATTAACAAATACATTTAATTTAGGAGTATCACCAGAGAAGTCACATTTAAATACTATATTTTTATACTCAGGATGAGGGTCTATTTTTTTATATAATTTATTGATTAAATCTTCATAAAAGAATGACTCAACTTGTTGATTAATATATGAAGAAAGATTATCCTTTTCTAATAATAACATTTCTCCTATTCTGTTCTGAGTAGAAATTTTATCCTCTAAGTCTTCAATAGTCAATTGTATTGACCTATACTTTAAAAACGGAAGTACATTTTCTTTATATTCTTCGATTTTTTGATAATCAGTTAACAGCCCGTTTAATTTTGAAGCTAAAAACGTATTACCAGTAATTAGTTCATTAAAATATAATTCCAATTGCTCAAAGGTATACGTTGAAGCGTTATCGCCAAATCTACTTTCTAAAAATAGAGTAAAAGGCGATAAGTTTGTTTTTACATTTTTAATAAGGTCAGAAACTAATCGAATTTCTGAATCAATAATACTTTCATTGAATTTAGAAACAATTGAGCTATTCTTTTCTTGAGATTCTTTTAAATTTGCAATAATTTTCAGATCGCTCTCTATTTCTAATTTCTTTTCAGAAATTAAATGGCTTATTGATTCTTCATCTATCATATTAATAGATGGGTTTTTAAGTGAAAATCTACTTACTTTCACATAATCTTTTGATGTTTCTAAAGCAGTGATCTCAGCTTCAATAATTGAAATTGTTTTTCTAATTATGTTAATTTCATTCGATAATGAACGCTCTTTCTCTTGCTTAGATAATAATAGTATTGAATTTCCTTCAGTATCGATAAGCAATTTTTTTAGTTCATTTTTAATTTTCTCTTGATATTGACTAACAGTTAGAGCACCTAATTTTATTTGTTGCTCTTTTTTTATAATTTCAAAATAAGATAGCCTCTTTTTATTTAAATTCACTAAATCAGCTTTTTCAGCTTTCAATTGCTGCTTTGCGAGAATCTCATCGCGATATTCTTTATATTGATTTTCTTTTAACGAGATAATAGTTTGTTTGTGCAGTTTTAAATTAATTTCAATTTCATCAATACCTAATTGAATCGTTTTTTTATCAGCGCTTAAAACTATATACTCCTCATCTAATATTGAATTGCTTTGTATTTTATTTATAAGTTCTAGTTGTGATTCATAATTCCTTCCACAGGTAGGGCAAACTGAAGATGTATTTTTCTCAATAATGTTAAGTGCAAGTAACGCTAGCTGTTTAACATCATTTGTTAATAATGTATATTTATTTATTTTTTTATCTAACTCACTTAAATTAGCTTTAGAGTTAAAAAGTTTCTTTTGGTTTTCTTCAATTTTTGTTATTTCGCTAATAAACCTGATATCACCTTTAATAGAATTTGGAATTTCATTGTTCTTAATTTGTGTTATTTCAAATTCAATCGATCTATTTTTTAAAGTTAGTTCGGAAATAGACTTATCTAATTCAGCTATATCTTTTGAAATACTATTTAAATCTTCTGTTAGAAGATTTATCTCATTTTGATTTTCTAGTATAAATAATTCTAGTCCTATGGAATCTTGAATATTATTTTCTTTTTCAAAAATTAGATTTTGAAAGTTGTCAACTTTTGAATTTAGATCAACTACTTCTAGCTGGACTTCTTTAAGTTGATTTAATACATTAGTTAGTAAATTATTATTATTATCTAATTTTATTCTTTCACTCTTTATAGTATCATTTGTTTTATAATATACAGATAAGCTACTCTTAATTTCTTCAATTGAGAGTAAAATATTAATTTTTTCGTCTGTAATTTTTGTTTTACTATTAATTTCGTTTGAAAGTTTAGCAATTTCTAGGAATGTATTTTTTATTGTTTGGAGATTTTGTACACTTTCTTCATGTTGCCTTATAGATTCCTTCGAAATAAAATAAGTTTCTAACTCAGATTTTTTTAATAATATTTCTCTTAAATTTTCCTGAGTATAATTAATTTGATTTGTAATATTTATCTTATTTTCTGTTATTTGATTGGAGAAATCAACAAAATCTAGTTCGGTGAAATTTGGCTCGATAATAGATAATTTTTCACCTATCGATATTAAGTCGTTAATTTTTGAATTTACATTATTTAAGATTTCATTATCATTAATTGTTGGTAGTTCTTTTTGAAAGTGCAAAACCTGTTTATAGAAATAGTTTATTTTGTTATCATTTGCTTTGATTAAATGTAGTATGTTATTGTAACACACATCAAGCTCTTTGTCACCAAAAAAATCTACAAACTTTTGATATCTTACTTCTGGTTTATCTTCTTTTAAGAATGAATCTATACTATCTTGAGAAAGTATTACCTTTCTAAAATAAATATTTTCAGACTTTTTATCTTCAAAATCGTAGTCCCTACTATCAATGCGTGCTGCTAGTGGCACTGGGCGGCTCTTTTCCTCATCAGGATTTGATAGAAATACTTTTACAAAACCTGGTAGATCTTCAGAACTATGCTTATGTCTAAGTATATACTGTGGGCTTTTACCTCCCTCAATTTCATATTTCAGGTTTTTCTCATCTTGAGCGTACTCTTTGTTAATTGTGTGTCTTATGAATCTATAAATATTATTCGTAATCGCCCATTCGACAGCATCATAAAAAGATGTTTTACCAAAACCATTAGGTGCATAAATAGAAACAAAATCAGCATACCTCCCTTCCTCAGTTTGGAAGTCGAACGTACAGTCTTTTACTTTATCGTATGCTCGGAAAGCTTGAATTTCAACCTTTTTAATCTTCATATTTCAACTTAGTTTCTATTTCCTCGAGGACAGCCTCTACTTCTTTAGTACTATTTCTACTTAACTTTATTCTTCCTTTACTAACATATTCCCAAATTTCCGAGTTTGATTGGTAGTCTTTGAATGTTTTATTGTTTTTTATTATGCTTAATTCTAGATCTTTGTTAGTTATATAATTTGCAATTAATATATTATTGAGTAATTCATTTTTCTCTTCCTTTTGTACAACATGCACAATCTTCCTACTAGAAAATTTATCATTTTCTATTTTATACATTAGACTTATAGTAACTTTTTCATAACATTTATATATAATATATATATTCCATTTTTCAAAATCACTTTTTAAGTGAGCTTGATAATAAGATGCTATTGTACTCGATATTTCGCGCCACACTTTTTCTAATTTTTCGACATTTGGAACGCTTACAATGAACACACTAACTATTCCTCCATAATTAACTTTTTCTAAGATAATTTCATTATCAGGAAAAAGACGTTTAAAAATTTCTTGAGTTTCCATATTAGACTACGTTTTATCTCCAACTTCAAGCGAATAGCTGTTTATATTCTTCTTTCAGTTTGGCTTTCAGTTGGTTTTCATCAAGCGTGCTATAATCTTTATATTCTATTGACTTAGCAATAATGCATTCTCGCTGAAATGCAGTTAAATGAATTAATTTATGCCCCACGAGCGGGTAGTCTGAAGCTTCATCTATCATTAGCTCATCTCTTGGAATGCTCTGCTCACGAATTATATCGGTAACATAATCTGCAGGGATTACTGAGATAACGGGCGGATTAATTGTGCTTATTATAATTTTACCATCATTATGTAAACCTTTAAAATCAGATTTTATTATATTTTCTAACTCAGTACTCCAGTCTTCTTCAGTATTTGAGAAAATCAATCTATGGCTATTAAATAAATCTTCGATCGTACTATCATCTATTTGAGTTGTTTGATATATATTCATAATTATTAAAAACTCTAACCAGGCTAGCCATAATTTTTTATGATTTAATGAATTTTTGCTTTGATTATGTATTAGTAAACGCTCTTCAAAAAAATCTTTTATATATATTGGAGTTAGTTTGTTAGATACAATTTTATCTGTTATACTTCTGAGGAAATTTCTTGTAAATTTGACATGATTTTCAACCAAAGCGCCAGTTAAAGGCATGACTTGGTTTTTTAAACTTGAAAAGCATTCAAGAAATGACAATGTAATTTTCTCTAAATCCTGATGATATTGTTCTATTATCTCATCATAAAATGTTATTGGCATAAAATCTATGCGGCTTAACATTTCTATTTCGTCATCAACAGACATTCGTCTTTGTATACCAACTAAGAATGTTTTGTTTAATGTTTGTCTTATTACTCCTCCACCAGATTGACCTAGTATTTCACCATAAGTACACGCTTTATTTATTTCAGCTTCTACATATCCAAATTCCTTAATATTTTTTACTTTTAAGGTATTTGACCTAAATGAAAATTTTTGATCTTTTCTAGTATCTGGGTGGCCAATTAATTCGTATGAGTCTAAACGGTTATATTCTTCTCTGTATAAAGCTTCCAAGTTTTCTAAATTTTCAATTTTTATAATAGCAGCATCTTTATCTTTGTTGGAATGTAAAAAAGGAACACCAATAATTTTTAGCTCTTGAGGAATAATATTCCCAAATTCATCTATATACTGCCTTATAACCTTTAAATCTTCTTTGCCTTCTACATTGTGTTTTGCTGTTAAGACATAATCATATTCTTGGCTGTTCGTTTTATACAAACAGCCACTACCTTCACCAACAATAACAGTTAAATTAGCTATTTCATTCATAACAAAATATCACTATTTATCTCTATTGCATTGAACCTATAACTATTAAATTCATCATCTGTAAAAATTTCACGAATTTTCTCTGGATAATTAAAAGCTAGGTTTGAATTCTCTTTATTATTTATTATCCTTGCCAAGCACTGCTTATCTGGTAAGTTATGTATTTTACCATTTGAGGATATTATAAATAAATTTGCTTCTATACAATCCAGCAATTCTTGATTTGTATTTTTTTTACTTCCATGATGCGAAAGTTTTACGAGACCTGCTTTTATTTTATTGTTTTTATCGTACCCAAAGCATTTTAAACCTTTTATTATGTCTGTTGGATGAGCATCTGCTAAAAATAATAAATTTTTACAATCTTTCTTTAATATAAAGGCGATTGAACTCCCATTGTGTATACTTTTATCTTCGCTAAATTTATCTTTTTCGATTAATTCCTTCAACGTTTTCTCATAATCATTTTTTTTAGATGTCAGTAGGTGGGGTATTTCCTTTTCCCATTTACCTAAAAGACTTTTGAGTTTGACTTGACTAGGTGTGAGAATTTGAAATTTTAAATCATAAAAATTGAATTCTTTTCCTTGAGAGATTAGCTCTTCTTGCCAAGTATTTTTTGTTTTGATGTATTCTTCGAAAGTTTGCCCTTCTTCTATGCTTGTATTTGTATTAGTCTTAATGTTTAATTTTATATCATTTTCAATTATTGGTTTTTCTTTGAATTTTTCATTTATTAGTCTACCGCTATTAAACCAAATTTTCTTTACTAATTTATCAAAATTATTTTTAGATTCTACCCATTTTATTATTCCACCGATATGGTCACTATCCACATGCGTAAGTATCAATAAATCAATAAATTGATTCTTGGATTCGATTATATTTAATTCTTTTTTTAACTCACCATCAATAATCTTGCCCTTTTTCCCTTTATATTGATAGGTATTTGGAGTTCCTCCATCAATTAAAATATTTCTTTGTGAATTTTCTGAATCAAAGAAACTTATTAGTAAACAGTCTCCATTTTCAGCTTTTACTATTTTTACTTGCATGATTTCTGTGGATATTTTGGTTTTATTTCTCACTCTTATAATTATCAGATTTCGCTGGTATATACTAAGCCTAATTTTTTTCTCATAGGTCCTGTTATCCGATTAAAACTATATTTTACTACTTATAGAATTTGTCAATAGTTGAACAAATCTATATGATCTTGGTGAAAATTCATGATTGCAGTTCTCCCAACCCTAAATCTGTAGACCTATAGTTTGTTATTAGCTGAGATTTGACAAATCTAGATACCAGACTCATATTGGTAGAGGTCGCCTTTTTCAATCACAGTATAGATAGAGTCACTCATCACAGGTATTGGTGCATAAATGTTAACAAATATGGATAATCTAACTGACAGTATGTTAACATACAGATTTTATCTCGAAAATTCATTCGATGATATTTTCAGTTACTCAAATTAGCCTACTAGCCAGCTTTATAACCTTGGCTTTCTCGCTCGATTAAAGACTTTAGCTCTTCTTTATCAGGCAATTCAGCTAGGTATTGAGAGACAAACACTTCATTTGCCATACCATTGGTGGCATACTCGACTAGAGAATTATCCTTACTGGCACATAAAATGATACCTACAGGCGGATTATCCCCCGTACTCATTTCGTTGGCTTTATAGTAGTTTAAGTATACCGTCATCTGGCCAGCATCCGCGTGGTCGAATTCCCCAATTTTGAGATCGATTAGTACATGGCATTTTAGAATTCGGTGATAAAAAACCAGGTCGATCCTATAGTGACGATTACCGAAACTGATGCGCTTCTGACGAGCCTCAAAGCAGAACCCTCGTCCCAATTCTAATAAGAAATCCTGTAAATTATCGATGATGGCTTTTTTAAGTCGTTTTCGGTGTATTCCGGTTTTTCTTGTAAGCCCAGAAACTCCAGCAGATATGGATTCCGAATCAGGTCTTCTAGGCCAGCCGGCTGATTCTCCTGAATTCGGGCAATCACGGCGGCTTTATCGGTTGACAGGCTGGTGCGTTCGGCCAGAAGCGTTGTAATAGCCCGGTTCAGCTCATGAACCTTCCAATTATTTTTGAGTGCTTCAACCTCATAAAAACGACGAAGTAATGGATTATCGACCTTCAGTAGTTCGACAAAATGAGAGTACGTCAGTCTATCCAGTAATAGTGATGGATTGAGTGCCGGTAAGTCCTGATCAGTACTGGCAGTACTGGTTACGTCTACTTGGCGAATGAGTTCAAAATCAGGTAGTTTGAATTTGGCAGACAGCGTCTGCCAAATTTGAGGATAGGTTAGATAGAACTGGCGATACTGCCGAAGCGAGCGGTCAGATACGCCCTTGATGGAGTACTTTTGTAGTTCAATAGATAAGCGTTTATGTAGTTGTTGGCCGTAAGCTGCGCGGTCTATGCCATGCTGCTCGAACTCAACAATATAAAATCCAAACAGATAGTTACGAAGGGTCAATAATTGATCGGCCTGACGAGCCGCCTGCTGACTAAGCTGCCGATGAAGCCCGTCTAACGTACTAATTAACTCCGTGAATTGCATGAAAGGGTGAGTAAAACGTATTCAATATAGTTAGGAATCAACAAAGGACATCGCAAAAACTGCACACAGTTTTCATATAGTGCGTTTAAGTGGTTCGTTCATTGAATGATCACGCTAAAAGTCGACTATAGTAGCTCAAAGCTGTCAATTATCTACTGGGGCGGCCCTTATAGGTATACTCACAGCTATAACTAAAGTTTGAGCAAACGTAAAATGTAAAAGAATGCTCCTAATCTTAATATAGGTTGTCAAGTTCGGTTTGAAAGCGACAACCTATATTGGGACCGAGACGCTATATTTACCAATTCACTTGTATAACAAAGCCAGGTCTTAAGATTTATTTCATGTCCACCCAACTCTTTACAAACCGGGATGGTAATACGCTGATCAAGAAGTTTGAGGGCGTCTTTACGTATATGCCCGGCATTGCCTGTTTCGATGTACTGGTTGGCTACTTTCGGGCATCGGGCTATTTTCGGGTACGTCCACTTTTAGACCGGATTTCTAAAGTGCGTATTCTAGTGGGCATCGACGTTGATCGACTGACCAAAGATTTTCACGATCGAGGACAAACGTTTCTCAAGGATGGAAACCTAACCCGCGCAGAATTTCTCGCTCAGATTGCTCAGAATATTCATGATGCCGACTATGACAAGCAGACCGAGAACGGTATTATTCAGTTTATTGATGATCTGATTGATCAGAAAATCCAATTGCGGGCACACCCGGAAAAAACGATTCACGCCAAGGTATACATTTTCAAGGGCGACCCGTTCAACGAACACACACCATGTGAGTTTATTACGGGTTCCTCAAACCTGACAGCGGCCGGGTTAGGCATTAACGACAAATCGAACTACGAGTTTAATATCAGTGTCAGAGATTATCCGTTAGTGAAAGCAGCTGCTGACGAGTTTGAACTACTCTGGAATGAGTCGGTGCCTATTCTGAAAGCAGAAGCCGAAAAACTGCGGCAGCGGACGTATCTGCGGGATAATTTTACGCCGTTTGAGCTCTATATCAAAATGCTAATCGAGTACTTCGGGAAGCGGGTCGATTATGATCCATACAATATCGAAATGCTGTTGCCGCTGACCTATTATAAGCTCAAATACCAGACCGATGCGGCAAATCAAGGCTATGCCATTATGATGAAGCACAATGGGTTTATTCTAGCTGATGTAGTTGGACTAGGCAAAACCATTGTGGCCTGTATGGTCATCAAAAAATTCATCTATGAGAACGGAACGCACACCAAATTGTTGGTGGTGTGCCCGCCCCCGCTAATTAATAACTGGAAACGGACAGCCCGCGATTTTCAAGTTGAAAACCATTTGCAGTTCATTACCATGGGCAGCTTGGCTAAAGTACTCGACGAGGAGAACTTCGATTACCACAATGCCGATCAGTATGACCTGATTGTAGTCGATGAGTCGCACAAGTTTAGGAACGATTACACGGGTATGTACCTGCAATTGCAGGAGATTTGTAAGCGTCCACGGGTGCGACGGGCTGAGAATGGCGATGACCGCAAAAAGGTAATGCTCATCTCCGCTACGCCCCTCAATAACAGTCCAGCTGATATTGAGAACCAGCTTTACTTGTTTCAGGATCGACGTAACTCGACACTGGAACGGGTGAGAAATCTTCAGGATTACTTCAAGCCCGTTAAAGACAAATACAAGAAGCTGGCCAGTGAGCCTAAACTCAATATTCAAAAGCTGAAAACCCTGTTTGCCCAACTTCGGAACGATATTGTTGAGCCGCTGGTCATTCGGCGGACACGGCGGGATATCGAAAGCAACACCGATTATCTAGCCGATCTAAAAGGGCAGAACATCAAGTTCCCTAAAGTCAGCGACCCCATAGAGCTCTACTACCGGCTTGATGACGACCTGGCCGACCTATTTTTCGATACCGTTGAGTTAATAACGGGACTCGATGCCGACGGGCAAACCGTCGACGGATTGAAGTATTACAGGTATCGGGCTATTGAGCACCTGACCCGCGACGAAGACCGGAAACAGTACGGCAACGTAGAAAGTATTTCCGAACGTCTAGCTGGCATTATGCGGATTCTGCTGGTCAAGCGGCTCGAAAGTTCGTTCCACGCTTTTCGCGGTTCGCTCACCCGGCTCAACAAAGCCATTGACAACATGCTGACTATGTTTGTCAATGACCGGGTGTTTGTGGCTCCCGACCTCGATGTAAACAAGCTCTTGGAAGATGGTTATAGCTACGACGAAATTGAAGAACGAATCACGCTAAGTAATCTAAACCCGTCGAAAGGGAGCAACAATCGCGAATTTAAAGCTGCTGATTTCGACGCAGCCTTTCTTGATTTACTGAAAACCGAGAAAGAAAAGGTTGCTAACTTATTGAATCGGTGGAAACAGGTTCACCAAGATCCCAAACTGGAAGAGTTTATCGACCAACTGAAGAACAACTTTCTCAGTAAGAAAACGAACCCCAGTGGCCAACTAGTCATTTTTACCGAATCGACAGAAACGGCGGCCGATGTACAGCGATGTATGGAGGAAAAAGGGTATGGCAAAATCCTGAGTGTGAGTTCAGCCAATCGGAAAGAATCGGAGATGGCTATTCGGATGAATTTTGATGCCAACGTACCTGAGGAGAAATGGCAGCACGATTACGATATCGTGATTACAACAGAAGTACTGGCCGAAGGTGTTAACCTACACCGTGCCAATGTAATTATCAATTACGATGTACCCTGGAACTCGACCCGGCTCATGCAGCGTATTGGCCGGGTAAACCGGATTGGCACCCGCGCTGACGCAGTGTATGTTTATAACTTTTATCCGTCGGCGCATGGCGACGATGAAATTAAGCTGGTAGACACGGCCCTGCGGAAACTCCAGGCATTTCATACAGCCTTTGGTGAAGATAATAAGGTGTTCTCTCGACTTGAAGAGGTAGGCGAAGGCGCGCTGTACGGTGTTAAGATCCAGCAGGAAGAAAGCGAAACGGAGAAGTACCTCACCTTTCTGCGTCAGTACCGGCAGAAACACCCGAAGCGGTTTAGAGACATTGCCCAGATTCCAAATAAGGCGCGTTGCGGCCGTAACGAAGCTAATGTACCTGCGTCAAACCGCCCCGCTTTCGATGAAGACGCGCTAAACCCGGGGAGCCGGGCCACGTACCCGATGGCGCAAACCTCGCTAACGTACCTGAAAAGCGACAATCATCCCGGTACGTTTTGCCTTGTCCCCCTTCAAGGGCAGCCCATTGAACTGTCTTTTTTACAGGCCGCTAAACTCTTTGAAGCTTCGGACATTGAAAAAGCCATAGCCCTCCACAAAGAACATCATCAGCAAACGTTGGCTGGCTTGGAGTACTTTAAAACTGACAAAGTTCAACAGGACATTCAGAGCCAGATCGTTAACCGGCAACAACTAAGCCCAGTTGAAAACAAGGCCATTACCAACCTGATTTTCATGGCCAAACATGCACCAACCGAACAGAAGCGCAACGCGCTGAACCGGTTTGTGAAGTCGATTAAGGATGGCAAATTTGCCTCGAAAGGAATGCCCAAAGAAGTGGTTGATTTCTACGAGGCTAACAAGAAGATGGCCGCCAATCCGCCCGTCTATCTCGACGCGCTATTTGCTCAGGTACTTGACCGCTATGCTATTTCGGCCGATGAGCAACCCGACGAGGGCGGAATTGTGCGACATCAACGGGCAATTATCAATCCTAAAATTGTGCTGACTGTCAGCTTTACGTAATTCCTATCCCTACATACTCGCTCATTCCAGTATAAACGGATGAGCACTTAACCGTCACACCATGCCTGGAAAACTACACCTTCAATCTGTACTGAATCAACCTTACGACCGCGTTACATTTGTACGCGAAATACTGAGTTCTATTTTCGGCGGGCGACTCACGGCCTACTCGCCCGCCATGGCCCAAACCAACTTCACCGTCACCGAACAAAAATTAATACAGTCGGTAGACCATTATGCTGACCTGACGCTCGACGACGGTTCCAACCTGCGGTGCTTTGAGATTCGGCTTCAGCCGCAGATACGTATCGAGCAGAGCAGAGTGGGTATACAGCAATATGTACGTAAGTTGCTAACAGCCGGGCAGGCAGTGCTAGTGAATTTTATAGCAACGCTGGCCAACGGACAACCCGACCCGGCGCAGCCTTGGCGTCTAACGCTTGTAGCCAAAGACACGGCGCTCATCGAAGGCGAAATTAAAGACCGCCCCACCCATGCCAAACGGTATACATACCTGCTGGGGCCGGGCCAGGCCTGCCGTACAGCCGCCGAACGGCTGGTGAAGCTCTACGAACAAACCAGGCTTGATTTTGCATCCCTGGTGCAGACATTCGAGGTAGAGGCTTTGAGCAAGACGTTTTTTAAAGAATATAAACGCCACTACGAAGCCGTAAACACGTACCTAAATGGTTCGGCATTTCGAGCTTCGATATTTAATAACGACGAAAAAGCCATTCGCGACTGGTCGAAAAAACTGCTGGGGCGGGTAGTATTTCTATATTTCGTGCAGAAAAAAGGGTGGCTTGGGGCCAGTAGCACCACCTATCAGGATGGTAACACGCGCTATACTGTGAATTTCCTGACCGATATGTTTCACCAGGCAGGCGCCAACGATGCCTTTTACCCGACCTGGCTCAGCACACTCTTTTTTGAGACCTTGAACTGCCCCCGACCTAATGACGACTTTACGATGCCCGACGGCAGTCACGTGAAGGTACCGTTTTTGAACGGGGGGCTGTTTGACCGCGACGTGCCCGACCATAATGACCCGATTCCGCTACCCGCGCGCCTGTTTCATAACGAACAAAACCCAGACGACCCGGCTCTGCGTGGCTTTCTTGACTTCCTGAACAGCTATAACTTCACGGTACACGAAGACAGTCCCGACGACCATTACGTGGCCGTTGATCCCGAAATGCTAGGCAACATCTTTGAAAACCTACTCGAAGACAACAAAGACAAGGGTGCGTTCTATACGCCCAAGGCCATTGTACATTACATGTGTCAGGAGAGCCTGATCGAATATCTGCACGCAGCTCTTAAAGTACCAAAGCACCGCGCTGACCTCGCTGATTTTGTGAATACCAAACTGGCCAACGCCTTTGTACTGGCCAATGCCACTGCTATCAACAGCCTACTCGACTCGGTGAAAATCTGTGACCCGGCCATTGGCTCGGGGGCATTTCCAATGGGACTGCTCCAGGAGATTTACCAATGCAAACTGGCCCTGCCCGGCAACACTAACCACGCCGAAATTAAGCTCAACATCATTCAGAATTCAATATACGGTGTTGATATTGAGCGCGGTGCAGTAGATATTGCCCGGCTGCGGTTCTGGCTCTCGCTGGTCGTAGACGAAGAACGCCCCCGCTCGCTTCCCAACCTCGACTATAAGATTGTGGTAGGTAACTCGCTGGTAAGCAAGCTCGACAACGAGATTCTGACCCTTGACTGGACATTGCGTGGCAACATTGGAGCCGAGCAGGAGATTGTGAATCTCACCAAACAGCTGGGCCAGAAGCAACGCGCTTTCTTCACAGCCTCGGACGACAAAGCCACGGCCCAACGCGATATTCGCGACCTGAAAATTGACCTATTACTAGCACAAATTAACCTCGACCGCGCCAAGCTGTTGGCTAAAATGCCGGCCACAAGTCTGTTTGGCGTATCGGCCAAAGACCAGAAGCTACACATGACGTTACAGCAACAGTTACAAGGCGTTGACGACACTATTCGCAAGCTAAAAACCCTGCGGCAGGACCCCACCAAATCCTTGCCATACTTTGACTGGCGGCTCGACTTCCCCGAAGTGCTCAACCCGCACGTCACCGAGAATATAGGCTTTGATATTGTAGTTGGCAACCCGCCGTATGTACAGATTCAGAAGTTAGATGAGCCTACTAAAGCCGCTCTTGAAAACCAGAAGTATGAGACATACACCCGGATGGGCGATCTGTACCAATTATTCTACGAGTTAGGACTAAACGTCTTAGTGCCAGGAGGCCATTTGTGTTTCATCACTAGCAACAAGTGGATGAAAGCTGGTTATGGGCAAACGCTACGAAAATATCTGGCCGATAAGCACAATCCACTTCAATTACTCGACTTTGGTGGCGTTCAGGTGTTCGATGCCACTGTAGATACAAATATTCTGTTAGTCGAAAAAGCTCCATACAGTGGCAAGACCCAAAGTGTAGTGTTTTCAAGGGAGTTGAAACAGATGGGGAATATCAGCGATTTTGTCAAGCAGTATAGCCAGTCGGTTCCCTTGAGTAACCCCGACGCAGGCTGGGCAATTCTCTCATCTGCTGAGACGCGTATCCGCCGAAAAATCGAGGAAATGGGCAAGCCGCTTAAAGAATGGGATATTCAAATCAACTACGGGATTAAAACTGGATTTAATGATGCCTTTATCGTCGATGGGGCAACTAAAGATGAGTTAATCCGACTTGATCCGAAATCAGCCGAAATTATACGTCCAATTCTCAAAGGCCGAGATATTAAACCCTTTTATGCTGAGTTCAGCGACCGATGGGTAATTTTCACAAGAAGGGGAATAGATATAA
Organism: Spirosoma gilvum; assembly: GCF_054776815.1. NCBI lineage: Bacteria > Pseudomonadati > Bacteroidota > Cytophagia > Cytophagales > Cytophagaceae > Spirosoma > Spirosoma gilvum. The sequence goes on along the minus strand of NZ_BAAHBH010000013.1, from coordinate 197,481 downwards.
CCACTTATCCAGCAATACACGAGTATCTGTTTGCTTTTAAAAAAAGGTTAGAACCTAAACCTGATGAATTTTTAGGTTCATGGACTGGCCGTAAAGGTGGTAAGTACAAATGGTATGAGATTCAAGATAGTGTGGATTATTGGAGATCTTTTGACCAAGAAAAGATTGTTTGGTTAGAAATATCTGACGTACCAAAGTTTTGTTTTGACGACAAAAAATTCTTCATCGAAGCCACTGCATTCTTTCTTGTTGGGCATCATCTTCACTATCTGCTTTGCATTCTTAACTCAAAGCTTTCCCAATGGTATCTAGACAAAATCACTGCTAGTACAGGAGCGGGAACTAATCGGTGGAAGAAAGTTTATTTAGAAAAGATTCCTGTCCCAGAAATATCTTATTCGGAAAATTTACAATTCAAGGAACTGGCACAACAGATAATCGCGACCTCTAGCAGGGGATGTTCTATTACACATCTTGAGGCAGAAGTGAACTATCTGATCTTCAAGAAGTATGGCCTAACTGATGAAGAGCAGTTTTACCTACTCAAATGAATCCTGATGATTTAATAAACACAATCTCCGATTCAGATAGATTATACATATTATAAATTTGAGAGTCCAGTTCACTTTCTAATGTTATTGTGTTAAGACATTTCTGTTTTTTCACTAAAATTTCATCAACTAGAGAAGAGATTTCTTGCTCAGTATTTACTGTTGGTTTCTGTATATTAATTTGTTCAAAAAATATCTTTCGTAGCTCACGTCTATCCTCTCCAAGATCAGGAAAATACCCTTTAAAAATTGCTTTAAATAAGCTAGAATTTAAAAAGGCTACAAGGTATTTTAAACGTTCACCAACGATGAAGAATGTTTTATTATTGAGGTAGTACTTAGATTCATCATATACGAAAGGTAGGAACTTGGTAATCTCAGGATAAATGATCTTAGGTTTATCCAAATCTTCAAAGTATGCAATATTGTCCTGTATCTCGAACCATTTATATGCTCCTGGTTTCCTACCGGTAATTGCTCCATTCTGCTTTGGCAATAATTCCTTGTAAAATTGTTGTAGATGAAACCTAATAGCAGGGTATTGATCAATATCGATTCCTCTACGCGTGAAAATCAACCACTTATCAGAAAATTCAGCTTGGTATGCTTTAATGTCTCTCCCTCTAAGAATTGGACGTATAATTTCAGCTGATTTCGGATCAAGTCGGATTAACTCATCTTTAGTTGCCCCATCGACGATAAAGGCATCATTAAATCCAGTTTTAATCCCGTAGTTGATTTGAATATCCCATTCTTTAAGCGGCTTGCCCATTTCCTCGATTTTTCGGCGGATACGCGTCTCAGCAGATGAGAGAATTGCCCAGCCTGCGTCGGGGTTACTCAAGGGAACCGACTGGCTATACTGCTTGACAAAATCGCTAACCCTATAAATTAGTCCAATAATTGTCGAAATAAGGGAATACCCCTTTATTATAGACATATATTGCTAAACTTAAATCAGTTAGCAATAAACCTATGATTTTTGCATACATCAGGGTTAGTACAGAGAAGCAGAATACCGAAAATCAACGTTTTGAGCTTCAGCGGCTTGCTGATGAACGACAATGGAGCATTGATCAATGGACTGAGGAAACGATTAGTTCAATGGAAAAATTGGAAAGTAGAAAACTGTTTCCTTTGCTTAATTACCTGCGAGCTGGTGATATGCTAATTGTTACGGAGCTATCTCGATTGGGCCGTAACCTAATGCAGATCATGCAGATACTTCATTTTTGTATGGAACGCGATGTGATGATATATACCGCTAAAGAGCGGTATGAGTTGGGAAATAATATAAACTCCAAGGTACTGGCTTTTGCGTTTGGCTTGTCAGCAGAGATTGAGCGGAATCTAATCTCTCAACGAACTAAAGAAGCCTTGGCGCGTCGTCGGGCTGAGGGTAAAATTCTGGGCCGTCCTAAGGGTCGTAAGTCAAAGTATCTGAAACTTCACGGTAAAGAAGATGAAATTCGCAGCTTGCTTGACAAACGAATTTCGGTTTGTGGCATCAGCCGTATATTGGGTGTTCATCGAATGACTCTAAGTAGTTATATTAAGCATAAAAATTTGATGAGTTAACATAAGGCAACTTAATCTTTTATGCTCTCTCTAGTAGGACCAATCGCCAATATTCGACCAAAAAAAGCCTATGACATGTTAAAATCGTGAACTATTAAATTGAACGGTTTTATTGAACGCAAAAAGGGCCGTTTCTAGCCACTTCCCTCCTACCCGGTCACCGTTCAGAAAAAGGTCCGATTCCAATCAGGACAAGATACCAAAAAACAGGCAAAATTTATTGATAGCGTTTAATCAATATAGCAACCCTAAACCGCTTTTGTGCTACTATGTGCCATCTATTTGCCCTTGGAATATTTTAAATTCCATTGTATTTAGCATTGTCAAATATAAGATGATGTTTATTGGCTCAAGTTATCAATTTTCGCATGGATTCGGTACTGAATGCTACGCCCAGCCCCTTTACTTTTTAAAACAATCCCTTCCTCAGCTAACTGGTTTAAGGCCGCGTAAATCGTACCAAGCCCAATTCGAATCTGTTGATTGCGGAGTTGTAAGTAAACTGATTCAGGATGGATTGAAGCGGGATACTTCATAATCAATTGCCTGATTAAGTCCCGACGGGAAGCAAGTCGAGTTTTATTTTTGCGGTTCCAATTCATTAGACGACGTGTTTCATGTTTACACATTGATAAAAATGAACCTTACGTTTGGCTTTCTATTTACGGAAAGGCGCTCTTAGCAAGCGGTAACGGAGCAGTTTGTTGAGCAGCCACTTTCCACTGGGCACCCTCTAAGAGGAGCACTTGGGTAAACTGGAATCTAGTGGTGTCTGGTTTAGGGTGTGAGGCTTGGCCCTGAGCTATAATCACATTATCGGCTAGAACTTTAGTAGTGTCAAATTGGATCGTTTGGGCATCTGTCTGTGCGTACTGGACTAACATCTGCCGGGTGATTGAATCAATTTGGGGTTGGGTCAGGGCTTCTTTGGCTGGTTTCTTGGGGCGGAATGCATTTTTCCCCGCGTTAGCCAGATCTTTAAAGACAGGCCAGTCGGCGGCAATACCGACGACAAAGACCAAAACGATCAGAGTAGGCAACACTAATTCAAGTTGAATTCGGCTTGTTTTTCGACTCCAGGAATATCCCTTTAAAGATGCCCAGTTATTGGCAATGTGAAAAACAGCCACCCCGAAGAATAATATCCCGAACCAGGCATGCGTGTGATCAATGATGTGATTACCCTGCCCGAGATAGATCAGCAGGCCTGTTACGGAAAGAACGATAAATACGGCCGCAACGGATAGGCTAACGAGATTTTTTGATTTCATAAGTCATTAAAAATGAATCCACTCAAAGGGTACATCAGAGTTTTACCTGTAGCGTAACGTATAGGCTTCGTCCATCGGATGGCAGAATTCCGGGCCCGGGATAACCGGTTGCCCGGCGGGTGAAATAAGCGCGATTAGTGAGGTTGTTCAAACTACCCTCTAGCCGAAATCGTCGAAACTGATACGATACGCTGGCATCCATAATCGCATACGCCGGAATCAGACCGATGACCGCCGAAACACCCCCATCCGTAGCATTGGTGGCGTCCGAAAATTGATCTGATAGATAGGTGTATTGGAAGGAAGCTTTCAGATTTTTGTATCCCAGACGCAAGCCGCTTTTCAGGTTTAGGTTGGGCACAAACTCCACCTGTTTTCCGGCTACCCCCGCAATCTCGCTGGCTTTGTATTCAGAATGAATCAAGGCCACATTAGCGAATAATACGCCACTAAGTTGCTGTTCCGTCGGATTGGCGATTCGGTAAAAATCCGCTTCAGCATACGATTCCAGACCGACAATTACCGCTTGGCCAATATTACCCCGGCGACGTAGAACACGGTCGTTCTGGTCAGCGAACTGCACTTCGCCGATGCGGTTATTATAGTTAAGATAAAATGCGCTGATGTCAAAATTATACAGCGTGGTTTGGGTACTCCGAATGCCTACATCCAAAGAGTAACCCTTTTCATCCTGAAGATTGGGATCAATCACGGACGAAGGATTCGCAATCCGCATATCGCTAAAGGTAATGGAGCGATAGTTCTGCGATAGATTGCCATAGATATCCAGTAATGGTGACGGCTTATAACTTATGCCAAGTCCACCCAATAAAAACTGCCGGCCATTCTGACGAGCTTCAGCCGTACGGACTGCATTAATAATATTGCCGGCCAGATCGCGGGTGACCGTTCCATAGAAGCCGTTGGCCGTCGTCTGAATGTATTCGAACCGAACACCGGGCGTAATGGACAATTTATCGCTTAGATAAAGAATATGTTCGGCAAACAGGGATACGTTTCGATTCGGGAATTGGTAATCGGAAGCAATGGCTTGCTCAGTATCCACATAAGAAAAATTGGCGTCTCGTCCGGTGCTGCCGAGTCCCTGAATACTGTGGTTGTATCCGTGATAATACCGACTCCCCACTAGTAAAACGGCCTGCTTTTTAGCCAGGTAGTATCGCTTTAAATACCGAGCTTCAGCTCCATAATTCTGAAAGTCGCCCTTAATTAAATCACGCTCACTATTGTCATCAATACTAGCCACGCGATTGGGTCGAAATCCTAACGAATACCGGTAAGCATATAATCCAAATACTCGCAGATTGAACTCAGTAGTCGTATTGAATTTGTGATCGAAATGCAGGGCAGGCATAGTCCAATTTACCTTGAACCAGTTACGCTCTCGATTGCTCTGCCGGGAATTCTCCCGAAACATATCATCCGTCAACCCACCAGGCTGCTGGGCCAGATAACTCATCTGGGTAATTTCGACTCCCAGCGTTGTATGTTCGGAGAAACGGTAATCCAGATCGGCAAATGCGGTATAATTGGTAAAATTGGAATTGGGTCGCCAGCCTCCCCCTGTTTTATACTGAAAAAACGTATAATAACTTAGCTTCCCCACCGTCCCACTAGCACTAGTGAAAGCATTATAAAAGCCAAATGATCCAATCGTTTGCCGAAGTGTCAGCTCCAGTTTTCGGTCGGTTATGGGCTTTTTCATTACGAAATTGATGAGGCCGCCAAACTGCGTTCCGTACTGAAGCGAGGCCGCTCCCCGCACGATCTGAATCCGTCCAACGGCCTCGATGGGTGGTGTGTAGTAACTCTCTGGATAGCCCAACGCATCGGCACTAATATCATAGCCGTTCTGGCGCACGTTAAAGTTGGCGCTTCGGTTGGGATCGAGGCCACGTCCGCCGATGCTGAGCTGGAGACCTGCCCCTTCATTTTCCCAGATATTGAGTCCAGCGACCCGGGCATAAATCTGTCGTGCGTTATTAGTCGACAGGTTCGCTACCAATTGCTCCGGAATAATTACCTCCGATTTCTTTCCCTCATAAATCCCCATACTTTCCACGCCCCGCATTCGAGTAAACCCAAAATCAGATTGCTTATCGGTGACGGTTACTTCGTCTAACGTTTCAAGCCGACTGACTACTCGGATGATTACTTGCTGATCGTGTCCCTCAATTCGTGTTGAATAGCTCGTCGCTTTAAAATCAGGGGCACTGGTCTGGATTATGTACTGCCCATTGGGTAAATTGGTAAACACAAACCTGCCTAAACTATCAGTGGTGGCGGTTCGTTTACCACCATTCAAATAAAGGATGCATCCTTTTACGGCGGTACTATCGTAACGGGCTTGCAAGAGCCCCGTCAATTGATGCTGCGCCAAAACAGCCGTTGAAAAAAGGCAAAAAAAGGCCAGCCTAAAACCCGTAAATTTTGTCATCGAATGAGGTGATCCATGATTTAGGTGCGAACGAATCGGTTTCGCTGGCCAAATCCGTTAGTGGAGAGATAAGCGGTTTACCCAGCCGGCCGTTCAAGGCGACGTAGGAATCAACGTACACATGCGGCTTCTCAAAACCGCGTTGAGCATAATAGTCCCGGAGTAAATGGGCATATTGCAACAGCATATCGGGCTGCGTGGCCATCATTTTTTCCTGCAATGGGGTCAGGAATTGGGTATTGTTTACCATAATTTGGTGTCCAACATCGTCCTTGACCGTAAACTGCGCATACCCTGCTTTTTCCATCAACATCACTCGCCACGAAAATCGGTAACCTTCTTCGCTCCAGAACAACTCGCCCGGATAGAGCAGATACCGAAATGGAAACAGGATTTGCCAGACGAAGAAAAGGGCCAACCCAGCTTGGAGGGCCTTTGCTGAAAACGGACTATAGGTATAGGTTCCATACGACAAAAGAAAAGTCTTTGGAATGAAAAGTAGCCGACTGATTCCCTTAAGGATTGTCTGGTGAGAATCAGCAGAGAAGAAAATCAATGCTGTTACAATCATGATGTAGGGAAACATACCGATGGGAAACAACAGAGCAGTTAAACCATGAAAGACAAGTACGGCGGCATAGGCCCAGCCGAGCGTTCGTGAATGCCAGAGTAAAAAAGGTATACTCAGATCGTAGATACAACCAAACCAGCTGAACGCCTTAGGTACCCAAGGATAATTAAATAGGAACCCTAACAAAGGCAGGTCGTTATGGGCCGGTAACCAGATGCGAAGGGGCAATGCATGAAGCAACCAGTCACTATTCATTTTGGCTAGACCCGCAAAAAAATACAGGAGTGCAACCAATAGCTTCAAACAGTCGATGCACCAGGCCGGAATTTGATCGGCTTGCAGTCTACGATTCCGGAAAACATCCACTGAAAAATAAACGTGAGCGGGTAGGACGATCAGCAATAAACAGACCAAACTCGTGAAATAGTAATGGTTCAGGTAGGTGCTCTTGTCGATCAGTTCGATGTAGGTAAAACTCAAAAACAAGCTTACGCTGGCAACTCGGTAAAATAAACCCACCGCCACCAGCAATGCCGACAGACCACAAACCCCAAAAAGAACGTAACTATACTCCCCTAGCGGCTTAATTCCTTCAAAGCCATAGAACGGGAAGAAAAAACGAGGCTGGATGTACAACTCCCGAATCCAGTCGTTACTCCAGAAACGGATAATGCTCACTACTAGCATTATCCCGAAAGCCAATCTAAATACTGCCAGTGGCGCGGCTGATGTGGTTTTCTGAAAATACTCCCGCATTCGTTTATCCAGTATAGACTTTGGTTAATCTCCGTCGTTATCCGTATAGGTGATGGTAATGCTCATGGCCGAGGTCATATCGACTTTTAGCATCCGAACTACTTTTTGCATTTCGGTGTAGACCGCAACCACAGCGGCATTATTGGTCTTGACTTCGTCGGCTATACTGGGCTTAAGTGCGCTCAATTTCTGATTGATCACATCGAACTGAGCATTCACAATCTCGACCAGCGATTTCCCTGTTTGGGTGTCCTTGGCACCGATACCGTTTAAGTAGGTCTTTAGGCTTGGCCCTTCCACACCCGTTTTCACCCCTTTCCCATTAAATAAGTCGACAGTAGCTTGCTGGGCTGTCTTGGCTAGAATCAGGGATAAATCCTTTTTGTAATAGGCTTCCACTTTCTCAGGAGCTATCTGCCCCAATGTATTTGCCGTGGCACCGGACGGAAAGCCAATTTTTCCTGAACGGATGTAGCGTTCGTAATTAAGCACGTACCCATTAATCAGTTTTCCCGTTGAGCAACCCGCATTTAGAGCCGTGCAATTTACAAACGTATCGCGATAGCCGCCCGTCGTCCAACCTGTGTACACGGTGGTGAACATAGCATTCATTTGGGTTGTAAGCCGTTTTAGATAGGCTATTCGCTTAGCTGCATCAGCAGCTGTTGTAAAGCGAGCAACAATAGCTTCATCGGTTGTTTCCAAGCCATTAATAAGGTAATCGATGGCCGGAAACCCCTGTTTAGGATACGAAGCTGGAACGTCAAACGTACCTGAGCCTGCTGCAATGTAGGCTTCGACGCCAGCCACATCGGTCGGGTAAATATTAAAGAAGTTACGCAGGGTATATTGTTCAGCTGGCCCAACATCAAACAGTTCCACTTTTTGCCATTCGGTATAGGCGTCCACCCAGGCCTGCCGAAAATCAGCTAAGGTCGTTTTGTTTGGGGTACTGGCAAACACATCCGATTTGGCAACCATAGCCTCGAATTTCGTCTTGAAATTCGCGTAGCTGGGCAGGATGATATTATCAGCAATATTGGTCAGCATGGCCTTTCGGTCGCTACTCGCCTGATCTGTTGTTCCCGTACCGGGCGTCGGCGTGTCTGAATTACCACCTCCACAGGCCCATAGTAAACCGATCATTCCAACCACAAAACCAACCCATTTCCACGATAAATATTTCATAAATAAATAGGGAACTGACGAGTGATATACAGCTATCCTCGACAGTTCCCGATTGATGGTTCGTGTTTATAAATTGAATTTCGTTTTGATGGCAGCCGAAGCGGCATCAATCTTGGCATTGGTCAGCCCCCAGAAACCGTTTGGCGTGGTGTAGACTAAATTCGCAAGGACACCATCCGAAAAGGTGGCATCTCCCCCGCTCAATTTGGCATACCGAAGGCTATAAATAAACCCGATTCCTTCACCTATTGCATGAGCGGCAGCAGAGGTATTTGTCCCAGCCGTTTTCCATTTTGCCAAATAACCTAAAGCCGAGTTGGCGACTGCTTTTTCAAAAGCCGACCGAAGGAATGCAACCTGGGTTTTCAGCGTCGCTGCGTCATTGTTGACAATGGCAGCCCGTCCTTTTAGCAAGGCTGGGTAGACTTTTGGGAAATCGGTGTTATTGTATTCCCAGATATAGGATCCGATGAAACTTTCGCCCGATGAGGTCGTTGTCGCTTTGGTGCCATAAATGGGATTGGCGGTTAGGATCCCATAAATCTCGTCCCAGTTTTGTTCCAGCGCGGTGTAATTCTTACCCGTCACCAGCGTCGTATTATCCAGCGAAAGATTCTTATCGCTCAATAGTACATTGCTTATATAATCAAGCTGAAAACCACCAATTAAGCCTTTTTGGATCACCTGATTCAACTCAATTCCTTTCTCATCGACCAGGTACGTTCCTAATTTACCCGCTTTCCCTTCCGCAGCGGTAGCGGACACGGATTTGCTGGCAGCCGCCAGCTCAGTAAAACTACTAGCAATGGTTGCGCGCTCTTTTTCAGCCTCGGCAGTCGCCAGCGACGAAGCGGTTACGTTTCGCAACTGAAGACCCGTTGTATTTAAAGCCGCATCCGTACCCGAATAGGGGCTGCTGGCATTAGCAAACATATTGTTAAGCACTGCAGCATCAACCGAACCATTGGCCGTAATCGTACTGCTGCTATAGGTATTCATGGCCCGGAACATCTTTAACCGGTTAGCACCTGTAGTTAGGTCAACGGTTTTAGCCCCAGAGTTATCGACAAAAAAGTTTGCGTATGTCGTCGTATCGGTCAGTTTAGTATAATCAATGGACTTCCGGAGTTGGGGAGTGACTGTCGTTGGATTATCATTCTTGGAGCAGGCAGAGAAAAGGAAAGCCAAGAGAAAAGCGAAAAGAATTTGAGTTGTGTGTAAGTGATACTTCATGGTAATTGAGGTTGTGTTTCATTAGACTGATTCTAAAGAATGACACAAAACAGCAACTGAATTCTGAAGCAATTCTGAAGTTGCCTCCAAAATTGACCGCAATCAGCCACAAGTAAACGTACGGAATTACACAACGAAACTGGGAGTTCTGTTTTCATTTCCAAATCGACATTACAAAATTCTACTAGTTGTAATCCATAATTCTAATGATTGTCAGCCACTCAATTAAGGCGATTCAACGCTGGATGGATAAATGGAGCGGCTGAGTCGATTGCAATGAAGTAGACCCGTTAAAATGAGCAACTAACGGTCCACATTTTAGGATAGAATCCTGATCAGCTTGGTAAACTATAACCTATTTTCTAGCCTAGTTTCGGTTTTCCTTCTGAGTTTATGGACTCGGTGACCAGTCCGTACCAAATAATACAACCAGCCTAGTAAGACAATGAAGATGACAGTGATGACTACCCATAGCTTTCCATCGCTACGCAGTGTTTCGGTAAGGTTAAGCATTGATAAGAAAGCTAATTAGTCTGCTGAATATCCATTGATTTTGTCTCTTCCTGAGACTCGTCTAGTAGTAGTTCCAGTCGTCGGAGACGGACCCGTAACTGAGTCATCCAAAGACCCAGCAGCGTAAAACCAATAAATGCTGGTCGTATAATGGCCTTGATCGATGCATCTGAGTCATATTGGTTAAAACCAGGGTTGCCTCCATTACCTGGATGCAATGAGTCCGTTAACCGAGGTAGGATCAGAATCAAGGGAATGAATACGGCAAAGGCGAAGATGTTATACACCGCCGAAATGCGGGCCCGTCTTTGTTCATCATCAAATGAACCTCGCAGGACAAAATACGCCAGATAAAGCAGCATGCCTACGGCTACACCGTTGGTTTTGGGATCGTTTGGCCACAAATCTCCCCAGGCAAAATAGGCCCAAACCGAACCGGTAATACAACCCAGAATACCAAATAAAATGGCGGTATTCGCAAATTCATGCGCAACGATATCATCGTCCGTTTTTCCTTTTCGTAGGTAGCGTATAGAGTAGATCGTAGATAGCAGTAACATAGCCATCATCGCAATCCAGCAGGGCGGATGGAAAAAAGCATTTCGGATTGCTTCGTGCAAAATGGGCAGCCGGGGAACAGGCCGAATGAGTCCCGCGATGAAGACATAGGCAAGTATGAGAACCGTTAAGGCTTTCCACCAATGTTTTAGCATAGCTATAGACTAAACAATAAACGCAATTTTAATTGGCAAAGTAGCAAGGTAAGATAGGAAGCTCAAATTGCTACTGTCAAACTCGCCTGAATAATGATTAACTGCATAAAAATAAACAGCGTAAAAAAAATCGACCATAAACTTGACATTATAAAATTAATGCCCAAATATTGTAGTGTACTATTGCACTAGTGCACTATATGAAACAAGCACAATGATCAAACTTACAAACCTGACGTTTGGCTATACGCCGAAGAAACGAATTTTTCGGCAGCTCAATTTAACCTTACACCCCGGGACTTTATACGGTTTATTAGGTAAAAACGGGGCAGGTAAATCAAGTCTTCTACGATTAATGGGTGGTATGCTTTATCCGGAAGCCGGAAATGTTCTGGTTGCTGGCTTTGAACCAGCCAAACGTCAGGCCGCCTTTTTACAGGAGATTTATTTCATCCCCGAAGAAATTTATCTGCCCTCCGTAAGTCTCCAGCGCTACATTGATCGAATGGGGCCTTTTTATCCAAACTTTAGTGAGGCACAGTTTCGTCGTTACCTCACAGAGTTTGATGTGCCACAGGATCATAAACTTACCGCCATGTCGTATGGGCAGAAGAAAAAGGTCATCATCAGCTTCGCATTGGCCACTAATACCCGTGTTTTGATCATGGATGAACCGACCAATGGACTGGATATTCCATCGAAAAGCCAGTTCCGTAAGATTGTAGCCTCCGCCCTCGCACCCGATCGGTTGATGCTGATCTCAACGCACCAGGTTCGGGACCTGGACAACCTGATCGACGCGGTCATTGTTGTGGATGACAGTGAAATTCTACTCAATCACTCCTTAACTCAGATAGCCGATCGCTTACTGTTCCATACCGTATCATCGCTTGACCAATCCGAGCGAGTGCTGTATGCTGAACCATCGCTACGCGGGCAAGCGGTAGTTCTGGAAAACCTAACGCAGGAAAACAGTAAAGTGGACCTGGAACGCTTGTTCAATACCGTACTTTCCAATCGCGAACGCATCAAAACCCTTTTCCACGAATCACTATGACGATGTACTCAATAACGTTGTTGTTGGCCGCACTGGCAGGTACGGTAATCCATTATTGTTTTCACTGGATCTTCTTTCGATAAGCTAAACTCATGAATCAAACCTTGAATCTCCGCCGTTTTGGCCTGGTTTTACAATTGCATCTGTCCGAACATATTCGATCATACCTATTGAGAGTCGGCGTCTTAGTTGGCGTCTGGATTATTACGCTAGCGCCAAGCACGGCCCGAACGACCCATTTTAGCGAAAATTTGTACCGATTCCACGGCATTTTATTCAGTTTTCTGTTTGGTGGGTCTGGGGCCTGGTTTGCCAGTGAAATCTTTCGAGCCGTGAGTTCACCGATCCGGGGCATCCCACAACTGATGCTACCAGCCTCGCAATTGGAAAAGTATCTGGTCGGCTTAGTGATGCTCTTTTTGTTCGTACTGGTTTTTATTGGCGTTTTTTACACCGTAGAAGGAATCTGTTTCTCGATTATCAATGCCCAGGTACCTACAGTCGAGCCTCGTTATACATTGCTTAATCTACTGGGACCTCATATTCCTTTCGACCTTCGGTATCTATCCTGGCTCACCCCTACTTTTTTCCTGCTAGGGTCCATTTATTTTGCCAAAGGTGCGTTTATCAAAACAAGTGCGATTGGCTTCCTGCTTTATTTCGCTATCATTTTCCTGAACGAGTTGCTGGTCCTCCAGTTTTTCCCCGAACGCGAACATTACGGTACTACGCCATTTTCGGAGGTATTTTTTCTAGAAAATGGCCGTCGCTATGACATCGAACTCATGGGATTACCTAAACTCATTATTACGACAATCTTGCTACTACTTCCGCCAAGTTTGTGGGGTATTGCGTATGTTCGATTTAAAGAGAAACAGTTGTAACTATGGATTTTCGCGATACACAAGTTATCTATTTGCAAATCGCTGATTATGTCTGCGAGAAGATTCTACTTGGGCAATGGCCACCCGGTGAACGCATTCCATCGGTACGAGATTTGGGAGTCGAACTGGAAGTAAACCCAAATACAGTTATCCGGACCTACGATTTTTTACAGCAGAAGGCCATCATTTTCAATAAGCGAGGGATCGGTTATTTTGCGGCTGAGGATGCCGTAACTCAGATTAAAGCCTACCGTCGCGACCAATTTTTCGAAAATGAACTGCCCGTTTTTTTTCGCACCTTGTACCTGCTCAATATTGATATGACCGAGATTGAACAGCGGTACGAGGCCTTTGTTAAAGCTGAGTTTAACTGAACAACATTCATTTCTACGCTTTAGGCAAGAATCATCTTGACATCAGTCACTAGAGCCAACATTATTTGACAATGAAAACAAGTGATAAATTATTAATAGCTAGCGCATTAATCAGTTTGGTGGCACTGGTTGGTTCAACTGTTGCCCTTCGAAGAGAACACGATAAAATTGATTTTAACGATCCATTTTATGGGTATGAAGCAGTACCTATTAAACCGTTTAAGGTGCTTAGGGTAGAAGGAAGTCTAAGCGGTATCAAGCCTCATAAAAACGCACCTGGTTTAGACGGCAGCACTGAAAATCCAACTTATAGCAGTACGAATCTAGGCGTTCAGGCGGGAAAAGCATTTGAAATTCGCACGCAAAAAAACAATAAAATTCGATTTACCTACCGCTCCGTAGGCGATACGTTGTTCATTCAATATGAACCCGAATTTTCTCCATGGCGTATTTCAGCTGAGAAAACTTTTGCCGCGTCGTCTTTTGCTTATGTGATTGTACCATCACTAGTGGGCTTAATTGCTACTAGCTCGACCTGTAGACTAACGGGAATAACCACAGAAAACGTATCGATTCAGGCCACAAATGCGCACGTGTTGCTTGCCAACAGTACGATCAACCAATTAACCTCAAATGGGCAACAGGGCAGCCTCGTCCAGACGACCGCTACCAATCATATTCATTCCGCCTTGATTACGTCTCGGGACAGTACTAGTTTTATCGCTGAGCGGAATGTTTTTGATTCAATTACTATGCAAAACGACAGTATGGCAATTCTTAAAATTCCAGCATCCTTGTTGAAAAAACTTTAGTACCTAAGCCAAGTCCCCAATCCACAGATGGCAAGACGCTTAAGGATGCTTATCACGATTAACATGGTATTGACTTGGGGATGGACCATTTTCATGGGAATTTTTGCTACGCAGGCAAACGGCCGACTAGCGGGTTGGCTAATTGGCTTCAGCCTTAATATAGGGCTAGGAGTGTACTATAGCTACGTAGAGAAACGGCCAAAATCTGTGAAGGAATGGCTAAAAATGTAAACCTAGTTTTGGTACTATCAACTACAGTCAGAGCGGATCAATTAGTTCTAATGAACTACTGACGTTTTAAACAGAACAATCCGTCCACCCACAATTCGGTAGGTTAGTGCTTGCGGTTTTAGAAGGTCATTCAGCGCTTCGTTCAACGGCTTAGCTTTTGAAAAGATGGTAACCCGTTGATTAACATTGACGAATTTTGAACTGTAGACAAATCGAGCCGATGTCTGCTGGTTAATCTGACTTAGAACCACCCGGAGAGGCTGCCCATCAACGTTAAGCGTAACGGGGCGATTTAGTAACGGCTGAGCGTTACTTTTAAACGCTGCCGAAAAGCTAATACTGATAAGTAGCAGGAACAAGTGGGCAGGAGACAAGTTCATGCGTTCCAAAAATAAGTTAGCAGAAGGGGGGACGATGAGTTACGCTGTGCCTAGCCTAATGCGTTAAAGGCCATTCTCGAATTGCATTTTTTCGTCCGATCCTTTTTTGATCAGCCTTCCGAACCGGTAGCTAATACCGAGGTAAATGATTCGGGGATCACGTTGCCCGAGAGCCAGTTGTTTCAGGGTGGGTGTATCCAGTTCGGTCTTTTGTTTGAGGGTATTCAGCAGATTCGATGCGGTGAAGGTAATGGAGGCTTTCTTTTTGAATATATCTTGCCGAATGCCGGTATTGAACAAAAAACTGCCATAATTTTTACCTTGTGCCGTCAAACGGGCGGATCGATAATTGGCACTGATCTGGATGGAGGTAGTAGGTGTCAGGGTAAAGGTGCTGATGAAATTGGTATTCATGGAAAAAATGGAGCGGTTACCCACAAAACCCAGATTGGCGGCATTGATCTGATTATAAAAGAAATTAGTACTCAGATTGGCCGAGAAAAAACGGCCTGTATTCGCCGAAACAATTAGCTCCAATCCCGCCGATTTATCGTTCGATAAATTTTGGCTGGTTGTCAGTAAAACACTGTCACTCAGCGCTACCGTAACGGGTGTAAAACCATTCTGCTTATAGCGATAATATAAACTGGGCACAAACGAGAATACTTTATTTTGCCACTTATATCCCATTTCTACTGAGTGAATGATCTCGGGTAATAGCTTAGGATTGCCCGCCCGGATATTATAAGGGTCCTGGTACTCTGGAAACGGATTCAATTCGTCGCCATCCGGGCGGTGCACCCGGCGACTATAGTTGAGCTGCACTTCGCCCGTTTTTAGTTTATAGGCAAAATGTAAGGTCGGGTAGATTTTGAAATAATCATTTCGAACCGAAGAGTCCTGGTTTACCAACACCCCCGTAAACAGAGTTTGTTCGGCCCTTAAACCAAGCGTGTAGCTAAAAGCTCTATAGCTTTTCTGATACGTACCATAGAAAGCATGAATCGATTGGTTAGGCAGAAATCGGTTGGTTTTTATCGCATCCTTGACGAAGACATTTCGTTCGGGCACAAATGTTTCGCCATAAAAATCAAGGTCCTGCTGCCGAAACGTACCAGCATAACCTGCCTCCAGTTTTGAGCTTTCCGACAAGGGGTTTACATAATCAATTGTCACTTGCTGTTGCTTTTCCCCCTGACGAATCAAGGTGTTATCAAAGGTGGAAGCAGGGGCGGGGAAGGTGTACACATTATTAAAATGATTGTCTTCCTGCTCCTGTTGCTTGGAGATATTTATTTCCATCCGCAAGCTGTGATCCTCCTTTTTAAACCCGTGCTCCCAGAACACAGTACCATCAAATTCCCGCTGCCATTCCGGCCCCTGGCGTAGGCGGTCGTACTGGCTGGTTAGCTGATACGTCGCATCATAAAAATGCTTATTGATCTGATCACTTCGAGTGATCGCTCGGCTGGTAAAGTTGCCTGAAATACCAAATACGTTATGCTGATTGGGTGTATACTCTGCCCCTGCAGTGATCAAATGCGAAAGTGAAGGCGAGGCAGATTGCGTATGTTCAGTATAATAACTAGTTGTTGATAAGGTCCCTGCACCCAGGTACTGCCGGTCGATATCGTTATACCGAAGGCGCGTATCTTTCCGGATGCTGTAATTGGTAAATATATTTAGCTTTCCTGGTTTATAGTTTAGGCTAATACCCGCATTTCGCCGGTCGCGATTTCCGACATTGGCTAGTATGGTGCCATTCCGCCCTCCTTTCACATTTTTCTTCATTACGATATTGATCATGCCCGAGGTGCCATCCGGTCGATAGCGAGCCGATGGGTTGGTGATCACTTCGATTCGTTCGATGGCATTGGCAGGCAATTGTTGAAGTACTTCGGCCCTAGATTTGCCCATCAGGGGCGATGGACGGCCATTGATCAAAATCATTACATCCGATGAGCCCCGCAAACTTACCTGGCCGTCCATGTCAACCTCTACAGAGGGTACATTCTTTAAAATATCGCTGGCCGTTCCACTTTGGGACAGCAAATCCTGAGAAACATCGTATACTTTGCGATCAATAGCTGCCAGTACAAGTTCTTTTTTAGCCGTCACCACCACTTCCTGCATGGTGATCGCCAGAGGTTTAATCTCAATTCGGCCAGTAGTTACTTTTCGCTGATCAGCACTAACCGAAAGGGATGTATACACTTTTTCGTAACCAAGAAATGTGCTACGCAATAGGTATGTACCCGGTAAGATTCCATTCAGCAAAAATTCACCTTTCAGATTGGTAACCTGTCCATTAATCTGTGTACTATCACTCCGATTCAATAGTTCTACCGTTGCAAATTCAACAGGTGCTTTGGTGGATTTATCAACTATGATTCCGGTAATTGTTGTACCCACTTTTTGGGCGAAAGTGGTAGTGGAAACCAGGCAAAATAGTGTAAAGAGTAGTCTCATGCGTCAGGTTGGATCGATGTTAAGCCAAACCTACCGCATGAATCTAAAGGAAAACTAAAGCTATCTACCGTGTTTTAAGCGAAGCGAATAGGCTATTACTACTTTTCCAATTAGTTGGAAAACTTTAGTATTTCTTTAGAATCTCCCCGTTGATTTGATCAAAAAAACAACAATATGCAAAAGATCATGTTAGTCGGCGTGGCTATTCTCCTGTCCGGAGTATCGCATGCTCAGACCCTAAAGGAATCGGCAGTTCCCGCTGCTGTGAAGAGTTCGTTCACAAAGATGTTTCCCAATGCGAAGTCCGTCAAGTGGTCGAAAGAAAGCAAGACTGAATTTGAGGCTGAATTCAAAAACGGTACTTTGACCCAAGCTGCCAATTTCGATGCGTCGGGAAGCTGGGTCGTTACGGAAACGGAAATCAAAAAGGCGGAGTTGCCTGCTCCCGTAGCAAAAGCAATCGCCAAGGATTTCGCGGGCTATAAGACGGGAGAGTGTGAAAAGGTTGAAAAGCCGAATAAACCCATGTATTTTGAGCTGAAAGTTGAAAAGGGGGAAACGGGCTATGTGTTGGAGATTTCTCCCGACGGGAAAATCCTAAAGAAGGAAAAAGATGTAGAAGAGAAAGACGAGAAGGGAGAAAAGAACGATTAAAAGGATTAGCGACACTAGTACTAAACAAAATACCCCAATCAGATCTGATTGGGGTATTTTGTTTAGTAATGGCGGTCTATTGCCAGCCTCCACCCAGCGAACGGTATAGGTATACGATGGACTGCAATTGCTGAAGTTGATCATTGACACCGTTTAACTGAGCGGTCAATAAACTCTGCTGGGCCGTTAGAACTTCGGTGTAATTCGCCGATCCATACCGAACCAGTTGCTGCGTATAATTAACGGACTTCTCCAGGTTATCCAGTTGGCTGACTCGCGTCTGGGCTCGTTCCGTAGCCGTTTGGTAGGCCATCAAGGCATTCGATACGTCCTGACCTGCGTTTAATACCGTAGTTTGAAACGTTAACAGTGCCTGATGCTGAGTCTCTTGAGCAACTTGAAGCCTGGTTTTATTGATGCGCTGATTAAAAACGGGTTGGGTGATTCCGGCCGTTAAACTACCAATGAAGGAGCCTATCCCAAAAAACGAAGCATAACTAGAGTAGCTACCAGAACCAGTCAACGTAAGCGACGGGTAGAAATAGGTTCTGGCTACATTCGTCAGTTCATACGCATTACTGAACGCATACTCGGCAGCTAGCACATCGGGTCTATTGGCCAGCATTTGAGCAGGTATGCCGGTCGTTAGAGTCGTAATCGGCTGCTGGGCATTGAGGCCAGACCGAGCAATAGGGCCGGGTGGTCTACCGAGTAACCCATTGAGGAGGTTTTCGGTTTGCCAGATCGTTTGTTTCAACGTCGGAATCGTCGTCTGTACACCGTATTTACTAGCCTCGCTTTGAACAACCGCAGCGCCCGTAACCACATCTGCCTTTTTTAGGGCTTTCATGATATCTACTGTAGACTGCCAGTTTTTGACGCTTTCCTCGGTTAAAGCCAGTTGTCGATCCAAAGCCATCAAGCTATAATAGTTATTGGCAATATCGGAAATCAGGAGCGTTTGGACGGCTCGGGCATTGGCTGATGATTGTAATAAAGAAGCCAACTGCGCCTTTTTAGCGCTCCGGAACTTACCCCAAATATCGGCTTCCCAACTGGCAGTGAAACCGGTGTGATAAGCATGACTATGTGTCGTGGTGGCATAATCGGCGGGATTGGACGAACCATAATACGTTGTGCCCATATCTGCATTAACCGACGGATAGAAGGTCTGTTTGCTCTGCTCAAAATAAGCCCGCGCTTGCCGGGTAACGGAATAGGCTTTCTGTAGATCAAGATTATGACCAATCCCTTCGGCAATCAATTGCTGTAAAATTGGGTCGGTAAACACCTGATTCCAGTGTAGTTTGGCAATGGAATTAGTGTCGGTTTCCGTCACTCCTCTAAACAATTGCGTTGATCTAGGCAACGGTTTTTGGTACGGTTTCAATACCTGACAAGCATTGAACAGAATCAATGCGCCAACGAATAGAATAATCTTAAGTGTGGTTTTCATACGTATTGATATCGGCTATACAGGTGAGCTAACTTGAATCGTCGTTTGCTTCTTGTTTAGTTGCTCCCCTTCCTTTGCTGTTTTTTTAGGCTCGACCTTTTTTACCTTTTCCTGTAGCGTTTGAAACAGGATGAATAAGACCGGGGTCACGAACAGTCCAAACACGGTTCCGATCAACATACCACCAACGGCGCCAGTCCCGATAGCCCGGTTCCCATTCGCACCAGCTCCGGTAGCTATCATAAGTGGAATCAGGCCCAGAATGAAGGCGAAGGAAGTCATCAAAATAGGTCGCAGTCGGGCCTTGGCTCCATTGATGGCGGCTTCAACAATTGCCATTCCAGCCTGTCTCCGTTCAAGGGCAAATTCTACGATCAGGATCGCATTTTTCGAGAGCAGACCGATCAGCATGATCAGCGTGATCTGTAGGTAAATATTATTGCTGATCCCAAACAGATAGGCAAACAGGAATGCCCCGGCTATCCCGATGGGAATGGTTAGCAGAATAGACAGCGGCAGAATGTAGCTCTCATATTGAGCACTTAAAATCAGATACACAAACACCAGGCAGAGCAGGAAAATGTAGATCGTTTGGCTGTTACCGGATAGTTCCTGCCGGGTGATTCCCGAATATTCGTACCCAAATCCCTGCGGAAGTTGCTGGGCTGCCACCTGTTGAATAGCCGTAATGGCCTGACCAGAACTATAGCCTGTGTTGGGTGTCCCGTTAATGGCAATGGACGTAAACAGATTAAACCGGGTAATTGACTGCGGGCCGTAGTCCTGAGTGAGCGTTACGAATTCAGTAATAGGGACCATCAGCCCGGTGCTATTGCGCACAAACACCGAATTCAGGCTTTCGGGCGTCATTCGGTATTCGGGTGAAGCCTGCACCATTACCCGGTATTGCTGACCGAACTGAGTAATATTTGACGCATAAATACCCCCAAAATAGCCTTGCATGGCACCCGTAATGTCGGTAACAGCGAGTCCCGCTTCCTTAATTTTCGGCACATTTACATTCATCATGTACTGCGGAAAATTCGGATTGAAGGACGTCGTGGCAAACTGTATTTCAGGCCGTTCTGACAGAGCGGATAAGAAATCCTGGCTGATTTTAAAAAACTGAGCGATACTGCCCCCCGTTTTATCCTGCAATTGAAAGGCAAATCCGTTGGAAGCCCCAAATCCCTGAATCGTTGGCGGAGTAAAGAATTTAATGTCGGCCTCCGTGATACCCGCAGCTTTAGCTGTCAGCTCTTTGACAATTGCCTGAATATCCCGGCTCCGCTGCGTCCAGGGAATCAATCGCATAATCACCATCCCATAGTTGCTCCCACTTCCCGCCAACTGCGACCGACCATTGACGCCCAGAATATTTTTCACCTCCGGAACCGACCTTCCCAGTGCTTCGATTTTCCGGGTTATTTTATCAGTGCGATTCAGCGAAGCACCGGGCGGCAAACTGATGTTACAAATGACAACTCCCAGGTCTTCATTCGGCACAAATCCGGTTGGCGTCGCTCTAACAATGAAATACAGCAAACCAGAAAAGACTAGCAGAATCCCAATTGGAATCCATTTTTTTCGACTGAAAAACTGAATGGCCTGAACGTACCGATTACTCATCCGGTCAAAACCCGAATTAAAGGCCAGATAAAACTTTTGCAGGAAATTCAGCTTCTTTTGCTCCTGATCATGTCCTTTTAAAAACAGAGCGCATAAAACCGGACTCAAGGTCAGGGCATTGATGGCCGAAAGCACAATCGCAATGGCCAGCGTTAACCCAAACTGCTTGTAGAAAATACCCGACGACCCGCCAATAAAGCTAACTGGGATAAAAACGGCTGACATAACCAGCGTAATGGAAATAATAGCCCCTGAGATTTCTTCAAGCGCATCGATACTCGCCTGTTTCGCGGACTGATAGCCAGCATCCAGTTTGGCGTGTACGGCTTCCACTACCACAATCGCATCATCCACCACAATCCCAATCGCCAGCAGAATGGCAAATAGGGTAAGAAGGTTAATGGTGAAGCCGAATAGATTCAAAAAGAAAAACGTACCGACAATGGCGACAGGAACTGATATGGCCGGAATCAACGTCGAACGAAAGTCCTGCAGAAACAGAAAGACAACTACGAAGACCAGCACAAATGCTTCGAGCAGGGTATGCAGGACTTTGTCAATCGATGCATTCAGGAAGTCATCGGTGTTCTGTAGCGTTACCAGTTTAATCCCCGGCGGGAAATTAAGTGCAGCCGCATTCATGGCGGCCACCGTCTGTTGAATCACCTGGTGAGCATTTGATCCCGCAATCTGCGACACGTCAATCGAAATGGTGGGGTGACCATTCATGCGGGTCGTATTGAAGTAATTCAGCGCACCCAGTTCAATACGGGCCACATCCCGTAACCGCAAAATCCGGCTGCGGAGATTCGACCGGACCACGATATTTCCAAACTGAGTGGTATCGACCAACGTACCGGGATATTTGATAACGTATTGAAACGCCTGCCCTCCCCGCTCCCCAAACTGACCGGGTGCAGCCTGAATATTCTGTTCGGACAAAGCCGCTGTTATATCAGCCGGAACCAGACCATAGGATGCCATTTTCTGGGTGTTCAGCCAGATCCGCATGGAGTAATCCATCTGGCTCGGTAGCGAGGCATCCCCTACTCCCTGAATCCGTTTGATCACCGGCAGAATATTGATATCCGCGTAGTTTTGCAGAAAGGTTTGATCGTAAGCCGAGCTTTCACTGTACAGCGAATAAGTAAGCAGGCTGCTGGTTTGTTTCTTCTGTACAGTTACACCCGCTTTTGTCACTTCCTGAGGCAAAAGCGATGTTGCTCTGGATACCGCATTTTGCACATTGACAGCCGCCAGATTGGGATCACTTCCGATTTTGAAACTGATCGTGATATTGGCGGTGCCATCATTTCCCGCCGTGGACGTCAGGTAATCCATGTTTTCTACGCCGTTGATTTGCTGTTCCAGCGGAATAATGACGGTTTTTAGCACTACGTCGGCATTGGCACCGCTGTAGGTTGCCGTTACCTGAACCGTTGGCGGAGCAATGTCGGGGTACTGCGAAATGGGTAGGGTGAACAATCCAACCAGACCCAGGGTCACGATGAGGATGGAAACAACCGTGGAAAGCACGGGTCGTTCGATGAATTTCTGTAACATAATCGTCTTGTGGACAAAGGAGTTACGGATTGCTGTAGATTGAATCCGCATTCACCAGCTTTGGAGTTATCTGTAAATCTTCTCGAAGAGAGGCAACACCATCAACCACAATCTGCTGCCCAGCCTTAACGCCCTGACTAACGACGTAAAACTGCCCGGTGCTGGCGCTGACCTTCACTTCCTGGGATTTTACCTTGTTCGAGGGACCCAGTACGTAGACAAACAACTTGCCCTGAATCTGATAGGTCGATTTTTGAGGGATTAGAATAGCCGTATCGAGCGTTGTTGGGATTCTTACGATGGCACTACTTCCACTACGAACCAATCCGCCGGGATTCGGGAAGGTTGCCCGCATATTAATAGCCCCAGTTTTCGAATTGATTAGTCCACTTGCAGTTTCTACCTTTCCTTTTGCCGAGAGCTGTTCACCGTTAGCCAGGACAAGGATTACAGGCGGTAACGTAGTCAACTTTTGTTGCATGGTAGCTCCTTTGGCCGTGGCGAAAAAGTCTAATCCCTGCCGCTCATTAACCGAGAAATAGGCGTAAATCTGATCAATGTTCGATACCGTTGTCAATGGATTGAGGGTAGTGCTACTGATGAGACTCCCAATCTTATACGGCAAGATGCCAATCACGCCATCGACGGGACTATAGATGGTGGTATAACTCAGGTTTATGCGGGCATTATTGGCAGCCGCTTTCGCCTGAGCCAAAGCGGCCTGTTGGGATTCCAGGGTGTACTGAGCGCCTTTCAGCTGATAGTTACTGACGATATCCTGCTCAACCAGTGGCCGAACCTTATCCACCTGCATCTGGGCCGCATTCACATTGGCCAACGCAATTTTGATATTTGCTTCGGCAGTTCGTAAGTCCTGTTCGTACTGTGGGGCATTGATATGAAACAGAAGTTGCCCCTTTTTAACAGTTGCCCCTTCGTCGACGTAAATTTTTTCGACGTACCCGTCAATCTTGGGCCGTATCTCGACATTCTGAATTCCCAGAATGGAGGCTGGATAGTCCGCATTTGTTTCCGCTTTTCGGGGAGCCAGTTTCATGACCGTGTACGTCTTGGGCGGAGTCTTTGTCGTACCGGTATCAGCTGTCCCACAGGAGGAGACAATAGCTGTGGAAAGGAGGACTATATATAAATAGGTCTTGCTGGAGGTTGCCATATCCCATTTGGAGTGACTGCTGTGGTTGACCAAAGCCGTCATTCAATGATTATGGGTCAAAACTCCCGGTCAATTCTGAATTTTTTCTGCATGTGCGCTTACTCACTCACGCTTCAAAAAACGACTGCAAACGCAGTCTAGAAATGTGTCAATGATTCCGGGTTTTGTGTCAATCCTCCTCAAGGGCCACCAATACCTTTGTCACAGATTAATGCATAACAAATTAGTATCATGGCAAAAATAATTATGATTACCGGAGCCTCTCGGGGGTTTGGTAAAATCTGGGCAAAAGCCCTCTTAGAACGAGGTGATAAAGTGGCGGCAACCGCCCGAAAACTTGACGACTTAACCGATCTGGTAGAGCAATATGGCGACGCGGTTCTTCCGATTCAACTCGATGTAAACGATCGGGCGGCATGCTTTGACGCCGTCAATAAAGCAAACGAGCTTTTCGGTCGTATTGACGTATTGATTAACAATGCGGGGTATGGCTTATTTGGTGCCATTGAAGAAACAACCGAGCAACAGGCTCGCGCTCAGATGGAAACCAACTTTTTTGGGCTTCTTTGGGTGACACAGGCGATCATTCCAATCATGCGAGAGCAACAAAGTGGACATATCATTCAGGTATCAAGCTTCCTGGGATTGGTCACTTTGCCGGTTTTAGGGATTTATAATGCATCCAAATATGCCGTTAATGGGTTAAGCGAAACGCTGGCTTCTGAGGTTAAAAGCTTTGGTATCCATGTAAGTCTGATTGAACCGAATGGTTTTACAACGGATTGGTCGGGCGCATCCGCTTTTCAGACGGAACCGAAGGAAGTGTATGATCCTATTAAAAAAGCATTTGCCGAAGGAGCAGCCCCCGATACATGGGGCAAACCAGAAGCCACAACGACGGCCGTTTTGCAACTGATTGACAGCAAAAACCCGCCCTTGCATTTCCTGTTGGGGAAAATAGCCTATCCCGGTGTTAAACAAGTTTACGCAGAACGGCTTGCCGAGTTTGACGCCTGGAAAGACGTTTCGGTAGCGGCTCACGGTCATTTATAAACCAGTTAAAAAAATCTCTGTTATCCGCATCCACTCAATGAACTTGTGTGGATGCGGATGTATTTATCGAGGTATGAAACATTATAAGAATCTAGCTGATTTACACCGGGGTAATGGGTTTCCTCCTCCTGAGAATCCCTTGTTCAGTATCTATCAATGCACCAAAACCTGCTCGCTGGGTGACCGGGAATTTACCAGCGATTTTTATATGATCGGCATTAAAAAGCTTGTCGCTGGTGTGATTTTATACGGACGTAGCGAGTACGATCATCAATCGGGATCTATGCTATTTGTTAAACCCCGGCAGATTATCGAAATGAAAAACCTTGAATTCGAAGAAGATGGGTTTATGATCTTTATTCATGAAGATTTTTTGGCGGGGCATGCCTTACATACTCTTATAAAACAATACCACTTCTTCGATTACGAAACCAATGAAGCCCTGCATCTCTCCCCCAGAGAAGAAAAAATAATCTGGGAACTCTATCGTAAAATTGAGGCCGAATACACGAGTAACCAAGACGAATACAGCCGCGAAATCATTCTTGCCAACATTGATACATTGTTGAAATACGCTCAACGGTTCTATAAACGTCAGTTTATGAATCGCGCTGAAATTTCAGGCAAAACCGTCACTAAATTTTATACAGAGATAGATGCCTACGTAGCTAACGGCTTTTTAGATATCAAAGGGCTACCTTCTGTTCACTATCTAGCCGAACGACTCCATCTGTCGGCTGGCTATTTAACGGACTTATTAAAACAGGAAAGCGGAAAAACCGCTCTGGAACATATTCACCTGTATTTAATATCGGAGGCTAAAAATCGGCTAAAAGGGGAAGATCAATCTGTTTCTGAAATTGCCTATGGATTAGGCTTTGACAATCTATCCTATTTCTCCCGCTTGTTTAAGAAAGAAGTAGGTATCAGCCCGAACACGTTTAAAAAACAGCTACTTAACTAGCCATTCTAAATTTATTCAGAATCTACCGTCAGTTTTGCTCCTAAAAAGCGCATGAAAATTCTAATAGTAGAAGATGAAATCGAGTTGGCTACGCACATGGCGGAATACCTGAGTGGTGAAAGTCAATTTCTGTGCGAACTGGCCCCTACGTACGAAACGGCTTCTGAAAAAATTCACCTGTATGACTATGACTGCATTTTGCTCGATATAACCCTGCCCGATGGGAGTGGTCTACAATTATTACAGGAATTAAAAAAGGCTAATAAGACGGAAGGGGTTATTATCATTTCTGCCAAAAACTCGCTGGATGATCGGATTGCTGGATTGGATATGGGAGCCGATGATTACCTGACTAAACCATTTCATTTTTCGGAACTTAGCTCACGGGTAAACTCCATTATTCGACGGCGTAAATTCGATGGTTCTAATCTGGTTAAACTCAATGAGATCACAGTTAATTTGACGGCTAAGACGATAACCGTCAATCAGAATGAGCTTTATCTGAGCCGAAAGGAATATGATTTATTTATGTTCCTGACGTCCAACCGGAACCGAATCGTTTCCAAAAATTCCATTGCTGAGCATCTGTCCGGCGACGAAGCTGATTTGTTTGATAATTACGATGTTATTTACGCTCACATGAAGAATTTAAAGAAGAAATTAGCCGATGCTGGTGCCCGGGATTACATCCGAACGGTATATGGTGTTGGTTATAAATTCTCACTGGATGAAGCTGCTTAATCTGACGACCCGAACGTATGGCGTTTATCTAGGCTTGATCATTCTCATCAGCATCCCCCTTTTTTATATTAGCCTTCAGCGCCTGTTTATCAAAGAAGTTGATGAGTCGTTGGCACTACGGAAGCATAAATTACAATACTATCTAAACCGACTGAACAAAGACGTCGATATTCGACAGTGGCAGGATTTGGATGGTGATATTAAAGTTAGACTGTCCACAGGCCCGATTGGGCGAGATAGCCTTTTCCAAAGTACGCAGTATGACAGTCTAACCCATGAAATGGAGCCCTTTCGAGAACTGGACTCGTACATTGTTGTACGACAAAAGCCGTATAAGGTTTCTATCCGAACCTCTCTACTGGAATCACGCGACCTGATTTACGGTATTGTTGAACTTCAGGTCGCATTATTGATACTTCTGTTACTGGGAATGCTACTCCTGAATCGACGTATCGCCCAACGAATCTGGCATCCCTTCTACCAAACCGTCGACGAACTCAAGGTTTTTGAAGTCGACAAACATTCGGCAATTGAACTTCCGGCCACAAGCATTCAGGAATTTGACGATCTGAACCGGGCGATCATCCAATTGGCGCAAAAAAGTCGCGTTGTTTACCAAAGTCAGAAAGAATTTACCGAGAATGCTGCCCATGAAATGCAAACGCCGATTGCTGTGCTGAACGGAAAGCTCGAGATGTTATTGCAAAGCGAGGAACTGTCGGAAAATCAGGCTACACTGATTGGGTCGGCTATGGAAGTACTCGAACGACTTTCCAAACTGATCAAAAACTTATTACTGCTAGCAAAAATTGAAAATAAGCAGTTTAGCCCCACCGAATCCATTGACCTGTCGGGCGTACTAAACAGGTTAATCAATCAATATCAGGAGAGTATCACCAGCAAACGGCTGGACATTTATACCGATCTTTCCCCGTTTTTTGTTCAAGCTAATGTTACGTTAATCGACATTTTATTATCGAATCTACTCAGTAACGCCATTCGCCATAATCAGGTGCAGGGGCAAATTTCGATAGGGCTAATCGAACGAAGGCTCACGATTGAAAATTCCGGAAAATCCTCCCGTTTATTATCGGATCGAGTGTTCGAGCGATTTCAGAAAGACCCATCGAATCCGCACAGCACCGGCCTGGGACTCGCGATTGTCAAAAAGATCGTGGACTTGTATGGCTGGCAAATTCAGTATAGCACCGACACCAATCGCCATACAATTCAGATCAATTTTTAGAAATAGCTTTTGTATATCAGCCTTCTTCGTCCCCTCCCGCCGATTTACCTTTCTTCACTTTAGCTCCGTTCAGATTACCGATCTTGTAGCTGAAGGTCAGCCGGATGCTGGAATTATAGATATACTGCCGAAAATCCTGATTAAACTGGGCCGAGTTCAGTACCGACGTGAAACCCATGCCGTTCGTGAGAAAATTCTCGGCGGCTAACCCCAAACTGCCCCGCTTATTGGTGAACGATTTTCGGGCTCCCAATGAGTATTGGGCAAACCCAATCCGGTAACCTTGCAACGCGATGTCTTTACCCCTGTAGCCAATGTTGGCCTGAATGGCCCAGCCCTTATCAAATTGTACCTGCGTATCCATTCGTCCACCCCACCGAATCCCTGTATTACTGAGCATAATGGACAGGCCTGATACATCGAGTGCCACCCCACTAATATAGCGGTACATAATATCAATATTCGTATTGACACTCCATCGTGGGGTAATGTTTACGGTAGCAAACAGGTTGGTGCCGTAGTTGTATTCCTTACCAATGTTTGACCGACGACTCACCACTGCGCCAATTAACGTATCCGATCGCTGACTAATCGACTGAATATCATCCCGGTTGAGTCGGGTGTAAAGCGTTAGGTTCAGGTACGTTTTTTTGACGTAGGTGCTATACCCAAATTCAATTCGGTCGGTAATTTCCGGTTTGAGGTACGGGTTTCCGATGGAAATATTGTAGGGATTGGCCGCGTTGAAATTGGGGTTCAAATCCTGAACATTCGGACGCTGAATCCGGCGGTTGTAAGCCAGTTTAAGGGTGGTCGACTCGCTAAGCTTTTTCGAAAGATTAATGCTGGGAACCAATTTGCCATAGTTCGGAATGGAAATTAGTCCTTGGTTCCCTGCAGAGGCCTGTATACTTGTATATTCATACCGTGTCCCTGCCTTAATCGTGATCTTATCACGCGTTGTAAACGTATACGATACATAAGCCGCTCCTATGTTCTGATCATACAATAAAGAACCATCGGGACGCTGACTGTCAACGGTGTAATCTGAGGTTGGACCTGCCAGTAAGTATTGATACTGGCTGTTTACCCTCCGGTAGGTTTCTTTGGCCCCAAACTCGAGTTGCTGGGTTGGACTAATGGGCGTCTGGTAATCCGCTTGCAGAACAAATTCCTGACTGGTGTTAAAATTCAGGTTCCGCTGGCGGGTAGTCAGGATACCTAGCGTATCCAGGTTATTGGCGTCAAAATTATTGGTCAGGTGGTTCTGGCTATACTGCGTGGAGATGCTCAATTCCCGCTGCGGTCCGTCGCCAGCTCCGGGATACGTATGCAGGTAATCGATATTCATATCGACCGAATTCGACAAATCCTGGCTGTTCACATCCCGTCGAGTTGGCGCTTTTACGATATCGCCATTCAATAGACTGGTCGCCAGATGTTGATCACGACTCAGATTACGAACCCCAAAACGGACGCCACCAGTCAGCGATTGATTTTTGGCGATATCGTAGTCCAGGCCCAATGCATACTGCCCAAACAGACCCTTATCGAAGCCGTCCGAATGTTGACGTGTCCGAACCGGCGCAATGGTTTCACCCAGAAAGGTAGTCTGGGCTAAATCCGAAGCCGATGGATTATATATTCCCCGGCCATTACCATTTAGGCTAACACCCAGTTTACCATGTCGAAAACTGCCATTCAAACCCAGCGTAGACGTTCGGTTACCAACCCCACCATCTACATCCAGATGCAAGCCCTGCAACGTATTTTTCTTGGTGATGATGTTGATAATACCGCCACTGCCTTCGGCATCGTACTTGGCTGACGGCGAGGTAATGACTTCCACTGTTTTGATCAAATCCGCCGGAATCTGCCGCAGCGCATCCGCCAGATTTCCCGCCAGAATCGACGAAGGCTTATTATTGATCAGCACCCGCACATTGGAACTTCCCTGCAAGGACACGTTACCCGTCAAATCAACCGAAAGCATCGGCACTTTTTTGAGAATATCCGTTGCGTCTCCACCCTTCGCGGCCAAATCGACATCGGCATTATAGACTAGCCGGTCTACCTTATCTTCTACCAGTGCTTTCGTTCCGGCCACAGTTACTTCATTAAGGGTGCGTGTGCTAGCACTGAGTCGAACTACTCCCAAATCTTTGGTCTGACCTTTTGTAATCACGACGTTGTCAATTGATCTGGCGTTGTAGCCCAGAAAGGAAATTAATAGTTTGTAGGTGCCAGGGGCTAATTTGGTGAGCGTGAACTTACCCTTATCATCAGCAACAGTGCCGTCAACCAGCTTATCGGTAGCTGTAATATACACGGCGATGTTCGCATACTCAACCGCTTTAGTCAGCGATGAATCAACGACGTAGCCCGAAATTTTTGCGTTGCCTTTTGCTGACGTTTCGCCAACTGGAGGAATAGACGATTGGCCTGATTGAGCGGAAACCGATGACCCTGACGTACTGCCCGGAATCTGGGCGAACGTCAGGGCGGTTGTTAGAAAAAATAGAAAAACGGTAGTTTTAAGCCACATCATGTGCTAGTAAATAAAAAACGGGTTGGAAGCGAGGGCAAAATTGCCGCTAGCTGTTGATGAATAGAAAACGATCGTGGCAGATGCCATGTATAGGTGGGTGAATGGCCCGAATGACTCGTTGAATAAAAGTCGTGGTTCGCTAAATGCAGGTCGTT
This sequence comes from Spirosoma gilvum, assembly GCF_054776815.1. NCBI lineage: Bacteria > Pseudomonadati > Bacteroidota > Cytophagia > Cytophagales > Cytophagaceae > Spirosoma > Spirosoma gilvum. Next base: position 167,259 of record NZ_BAAHBH010000013.1, on the reverse strand, counting down.
TAACGAACCACGACTTCCGTAACTAAATCTGTTTACTTAATAAATTGACCTTTTTCGTCAAAGATCAAGTCCTTTCCGCCGACTTCGGTTTCATAGGTTTTCTTACCGTTGGCATCTATGAGTACAGCGGCTTCTTTAATTTTCTTGCCTGGATAATGTTTCGTTACATAATCCTGAACAGATGCAGGCAGCGCCGATATGGCGATCGTCGTTTCTGTTTCTAGTACATTTCCATTGGCATCGATCACCAGTGACAATTCCTTTCCATTGTGGGTCAGTCCTGCTTCATAATTTCCCGCTTCTTTCTCCCATTTCACGTCCTTCACACCTGGATATAACCGAGCTACAGTGGCTTTAACAGCCGCTGGCACATCAATCCTAGCTACAGTTATAGCGGGTTTCGAACCAACAACGTAATTCGTCAAGGCAACCGAAGCAACGTGTGCCGATGTGAATATGACCAGGCCACTTATCAATAAGGTGTACATCTGCTTAGTAGTTATGGTTACAGCGCAAACGTACGGCTGGATTCTAAAGCAAATTTGAAGTTGTAGCCAGTACTAGTTTTGCTCAAAAATCAACCTGAAACATGTGCCGTCGCATAGAGGTGGCATAATTGTAGTTGACGGTCATGCCATACTGCGCGGCAATTTCTTTGACTAAAGCAAGCCCCAGACCGGTCGATTGCGGAAGTGCCTGATTGCGGACAAATCGGCGAAAAAGTTGCTCCTCTGGAAAAGGCAAAGGATCTCCTTCATTTGTGATAATAAAACTATTGGTTCCCACTTGAACGAAAATAGAACTGTGTGCGTCGCCATGACGGATGGCGTTTTTGATGAGATTCGAAAAAAGCACCTCGGCTAATTGTCGGTTCAGGTTTCGGGTAGGGCCTACTTTAATCATCCGGTTGAGGGTAATGCCTCGATGTGCTGTATAATCCGAATAATTATCTATTAGTTGGTTGACCAATTCGCCAATATTCACCAAGTCATGGTGGGCAAACTGGTGATTATCAATTTTGGCTAGTAGCAACAAAGATTGGTTCATCGCCGAGAGCCGCTTAATTTCCTGCTGCGACCGGCCAATCCGATTTAGGTCAGCTTCATTTAACCCCGGCGACTGTTGCAATAGGTCTAGCTCGAAGGAGAGTACACTTAAAGGCGTTTGCATCTCGTGCGAGGCATTGTCGGTAAACTGCTTCTGCTGGGCGTACTGATGACGAGTCCGGCGACTCATTTCATCAAGCGACTGACTGAGTAACGTAAACTCATGCACATCACTGACCGGAAACGATGCCTCATCGGGTCCATCGACCCGGTATTGTTGCAATTGATGAATGATCCCGTAGAAAGGCTGCCAAATACGCCGGGTAACTACTACGTCGGCTAGTACCAGCAGGGTTATCACAATCAGGAAACAAACAATGACACCTACCGATACCGTACTGGCGATTTCATCAAACTCCAGATACGATTGCTGAAGCGAAATACTATATGTCTGACCGCCAATGGCATAAGTCGTGCGAAGCATCCGAACCAGTTCCCGCTCATGTTCCCGAGCGGTAAAGGCAACGGTGTCGGTATACGTTAGGGTTGTGGGCACTTTCACGCTAATCCGGGTAATGCGAATGGTAGGGTCCCAGCCTGGTAGGTCGGCGGTATCGGGTGGGTGCAAACGGAGTTGCTCTTTCACCTGGACCAGTTCGCTGGCCAGCAACTCGTCGATTTCATGCAGCATATCCCGGTGGATATAGGCCTTCAGCAGAAAGACGCCCCCTAGGGCAATTGGGAGGGCAGCCAGGAGCAGGTACAGGGTTGTTTTATGAAGCAGTTTCATTCGCCTACCGTGAAAATATAGCCAGCCCCGTAGCGGGTGGTAATGTAATCCGGACTTCCGGCATCCAATAACTTTCGGCGTAGATTGCGAACGTGGGTGTAGAGGAAATCGTGGGAATCGATGCCATCCATAAAATCACCCCACACATGTTCAACAATTACCGATTTGGATAAGAGTCTATTTTTATTGGTTGCCAGAAATAACAGTAGTTCATACTCTTTAATGGTCAACTCCACCGGCTGATTCGTCACCAGCACCTGTTTCCGGTTCGGAACAATCGTAATAGCTCCAAATTCAAGTTGCATTTCCCCTTCATGCTGACGCCGACGAAGGACGGAACGAATCCGGGCATTAAGTTCGGGTAGGTGAAACGGTTTGGTTAAATAATCATCGGCCCCTAACTCTAACCCGGTGAGTTTATCATCCAGTGAGTTTTTGGCCGATACGATGATAATGCCCGCCTGCGAATGAGCCGCTTTCAACTCTTTCACGATTGCCAAGCCGTTACCATCGGGCAAGGTAATGTCCACTACCACACAATCATACTCGTAATCATGCGCTTTCACGGAGGCAGTATGGAAATTATTCGCCGTGGATACGTTGTAGTGCTCGCCCTCCAGATAGTGGCGCATGGCCACCAGTAGCGACGGCTCGTCTTCAATCAGCAAAATTTTCATGGTCCCTGCTTGACTTATTTTTCCAAAGTACAGCCACAAATCTGAATACAATTTGAAGTTGCTTTTGCTCGTCCAGCTGCCTGATCACTGCTGCCCACTTCAGATTTGCTTTAGGTTTCCTTTTTTCCTTTACGGTATTCCTTCCTACTAGTAGGCTTACACCCCACCCTTTCGGCTTTTGACGCGTAGTGACTAATGAATACACCTTACGAATAACGGAATGACAAAACAAACTTGGCGACCCTATTCTTCCTATTACAGCCTGGTACTTAGCAGTTGGTTTTTTCTTTTTTCCCTACTCGCATCATTTGGGCAACCGCTAAATACGGTTTTCCAGCAGGCATCCTGGGATACGATTCCAGATCGGCCCGCTTCGTTTCGATGGGTTGCTCCGAGCGTACTGATTATTGGGGGATTAGCTTTATCGCCTGATTACCCAAACAGCCATTTTGACCGCTTTTATGTCCGAAGCGAGATTCAGGATAAGCTCCATTTCCGCACCCATGCCGACGATTTCCTGCAATATGGACCGGCCGTAACCTGGGCTGGGTTGAGTTTGGCGGGCGTGAAAGGTCGATCACAACCCCTTGACCGAATACTGATTGGGCTACTCGCTTATGGGATCAGTTCAGGCGTGGTGTTAGGGCTAAAACATACGACTAATGAACTGCGGCCCGATGGGTCCAATTATTTCTCTTTTCCATCGGGCCATACGGCCAATGCCTTTACCGGAGCCGCTTTACTGGATCGGGAGTTTAGGGGAGTCAGTCCCTGGATTCCCATCGGTGGCTATGCCATGGCTACCTCAACAGGAATCTTACGGGTCGTCAATGATAAACACTGGATATCGGACGTACTGGTTGGCGCCGGTATTGGACTGCTCTCCACCGAAGTAGCCTACCGTGTTTATCCCTGGCTGAAACGCAAATTGAGTCGGCGAAAAATGGCTTCGTATTAACTCATTTCCCTGTTGATCATGCCCAATCGACTATTGTTCGGCTTGCTTCTCTTCGCTATCCAGGGAAGGGCTCAGGATTCCAGGCCGGATTCTATTCCCACCAAACACACGCAGTTTATTCCGTTACCTGTCGTGTATTACACGCCTGAAACCAAGTTGGGCTATGGCCTTTTAGGCGTTTTTCTATTCAGAACCGATAGTACCGCCCGAACCTCAAATGTGGATTTTGCCATCATCCACACCCTCAACCGGCAAACTGTGGTAGAGCCAACCTACACCGTATTTACCCACCGTGAGCATTATTTAATTCGGGGTATGTTTCTCTACACACAGTTTCCGGAATTTTATTACGGCCTGGGTAATGAGACCACTGACAACCAAAAAGAACTGATATCCTATAAAAGTTTGCGGGCCTACAACCGATTTCTTCGGCAAATCAAACCTGGTTTATTCGTGGGATTGCAGCAGCAATTTTTTAAAACGTTCGATATCAGCCGATCGTCGGAAACACCCTTTCCGACGAATACGCTAATTGGAGGACTAGGTAGCGTCGTGAATGGAGTGGGTGTAGCCGCTGTGCTGGATACCCGGGACAATATTTATTCACCCGTTCGGGGTTGGTACGCAGATATATCCTGTATGCTATATGGTCAGGCGCTAGGCAGTCAGTTCTCCTTCACCAACTATACCCTGGACATCAGGCGGTACATATCCACGTCTCCCCGTACTGTACTAGCGGTACAAGGATTTGCCAACCTGAATAGTGGTGAAGTTCCCTTCAAATTGGCCGCTACGTTAGGTGGGTCATTTTTATTACGAGGCTATTACAATGGTCGCTATCGCGACAACAATGCAATCGCCTTACAGGCCGAGTTACGGCAACGGTTAATCGGACGGCTGGGCGGAACCCTGTTTGTGTCAGCCGGTGACGTAGCGAATGTACTGAGTGAATTTTCGCCAACCGACTGGAAAGTGGCCGGTGGTGCCGGACTCCGCTTCCTGATCAGCCGGAAGGAACACCTGAATCTACGATTCGATGCAGCAGTGGGTCAGCAGACGCATGGTTTTTACGTCAATATATCCGAAGCCTTTTAGTTATGTTGACAAGCCCAATCAACCCAAAGAGTCTGATTCTCATCTGTTTGTTCGCGCTGCTAATCAAGGAGGCTTTTGCGCAATATCCCATGATTTATAGCAATCCTACCGCCCGAACTTTATTATCAGAAGGGCTGGATCAAGTCTATGATAATCAGTTCACTGCCGCCGGAGCTACGTTCGCCCAACTAGAGAAATTAGTCCCGGATCATCCTGCGGTCGATTTGCTGCGGGGTGTCAGTTTATACTACCAATGGTTTCCCGCCCGGACCGACGCGAAACTGAAGAACCGCTGCGTACAGCAGCTAGAACTGGCGGCTAAAAAAGCTGACGATTGGCAAAAGGAGAAAAAGAATACCAACGCGACCGACCACAGTGTGACTGACCGACCCGAAGCCATGTTTTTGTACTTCACTGCTGAGGCTATGTTAGCCAAAATCAGCCATCTTGAACATGAACCGTTCGCAGCGATTCGACACGCTAAGAATGCGTACCCGTATATTCAGAAAGGCAAATCCTTCCAGCAACAATACCCCGATTTCTATCTCTCCACGGGTCTTTACAATTTCTACCGAGAGGTTTATCCGGAAATTCATCCGTTCTACAAAACAGTAGCCTGGGTCATGACGGCGGGTGATAAACAAGTAGGGATGACTCAGCTCCAGATCGCTACACAAAAAGCCCTCTTTGTGCGGACAGAGGCTGTTCTGTATCTGACGCATCTCCTGACTGATTACGAAAATAAACCTGCTGATGCGCTTCCTTACCTAGCTCATCTGGTCATCCGTTACTCCAATAATCCCTACTGGCGCTACAAGTATGCAGAGGCTCTACTGAATGCCAACCAATTAGCCGCACTTCCTCATGAAATCGCCCAATTGATGAATACCCAGCAGCTAGTTTTTCAGCAGATGGCCACCTTGTTAAAATCCCGATACGCTCTGGCAATGGGTCAGCGGTCAATGGCCCAGGCGCTGGCGAAAGAGGTCGTGCAAAGTTCGGTTCGGGACGAATCGGTTCGGGCATATGCCTACCTGATGCTGGCTCGAGTTGCTCGGCTGGAAGGCCAGACTAAACAAGCCAAACAGTACAATAAACAAATGCTTGAGTTGGCCGAATACCCGGTATTACGGAATGAGGCCTTTTAACTACGACGTATGCGATTAGATAAACGATTAGCCTGGCTGGGTATCTGGTTCTTGCTCCAAGCGATTCCTGGCTTTGGGCAAGATACACTGGTTCACCGCAACCTGGCCTATTATCTGGATCAGGGAATGATGAATAGTCCACTGTTGAAGGACAATCTTAACACCATTGTCTTAAATCGGCTAGACAGTCTACTGAACATTGCCATTAATAAACCCTATGTGCAGGCCATCGGTCAGTACCTCTACGCACCGGCTGGTGCTAACTGGGGCTATGATGTCAGTGCAACCAACGGTGGAGCTTTCACAGGTCTGATTCAGGCGAATCGGAACCTGTTGTATCGTCGGAATCTACGAATTCAAAACAACCTGAACTCAGCCCTGCGCGATTCGCTAGTCAATACTGTTCGCATCAATCAGAACGATCTTCAAAAATCCATTGTCGATCTCTACCTAACAGCTTTTCAGGACTATCAGCAGATGGTCATTTTTGGCGATTTGTACCAGATTTTGTCCCGGCAGAATGAGGTATTGAAAGAACTCCTTCGGAAGGCTTTATTCAATCAATCGGACTACCTGGCGTTTCGGGTCGACTGGCAACAGAGCGAAGTAAATTATGAAGGGGCCAAGGTGCAGTTTTTGCAGGATATTTTAGCCCTTAATACCCTCTGCAACATTCCGGAAACAGGTCTGGTACGGCTCGAAAAACCCGACCTCGCTCTACAGGCACGTTTCACACTTGACGACAATCCTTATTTATTACGCTACCGCTATGATAGCGTGATTGTTGAGCGGAATCGCCGGATGGTTGATATTTTTTACCGGCCTTCTTTGGATCTGGTAGCCAATGCTGGCACAAACGCCATTAGCGCGGATCTGATTACCCGGCGATTTGGATACAGCATTGGTCTGAATTTTACCATGCCTATCTACAATGGGAATCAGCGCAAGCTCCAATACCAGAAATTTGACGTATCACAGATTATCATTCGCAATTATCGGGCCCAGTATCTGAACCGATTCAATCTGCAATTACGAACGGTCAATGAGCAATTACGCGTCAATCAGAATCTGATCACCATTACCGAACAGCAAAATACCGACGTCGAAAATCTATTGACGATCAGTCAGGCCAGGCTCTACCGGGGCGACATATCAGCGATTGATTACCTGCTCATCGTACAGCGCTATCTGAATAGTAAACTGACGCTGAATCAATTAATCATTCAGCGGCAACGGTTTATCAACACCTTCAACTACCGCAATTTTTAACCCAGTCCTCAACGTATGACGAACCCGATGTATGCCTTAGGCTTTTCTCTAACGCTGCTCTTGACCAGTTGCGGCTCGTCATCAACGAATGATACGAGTACCCAGGCAACTGCCGATGCGCCTAAACCCAAAACACCCGTTGACGTAACGACGGTAAAACCAGATTCTTTCCGAGTAGAAAAAACCTTTAGGGGCATGACGTACTACCTCACCAGTGGTGATATTAAATCGCCAATTGCCGGTTACGTCACCAAGGTATACGTCAAAATTGGCGATCAGCTCCACAAAGGTTCGCCTTTATTTGGCCTGCAAACCAAGGAAGCCTATGCTTTGGGCGGCAAAAATTACCTGAATGATCCAACGTTGACCAACATCGGTCAGTTGACCATCCATGCTCCAGACGCAGGTCTGGTTACGCTGGTACAGGCGGAGGAAAATGAGTACGTCCAAGACGGCACGGTACTAGCGACGTTTTCGGCCCCCGATATGTTTGTCTTTCTGCTCGAAGTACCCGTCGAGCAGGACACATCCGTCCATGTAGGTAGCGTATGCCGGATTCAATTACCCAATGGTCGGCGCATTGGTGGGCGAATTTCCCGGACACTAGCCCTAACCGATTCGCTCTCCCAAACCGAGCGATTCGTTATTAAACCTGACCATCCGATGGTACTGCCAGCCCGGCTTCAACTGGCGATTACGTTTACCGAACAGCAACATAACCAGGCACAGTCGTTACCTACCGAAGCCGTTCTGGCTAATGAACTCCAGACGGAATTCTGGGTCATGAAGCTGATTAACGACACAACCGCCGTTAAAGTACCCGTCAAAATTGGTCTCCAGCGAGCCACTCGAATCGAAATTTTGAGCCCTCGTTTTAACCCGCAGGATCGCTTTGTTAGCAAAGGCGGATATGGCTTGGCAGATACGGCATCGATCACCATAAATCGCCCTACGCATGTCCGCTGAACAGCCTGGTTTTTTCCGCTTTCGCAAACCCATACTGGGGCTTCTAATCCTGCTGCTAGTAGGTGGCTTATTCGCCTACCGACAAATTCAGGTTTCCTTATTTCCAGAAAAGACGTTCCCCAAAATTAAAGTTATTGCCGATGCTGGGGAGCAGCCCGTCGAGCTCATGATGGTGGCCATCACCCAACCGTTAGAGAACGCGGTTAATCAGGTGGAAGGCGTCGAGATGGTCCGTAGTACCACCAGCAGGGGAAGTTCTGAGCTGTCAATTTACCTCAACTGGTCGGTGGATATGGACGTATCTTTACAACGCGTTAATGCCCGAATCAATCAGATACAGAATACCTTATTACCCAATACGAACCTGTCGGTAGAAAAGATGTCCCCGTCAATCCTACCGGTGATGGATTTCGCGCTCACTTCGAATAGCCGGGATTTAATTGAACTGCGCAAACTGGCCATGTATACCATACGGCCATTTTTGAGCCGGGTAACGGGGGTATCGAATATTCAGGTGATGGGCGGACGCACCAAGGAATACTGGATCGTACTCCAGCCAACCAAACTAGCGAGTCTGAACGTAACTCCATCGGCAATCACAACGGCGCTGGCTGCAACCAATTTTATCCAGGCCGACGGGATGGTATCGGGTTACCACCGCCTGTATCTGACGCTCACCGATGCTACGGTCCATTCCCGACAGGAGGTCGAAAACATCATCATTCGTAGCGATGGACAACGAGTTCTCCGCCTGGCCGATGTGGCAACAGTTGAACTGCATGAGCAACAGGAATACACCAAAATCGAAGCGAACGGCAAAGAGACAGTACTTATTAATGTCGTTAAACAGCCATCAGCCAACCTCATTAGTCTCAGCCAGGGTATTAATCAGAAAGTTCAGGAACTGAAGAAACTGCTACCGGCTGATGTCACGTTGACGCCCACCTATGTCCAGGCAGACTTTGTCAGTGATGCGGTTAAAAGTGTAACCGACAGCATTCTTATTGGATTGGCACTCGCCATCCTCGTTACCAGTTTGTTTCTGCGGTCACTCAAAGCCAGTGCCGTCATTCTCATCACCATTCCAATCATTCTGGCAGCTGCCATACTCGTCCTCTACGTCATGGGGTATACGCTCGACATCATGACGCTAGGCGGTATCGCAGCCGCCATCGGGCTGATAATCGACGATGCCGTCGTCATTGTGGAGCAAATTCACCGGGTAGAGGAAGAACACGAAGGAAAGTCGAATGCCCAAACGATCCAGCAGGCTATTAGTTACCTGTTTCCGGCCATGATTGGTTCATCACTGAGTACCATTGTCATTTTTATTCCCTTTTCGCTGATGAGTGGCGTAGCGGGGGCTTTCTTTAAAGTGCTGGCAGTGACCATGGTTGTTACCCTCACCTGCTCATTTTTGATCACCTGGCTGGGACTGCCCGTGCTATACGGTCTGTTAGGATCGAATACCAAAAAGCGAAACGATACCGCTACGCATCCCGCTATCGGCAAAATCCTCTCCGTTTTCATTCATCGACCCTGGATCGCCCTAGGATTAGTCAGTGCGATGGCGCTTGCTGTTTATCTGATTTATAGCCAATTAGAAACGGGGTTTCTACCCGACATGGACGAAGGTTCAATCGTACTGGACTATCACTCCGAACCCGGAACATCGCTGGGAGAAACGAACGTCATGCTTACCGATGTCGACAAAATGATTAGGACGATACCGGAAGTAGCCACCTATTCCCGGCGAACGGGGGCTCAGATGGGCTTTTTTATTACTGAACCCAATGGGGGTGATTACCTGATTTCGCTCAAAAAATATCGTAGCCGCTCTACTAATGAAGTGATCGATGATCTGCGAAGCAAAATAGAAGCTTCCCAACCGGGCCTGACTGTTGACTTTGGGCAAGTCATTGGTGATATGCTCGGCGATTTGATGAGTGAACCCAATCCAGTAGAAGTAAAAGTGTTTGGGGATCAGCCAGCCGAACTTCGCCCGCTGGCTGACAAAATCGGTAGTATCGTGGCTCAGGTCCCCGGAACGGCCGATGTCTTTAACGGCATCACCATAGCAGGACCTTCGGTGGTTTTTAGCCCAAAATCCAGCGTTTTACTCCAATATGGAATAACGCCCCAGGATCTGCAAAATCAGTTGACAACCTACCTAATTGGCAACGAAGTAGGGAATATTCTGGAGGGCAATCAGTTCGTCAAGATGCGGTTAAAATACCTAGGCATGGGGAATGATTTACAATTGCTCAAACAAAACCCTGTTTTCACCGCCGATGGCCGCAGTCGTCTCCTTTCTGATTTCGCTACCGTACGGATCGATTCGGGAACTGCCGAAATTCAACGAGAGAATCTACAGCCGATGGTTGCCGTAACGGCTAGCCTGTCGAACCGCGATCTTGGGAGTGTAATCAATGAGATTCAGCAAAAAGTAAGCAGTGGTATCCGGCTGGCCGCTGGTCAACACATCGATTACGGAGGGGCCTACGCCCAACAGCAGCAATCCTTCCGGGAGTTATTGATTATTCTGGTTTCAGCCTCCTTGCTGGTGTTCATCGTGCTGCTGTTCCTGTTTAGGGATTTAAAAGCCGCAGGTTTAATTCTGCTGATCTCGGTCCTGGGTGTATCGGGCTCCTTTATAGCCCTGTTTATTACCAAAACCCCGCTCAATGTGGGGAGCTATACGGGCATTATCATGATTGTCGGTATCATCGCCGAGAATGCCATATTCACCTTCCAGCAGTTCGCTATTCACCATCAAACGGCCCCAGTTGCCAAGTCGATTGAGTTTGCTATTTCGGCGCGCATCCGGCCTAAACTAATGACAGCTACCAGTGCCATTATAGCCCTGATGCCGCTGGCACTGGGCATTGGTACTGGTGCTCAACTCCACCAACCTCTAGCCATTGCCGTGATCGGTGGGTTCTGCGCAGCCCTGCCCCTACTGCTCTTGATTTTTCCCGGTCTATTGCGATTAGCGTACAAAGACGAACGAGTTAATTAATCCATTGTAACCCCAATAAACTAAATCAAATTCCTATGAAAGCGTTTTGGATTTCTGCCGCATGTCTCTGTTTAATGGGCTCTTTGTCAGCTCAATCAGTGAATTATCACCTCGTCAAAAAAACCACCATCGGGGGCGAAGGTGGCTGGGATTATCTGATGGCCGATCCTGAAGGAAGTCGAATTTATGTATCGCACGGAACGCAGGTAGAAGTACTGGACCTGAAAAGTCATGAGAAAATTGGCGTTGTCACACCGACACCGGGTATCCATGGCATCACGGTTGTTCCTGGTACATCAGTTGGCTATACAACCAACGGTCGCCCGAACACGGCAACGATGTTCGACACGAAGACACTCAAAGCCATTAAAGAAATTCCGACGGGCAAAAAGCCAGACGCGATTATGTATGACGCTTTCTCAAAGAGAGTATTCATCTTCAATAATGAAGGAGCTAGTGCTACAGTACTGGATGCAACTACAGGCAACATTGCAGGTACGGTTGAATTAGGCGGAGCACCCGAAGCCGCTGTCAGCGATGACCATGGAACGATTTTCGTGAATCTGGAAGACAAAAATGAAGTAGCCGTTTTTGATGCCAAGTCACTGGCGGTAAAACACCACTGGAAGTTAGGCAAAGGTGAAGAACCTACCGGCCTTGCGTTCGACAAGCCACATCACCAGTTGTTTAGCACCTGCAATAAGGTCATGGTCGTGATGGATTCGCAAACGGGCAAGGTGCTGGCCGAAGTACCAACCGGAAGCGGAACCGATGGAGCAGTATTTGATACCTCAACAGGTTCAGCGATTAGTTCCAATGGCGAAGGTACGTTAACGGTGGTGAAGGAAGTGAAACCGGGTAAATTCGAAGCCATTCAAACAGTAACAACCATGCGCGGTGCCCGAACCATTACTATCGACCCTAAATCCAATCACATTTTTGTAACAACCGCCGAATACGGACCCGCACCCGCCCCTACGACAGAAAATCCGCGCCCTCGACCAGCTATAAAACCAGGCACGTTCATGCTGCTAGAGTACACGGCTAGGTAATTATCAACGGGTTACGCAATCCCTTAACTGATGAACTAAGCCGTTCTAGGTTAAGGGATTGTGAACTCAATATTGGAAAGTCACTACCAGGGTTCAATTGGAATGGTAAAGCCAAGATACAGGAAATCAACCCGGTTTCGGAACCGATCATTATGGGTAACCTGGTCTGGATTACTCAGGACCATTTCTGTATTTATCCACTGATAGACAATCTTCAGCCTAAGTTGGTCCGCCAGACGAAACCGAGCATAGACTTCAGTACTGAGCATACCGTAATCATTATCTCCTAGTAGCCGCAGACTAAACCGATGAGGAGTCGCTGTTTGCATCGCGTAGGCTCCCTGAAAGGGTTTCAGGCTGCTTCGACCTGCCGAATCAGTCAGTGTAAATAGGCCGGTGGACGAACTCATCAGCCCTGTTCTGGATTTGCGAAAGATGGTAAAGCCGAGCAAATCTAGACTTGCACCTAATTCCAATCGGCCCAAATGTACCTCCGCTCGAATGCCAATCGTAAGTGCCGTTTGTCCCACCTGATTAAATCGGATGGTATCCATATTTTGTTCCAGCAACGGCGTAAACAGAGCACCTAGCCCAGACGTACCCCGCGTTAATCGCGCCGGAGCGGTATAATAATCCAGATCACGTCCGTAAAAACTGGATAGCCGTCCGGTCCATCCGATAAAAATGGTCTTACCTTGGGCCAGACTGATCAACTCGTAATATGTTAGCGAAGGATTGATGGCGCCGTTCTTAAAGGCAACTCCTACATCAACGCCACCACTCAAGCCGTGTTGGGCCATGGGTTGACCTAGCGCCGGAATTGACATATTGATCAATAAGCCAATAACCCATGATTTCTTGCGCCAACTAAAAAGAAGAACCGGCCTAAAAGTCCGGTTTTTACTTGCCTCCATTTCTACAATGCGGAAACTTCCTATCTACAATAATTAACCTTTCTATTTTTTAGTACGTACTCAACATGCAAAAGGTGGGGTACTGCTTATCAACAAGCTATAAACTTGTAATCCATTATAAATGAGGCTCAAATTAGGAGCAGATTCTAAAGGAATTTTGAAGTTTTCGTCGCCTTAGATTAATCAGAGTTTACTCGTCAAATGGCTTGAGAATGTTAGCCATTTATCCGTAACCAACCCCACTATTTACCAGCTGTATGCGTACTTATTAGTGGGGGTGTTGGGGAGGCCAATACTGCCCTTTGAAAGGTAGCTAAGCCATTCTTACTTGCATGATCCTAAAGGATGAATAGTTACGGGAATCGTTGAGCACACGAAAAGCAGAAAGCCTAATGGAAAACGAAATAGCCCAGTCAGACGACGATAAAATGAACCAGAAGTATCTACCCTTTCTCATCTTTGCCGTCCGTGCGCTATTAGCCTGGGTTTTATTTCGGTATGGTTAAGCCAAGTATGATCAACGTATTTTTCTGGATTTGGCAACCCGTTTTCGTCTACAATTCCGGGCATCAAAGACTGACCTAACCATCATTGAGTATGAATCCAACCGTATGGCTGATCGTCGCCTTCCTGGGATTAAGTCGGTTTGGCTACGCACAGCCAGTTGATGATTGGCATCTTGAAAAAAGCAAGGAGGGAATTCGGGTATACTCAAGGCACTTGATTGGTTCTCGCCTAAAGGAATTGCGTGTACAATGCACCTTTCAGGGTACATTATCTGCCTTGGTAGCCATGCTCTCCGATATTGATTACTACCCCACGTTAATGTACAAGACGAAAGCGACTAAACTCCTGCGTCGGGTCAGTGAGACGGAGCTGTATTACTATATTGAAACGGAATTACCCTGGCCCGTTGACAATCGGGATATGAACGTGCATTTGACATTTTCCCAGGATCCGGCCACGCACACATTGCAGATTCGAATTGCGAAAGCAGCCGACGAGATACCTTCCCAACCCCACATTGTCCGCGTTGCCGAGTGGTCGGCTAGCTGGGAGGTTCATCCAGAACCCAACCAGCAATTACAAATCAATTATCAATGTCAGGTTGATCCAGGCGGGAACTTGCCCACCTGGCTGATCAACTTAACAGCAACAAATGGCCCCTTCGAATCCTTTAAACTACTACGAAAAACGATACTGGAGGCCCGCTATCAAGTCCGTAAATTTAGCTTCTTGACTGACTAAGCTATCTAACCAATTTGGCTGACAAGGGAAATATTTACCACTCACCTCACTTGCCCAGTCGATAAAAAATCTGAAGATTTGCGCCCCAGGAAAGGTCGTCTCGTTTGTAATCAACCGAGCGAAGTTGTGGGCTAATAAATGGTCCCGCCCGAAATTGCCACTTTCGCCAGGATCGTTCCAGGGTAGTACTCAGCATGAGATTCTTAAAAGCATGAACGTGCTCATTACTCCGCGCTAATTCGTGCTCCGACGACCGGCTGTTTTCCCGGTAATCGAAACTAACGACACTACGTCCCCATAGATTCAGGTCCGTGCCGAGTCCTAATCGTAGTCCCCATTGTCGTCCAAATGGATAGTGATACGCTACCTGGATAGGAATCTGAGCAAGGAAAGTCATCTGCTGTATATCCTGAATAGTAGATGAGGAGGGTACCTGTGACGCATACGTTTCTCGGAAATCCTCTTTCTGATGCTCATTAAAGTCTTGTTCGTCCCGGTAGTTAAACCCCTGACTATAGCCTAGTTGTACCCCAGCCTGAACGCTCCAATGACGATTGAGCATAATTTCGCCCAGCAAAGCTCCCCCGGCCTGGTCACTGCCCCCGGTAAGCCCTGTCCCTATCCGGTATTGCGCATTTGGCACCGATAAACTAGGCATCGTCAAATGCCAGCTTCGGCGAGTAGCACGCACAGGTACTACATGCACAGGAATCGATAGCGGGCGACTAGGCAAAATAATTTTCCAACCAGTTGATGTCGTGTTCGTTTGTAAACTGGCTAACGGTTCGGCAATGATCGTTTGGCGATTAGCTTCGGCCATTGATTCGCCTGAATTAGCATTCTCTTTATTGGTAAGCGTGAAATCAGTTGGTAGTTGTCCAGAAATTGCCCCTTGATTCTGTTTACGAGAATAATTTGTTGCTAATTCTCCATGTCCATCATTATTAGAAGGAGTTTGCTCTTTGCCAAAGGCCGTTTGCATTCTAATCTTAGAACGACGGCTATTTACTCGCGCAACAGGCGACAGAGTACTATTTGGGGAATTGCCTTCCACGCCTTCAGTTCCTGCAGGCATAGATTTCAGTAGCGTTTCCGATCTTGTGGATTGGCCTACTTTTTCCGTCGTTGAACGCTCTACCGAAGCAGGCGACAACGAGGCTACTGACTCATCCGATTCCGTTCGTACCTGACCAGATCGCTCACCTCCTTCACTTTGCTGTTTACGTCTTGTCGATGGATTAGCCGTAATTGGTTCATCAGTCCTTGATTCCAAAGGAGAAGATGCTTCCTCTACTTGATTAGAAGTAACTTCTTGGTCTGGCTTAGATAATTTCGTACGCCCCATCGCTAATGAACCAGTAGGCTGGCTTTTGGTCGATGGATTTCCCACTACCTCCTCCAAAGGCTTTGGACTATCGGTTTGGATTGAGGCATTTGGGAATGATGTTGTCTCCGTAGTCTTGCCAGATCGGGTAATGTATACCGTATCATGGCGAATTACACTGCTGGACGAAGCCTGCTCCACTGAGCGATGGGATAGCGAATCAATTGATGACTGTAAATGCGTGTTTCGATAGTTTTGAATTACGTTATACGATAATGAACCGATTAGCAACAGACTCCCCCCTCCATATAGCAATAGTTTGCCCCAACCCAAACCCGGCAGCGCAGGCTTGTTCGCCTTAACGAAACCTTGTATGCGTTCGACGTCACCGGGATCAACCTCGGCGGGCAGGCCCAGCAATTTGCGCCGGAATTCCTCGTCAAATCGTTCAGTTTTCATTGAATCGGTTTTTGGGCCAGGTATATTGTTGATACAAGGCAGGGCAGTATAGTTTTACCATATGTTGCAATTTACGACGGGCATCGCGCAGATTCGACTTGGACGTTCCTTCCTGAATACCAAGCAGATCAGCAATTTCACGGTGAGAGTAGCCTTCTACCACAAACAGGGTGAAAACCATACGGTAGGCCGGTGGCAACTGTTGCACCAACGCCAGAATCTCTTCCGCCGAAATAGCCGCAATAACATCGTCGTTCCAATCAATGACGTCTAATTCATCCAAACTAAGCTGGTTAGCCCACTTCTGTTGCTTCCGGTAATAATCAACCGCTGTATTGACCAGGATGGTTCGTAGCCAGGCTGTAAAAGGCTGCGTTGGATCATACCGGTCTAAATGGGTGAATACCTTCAGAAACCCTTCGTTAATTATTTCCTCTGTTTCGTGTGGATTGGCCGTATAGCGCTGACAGATTCGTTTGGCAAAGCTTAAAAACTGGCTAATCAGGACACGCTGTGCCCGGTTATCACCAGCCAGACAGGCCGTTAGCACACTGGCCAGATCATCCTCTGAAAAGCGAGTTTTCTTTTTAAACAACAAGAGTTGCGCAGATTACTGTGAGACCAACCATCTAGTAGTACGATAGCGGGGAGACTAAGGTGGGGTGTGAATCTGAAGTTTTTCTGAAGTTTTTTTACGGAGCGACCCCACCCGCTTGCCGATCGCTCCGTAATCGTCAATGAAGAGTATCCAATCTTTCTTACTAATTTTTATGAACGCAACTCACCGACTTAGTGGACTTGCCTTGTGCGTGGGCTTGTTGAGTACGCCATTTGTGTATGGACAGGATAACATTATCCTGAAGAACGGCTCCGAAATTCAAGCTAAAGTGCTGGAAGTATTACCCGGCCAGATTAAATATCGCCGTCAGGATAATCCCGACGGGCCGGTTTACACGACAGGTACTTCGGATGTTTTACTGATCAAATACGCTAACGGCACCAAGGACGTACTAAATCCGGCCGCCACCCGACCTTCGCGCATGGCTCCTACTACTTTAGCGCCTACTGGGTCTGGAATTAACAATGCAGCAGGTACACCAGCAATCAATCGATTGGGTTATCATACCGGTCTTTTCAGCCGCTATTTTACCAATGGAGCCGGAGAACGGGTTGGCAATTCGGTCGTACGCACCTTACTGGTTGATCATCCCGATGCCATGCATGCCTACCAGCGTGGGCAGTCCCTGCGCCGTTGGACGTATGCGACAGCCGGTACTGGACTCGCCCTTATTGGCACTGGAGCTGTTGTTGCAGCCGTCGGTGACGGGGGTGGTGGCCAAAATGACAGCAATCGTCGGGACGGGACAACTACGAATTCAACGACTAATACCGACGGCAAAAACGGTTTCGACCGTCGAGGTGATCATGGTTCGGCAGAAGTTGGGATAGCTTTGGCCGGAGGGGGTGTATTACTGGGCGTTGCCGCCATCATCCTCGATCATCGAGCTACGGTGCAGTTTCGACGAGCCGCTGACCGCTACAATTCGACACAACCAACCACCAGCCTCCGATTCGGACCGAGTCAGCGCGGATTGGGCGTCGGTATGGTCTATACATTCTAATTCTAATTCCAATTCTACCATCCTCGCCGGATATTCCTCATTCCGGCGGGGTTTTCATGAATCTCCTCTTGTCTATGCGTGAAATCTCTACCCGTTTTTTTCTAATCTATTCTCCAATCAAATTTTCATTTAACGGTTGATTTACGCATGAAAAACGCATGGTATGTACTGCTGCTTAGCCTGACAATCGTAGCCTGTTCGAAATCGAATGAACCCACGCCCGATGCGGGCAGTCAGGTTGCAGGCACCTATACAATGAGCTATATTGAATCTGACTCGGCGGGTGTCATTTTATATAAATACACGCTTCCGGCCTCCAATACGGCGGGTACCCAAACCTTATCAGGGGTATTGACGGCCCGACGTGACTCGGCAAACGCCGTCTTTCTGACCCAAACGATCAAATTAACGGGTCAAACGGATCAAACAGGCGTCATTGGCGAGATCAGTCTGCGATCAAATGGCGCGGGTTACGATATGTACCTGAATAATCAAAAAATCGGGACGGCTGATGGCAAAACAATCAGTATTGACGATCAACAGACGGACGCGACAACGGGGGTTAAGTACCGGGACGTGATCACAGCGGCTAAATAGTTTCAATATCCAACCTACGTGACTAGTTCATCTCTTAGCCCATGTTACAAGCAATTGCTATCGATTCGGACCCCGCTTCGCTAGAGCGACTGAATTCGTTTTGTCAGCAACTGGACACCTTGGTCCTTATCCAAACGTTTACTGAAACGTCCCAGGCTCGTCTTTATTTACGTCACCAACCCGTTGATTTGGTTTTGATGGATATTCAACTGCCTACTGAATCAGGTGTTGCGTTCTGGCAATCCATTCGAAAACAACGAAAAGGCCATGCCGAGCTTGGGATACAGTCACTGCCGATGGTCATATTTACGACATCAACTCGCGAATACGCCCTGGTTAGCTATGAGCTGGAGGCTATTGACTATCTACTAAAACCGCTCGAGTTTAATCGGTTTAATCAGGCTATTCAAAGGGCCTCCACTTATCGAAACGGGCAACGAGTGTCCTCTCCCCTACCGGCCTACCTGGCTGTACGGGTTGATGCAGGCTTAGTTCGAATCAAACTCACCGATATAGCGTGGGTTGAATCGGTAAGCAACTACTTGAAAATTTACCTATCAGATCAGCGGTTCCTGCTCGTGCGTATGACCATGAAGGCGATCCTTCAGGAACTACCTGCCCATGACTTTGTTCGCGTCCATCGCTCCTACATCGTCCCCATTCACAGGGTACAGGCGGTGCACAATAAGCTCATTCGAATTGGCGAAAAACAAATCCCACTCAGTAACCACTACGACGAAGAATTTGTGTCGATTTTACGAACGTATCAGCCTTCGTCCCAGTTTTTGGCCCTTTCGTCACATAGACAATCGCCATTGCAACAGACTTACGGGATCGTCCGTACTAGCTAGAAAAGAAGGTTATCTCCAACTCTAGTAAAACAAACACAACTAATAGTCTATGAAACATTTGCTTTTGGCCCTTACGACAGCCTTACTACTAACAGGTATCATTGCAGCCTGCACACAAACTAATGTAGACCCGACATCATCCAGTCTAGCCAACGCCCGCATTGCCTCGGTCACTAGCTCCTCGGCCCTAAGCGGAACCTGCGTGAAAGGGAGTAGTGAAACCGTTGTCAGTGCGTCAAGTCTACCAGCCGCCGTGCTGACTTACCTGAGCACAACCTATCCAGGTTATACGTTGGTACAGGCTGAACAGGGGACAAATCTCAACGGTGGAGCGACATATTATGAAGTCAAGTTTACTTACAACGGAGCAACGAAAGAACTACACTTTGACATGACGGGTGCCGTCGTGGCTGAGAGTGGTCACGGAAAGGGTAAAGATAAAGGCGGTTCAGGCGGTAACTCGGAAGTAGTCATTACCGCTGATAAGTTACCAGCGGCAGCACTTACCTATTTGAGTACGAACTTTTCAGGTTATACACTTGTGCAGGCTGAACAAGGTACGAATAGTAGTGGAGCGACGTACTATGAAGTAAAGTTCACATACAACGGTAAAACCAAAGAGATTCACTTTGATGCCAATGGCGCTTTGCTCTAGCGGGCAGTTTTTTCATACGTTCGGTTTTGTTTAGGAATTAGGTATCGCTAGAAACGCCAGGTCGCTTGATCTGGCGTTTTTTTAAATAGATGCCTTACTAGCTTGGAAACGAGGTAGTGCTAAGTCCATACATCCACGTGTCTTTTGTTTACTAACCATTCGCTTATGACTACGTTCACCCATCTTTGCAGATACATAAACCAGCAGTTTACCTTACCCGTTGCCGGAATCAAATCGGCTCACCGCTTGCAAAAAGATTTAGGACTGAACGAAATTGAAGTAACGGAAGTGGTCGTTTTCCTGGAATTATTGTTCGGGTTGACCTTTCCTGATGAAGCGCTTACCACGTCTCTTTCAGTGGGACAATTGTGTAAACTCATTGAGCAACATCCAGAAAAAGAACAAGGCGACTCGGCCTTTCTGATTTATCGAAATCCCCGGCAGGTATTCTCCAGAGCTAGTTAATAGGGTATTCGCGCCTACTAAAATCCAGTTCTATGGCTTTCCTAAGAAGATGGTTTTCAGTCTATCGGTTCTTCAGCAGTATCTGTTAACAAAGCATGGCATTCTCCCAGAACGTGTAGGTTGGCAAACGCAATTTGTGCAGGATTTAGGACTGAATTCAATAGATATACAGTGCCTGTTGGAGGAAATAGTGCAGGTCATGAACGGAAGGATTTTCGTGGATACGGAGCATCATCTAACCGATGTTTTGGATCTGGCTATCTATATATTGCTTCGCTCGACCGAGGAATTTCCCCAATTACCTGATTTCGATTTAAGCCTTGTCGCTTGCCTGTCTAAACTCCCAAATCCGACAACTTCAGATTGTTTTAAGTTTTCCCCATTTGCTTGCCATACAGGAACGAGTAGAGACTGCTTTTCAACTAAAAAATCGGATGGCGCAGTATGAAACGTAAAAGTATATCCCAGATTGTTAGCCTGCTTTTGTTTGTGGGCGTAACCAGCAGTTTAGGCATCCATGCCTGTCAGCCGGTTATCTCAGTGCCAAGAGTAAACGGCAACTCAAAAACTTTACTCATCAAAGAACTCCCTAATTCATTGACGTTTTTTGCCATGGGCGACTGGGGCGTATATGGACAATTACACCAGCAACTGGTAGCCAATCAGATGGAAACTTATGCCGCTGAGATGAACCCTACTTTCCTCGTTTTGGCCGGTGATAATTTTTACCCGGCAGGTGTCAGCAGTGATACCGATCTTCAGTGGAAGGTGTCCTTCGAGAACGTCTACACTGGATCACACCTACCAACCTCATTCTATGTAGCGCTCGGTAATCACGATTATCAGGAGAGTGTCCTGGCGCAGATTAACTACGGCCGTCAGCATTCCCGTTGGGTCATGCCTTCCCGCTATTATACGCAGCGGATAGCCATCAACAAGCAGAGTGCGCTACGACTAATCGTCATCGATACTAATCCATTTATTCAGGAATATCGGAATAATACGACCACGTTTCCTGATATTTTACAGGATACAGGAAAGCAGGTACGGTGGATTGATAGCGTATTGGCGAACAGTTCAGAGCCATGGAAAATTGTCGTCGGTCACCATCCTTTGTATTCCGTGGGGGGCGATCATGGCAACCAACCCGAATTACTACAACAACTTGGACCGCTTTTACAGAAATACGGCGTTCAATTGTATTTGTGTGGCCACTCTCACACGCTCCAGCATTTGCCGCCAGTAGGTCAGACAGACTTTATTATATCTGGGGGAGGTGGAGCTCCTTTAGGACCGATCCCCGATTCAACAAAGGCCCAGTTTGCTCGGTCGAGTGGTGGCTTTTCCGTCTTTTCACTGAATACAGACAGTTTAAGCATGGGCTTTATCGATACCAATGGAAAACTACTTTACCGTTGGCAACGAGGCAGAACTCGGTAAACTCAACCTCTCGTAGCGTCAATCAATATCCTGGCGATACGTTGCCAGAAATCCGCTAATTGCCACCACTGCAAACGTGAGTAACCCGGCCCACACGTAGTCGTTGGTCCAATTTGTTGCATTTGCCTGATCGCGGACGGCGAGATACACCCAGAGGTAAGGCGATATGTAACTGTGTTCCCAGGATTTGATAACAACCCCAATCACGCTGACGAACACGCCAAAAGCGGCAGGAATGATAAAATTGCGGAATCGGAAACTTAGATAAAACTGGATGGCTGTCATCCCAAGTCCAATTAGAAACGTTTTCCCAACGTTTCGTACTAAAAACCAACTGTCCGTCGAGGGGTCGATGCCTAATTCCGGTTTCATCCAGTAGAGCAGCCAACCTGCCAACTCCGTGCAAAGGATCAGGCCCAAGGTGCTGAGCAGGAATAAGCCGACAAAAAAGAAAAGCTTACTGAAGTAAATGCTCCATTTGGGTACGGGTAAACTGTAAATATGTTTCCAGGCGTTGGCCTGATGTTCCAGCGCCGTGACTAAGGCCGACTGCAAACTGATATACATTGGCAGCATCAGCATCGTCCACATCACCAGCATATGGAAATTAAAATGTTGCCACGGCGTATGTGATTGTTTTACCCGGAGAATATCATCCCCATTCACCGCATAGGCCGTTATATCCAGCCCTGCCGTCAGCAGAGGCACCGCCAGCGCAAGCCAAAAAACCAGCGTATGTCGGGCTTTACGCTGTTCTACCTCTATCCCACGAATAAAATAGCCAAATGAAGCGTCTATCATTGTTTTGCATTGGTTAAGGTTAAAAATAAATCTTCCAGGGTATTCTGCTGGGTCTGTAGACCATACACGTCAACGCCTTGTCCGACCAAAAGTTGATTGATTCGGGCTAGTTGACCAGGCTCGTCAACCGATAATTCCACTCGTCTGGAGGCTGTTTGCTGTGCCGTATAAGCTGCGCCCGCTAGCAAGGCAACCGCTCGCTCGGGTTCAGTAGTTTGGATGACGACGTGGGCTGGCTGCACCTGTTGAAGCTGTTCTGTCGTTCCCTGAAACAGCAGGCGCCCCTGGTGAATAATCGCTAAATGCGTCACTATTTTTTCGATTTCACTCAACAGATGTGACGAGACAAAAATGGTTTTACCCAATTCCTTATTCAGCCGAAGAATCAGGTCTCGGATATCGCGAATGCCAGCAGGATCGAGCCCATTAGTCGGCTCATCCAAAATCAGCAGTTCCGGTTCATGTAGCAACGTCATTGCCAGACTTAACCGCTGCTTCATACCCAGTGAGTATTCCCGTACGGCCCGATGCGCGTCGCTCGTCAGTTGTACAACCTCTAGCACCTCATCAATACGGGTTGATGAGATCTGAAGCAGTCGTCGGGTTAAGTCCAGATTGGCATAGGCCGACAGATGCGGGTACAGGGAAGGCAATTCAATTAGTGCTCCAACCCGCCGGAGAATGGATAGCCGGTACGTGTGGATAGACTCACTAAATACAGAAATGTTGTTTTCTGGAGAGCGAATCAGCCCGAGCAGGAGTCGGATTGTCGTGGTTTTTCCTGAGCCATTCGGGCCCAGAAATCCGAAAATACTGGCTGCAGGTACGTTTAGCGATACACCCCGAAGCACGGGGCGCGTCCCAAAGGAATAGTTTAGTTGATCGGTTTGAATAATGGCTGTCGACATGATTCCGTTGTTTTCGGTTCAAAGCAACCAGTTCACATTCAAACGAAAAAAGGAAATGGGCCGATAGGCTAAACGCATCGACCAATTCTTAACCTGCCCAGCTCAAAAAATTCGTCGGTAAAAAAAGCCTGTTAAGCGATAAAAAGTAACGTTCCGGGATAAACGTATCCACTCCTGAGTGAGAATTACTAAACTCGTATTCAAATGGCTACTGTTTTTCCAAACGATCGTTTCAAAGGGCTACTACACTATGGTTTGCCCATGCTACACGGCCTGGGTTGGCTGCTCTACGTCGGTATGGTTCTCTACGTTGTCATTCCACGGGTGAGCTGGCCATTTTTTATCGCTTATCATGGCTGTTATCTGGTATGCCAGGCCGTGGCATTTTATATAACTTATCTCTATACCGTCCCCCGATTACTAGCCCGACAAAAATTCATTTCCTTTTGGCTCACTACCCTACTGCTGCTGATTAGCTTGTCAGTACTGTCGATCATTTTTTATAACTGGATGAGTCACCAGGCCCCTGTCAGCGAATTTCGGGTCAATCCCCTCGCCTTCCAGAAGCGAACACCAGCCCGTCTTTTAGGCTTAGTGATCGTGACGGGCTTAGCCCTGTTCAGCCGATTAGGGATTGATTGGGTCATCTATCGGCAGCAACAAATAGAGCAGGAAAAAGATCATCTCCAGATTGAACTGGCTTTTCTGAAGGCCCAACTGAATCCCCATTTCCTGCTCAATACCCTCAACAGCTTATATGCCCTTTCGCTGAAACAGTCGCCCCAAACGCCCGAAGTGATCATGAATCTATCGCAGTTGATGCGGTATCTGCTCTACGAAACCGGCGATGAACAAATTCCCTTAGCGAAAGAACTGGAAGCGATTCAGCATTACATCGATTTACAGGAACTACGTTTATCAGCTCCAAAGGCTGTTTCGATAACGATGAGTGGGCCAGTGGCAACAACTCAGATTGCACCATTTCTACTGCTGCCCCTAGTCGAAAATATGTTTAAGCATGGGCGACTGCCGATGGCGATTGAGTTGATTGTCAGCGATCGTCAGTTGCATTTTCAGACCCGGAACGGCTTGCGCGACCAGTCCATTTCTGATTCGGTAGGCGGCATTGGTTTGCGTAATTTGCGCCGACGGCTTGATCTTTTATATCCGTCCCAGCACGAGTTAGTTTGTGCCTCGGAAAATGGTTTTTTTCTCGTATCGTTGAGGTTAAACTGGTAATCTTAGAAACGTATGATCCGCTGCATTGCTGTCGATGATGAAGCGTTAGCGCTGGAAGTCATGGAGAATTATGTTGAAAAAATACCGGATCTACAGTTGGTACGTACCTGCCAAAGTGCCTTGAGTGCGCTCCAACTGCTGGCGCAGACTCCTATCGATCTGATGTTTTTAGACATTAACATGCCAGACCTAACGGGTCTACAACTCCTGCGAACCCTGAAAGAACCACCCGCCGTGATTCTGACAACGGCCTATCCGCAATACGCCCTGGAAGGTTTCGAACTGGATGTTGTTGATTACTTAGTAAAACCGATTCCATTTGATCGATTCGTAAAAGCCGTTCAGAAAGTAAAAAACCGCTTGCAACATAGTGAAGCTTTAGCCGATAAAACCGTCGAAACAGCTACAGTAGATGAACCAGAATACATCTTTATCAAAACGGAATACAAAACCGTACGAATTGATGTGAAGGAAATCATCTATCTGGAAGGGATGAAAGACTACGTACGGATTCACACTAGCCAAACTCGTCTGATGACGTTGTTGTCCTTAAGTCGACTACTGGAAAAATTACCTGCCCGCCAGTTCGTTCGGGTGCATCGCTCCTACATTGTTGCGGTTAGTCGAATCGATAGCATCGAACGTAACCGAATCCGCATTGGTCAGACACTGCTTCCTATTGGCGAGTTATATCGGGATGAACTGATGAAACGAATTGGTTGAGAGACTCCGCTCAACATAGTTCTTTTGGCAATTTACTTTTTAGTTTTTTCTATAGCGAAAGCCATCTTAACCGCATTAAAGGCATTTACAATCCCTCCGGTTACGGATAATTCATGAAAGGCTACTTTCATTTTTGACCCAGGTTTATTTACGACTAAAGCAGGTTTACTGGTTGACCTCAGTAAAATGTCTTTGATCTGAGTAGCCGTTAGCGAAGGGAAATAAGACCAGAGTAAAGCGGCCACTCCGCTTACAAAAGGAGTCGCCATACTCGTTCCTGACTTTTCGCCGTATTGATTGCCCGGTAGTGTCGATACGATATCACTTCCCGGCGCAAATAAATCGACCGTAAGTGCCCCATAATTTGAATAGTACGCTACTAGACGTTCATCGTAAAATGGCTTCGTCCAACCAACAGTAATAAAATTGCCAGCCTTCTGACCATTCTTGTACTGGGCAATCGGATAATGATTGGTCGTGTCATTATCACTTCCGTCATTACCTGCCGCATGAAAAATCAGCACACCATTCGTTTCGGCATCCTGAATAGCCTCATCTACCACTTGCTTGAAGGGTGAAAATGGTTTTGAGAAACTTAGGTTAATCACTTTAGCCCCATTTCGAACGGCATACCGAATCGCATTCGCGACGTCCTTATCCCGCTCATCGCCTAAGGCAGTGGTCGCCAGGATGGGCATAATCAAGACGTTATCGGATATTCCCTTCATGCCAATCTGGTTTGTTCGCAGAGCCGCAATAATGCCCGCAACATGGGTACCATGCGTCAAATTAGGGGTTAAATTAAACAAGGGACTTCCATAATTATGCTGGGTTAGATTATCTGGATCATCCCCTATTCGCAGACTTGAGTTATATCGAAGATTATACGTGAAGGCCAAATTTGCCGTATCTGTAGTCTGTTTTGTTGCGGCTAAATAGGCGGCTTTCGCTTGCTGATACATACGCCATTCTCGTTTCTGATCACCCCGTAATTGAGTGGAATCCACCTGGTCATATATGGTTTTCCAGAGGGCATAAACATGCGTGATTTCGGCCTGTTCATGCTCTACCGTAGACCCATTCTTGGCACCTCTAAAGTTCCATCCGTGGACATCATCGACATACCCGTTCCGGTCATCATCAATCCCATTAGCCGGAATTTCAGCCGTATTCGTCCAGATCACCTGTTTCAGGTCTTCATGGGTGATATCTACACCATTGTCGATCACAGCAACGATAACGGGCTTTGACTTCCTACCAGCCAAAAGCCGATACGCTTTATCAAGACTAATCCCCGGAATCGAATCATCGGCCAGATCGCGGAAGTACCAGTCACTTGGATATTTACGGATTGATCGGCTGCTTGTGGGGAAGGTGGTCTGCGCTTGTACTATTTCAACTCCGGTTCCTATTAGTAGGACCAGGCAAAACCCATAAAAAATTGATGGCTTCATCGTTTTGATCGTTTATCAAAACTCATCCTTCCACTGGCTCAAAAAAAAAGCTGCCTATATAAACTCGATTCTACCAGCCCAACGGGTCAAACCACCTGACAAAGCCAGCTAAAGGGATGGTTTGCAGGATTCAGGGGGTGTTTTTGCCTGTTGGTCGACTTTAGCCCGTGAATACACCTAAAAGCAGTAAACTTGCTATATGATGATAGTAGATAAGCTGCTTCAATTTCATAAAACGCATCGAATTGCCAGTCACATTCTTTTCTGGCTGAGTGTGTTACTCGTTGCTACGCTTACCGATAGCTATCAATCCCATGAGCGTTGGATTCCGCTCACAACGTTTTCATATTATAGCTTAACGCTCATCACGCAAATACCCACAGCGTATTTCCTGGCGTATTTCATCATTCCCCAGCTTTATACAACGAGGAAGCCGGTATGGGTAGCCGTTTATTTTCTCCTTGGCCTCTATAGCATCTGCGTGCTTTCCCGAATAATTTACATCTATGTACGGGAACCCATGGTGGGTATTCCAGCCAACAGTACGGAGACACTTGGCGAGATTTTAACGAACCTGTCCAAGCTATTTTATATCTACTTTTTTCAAAACCTCTCTATAGCCGTCGTTTTTCTGTTTCTGCATCTACTGATTAGTCAGTTTACTACGCAGAAGCGAACACTGCTGTTAGAAAAGCAAAAAACACAAGCCGAGTTAAAGCTGCTGAAAGCGCAGTTAAACCCACATTTTCTGTTTAATACGCTCAATAATATCTACACACTATCCCTGCTAAATTCTCCAGCAACCTCCGATTCAATTGCCCGTTTGGCAGACATATTGGACTATATTCTTTATCGATGTACGAGCCAATACGTGCCTCTTAGCAGCGAGATTACGTTAGTAAAGAATTATATTGAGTTGGAAAAATTGAGATACGATGAGCGACTCCAAGTGACGTTCACAACTTCGGTAGATCAATCCATAGATATAGCTCCCCTAGTTCTATTAACCATTGTCGAAAATGCGTTTAAGCACGGTGCCAGCAATGATCTGGGAAACCCGGTAATTACGCTTGATTTACATGTGGCTACTGGTTTGCTCCTTTTTAGCGCGGTTAATTCTGTGGCACCAAACCAGGTTACTAGTTCGGATCAAGAAAGAGCAAAAATTGGTTTGGCTAACTTAAACCAACAATTAGAGCTACTCTACGGAAACGCTTATCAGTTGCGCATCAAGCAAACCAATACGATGTTTGGGGTTACTTTACAGATCGATCAACACACGCACACGCTTAGCCATGAAAAAGATACGGTGTCTGCTAGTCGATGACGAGCCCCTTGCGTTAACGCTGCTCCAAAAACACGTAAGCCAACTGGATTTAATGGAAGTGGTGGGGACCTGTTCCAATGCCGTTATGGCACTTGATCTCTTAAACCGGAAAACAATTGATCTGATGTTTCTGGATATTCGGTTACCAGCCATCAGTGGCGTTGATTTTCTGAAGACCTTGCGTCATCCTCCTAAAACGATACTGACGACTGCTTACCGCGAATATGCCCTGGAAGGCTATGAGTTAGACATTATTGACTATTTACTAAAGCCCATAACGTTCGATCGATTCCTTAAAGCCATCGAACGTTATTTTAGGTCAACCAGTCAACTTACTACGCCATCACCGGAAGAAGAAGTACCTTATATTTTTATAAAATCAGCTCATAAATACCTGAAAATAAACACTTTCGATATCCTCTATATCGAAAGTTTAAAGGATTACATTAAAATTCAGACGAGGGAAAAAGAGATTATCGCTAAATACAAAATCAGTGATCTGGAAAACGACCTAACAGCAAAAGGTTTCCTACGAATTCACCGCTCATTTATCGTGAATCTAAAAAATATCACTGCCTTTACCGCCACCGATATTGAAGTTGATACCCTTGAACTTCCTATTGGCGAAAGCTACAAAGCGTATTTATTTAAGCTACTTAATAAGTTACCGTAAGCAGCATCAATATAAACCCAACTTGTTTATAAAGGCATCCCGATACGTCTCGGCAATGGGGATTTCTTTGTTTTGAATGTACACCCGGTTACCGTCAATGTGATGGATCATCGATTTATTGATCAGGAAGGATCGATGCACTCGGATAAACAATTCATCAGGTAATAGGGTGATTAATGGGGTGAAGGCCATTTTGGGTAAAAAGGTGGAGTTGACCGTCACTACTTTCGTGTAGTTGCCCTGCGCTTCGAGGTATAGACAGTCCTCATAAGCTATCCGGTAAATCTTGCCGTCTGCCTTGATAAAAAAATACGTTTGCTGAGTTTTCGAATTGGATTCGTCAATCGGCTTTGGACTTGCCTGTAGCTTTTCTTTTGCTCTGTCTACTGCCATAATAAACCGCTCCAGTGAAAAGGGCTTGAGTAAATAATCACAGGCAGCTAGCTCAAACGCCGTTACAGCATATTCTTCATAAGCCGTTGTGAAAATTAACTGAGGTGGATTTTTTAACGTATTGACAAAGCTGATGCCGGTTAATACGGGCATGTGAATGTCCAGAAAAATCAGGTCTATTGATTGGTTAGCTAAAATCGTTTTTGCTTCCAGCGCCTGACCGCATTCGGCCACGATGTGCAGCTCCGGTAGGTGGCTACAATAGTTTCGGATGATCGTTCGAGCAACCGGCTCATCATCGACGATCAGACAATTGATCATGGCGTTACGATTTTATTTTTACCCGAAGCTCAACGGTATAGACATTATTGGCGGCCTCCTGCTTCAACTCATAATCCGTTCCATACACTAGGTCCAGCCGCCTAAGCGTATTGGCTAGTCCTACCCCTGATTCTTCGTTCAGCAATTGATCACTTTGGTTTTCAGATTGATACGAATTACCTACGGCAAAGCAGATAAAATTATCGGATATTTTTAAGGAGATCGTTATGTGAATTTGCGGCACCAGCGTGTTCTTGGCGTGTTTAAACGCATTTTCCACAAAAACAATCAATACCAGCGGAGCAATCTTAATCGTTGGCACAATCGCTGATTCGATATTCGTTTGCAAGACGAGCCGATCACTAATTCGAATTTGCTCAAAGTCAATGTAGTTTTGAATATAGTCCAACTCTTCTGTAAGCGGTACAAATGGCTTCTTTGCGCTGTACACCGAGTACCGCAAGAGGTTCGATAGCTTCAGTAGTAAAGCCGGAACCCGCTCATGTTCCTCAATCGAAATGCCGTACAGATTATTCAATACGTTGAACAAAAAATGTGGACTTAACTGGGCTTGTAATACGTTGAATTCACTTTGCTTTTGTTCGGCTTTGATCTGAGCCTCCTGTACTTCCTTTTGAACCGTCGCCCGGATCAGTTTCAGTAACATGCCCATAATGAGGCCGATCAGAAAAAAGGGCATGATGGCAACTCCTAATTCCCAGAGTTCCGCGAATGGATGATGAAAAACGTACCGAACCGCTAGCCATTTAAGGACAAGTATCCCCAAACTGGATAGCAGGGCGTAACCGATGAATTGAGCTAACTGCTCGTTCAGATACCATCGGCCAAACAGCCAGCGCCCTGTATAGATGCAGAGTAGGAAAAATAAACAATCGATCCCCGTCGACCAGAGATTCTCGAACCGATACCCTTGCCAATGCATCAGATACCCCCCCATTCCCAAACCGGCCAGAACGGAGGTCGAGAAAATCAGGTGAACGGTTAGCTTGTTTCCGCTAAGGATCTGCTGAACAGTTTTCATGGGTCAAAGATCGACGAATCTGATTCCCTGCAAAGTTCGGGTGACCATTGCAACTACCTAGGGGACGGAATACCAGTAATCGGTGATGAAATGGCTTATCCACCGAAAAGACCATTCCACACCCCCTTCCCCCCTATCTGTACCCTAAAATTGAGAGTCTTCGAAAGAGAATAGACGTTTGGACAGAATTTTTCACGAATACGTCTGTCTTAT
Source organism: Spirosoma gilvum (assembly GCF_054776815.1). Lineage (NCBI taxonomy): Bacteria > Pseudomonadati > Bacteroidota > Cytophagia > Cytophagales > Cytophagaceae > Spirosoma > Spirosoma gilvum. Next base: position 136,570 of record NZ_BAAHBH010000013.1, on the reverse strand, counting down.
GAAACGAGATTCTTTTGTATTGCTAGTGCTGATGGCGATACTCCCATTACTCAGTAAAGCCCAGATAAACAATGGAAAAATTAGTGGTTTAATCCGTGATGCTCAAAATAAAGCCCTTCCTGGAGCTACTCTTATCTTACAGGAAAAAGGGGATACTACTATCAAAAAAGCCAGTCTTGCCGATACCGATGGCGCTTTTGATTTTAAGAATCTGCCTCAGGGGGATTATGTGTTGATCTGCTCGTATGTTGGCTTTCATCCTTACAAAAGTGGTCTTATTTCGATTAGTGAAACCCAGTCTGTCCTACGGCTACCTGTCATTGTCTTGTGGTCTTCCACCCCAAAGACGTTAAACGAAGTTGTTGTTACAGCTAAAAAGCCGTTGATCGAACAAGAAATAGATCGAACCATTGTCAACGTTGATGCGATGCTTTCCGCTGCGGGCAGTCATGCGCTGGATGTATTGTCCAAAAGTCCCGGTGTGATAGTAGGATCAAATGATGACATTAGTTTAAATGGAAAACGGAATGTGCTGGTCCTCATTGATAATAAGCCTACCTATATGTCGGCGCAGGACCTAGCCTCGTACTTACGATCCTTGCCGGGGGCTATACTGGATAAAGTCGAATTGATAAGTAATCCCCCAGCCCGGTACGATGCCGCTGGGAGAGCGATTATTAATATTGTCCTGAAAAAGAATCGAGCAGCTGGTTTTAATGGTAGTGTCAATCTAGGCTATAATCAGGGTGTATACGGTCGGCAAAATCACTCCATACTGTTAAATTACCGAACCAAACGATTTAATCTATTTACTAATAACAGCTATAATCTAGATCGAAATTTTAGCGACGAGACCTATACCCGCTACTTTTCCACCGATAGAGGTTTATTACAATCTACCATCCAGCAGTCTAGCCAATTCAGCAATGTATCCAATGGATGGAACGGTCGGATTGGTATGGATTATTTTGTATCGCCAAAAACCACCCTTGGCATCCAGATTACAGGCTCTATACGACCAAGAAGAGACCGACTTGATTATACCAGTAGTCAATATTCTAGTTTGCTACAACCAGACTCAGTAACCAGAGGTTATACCGATGGGCAGTACCAATTTACCAATTCCGGGATCAATATGAACCTGTCCCATAAATTCCATAGTACGGGGAAACAACTGACGGCGGATTTGGATGTTCTTCAATATAAAGCTAATACGGCCCAGCAATCACCAATCTACACCTATTTGCCTTCCGGGTTGTTAGTCAACTTGCAGCACCAGGCCTTTGTCATTCCTTCCACAGTTCGAATTATTGCTGGCAAACTTGATTATACGCACCCGTTAGCTGGTAAAGCTGAATTTAGCGCAGGCTTTAAAACAAGCGTTGTAGCGACTGATACTGAGTCAGACTGGTTCAACCAAGCTGGGGATGGTCTGAGGCAGGATTATAGAAAAAGTAATCATTTTCAATACACCGAAAACATTAATGCAGCCTACATAAACCTGAAAAAATACTGGTCGCGCTGGGCTATTCAAACGGGTTTGCGTCTGGAGAACACGCAAGCGAAGGGTCATCAACTGACCAATCCATTTACCGTGGATTCCACTTTTCACCGAAACTATTCCATCGCTGTATTTATCCTATAAACTTGACAAGGCCGGTGATAACACGCTCGTACTGAGTTATAGTAAACGAATTCGGAGGCCTGGCTACCAGCAACTTAACCCATTTCTATTTTATCGGGACCGCTATTCCTATTCCGGAGGCAATCCGAATTTAATTCCTGGCCAGGCCCAATCCATTGAACTCCGCTATTCCTACAAGCAGTATCTGGGGCTTACCTTCTCTTATAGTTGGAATAAAGATGGTATCGAGCCAGTTACGAAAGTTGTTGGTGACCAGCTGATTACCCGCTTTCAAAACTTTTCCCAAGGGCGATTCATGGGTATAATCCCAAATGTATCGGTGTCGCCCACCCGTTGGTGGTCGCTTAACCTCAGTGCTGTTTTGTTGTCGATCCGAAACCAGGGGCAAGCCGATGGCGTCTCGATTGACCAACCTTCGAACCTTCATGAAATAGAAACCGTCAATCAGTTTAAATTGGGCAAAACCTGGAATGCTGAACTGACTGGCTTTTTTCCCGGTAGTCAATTCTTTGCCCAATCCAAAAATAGTTCGATTTATAACATTAGTGTGGGTATACAGAAAACGATGCTTCAGGGACAGGCAATGATACGGTTAAACGTCAATGACATCTTCTATACGATGGTGGTGCATGGCCAAACCGTCGCCCTGAATCAGGTTTCAGCGTTCTACACCCGACAAAGTGATACGCGTCGAGTGGGAATCTCCTTCCTATACCGCTTTGGCAAAGAGGCTAACGCCCGAAGACGAAATACAGTAGGCAGTGCAGAAGATGAGAAGATGCGAACGAATTAAGATTTCCTATGAACCAAGCTTCGATCATCAAACGCTTATCTTTTAAACCACTCTTTGACCGTTTTTGGTCGTATGGCAAGGTACTGTAAATAATCCCAAATAGCCCGTTGACACTAATGCCAATGATCCAGCTTGCCCGTCGATCATGCGCATGGGTAGCAAACACCTCTATAAAAAGGGTTCATGCCCAAATCAAGAACATAGCTACAGTCATTAATTGTTTAATGTGTTTTCTCACTATCAGAATTGAACGTAAAGTAAGGCTAATCCGAAACGGTCAACCTACTCCTCAACCCATCTAAATCAATTCCTTGTTGATGGACCAGTTGGGAACGTCTGAATTTCTGTTTTTCAGCCAAACGGAGTACGTCTCGGCCTAGTTGACAGATCATCTGGCCCCGTTGATCTTCATTTTCCAATTGGGCATAATCCAGTCGGTAAGAAGCGAATAAATCATCTTTTTCTTTTTGGTCCAGGTTAGCATTTCCCTTTATCTGACTCTGATGCTTGATTCTAAGCTTTATAAACAAACGATTCCAGGCTGATTTCATACCTAAATTCCTGCTAAAAAAGATTGGAATTAAATGGAGATGTTGTCAATGATAGATACGTAAGTGGGTCGTCATGAGTGGGGTCAAACAGGGAGCGATTTATGGAATACGTGAGGGCATTGCATCTAAAAATGCATAAGCCACCCTTCAGTTAATAGCCTTCTTATGCTCGACAATTATTTTAGAAATGCCTGGCGTAACCTAAATCGTCATAGGTTGTCTTCGTCGATAAATCTGCTCGGATTAGTGGTCAGTATGGCTAGCTGTATCCTGATTATCCTGTATGTTCAGCAGGAACTGAGCTACGACAATTACCACCAAAACGCGAAACGAATTTTCCGGCTAACCACTCGCTTGACTGTAGATGGCAAAGAAAACCATACCGTCTGGACACCGAACTTTATCGGCCAACATGTACAGACGGACTACGCCGAGGTAGAAAAGATTATCCGCCTACAAGGCAACCTGGGTAAAATGACGTTTAAGTCAGTGACGAAGTCAACGCTTAAAGCACCCCGATTGGTAAGCCTTGACCAGGTATATACTATCTTCGATCCGTCCTTTTTCCAGGTCTTTACCTATCCCATGCTGGCCGGTGATCCTAAGACAGCCTTGATCCGGCCTGGATCAATGGTCATTACGGAAAGTGTAGCCCGGAAGTTTTTTGGTCCGAACTGGCAAACGGGTAAAGGCGTGCTCGGCGAGATGCTACAATCGGGCGAAAACACCTATCAGATCACCGGCGTACTTCGTGATATACCGCCAAATACAGATATGCCCTTTCAAATGTTGATTTCCCAAGTGGCAACGCAGTTAGAGAAACAAGCCTGGTGCATTACCTATGTCTTGTTTAAGCAAGCGGTCAGTGGAGAGAGATTTCCTCAAAAACTGGCTCAGATTGCCCAAAAGATACAGCCTGATTTTGCCAAAAGAGGAGGGCATATTGACTTCGCTTTGGAAAATATAAGGGACATCCATTTAGGTGAACCAAAACTGTTCGACACCCCAAAGGCTAACCGGACCTATTTACTCATTTTCTCCCTGGTCGCTGCTTTTTTACTGCTCATTGCGTCAATTAATTACATAAACCTTTCCTTGGCCCAATCGGCCGGGCGAAACCGGGAAGTAGGCATTCGCAAAGCGATTGGGGCGGGTCGCTTCCAATTACTGGTTCAGTTTCTAGGCGAATCGCTCCTGCTGACCGGGGCAGCCATATTTCTCTCGCTGTTATTGGTGATCCTGCTATTACCGATCTATAACCAGCTAGCCGATACGCACTTTACGCTCGTTTCGCTATTAAATTGGCCAATGGCGGGCTTATTGGTGGGGATTTTTATCATCATGGGCGTTTTAGCTGGTAGTTACCCGGCCTTTTATCTGGCTTCTTTTGAGCCGGTAATAGCAGTGAAAGGTAAACTTCGTCTGAGTGGAAAATCAGCGAAAGCGCAGGTAGGGCAATCGCTAATGGTGCTCCAGTTTACTATTTCGGTCGCCATCATTATTGGTACGTTGGTTGTCTACAAGCAGTTACGTTATCTACAGCATAAGGATTTGGGCTTTCAAGGAGAACAGGTGCTGGTGGTAGACATTCCTCAAGCCGCGGCTAACGGGGCTATCCCACTCAAAAAGGCCCTTTCCGGTTTAGCTTATCTCCGCGGGGTAACTCTAATCGGCTCCAACTCCCTACCAAGTCAGGAGATGAATCTCTCGGCATTCAACTTGGAAAAGGATGGGAAAATGCTACCCCTCCCTCAACGCACCATTAACGTAGACGAAAACTACTTGACCGTCTTAGGCATTCCCCTAGTTGCTGGTCGAAACTTCACCACCTCGACGTCCAGTCTGCAGAAGAATGGAGAGGCTATCCATGAAGTAATCGTCAACGAAGCCTTAGTAAAGAAGATGGCTTGGGGGATCGAACCAGAAGCAGCTATAGGCAAAGACCTCAGTCAAGGTCCAATTGGCCAGCAAACATGGCGCGGCAAGGTAGTGGGCGTGGTAAAGGATTTCCATTTTCAATCGCCCCAGAAGCCCATCGAGCCAATGGTATTACAGAATACTATGGGGCAATTCCCTGAGAAAATGCTCGTACGATTATCCGTCGGTCAGTTGCCCGATCAAATCAGCCTGATCGAAAGTCAGTGGCGAAAGATCGTACCGAATCATGCCTTCGATTTTGCTTTTCTGGACGCTACGTTTGACAAGCAGTACCAGCAGGAGCGTCGGCTAGTCACAATTTTTACTTATTTCAGTCTGCTTACGATTTTAGTCGCTTGTCTGGGCTTATACGGATTGGCTTCGTTAGCCACTTCTCAGCGAACCAAGGAAATAGGCATTCGTAAAGTGATGGGTGCTAAGGAGCCTGGTTTAATTTACCTACTATCAAAGGAGCTTCTACTACTGGTCGGACTTGCTATTCTACTGGCGAGTCCATTGGCTTGGTTTGCCATGAATTGCTGGTTACAGGATTTTGCCTACCATATTTCGATTGGCTTAGGGGAGTTTATGCTGGCCGGAGGAGTAGCCTTTTTCATTGCTGCTCTGACCACGGGTTATCACGCCATTCGATTGGCCCGCACCAATCCAGTAAGGGCTTTGCGGTACGAATAACTTACGCTATAGCTCTATCGTCTACTTTCCGTTGTCATCATTTTTAAATGAGCTTTGCAGCATTTTGTTAGACCGTAATATGATAAATTATAGTGCTTCGGGTTTATTCTGAGTATTTTATAGAAACGGAACGGCGGCAATAGCCAGAATCATCATCAGAGTCGCTTCAAAATTTCTTCAAAATTGGTTGGGTATTTTGGGTTGATGAAAATCCTGATCATTGAAGACGAGCCGGATCTGGCGAATAGTATTGCCGACTACTTGATAGACGAAGGCTACCGTTGCTCGTTTGCTAATACATTCGGGCAAGCGATGCAAAAGATTGCCGATTATACTTACGACTGCATTCTGCTCGACCTCATGTTGCCCGGTGGCGATGGAATCACCATTCTGGAGTCCATAAAGCTGCAGGGAATTCTTAACGGTGTCATCATTATTTCAGCGAAGGGCGCACTCGATGACAAAATCAAAGGTCTTCAACTTGGAGCGGATGATTATTTAACCAAACCATTTCATTTAGCCGAGTTGGCCGCCCGGATCTACTCCGTTATCCGCCGAAAGCACTTTGGACACGCCAATCGCATTCAGCAACATGAATTGACGATCGATCTGCTGGCAAAAACAGTACACATACACGAATCCGCCATCCTGTTAACCAAAAAAGAGTTTGATCTACTGGTCTATTTTCTGAGCAATAAAAACCGGGTCATTTCGAAAAGTACATTGGCCGAACACCTTTCGGGCGATTTGGCCGATATGCTGGATAATCATGACTTTGTGTATGCACATATCAAAAACCTGAAGCGAAAACTGGCCGAAGCTAATTGTACTAATTACCTCAAAACAGTCTATGGAACAGGATATAAATGGGAGGTATGAAAAAGCTACTAACTCGAACACTCACCTCATTTACCCTATACGCGTTGGTGGTTCTGGCCGCCAGCATTCCCGCTTATTATTATCTGGTCAATAGCATTTGGCTGGAAGAACTCGATGAACACAATACTATCCTGGCGGATCGGTCGGAACATGAACTTAACCAGATAACGCTCAGCGATCGCGAATTAACCGAGGGGATTGCGCTATGGAACAAAATCCAGCCCGGAACAAACCTGGAGAAAGTTGCGTCGGGAGTCGATCACGGCGATAGTACGTACACGGTGAGTAAGCGACATCCGGCCGTTCAGAACAACGAACTAAAGCGATTCAGAGGTTTAGCCCGCATCATTCGAATCAATGGCCAATCTTATCGTCTGGTAGTCGAAACCAACGTCGAAGAATCGGAAGAGATTGTGATAGCCATTGCGGTCTTAACATTTTTCTTCTTCTTGATTCTGGTTATCGGTTTTTTGCTGTTGAACAAACGGCTGTCTGTTCACGTATGGAAACCGTTTCAGCATACGCTGGCCGAGTTAAAACGATTTAGGCTGAGTAGTCAAACCGAGCCAACCTTTGAACCGTCGGATACACTGGAATTTGAAGAATTGAACGTAGCGTTACGAGGGCTAATTCGGCAAAATATTTCTACGTATCGCTCGCAAAAGGAATTTACCGAGAACGCATCACATGAATTACAAACTCCGCTAACGATCCTTAAAAACAAACTGGATTTACTCCTCCAAAGAGAAGCGGTATCGGAGCGGCAGTATCAATTGATTGAAGAAATGAACAGGATGTTGACCCGCGTTTCCCGTATCAATCAAAATTTACTGCTGCTTGCTAAAATAGAAAATCGACAATTCGACGATCACCAATCCATCGCGATCAGTGAACTCATTGAGCAATCGCTGGGCCAACTCGCTGAGCCCATCGAGAGTAAGAACCTTATGCTGTCTAGCTCAATTTTACCAGACATTGAGATCGATGGAAACAAAACATTGACCGAATTGCTGATCAATAATCTGCTAGCAAACGCTATTCGACATACGTTGCCTGGAGGAAGGATTCAAGTTAAACTCAAGGAGCAAGAACTGTGGGTAGCCAATACGGGTAGCCAATTGCTTAATGCCCGTACGTTGTTTCATCGCTTCAGTAAACAATCCAATGATCGATCAGGAAGTGGTTTAGGGCTGGCGATTGTGTACGAAATCTGTCAGTCGCACTATTGGTCGGTACAATACCACTTTGCTAACGGCTACCAGCAATTTACCGTCTGTTTTGACAATTCAAAATTTCTACAAAATCGCCCCTCAGTTTTACCGGATAACTTATTCAGTTCATCCGTTATGAGACGCCCTATTGTTATTTATTTGCTATTTCTGTCAGCTTCAGTGGCTTACTCACAGGAAGTTAAGCCAGCACCTATCTTCGAACCTGACACGCTTTCCTTTATCAAATCAAAACGTATGTCCGCTGACGATCTGGCGAAAAAGCGGGAAGGGACCTTCATTACGGGCATTCCCGATTTTTCGTCTGACCCGGTCACGGGCTTTGGTTTTGGGGTACGGAGTAATATTTATTGGAACGGAGAGCGAACTAACCCTCTGTTTGCCTACACCCCGTATCTGGTTCGGCTGAAGGCCAATGTCGCCTATTATACCACTAATGCAAGGGAGCTGATTTTATCTCTGGACGTGCCGTATTACCGAGGAAGTCGCTGGCGATACCGGATTGACTTCAAAGCCCAGCAAAATCCAGCCAACCTATACTTTGGGTCTACAGAAAAAACACTGGGGCCACTGCGATTGCCTTCAGCTCAATCTGACGATCATTCCTTCCCGACCTATGAAGCATTTGAACAGGCCCGAAAAACGCTACGTCCCGGTAGTGTGGGCGAAGCTGCTCAAGTGACGGACGCGCTGTCGAATCGCTTCCGGGAGACCGAATGGATGCTCAATCTGAAAGCAGACTATGCGATTGGCAAAGGGAAATGGCGCGTGATGGGTGGCTATGAGATCCAAAACCTGAAGTATGCAACCTTTGAAGGATTGACGGCTGAGGCCATTGATCCAGCAACAGGTCAGAACACCACGGCACCGAATGGTACGTCATTGTTACGGCGCGATTTTGAGCAAGGTTTGGTGACGGGCCTAAATGGTGGCTGGGTATCCATTATTCAGGCGGCTCTGATCTACGACACGCGCGATTTTGAACCCGATCCAACGCGGGGGGCTTATGTAGAACTGGCCAATGAGTATTCCAGCAAGTATATCGGTTCGCAGTTCGACTTCAATAAATTGTTTCTACAGGGGCGTTATTATCAAAAACTACCCTGGGGTTCCCGAACCGTACTGGCCGGACGAGTTGCCGCTGGAAACATTTTTGGCGATCAAGCCCCATTCTTTGAATTTCAGGATCAGTGGAGTCCAGATGGAAGCATCAATGCGCTCGGGGGGAAGCAATCACTTCGCGGTTACCGGGCGAATCGGTTTTTAGCCCGATCTTTATGGTTTGCCAACGTGGAGCTACGAGTTCGGTTAGCGGAAGCGAAGTGGGGCAAGCAACGATTTGGCTTTGGTGTAGCACCATTCGTTGATGCAGGGACGGTGCGTGATCGGTGGCAGGATCTAAACCTATCGAACATTAAAACCTCCTACGGAGCGGGCCTCCGAGTAGCCTGGAATCAATCGACAATCCTGTCGTTAGATTATGGAAGATCCCGCGAAGACCAACTTATATTCTTTGGGATTGGTCAGGCATTTTAGTTGACTAAACCACGCCCAATGCTGTCCTGAAAGCGTATTTGAATTAACTTCCAGGATGGCATTGGACGTCATTTGATCTTTGCTTCAAAAATGCTTCAGATTCTAGGGTTTCTTTTAACTTTAAAAAGTTAACTATGTGGTGGATTTATGCGTTACTCTCAGCCTTGTTTGCAGCCCTGACAGCGATTCTGGCAAAAGTCGGCATCAAAGGGGTTAATAGTGATTTGGCGACTGCCATCCGAACGGTTATAATTTTGTTAGTTGCTTGGGGATTAGTGTTTTGGCGGGGCGGAATCGAAACGTTGCCTAACCTTACCCGCCAGAACTGGCTATTTCTGATCTGTTCGGGGCTGGCAACAGGTTTCTCCTGGATATTCTATTTTAAAGCTTTACAGCTTGGTAAGGTTTCGCAGGTAGCACCGGTCGATAAGTTGAGTGTTGCCATTGCCATCGTCCTTTCGGTTGTGTTTCTGGGCGAGGCCCTAACCTGGAAAGCCGCTATAGGAGCCGCCCTGATTATTAGTGGTACGCTGGTTCTGATTTTGTAAACGACCGTTCTGGCTCTCAAATGGATAGCAGGCTTCGAAACTTAAAATCGCCTTGATAATCCAATTGTCAAACCACCAGAATAGAGATGCTCCCGAACAGCTAAACCAGGCCTTAGGGGCGTTACACCATACTGAAAGTTTGGCTCAAGCTTTACGTTCATTCGTGGAGAAACCGGATATCGAATCCCGGCGCTTACTAAGGCGAACAAACTGAATCGGGAAACACCCACCTCTTTACGACTCGTGGATTCGGTTTGCCGATCCGCATAACGAGCGATAAGCTTGACCTGTTGACCGATAAACACATTCATTGCCAAACCTACCTCAACGAAGCCCTGTAGTTTACTATGCCCAAACGTATAGGTTACCTTTCCAGGAATACTTAGAAATTTATAGGTAAAACGAGTCGTGCTTGAAACAGGCATATCTGTTGTTGTACTGGGCCATTCCAGTGTCTGCGGGCGAGTTTGGTAGCCTCTTGAGACATAGAAGATTCCCGATTCCAGCGCAATCCGTTTACTCATCGGAACAGATATGGTAACGCCAGCATCATAACCCCATTTGGAAATTTCACGTCCATTTCGGTCGGCAATTACTAACGCATCGGTGGACGTAGCACTAATCGTACGGTAGCAGAGTGAAGGCGAAACATTTATGCCAATCGATGCCCGATTTGGCTTTATGCTTGCTGGTTGCTGGCCAAACACCAGGATTGGCATCAGGAAGGTCAGCATGAATGAAATAGCGTTCATCACTTAGGGTAAGCTTTTGATGTACGATTTAAGTAAAGCTAATCCCGGCTGATCGACCACTGTTGTACCCAACCGGGGCATGGTGCCCGATTCCATCAATTGGATAATCTTGTCTTTGTGGCTAGCAATCGTCGTCTGATCGTAAGGAAGATCATACCCAAAAAATAACTTTGTGCTGGCTGCGTATCCCGCAGCATTGTGGCAGTGGGTACAATTTATTTCGGCATACGCGCGAGCTCGTTCCGACAAGGGTAAAGCCGAATTTGAATAGTCGGGTAAGGACGGCACAGTAGCCGGGGTAATTGAACTCAATACCCCGGCCTGTTGCAGGAAATCAAGTTGATTGATCGTTTGGTTATTTCGATTTACAGGCCGATTCAGGTTTCGCAATTTGGGGCCAATTGGTAAGACTTCACCGCTTAACTGGTGGCAGGTTGTGCATTCCCGGTTACTGGGAACATGGTAGGAAATTATCTGTGCATTTCCACTTGCATCGATCCAGTTTACTGTTTTGTTGAAACCACTCGTAACCAGCGTTGCATCTTGCTGATCATCATTCCAGAGATAGGTCGCTACGTTCCAGCCTAGCTCTGTTTTAATTAGGAGCCGCGTTTCAATGATTACTTTTCCTTTCGACGTATCTCGTTGATCCTTGTCATAATAGAATGTCTTCACAATCATCGTACCGTTGGGAAAGCCAGGAAGACCCTTCCCTTGCGAGGTCAACGTAGTACCTGGGGGAAGCTTAATCAACCGCTGCTTCTCTGCATAATCCGTAAAGAGCGTAGCCGATAATTCATAGAGATGGAAGCCAACGGATGGGGTCAGGTTAGATGGCTTTCCTTGGAAAATGCCGTATTGCGAAAGTTTGGACAAAAACGGGCTAGTATTCTCTATGGCAATCAATCCGTCGTTCTGGCAGGACACAATTAGTCGAATCAGGACTACCCCCAACAGGATACATACCCCTATTATCAGCTTCCTGGCATGTAGATTCCTTTTTTCAAGGCACAAACGAATCTGTACCAGCTGAATCAGCCGGTTGAAACCGTGATTTTCCATAAAGGCCTATTGATTAGTTCAGGGCTGGTCGCTTACTCATCTGAATGAGTGCCATCGGTTTACAATAAGTTGAGTTGAGCTAAAATTTCCCGGCCATTCGTACTGGTTTCCAGTATCGACCCTTTCGTATCGCCTAAGGTCAGTAAATAGCTGCCATTGAGTCGTTTTCGGAGTTGCCGAATGAGGAACGTATTGACTATACAGGCGCGACTGATCCGAATGAACTGATCGGGAAGTAAATCAGCCAATTCGGTAAGGGCATAATCAACCAGATGCTGACCGCCCTCAAGCGTATGTAGTAAGACGTATTTACCTGCTGCCTGAAAGTAAGCGATTTCGCCCAGCGCTACCAGTTGTAACGTATCCCCATTTTTAACCATCATCCCCTGAATGGGCTTAGGCGGTTGTGCCTGAGTGAATAAGGTTTGCAAGGTTTGCTGCGTCAAGGGAAGAGGCTGTTGATATAAGCTTATTTTCGCTACTGTTTTTGCCAGGCGAGTGGCATCAATAGGCTTCAATAAATAATCCAGTGAATTCTCCTCAAACGCTCGTAAGGCGTACTGGTCATACGCGGTAGTGAATACGACGTAAGGTTTGTAGGGGAGCTGAGCCAGCATCTCAAAACCCGTCAGTTTGGGCATCTGAATATCCAGAAAAATAACCGCCGGTTGAAGTGATTTGATTAAGGTAATACCGTCAAAACCATTGGTCGCTTCCCCGCAAATCGACAGGCTATCCCTGTAGTCAGCCAGTAGGTGACGAAGCCGCTCTAACGCCAATGGTTCATCGTCGATTAATACAATAGATGAGGTTGCCATGCTCAAAGGGGAATCTGAATAAGTACTTGTTTGTCAGGTGCATTTTGCAGCATAAGGCTAGCCCTTCCTTCATAAAGCAGGCGAAGCGTTTCGTGAATACTCATCAGTCCATACCCATTCACTGCCTGAGAAGGGAACGAGTCCCCGTTGTCCCGGACGGTAATGTGCAAATTCGATCCTTGCCGACCAATCGACACCAGGATTTGTCCAACACCAAGCTGGTTGCTGATACCGTGTTTAACCGCGTTTTCGACGAGTGGCTGAAGCAAAAAGCGGGGTATTTCGACCTGACCTACGTCGGGGTCAACTTCAATGGTATATTGGAGTCGATTGCCAAATCGATACTGCTCAATCCGCAGATAGCCAGTAACAAAAGCCACTTCGTCCGTTATAGGTGCTACAAGCTGAGCCGACGCGTTGGTTGCTGCCTGAAATAGTTTGCTAAGTTCAACGACCATCTCATCGGCTTTGGCAGGCTGTTTATAGACTAAACTGCTAATACTGTTTAACGTGTTATAGAGGAAATGTGGATTGATTCGGGCCTGTAAGGCTGTTAACTCGGCCTGCGTTTTGAGTTGGGCTAAACGGGCTAGTTCATATTCCTGTCGACGAATGATCCGGCTGGCCGAATTTGCCCGCTGCCAGGAATAAAAGTAAAGGCAGACCGCAATGGCGGGTGAAAACAGGTAAACTACATTCTGTTGGAAATGCGCTGGGCTTGGGTGATGCAAGAGATGTTTGAAGGCATATACCCACATCAGTTTCTGAACACCTAAGGTAAGCAGGCAGGTAAGTCCAAACAGGACTAGGTACTTGATGGCATTCGTTGGCAGTTGGTTTTCAATCTGGACAAAAGCAGCTAAAATACCCAAAGCCATTCCGGCGCTAAGTAAGCTACTGAGCACCCGAATTAAGTCTGTATCATCATAGAGTGAACCGACTCTGATTAGCATCTGGGTTAGATACAGAATCGCACTCATTCCGTACACTGTCAGCAGGAGAAAGACGAGCGAAAAAGCAATTCCCCGAACCGGATCAGAAAACATGTCGAGCAGCTGACTCTTTTCCGATATGGGCGGAGACAGTGGCACGGATGTAAGAGATGTGTGATTGACCATTGGAAAAAGCCGCTAAACCAGTTATATCGATTATAAAGCACTTGGCTTCTGACTAAGTTAACGAATATCCGAAGGTATACTCGACAATTTGTTGTGGCTTAAGGTATCCGCCAGAATCAGGCAGACAAAGCCCCCTATTGCGCTGATCGTCCGGTAGGTATGGAATCGATCCCACCGAGCCATAATGTCCAGCCAATTAGCCGGTGGAGTGGATAGATTCCAGGTTTTAATAACCAGGTTGATCGGTACATTACCAAGTCGAGTGATTAGCAGCGTCGACAGGCCCAAGCACACTGCCAACAACGCGAATGATCGGCTTAAGCGCGAATGTCTAACCGTCCAGGAAAACCAGATTGACATACCAATAGCGATACCCATCGATAGTTGCATAGTGAGCGCGTTATGACGCATCAAGGCCGTGCGAAACGCTAAATGAATTGGCGTAGGAACCTCCCAGAAGGTCGGCAAAACGTTGACGGTGGCATAGAAAAAAGTACCTGCCAACAGGCCGGTAGACAATAAGGCGATGGGTTTAGCAATTTGGTTTGGGTTCATAAAGTAGGCGTAGGGTTGCTAGTTTGGCGTCGTCGTCTGACAAAAGTAGCCCGCTTGCTTATTGAACGAAAGTCTATTCCGATGGGTGAACCTATATTGGGATTGACTGAACCAAAAGCACGAATGAGTCATCGTTAGTCACTATAAATTGACCGCCTAAACGCCCGTCGAAAACACTTTTAGACTGATAATTCCCACGGTAATCCTCCGATTGAAAACAACTCCGCAAATGACCAACTAGTTTTGAGAAGGACGATGTCTCCAATCTTAATGAATACCAGCGACAGGGCCATCCAGACCGCGAAGGCCGTTGCTGTAGGGATGGTACGCATTGCTACGGACAATAAAACCGAATTAACTGCGCCAAAAACAATGTAGCTAAGCCAAGGACCTAAAATAAGCCAGCCTTCAGAAAGCTGGTAGAAACTCGACCAGCACAGTGTTTTGAGTGCGGTGATTTGGATAAATTTTAAGGAATACGTCCAACTCATCTGGCAAATTGCAGCGCCTATCAGACAGAGCCACGACAGGGTGTTTTGTTGTATCATTTGTGTTTTTAGTGGAATAGAATCCGATCCGTATGATGGATAGAAATGACTGTGTTGAATCAGAAGAGTTCACCAATGTTGAAATAGAGGCTTCGGGAACCATCGGCCCCAATGCCATAATCAACCGCGAAGTTGACGCCGGAGAGTTTGTTGAGTTTCACTCGTAACCCAGCACCAGCCGCTGGTAACAGTTTAGCGAACTGTTCTGTGATGGGTTCGGAAATCATCTGTGCATTGGCAAACGCAACTCCGCCCAACACGCCATTGCGCATCAGGCGAAACCGGTACTCCACCTCACCATACAACAGATTCTTACCCCGAAATCGCCCCTGAATATACCCTCGAGCAACATTGCTGTTGGCATCCCAACCTGTACTGGGTAAATCTAAATAAGGTGGCGTTCCCTGCAATGTCAGGTTAGTATAACTCCAGAATGCCAGAATATTCGGGGTAGTGACAGGCCAGTTGATGTATTTCCGAACATCGACAAGCAACGACTGGTAATTCGTGTCGCTGCCTAACAACTGGAAGTTGGTACGAAGTTGAACGTTCGCAAAAAAACCAGCTTTCGGGTTCAGCATGTTGGTACGGCTATCATACAAGAGATTGATTGTCAGACCCGACGACACGGTCTTAGTTGTACCATCTAACATATACTCTCCGATTGGCACCGGATCGCCCGTAGCTTCCCCAGGCCGAATAGCCCAGTGATAATCCAGGCTATAGCCACCACCCACATACAGATTAGGTGCAACTAATCGGCTGACCGTCTGGTAAAACCGAACATAATTGTAGTCAATTAATCGAGAGTTCTGTAGGTTTGTGAATCCACCCAAGCCGTAGGTTAGTTGCGGATAATGCATGACGCGCAAATCGCCCGTCAGGTTGAGCCGATTACGAGGAAACCATAGGTTAGAAGCTGTATGAAAAATAAGTTGCTTGTTCTGCGTGTAGGCCAGAATCGGATAAATTGACGATACGTTCGCATCAGTAGCCCGGTACGCCAGATTCCCTCCAAGATAAGCTGCTAACCGGGTTTGTGGTTCGTAGCCAATGCTGGGTAATATCCAGGCAAAGACTTTTCCCACAGGCATTGCAACTGAATCCTGATTTTTAAACTGGAGCTTAGGAAAGAGTCGTTGGACGTAATACAGGATATCGCGCTGATTGCTGAATTCGGGCGTCTGATCAGGCATACTCGCTTCCTGAGCAAGGCCTGAGTATGCTCCACACACCAATAGAATCAACAATAGAGACGAACGAATCGGTAGCGAATTGGTCATGGGCCGAACAGAAAAACGTATAAACTCAACTACCGATTCAGAACGTTGTGTCCGAGTTTAACTTGATGAAACGGGATAAAATCGTTTGCGCGCCAACGCCTTTTTTTGATTGGTCGGTAACTCGCTGGAGTGCCGTTAGAAACAAACGCTGCCCCTGGGCATACCATTTCCGAAATTGCTCGCTTCGTCGTTCATCATAGGTATCTGTATAGTCCATGAGCCGGTCCAGATCAAACGTACAATCCGCAATCCCGGCTCCTACCCGCTGACCGTCGAGTGCATTACAAGCCTGTTCATAATGAGCGGGTTGTGGCATCATCAGTACGGGCTTACCCAGATAAAGTGCTTCGCAAACGGATTCAAAACCAGCTGTTGTCATTACCGCCCGGCAATGTTGCATGGCATCGAGATACTGCCTGCCGTCGATGGGTCTGAATTCTAACGTATCCGACCGCTTTTCAACCACCTTGGTTTGGGGATGAAAATAGCGGATGGGTATATCAGGACGCTGTTGATTGGCTTTCAGTACTTCGGTTTGCAAACCGGGCTGTGTCGTATACGCCAGCACAAAGGGTTCGGAATCGGCCTTGCTGACCCGGTGGCGAACGGTTAATTCCTGCCGAAGCAGGGGCGGCATCACTCGCAACCGTTGACCGGGCTTATCGGGCAGTTCGTCAAACGAGAGTCCCCAACGTTCGGTCGCCCCCCAGGCGTTCAGGCGAATTAGTGCTTTAAAAAGTAACCGGTCCAGCCACTGACCCAATGGAAAAGGGAAAACCGGATGAAAAGCCATACATTGATGGCCCACGCAAACCATAGGCACGTTCGGTCGGTAGATACCAAACGTTAGCCCGCCCAGCAACTCGAAAAAATTAACGACGACATCGGGCTGTTGTTCCTCAATTGCGTCGCGTAGGTAAATCAGGCTTCGCTGGTAACAACCCAAATTACCAAGGATACCACGCAGTGTATTTTTTAAATCAAGCGCGTTGGTTTGAGGGTTGTACACCAATAAAGGTCCGGCAACGGCTGTAATAGGCCCCTTGAACTGTTCCCGAAAAAACGCGGGAACTGGTCGCCCGTCCGCTACGTTGACCCAGGCTCCTACAAGCTGATGCCCAGCCTGCTGAAGCAATTGCGCCAGCGAAATAGCCTGTGTAAGATGACCTCGACCTTCTCCCTGGACAACAAATAAAACCCGCATGCGCTATCAGTTTGGTTGTATTCGTACTGGATAAATCCGCGTTCTCAATACGGCGAGTGAGATTCACTTATGTATTTATCCATACGTCTACAATCAACTGTGGGTGGGGTGCGCTCATGAAAAACGGGTGGCCCAGTGGCTGTTCATACCATCAAGGCACCCGTGCACATTTTGCTTTTATCGATATAAAGCTACTTGGTCACTTTAAATGAGTCGAGTTCCTTGCCATTCACATCAATCTGGCGAATTGTCAGGGTCTTGCCATCTACGTCAGCAACGGTAAGGGAATGGACATTCGAAAAAAACTTGTCGGTAAACCGCTGCCACGAGTCAGGATCGTTGTTCTGCTCAGGGTTATAGAGTGTTTGCCCACCAGCACCCGTTACCAGATATATGATGCCTTTGGGAGAAGTGTTCGTTTTTCCATCGAAGGATTTGTCGAGCGTCCACTGGCCGTTGACCACCCGGCCACGAGCCAGTTTAGCGCCCATATTGGACACTAAGAGCACCCCCTTTTTGTCAGGGACAAATGTCAACGGAAACGAGCGTTGGTAGTTATGCACATGTCCTGTAAATACCACATCGACTTTGCCCGCTTCAAAAATGGGCGATAAAAGCCGTGTATGTTGCTGCTCGTAATGCTCCCTGGCTGAGTTGAAACCCGGATGGTGGAACATCACGAACCGCCAGGTAGCCTCTTTAGCACTGGCCAAATCAGCCGCAATCCAATCTTGTAAAGATTTGTCGGTAAAATCAACGTAGGGGTTTGAGTCAATCACCGTCCAATGGGCATTCCCGTAATCGAAGGAGTAATTCGACATTTTCAAATAAGCCTCACCAGCGGCATCAGTAAAGGCTTTTCGGTTATCCGCCGAAGCCGTCATCGTGGGAACCAAGGGGCCACCTTCCGTGCCGGTTATGCCGTTTAACGGCTGATTCCAATAATAGTAATACGCCAATGCATCGGGGTATTTATCCAGATCGCGGGTATCCGTGTCGTGATTACCGGGGGCTACAATCATCGGCACCGACCGCAATAAAGGCGCTCCCGCCGTATCGACCTGATTGGCGTTGTAGATGGGCCAGAAACGGGAACGATACTCCGAAATCAGTCCCCGTTCATAGACGATATCACCCGGAACGACCACGAAATCCGGTTTTGCCAGATAGGCACGAGAGGCTAGTTTTTTCTGAGCGGGCGTTTCGGCACCAATATCGGCAAACGCAACAAATCGGTACGACTGATCGGCCTTTTTCGAGGCCTGTCCTTCAGCCGTAAACACAACCTTTCCAGCTTTCAGCACCCGGTAATTGAATTTACTGCCCGGCGTTAGACCGGTCAAAGCCGTTTGAAAAACCCGGTGCGGTTCAATGCCAGCCACGGCCACACGAACGGAAGTAGGTGTTCCCGTTTTCTTCCACGGGCCGTTTGCGTTAGGTTGATACTCAACCGTCCAGTCCATACCTGTGTCGGGGGCGTGCCAGAGCAGCTGAAGGCTTTCCGGCGAGGGCGTACGTCCAATCTGAAGATAGGGCCGGGCAATAAACGGGTCGTCCATTTTATTGTCTTGCGCCGAACAGGCCTGTGCGACTAAAAACTGACCTAGTAACAACAGAAGTATAATGTTTTCTTTCATTAATGGCTAGTTTATTAGGAGGGAATAGTTTTATTCCAAGATGCCCTGCGGAAAATGAGATTCACCGCATGAGTAGGCTATCTCTTTTCACCGCCGGGCATCTTGGTATAAATTTTCGTGATACTTAATGAAGATTTCCCTTTCCGTTGCTCGGATAGGCACCAACATCGGTGCTTGGTGGCGTGATCTCGGTGGAGCCATACCGTTCGCTAACGGGCACGACAGTCAACGGGCTAAAGCTTGTCGTTCCTTTGCCAAGCGCGGGCGATGTGGACTGCAATCGGAAGTTCCAGGTACCGACAAAGCTAGCATCGGCAATTTTTTTCGTCGCTACATACGGCAGCGGGAAGTTGACGAACATCGGATTGTTTTTCTGAACGACCGCCGATCCGTCATACACAGCCCCTGGTTTATAGCCAGCAGGCAAAAACGAGGATGGGGCTGGAATATCGGTCGTCTGCGGCTTGGTATAGAAGCCCGTTGGATAGATCTGATTCGCCATTTTCAGTGAATCGACGTAGTTGTAGTTGTAGCCATACTTGATGTTGGCTGTGTCAGCGATGACCAGTGCATTTCCTGCGTAACTGGCTGTGGCACCGACCACCCGTGGGCCATATTTACAATCGACCATCAGGTTGTTGTAATAGCCACCTTTCGCGCCGTTTTCGAAGTTGATCGAACCCCCACGACCATCCGCCGACCGGCGGTAACCGTTGGCAATCATCGTGTTGTTATACATCAAAATATTCGTTTGAGGCTGGTTGGTAGCCTGGCCATCATTCGAGGCTTTGGGGCCGTTGGTCGCCATGCCAATGATCAGGTTGTAGGCAAAGTTACCAACCGTACCACCCTTTACATTCCAGGCTTCGCCCCCAGTAAAGCCGCACTTCTCGAACGTATTTCGCATGACGTTGTACTTACCTCCGAATGGGCGCATGGGATCGTCAATCGACCCATATACCCAGGAGTCTTCCAGCACGACAATACCATCCGAGTTTTTCGACGTTAGCGTATACGCATTGGCGCCGTTGGCGAGGAAGGATACGGGCGACGTACCCAGTTTACCACCCCCAAAATCGAGGTGTGTCCACTTGATGATGATATTTTTAAACGTGGTTTCGCCGGCAATACCACCCCAGAAACCTTTATAGGCTGGGTCGGCCGTAGGATCAGAGCCTACCGTTTCGTTCTTGACGGCTACTGAACTTGGTACGGTAAAGTAAATGGGTTTATCCTGCGTACCTAGCGAAAGCAGCGACCCTTTCACCACAAAACACCAAGCCCCTTTGCCATCAAACAGGACTTTAGCACCTGGCTGGATCAACAGCGTATCGCCTTCGTTGATAAACACGTCGCCCGTTACGTTATAAGTCGAATCGGCTTTCAAGGTTCCTTTAATCGATCCCGTTAATGGCGTTTTGGTACTAACGGCCTGCCCAACCTGATACAGAGGAGCCGATACCTGTACATTTTCGGACTTGCTACAACTAAGCAAGCCGGACGTTAAGCTGGCAATCATCGCAATGGCTAACCAGCCGAGTTGAATCTGACGTTTCATTCGGTTTGAATTTTAACTTACTAATTGATTGATCGTTTATTATCGTTTGTAGCGTAGTCCAATCAGGTACGACTGTTGAAACACGTCTTTCTGTACGGTAATCCGGTCGCTTCGATCCTGATCGGGGTAACCAGTTAGGGTATTAGGGCGCAGGATATCGACGATGATAGGGTTATTGAGCAGATTGGCGAGCTTGGTAAACACGCTCAGCCGACCACCGTGGAAGCGTTTTTCCGCTGAGAAATCCACCTGCGAGGTACCCCGCTGCCAGTAGTCTAGGTCTTTATAAGCCGATACAATATTGATTCGCTTGCCCGTATAGACCCAGGCCAATTGCGCATCGAAGCCAATTTGCTGATTTTTATACATCAGCGACAGGTTCGCAATATGATCCGACTGCCCCTGAAGTGGCCGGGTTTGCTCAACATCGGTTACTACTGTACTCCCATTGGCATCGCGGCCATATACCCGCTTGGTGGTTGTGATGCTCGACTTGGTATAGGTGTAATTACCGGATATACCCCAGTTGCTAAAATATTTAGCAAACACCAGCTCTGCTCCGTAATTAATGGCCGTACCGTAGTTGATCGGCTGGTAAACGATATTGTTCTGGGCTAACTGGCTGAACCCATATTCAATAGGATTCTGGATATTTTTAACAAACGCTCCCAGAAGAACCTGTTCATTGCCCCTCGGAAAGAGTTCGTAACGCAGATCGATATTATCGGCTACTGTATGCTTGAGATTAAAATTACCCGTCTCAGTGAAAAAATCGCCGGGGAACGAAGCCGGTACAATCTCAAAGTAACCTGGTCGGCTGATACCCCGGAAGTAGGACAAGCGCAGGTTTTCACGGGCCGATAACTGATATTTCAAATGCAGGCTAGGTAATAGATCCAAATAGCTGATATTTCCCGTTTTCCCAGTTGCGGTAACCGGCAGCTGCGACACGTAGGATTGATTGGTGTTTTCGACCCGAACGCCACCGACTACCTGCCAGTTATCTCGTGAAAACTTGCCCTGTATGTACCCAGCTGTTACCTGTTCCTTCGCTGTATAGTTGTTGGCATTGGTACTATCTGGATACGCGTACGATTCGGGCCGGAATGAGAAAATGGCTTTATCAACGCTTGTAAATACTTGTCGATCACCACCTGGTAACACCGTCGCTAACTGGTAATCGTTATAATAGTTATCCCGAGCTTTATCCCGATACATACCCCCAACTGACAGATCGAACGTTGGAAATAGCGTATACGTTAGATTCACATAACCAGCTATATCACGGTCGTTGTTGCGCGTCCAGATATAGCTCATGTCGTTGATATACAGCGTCGACGTAGACTTGCCATCCGCGCCCTGACTCGTGCGGCTGGTCACCGAAAGATCGGTCCAGCTCGGCGTCTGACTTTTCGCTAATGAATACACTGCTGACCAATTCAGCTTTAGTTTGGGAATGAGTGCATGATCGCCCTGAAGCGTAACGTTGTAGATGTTCTGGCGCCGGAATACTGAGCGATCGGTGGTGGTCACGTCGCCAATTTGCACCAGTTGATTCCCCAGCACGGTGCGGTGCTGTTTGTCATCGAGCTGCATAAACAGTCCGTACAAGCTTAGCTTATTGGCCGACGAACTTCCATTTCGACTTAGATCATAGTCGAGTTTAAGGTTGACGCCCGTCCGGGCCTGTTCGTTGGAATACGTACGCTGCTCGACGAATTCGAAAATAGGCGTATTGGGAACAGGATCGGGCGAGGGTTGGCCATACAGTCGTAAAAACGACGACTGACTGCCCCGGTAGGTGTGTTGATAAGAACCTCCGACCAGAAATCCCAATCGTTTATTCAATACTCTGTTGCCAATTGACAAACTCATTAACCCATTAACAGGTAATGGCACATCCTGATACTGGGCTATTCGCGTGGAGAAATCGCTCGGTTTAGCCGCATACCGATTGCTCCCGGCTACTTCGGAGGGCGAGCGAAAATTAATATCAGCCGTACTGAATCCCGAAAAGGGTCGGTTACTAAACAACTGGCTATACCCGCCTGATACGGTGGCATTCACCACCAGGTAATCAGGTGCCGAGCGCATAATCATGTTCATCGAACCGCCAATGGCATCGCCTTCCATATTGGGCGTGAGCGCTTTTACTACCTCCAGGCGTTCGAGCAAATCGGCCGGGAAAATATCCATCGGCACGAATCGGTTTTTGTTGTCTGGGCTGGGGATTTTGATCCCATTAACCAATGTATAATTATACCGGCGATCCATGCCCCGGATGATGGCAAATTGCCCATCACCCGTCGCGTTTCGCACGACTGATACCCCTGATACGCGCTGCAACACATTCGCCACCGTAACGTCGGGCAGAAGCGAAATCGCTTTGGCGCCAATGATATTTAAGACATTATCGGCTTTTTGTTCGGTCTTCCGAACGTTGTTATCACTCTCGCGGTCGCCGGATGCAGTGACTACCACCTCGGCCAGATCACGACTACTTTCCGCCAGGGAAAAGTTCTGAACAACTACTCCGCTCGTAATGACAATCGTTTTCTCTGTTTTCTGGTAACTCACGTACTGCACCAGACAGGTATAGGTCCCGGCAGGAACGTCTTTTATGTGGTAGTTACCATCCAGTCCAACCGTACCGCCGTATTTGGTATTGGCCAAACTTACCGTTGCACCGATAAGTGGTTCACCCGTGCGTGCATCCATCACGGAACCTTTCAGCGCTCCTGCCTGCACCGCGAATGAGCCAAGTAGTAGTAATACGTATAAAGTGAATTTCATTGCTTTGGCGTCAAATCGTTACTAGTTATTAATTCCCCTTTATCATGAGTGGCTCAATCTGAAACAGCCCTGGCGTGGCCGGATTGATCGTTACCTTGACGGCGTGGATGTTATCCTCGCCGAAGAGTTGCAGCCGCGTGAAACTATCCATCGCCTTCTTCTTGCCGCCTTTCACGTAGATTGGTTTGTCCACCAGAAACACATGCGAATCCCCGTTAACCAGAAGCACTGGCTTTTTGAAATCCTCAGTTCGAGTCTGAAGTTTTTCTTTTAGGCTCGTGAACGCATTTGCTTCTTTAGCATCTTTGGCCGAATTGTACATATCAGCCTGAGTAAACAGTACTACAGCGATGGCATTGCTGGCTTTTGCCTGGTCGAACACTTCGTCGAGCCAAACTAGATTCGCCTTATTGCGATCATAGAACTCGGCATTATTGCCCTTCGGATCTGGATAGAAGTTGTTGTTGGTACCCACAATATGCACCGTTCCGAACTGGACATTACCATACTGCCAGCGGTTATTCTCCACGTATTTGGCAAACGCTGGATCTTTCGACTGGGACGTAAAAGCAAGCTTGGTTTTACCCAGGCTGTTCTTGCCATCGAAAAATAGTTTTCGGATGGTGGCTAGCCGCTCGTCGATGTCATATTTGCCTGGCGTATGTTTATTGCAATCGGTCCACTCATTGTCACCGGGGGTATAAATCAGCGGCTTATCGAACTGATTGAAATAGCCGTGAATTTTTTGATAATACGCATCGGAACAATCATTCTCACTCGACTTAATATCACCGACATGCACATTGAACACCTGATTCTGTTTGTTCACATCCCGAATCAGATTCTCGAAGCGCCCATAGTCTTCAGGAAGGTTATAGGGCATATCACCGAAAGCGACAAAACTGAATGGGGCCTGTTGCGTTTGGGCAACGGAACCCAATGCGAGTAGGAAGCAACCAGCCAGCAGCAAAGAAAATCGTACTTGTTTCATCAGAATAGAATGGGTTATTAAAAATGGGTTCACCGCAGTTTTACATTACGGCAAATGCTCCCAAACGTTTCGGCATTGAATGCTTTTAAATTAACAGTCGGGCCATTCACCGAAATCAACGCCAGCACCGGCGGCTCGGTAAAATACTGAAATTGGTTCATCCAGGGCGTTGCCAGCATCGCATAAGGAGCCGAACCTCCCCCACCATTGTTGATGTGATAAAATGAACGACTTAGTTTCAACTTAGATAGTGCATAATTTTCTGGATACATCGGCGTATCGGGCGTGACCCTCAGGAAAGCGAAGTTGTGTTCATCCCCCGACAGGAAGGCCAGAAACTTTTTGCTCTTATTGACGCACAGATCCAGCAGCTGATCCCGGCGTTCCAGAATACCCGTTTTAACCGGCGTTCCGGCTACGTTGGGTCGTTCGTCGTTTTTGCCTTCGTACCACATGGCTCCATTGGCATGGTCGCCGTTGGGAAATACCGCACTGTGGACATTGACAAAAATGTGATCGATCGCAGGGTCTTTTTCCAGTTTCTGCATGGTTTCGGTTAACCACTTGAACTGCTGGTCCATGATGTAGCCTTCCGGCGATCCGTCGACACCTGGATAATGCGATTTCCAGTACTCGGTGTTCAGCACGATCATCCCCACATTATCGTAGGTGTAGTAATACACATTTTCCTGATAGGTTGGGAAGTCAACC
This sequence comes from Spirosoma gilvum, assembly GCF_054776815.1. NCBI lineage: Bacteria > Pseudomonadati > Bacteroidota > Cytophagia > Cytophagales > Cytophagaceae > Spirosoma > Spirosoma gilvum. The sequence continues at coordinate 111,749 of NZ_BAAHBH010000013.1, read as the reverse complement.
TGCTTGCTGTCCGGGTCATAACTCGCCCCGTCTTCACTGGCAGGCCCGTTGAACGGATGCACAAAGGCCCGGGCAAACGAAGCCTCTCCGGATTCGGTTTGATATGGGTACCGGTCGATCTTGGGATTTTTCTTCGTCGCTGGATCCGGTGAAAACGTCAGGTAATTCACCTCGTGATCACCCATGCCGGTGTAGACGGGGATTTTGTGCCAGAAGGGTTCCAGCGCCCGTTTCCAGTTCGTGTACTCCATTAGGTGACCCTCTTCACTTGGATTACCGCCGGTCGTCAGATCGCCCGTGGCTTGCATAAAGGCGGCCCCATTCAATACAGCGGCTGCCATGATCGCCCGCGACGACTGGTAATTCGTGCCACCAAAATCACGCTCTCCCCCACCCGATGTCGCCCGGTTAGCGCAGGCAAACGCAAACGTAAAGGGCTTACGACTGCCTGGCGCCGGTGCTGTCTGGAAACGATGCTGCTCGGTTCGGGCTTCTAACGTAATCCTATATACGTATTCCGTTCCAGCTTGAAGACCATTGACAGCAAGCTCGTGGTGAGTGGTCGCCTGTGAGTCGCTAATGAGCTGATTACCGACAGACAGTCTCGTCTTTACTGGCACTTGTGTTTCGTACGAAATGACACAGCCAGTCGAGGTTAAGTTGTTTATAAATGGCCCTTCAATGACTGTCGGTACGACCGAGTAAGGGCCCTTCCCGGTGAATGCAACCCGGCCTTCGTAGATGATTCGTCCTGTATTATCAAGCACCCGGTAACCAAGAATACCCTCCCCTTTATCGCTTAGCTTAAAGAAATCGTTGACGGCTTTAACCGAATTTTTGATGTCCAACAAGGCTTTTCCGTCCTGAATGGGTACCGTACGGGGTAGAAATGCAATCGCGGGATAGTCCGCTTTGTCATTGTAGGGGCCATACGCCACCGTTCCCGAAAAACCTGGTTTATTGAAATCCAGTTGAATGCCGGTTTCATTACCAACTGGATTACCTACCATCTGCGTCAATGTATAGGTATCTTTTTTGTCCAGGTCAGCCAGTTTCTGACCATTTCGGGTCAGCACCAACTGGCCCGTTTCGCTATAGCTGAGTCCCGATAAAACACGAGGAATCGTTGACTTGACCGACTGAGCCTGAATAAGTAATGGGCAAAGCGTGGCCAGACAAGCCCTAAACAAGGCTTTATAGGTAAAAGACAACATGAGACGTTAGGAAATGGATGAGTCGACTACTTACTGCTTCGTACTGGGGCCATAAACATATACGCCGAAGGTACCTGGTGCGGGTGTTTTTCCATCCGCCTGATAATCGGCTCCACTTAGGTATATCCGGTGCGTCGTTCCCCGGTGTACCATTGTCTTAAGGCCGGGTTTTGTTGTTAGCGTCTGTACAACAGAATATTTATCTGGTGAATCCTGATGGATAATCGTTACGTTACCTTCTCCATTTGAGGTCATGATAAGTTTCAAATCCTTCTCGTAAACGACCGCATCCACACCACCACCAATGGGTAAAGACTGAACGATTTTACCGCTCGACGCATCCATCACCACCAGGGACTGCGGCTTACGGCAAACCGAAAACAAGCGGTTTGTACTGGCATCATAGGCAATCCCGGTCGGTACACCACCATTAGGCGCAACAGCGTACTTATTTTTTACTTTGAGCGACTTGGCATCAATTTCAAAAATCTCGTTAGTGTCTTCATTGTTATTAAAAATACTTCCTTTCTCATTGGCCACTGCAAATTCCGGCGCACCTCCCATAGTTACGGTTCCAACCACTTTGTCGGTTAGCGCATCGATGGCAACGGCATCCCCACTGCCATTGTTAAAGACAAAAATCCGTTTGGTACCCTTATCATACATGACGGCATCAGCTTTCTTGCCCGTAACGGTTATGGTTTGCAGGACTTTAAAGGTATTATAATCGAAAACCGTGATGGTATTATCGGTACCGTTCGTGATATAACCTTTCGCCAGGTCTTTCGCCAGGCCGATACCATGAACGCCTTTCAAGCCCGTGATCTCACCAATCTGTTTGTTCGTATTTAAATCGATAACGTGTACCCGGTCGAAGTGGGAAACAAATAGTCGTTCCCGTTCGCCATCCATCTTGAGGTAATCCCATTTGCCATCGCCCGTAGGTAGACTGATTTTCTCAATAAAGGCATACGTAGGCGTAGCTTGTGCATTCACCTGTACCTGAGTAGTGCCTACAAGACAGGCCGCAATCGTAATTATTTTGATTAAAGAAACCATAGGTTGTCGAATGAAAAGGGAACAGTTTTCGATCCTTTTCGCTGGCAAACTTATAGCCTATTTCTAAGATATCGCGACTCAATATTTTAAATTAATTATTTGATAATAAGATCTTTACAAATTATTAATATTAGTTTTTAGTATAACAAAAACCATAACCGGTCGGCTGCTTTTGAGCAAACCTAGCGGTCATGGCTACGATATGATGGGATTGACTAGTTGCTAAAGTCCACGTCGGGACGCTCCATTTTTCGTTGATTCCGTTTAATCGTATCACTACCCAGTGGTAATTGAATAGACAGTTTATAAAACCGGACTTCCCGGCGATTCATTGATACCTGATACGCCCCTGGCTGATCATAGATGTTGACAAAGCGACGCGAATTGAACATATCGTTGATGGTAAAGGTCACACTGGCCCGGTTTTGCCAGAAGCCTTTTCGAAGGGCAAAATCAACTCCCCGGACGGCCTCCCGATAGCCCTGTAAGGACGGTGCTTTCCCATCGTTCGTTCCTGTCAATTGCGCTGAAATAGCCGCCGGGAACCGGTACGTTAAGTTTAGTTTAGCATTATAGGAAACGAGTTGGTTTCGCAAATCGACCGATTGCAGAATCACGTTGAACACATTCAGGTTGGCCACTGCGCTCAGGTTCGGGCCGATGTTGACTTTCAGGGTGTTATCGAACCCATAGCGGATATCGGCTTTCACGTTAATAAAGGTCGTCACCAGCACCGACGAATCAGTGGCTAAAGGCTGGGTGAATGGTTTGATTGTGTGATCTTCGTAGATATAATAGGCAGTAGCCAGCCAGTCAACAGCCCCCCAGGTTTTGGTGTAATTAACCTCAGCGGTATTGACAAACTCGGGCCGCACAGCCGGATTACCAATCGTAATATTCTGACGATCATTGGCCTGAATGCCAATAAACAAATGACGGAAATTAGGCCGGGCTATCTTACGGCTCAGGCTCAGACCAATCTCCGACGTTTCGTTCAGCTTTTTAGAGAGCGCAAAGGATGGGAAGAAGGACTGAAACCAGTTCTGCCCTGTTTTAGATGGGTAATCATAGCCAAAGGTCGTTGTATCGAGCCGGGATTTACCGTGTAGACTGGATTGCTCCAATCGCAAGCCTGCTTGTAGGTTAATATTCCGGCGAAACTGACGGGTATAAAGTACATAGATGGCATTGGTGGCTTCGGCAATTCGGGCGTCCTGTGAATAGCTGGGTATTAACTGATAGAGTTGTGTATCGTTGGCTAGCTTATTGAAGAAATACTGCTGATCTCGGATGTAGCTATAGCTCCGAACACCCATTTCCAGCTTGGCTGAATCGCCCAGCGGGTGGGTATAGTCCAACTGAGCGATGAGTTGATACCCGTTGGTACGCCCTGTGATTTTATCGGTTTCGGGAAAGTCCGTTTGGGAGGTTCCGTTAGCGTTTAAGGACGTAGTATACCAGTCAGCCGCGTTGGACAGGTGATTCCGGCTGTAGGACGTAACCAGACTCAATTCCTGGCCTTTTCGGGCAAACTGATGCTTCCAGTCAAACTCCACCCCTAGATTTCTAAAGCCATTCTGAGGTACAGTCAACCGATTCCCTGAACTGGTAACCTGCTGATTTAGGTCCCGGTAATCATAGGGTTGCGAGCTAACCGTGTTGAAAGCTCCCCCAACGAGTGTTGCAGCTAGTGAGACCGTGTTCTGTTTGTTCGGGGTATAATCGGCAGCAATTCGGCCACTTTGGAACGTATTGTTGAGGCTGATGTTGGTATTCTGATTAAAATAATTGGCTGGACTACCATCCGCTTTTCGATTCGTTCGGTAGACATACCCCGTCACTGGATTCTTGGTTGCGTTGATCGAATAAAAACTGGTCAGATTCCACTTGCCTCGGCGCCAGTCCAGATTCAGCGTACCATCGAATCGTGAGTTATTGCCAATGCCTGCACTAATCAGTCCGTTATAACCCGGCAACCGATTTTTCTTTAGCACCAGATTAACAATACCGCCCGTAGTAGAGGCATCGTAGCGGGCTGAGGGATTCGAAATGACTTCGACCGATTCAATCTGATTGGCCGGAATCTGGGCTAGCGTCAACTGTGTTGGCTTCCCATTGACGTAAATGGTGGTCGCCATGTTCCGCAGGCTAGGATTACCACTCTCGTCGAGCGTAATGGAGGGTACGTTTTTCAGTACGTTTTCAGCCGTTCCACCAATGGTTGTCAGGTTTTTAGCCACGTTAAACGTCCGCTTTTCCATCGTCATGTTCACGGCGCTTTTCTCCCCGGTTACCTTTACCTCGTTAAGCGTACTAGCATCGGGTTTCAAGGCGAGGGTACCCATATCCGTCTGAACCTGCGTAATTCGAATCGCCTGATCCAGCGTCTGATAGCCTACAAACGTAACCCGCGCGCTGAAGGCCCCCATGGGTATGTTGGTAATGGTAAATACGCCTTGTTCGTCGGTTTGGCTCCCCGTCAGTAGGCTGTCTTTTCCATTTAGTTGTTTGAAAATTGCAACCGAAGCAAAGGGTAAAGCCTTATTGGTTGTAGCGTCCAGAACTTTACCTGTCAGACGGTTACTTGGGTTTGGCGTTGCCTGTTGAGCAAGGATTGGCGTAGCCCAGACGAGCAACGTAGAGAAGTAAATAAGGCGGACTACTGGCTTCATAATGACCCTAAAAGTCCTGGTCAATCTTGAAGCAAATCTGAAGTTTTCACAGAATTGAAACCGTTCCTGACTCCGTTCAACTTCTCCTTCTATTAATTACATTAAAATGTTTTAATCTGCGATCATGCCTTTTAAGAAGCTGTTTGCGTAATTCCCTGCCCCGCAAAACGCCCGATCTGCCTCACAAAATCAGGCATTCAGGAGGTTTCATTTTCAGTCGCTGATTTTGCCGAACAATTTTGGCTTGTCGTAAAAATAATCCGCTACGACAGAAAAGGCTATGAAAACTACACTCCTTATACTTCTAGTTCTAATTACCAGTACGACTTTTGCTCAATTTGGTCCGGGTGGACCGGGCGGTAGACCCGGTGGGCCGGGTGGACAGGATGGTTTCGGTCAGAAAAAAGAGACAACGTTTATTCCAGGCACCGATACCGACGATAAGCCTAAAGGGAACGGCAAAATTGCTGGTATCCTCATGGACTCGACAACCAATAAACCGGTCGAATACGCAACTATTGCGCTGATTAACACCCAGACCAACAAGCCCATTGATGGCACCACAGCCGACGATAAAGGTCGTTTCTCGCTCACGAAACTGGCACCCGGCACTTACAAACTTCAGTACTCCTTCATCGGCTACAAAACCCGTACCTCAGCCCCCATCACCATTGTGAAAGGCTCTGATAGTAACGTGGGGGTTATCAATCTACCACCAGACGTCAAAACGCTGGCCGAAGCAACAGTAACCGGTCAGGCGGCTATGTATGAAGAAAAGGTCGATCGTCTGGTCTACAATGCTGAAAAAGATCTGACGACCAAAGGGGGCGATGCCGCCGATGTGATGCGAAAAGTACCGATGCTCACCGTTGACCTGGACGGTAATCTAACTCTACGAGGGAGCAGTAACATTCAGGTGCTGATCAATAACAAACCGAGTACCATTGTGGCGGCCAGCATAGCCGATGCGTTGAAACAGATTCCAGCAGATATGATCAAGAGTGTGGAAGTGATTACCAGTCCCTCAGCCAAATATGATGCCGAAGGGTCGGGCGGAATTATCAACATCGTGACTAAGAAGACGACCTTACAGGGCCTGACGCTTGACGTAAACAGCGGGATCGGTAACCGGGGATCGAACCTCGGCCTGAATGCTAACTACCGTACGGGTAAAATGGGTTTTTCACTCAGTGGTTTTGGCCGGGCCGAATACAACGTGAAGGGTGAATTTGAAAATACTCAGACAACGAAAACAGCTAGTGGCAATCAGGTCACTATTCAGGATGCGCAAACGCTCAGTCAGCGTCTGTTTGGTAATTACCAGTTGGGCTGGGATTACGATATCGATAAAAATACATCGCTAACGGCCAGCGTGCGGTACGGAGCTCGAAATGGAAATGTGACCCAAAATGGACTTTTGACAACCACCTATCTTCCCGGAGTCAGTACTCCACTCCTGAATGCCCGTGATGTGACGACAAAAGATATTAACGGTACGATAGATGCTAACGTAACGTATACCAAAACATACAAACCCCAACAGGAGCTGAGCATTCTTGGGCTGTATAGCCGCAACGACCGGCAAAATAATTTTACGGCTGACCTACTCAGTTCAACGGACTTACAAACCATCCTTTCCCGGCAACGCAACGATAACCCAAGCAATAATCAGGAGTCTACGCTACAGATTGATTATCAGACGCCTATCGGGCAGAAACAACTGCTGGAGTTCGGGGGGAAAGGAATCATCCGTCAGGTAAATAGCGATTACACGTACTACGTCGCCCAAGGCGCAACGGGCGATTACACAGTAGACAATACCCGATTGAACAACTCGCTGTTTTATCAACAGGACATTCTGGGCATGTATGCTTCGTTTACAGCGGCTCTACCCAAAAAATACACGCTCAAAGCAGGAGCCCGCTATGAATATACGATGCTTAACGCCCGGTTCGGGTCGGCGGAGACAGGTACGCCCATTTCGCTCTCCAACTATGGCAATCTGGTGCCCAGTATCAATATCTCGAAAGCGTTGGCAGGCAACAAAATGCTGAAACTGGCCTATAACCGCCGGATTCAACGCCCAGGTATCCAGTTTCTCAACCCCAATCTCAACACGTCCAACCCTACCAACATTAGTCAGGGTAACCCGTATCTATCGCCTGAGTTGACGGATAACGTTGAATTGAGTCTATCGATGCCGATTAAATCGGTTTATCTGACCGCAGCCCTGTTTGCCCGTCGTACGGCCAACGAAATCACCAGCATACGCGATACGGCCACGGTAGTCGTTAACAATGTCGCCCAAACGGCTATTCGTACCACTTTTCAGAATGTAGGCTATGAGGATACCTATGGGCTAAACTTGTTTGGCAACATCAACCTGTCGACTAAATTACAGCTTAACGGAGGCTTCGATCTGATGCATGTGAACTTGACCAACAACAACGCCAACCCCATTTATTCGGCGTCAAATTCCGGCTGGGTGTTGGGCGGTCGACTGTTTGGTACCTACACGATGGGGAATGGCTGGGGGCTTCAGGGTGGCGGTGGCATGATGGGTCGACGCATTCAATTACAGGGCTATCAAGGTTCGTTCGCCTTCTATAATATCGGCTTCAAAAAAGACATCGCTCAGAAAAAAGGTAGCATTGGCCTGGTCGCCGAGAACTTTCTGAATCACCCCTTTGTGGTTCGCTCTGAATCGAATTCGTCCATCCTGAGCCAGTCGAGTGTCAATAGCTTTTACAATGCCGGTGTTCGGTTGACCTTCACCTATAAACTTGGTAAAATGAAGTTTGTCGACTCCAAAAAGAAGAAGTCTATCGAGAACGACGACGTGAAAGGGGGCGAAGGGGGCGGTGGCGACAACCAACAACAGTCAGCTTCAGGTGGTCGGCCTCGGTCATAACTCTAGGTCAATACCCTGACTAATAAGTCGGTGACCGCGCATTAGCCATCGACTTATTAGTTACGACAACTTGCTTACTTTCAGGCATTAGTATGACTTTTTCATCGCATATGGATTCGTCTAATCCCGGATTTCTATCACTCAATCAAAAAATTCGACTGGCCCTCAGTGTCTTTGCTATTTACTGGCCTATCCGCCTATACGTGAGCATTGACTATTTCGATTGGGGTATTATTCAGAAGAGTTGGCTCATCTGGCTAATCGAGCTGGTGATTACCGTCCTTTGTTTTACCTTTTGGCTGAGCGTAACCGAATGGATCGAACAGCGGTTTGTGGGGCAATTGCGAACTGGTTTTTTAGTCGAATTCAAGCTGCCCGCCCAAATCGCAACATTGGTAGTGGCCGGGTTGCTGGCTGTCGTTTTCAACATTGGGTTTGGTGCGCTCTGGCGAACGCTGGATCATGCCCTGAATCGTGACGATGCGGAACTGGTTGGCCCACCTGCTAAGCCCCCGACCCGGGAACATCCAGAGTTTAGACGAGCGGGATTCCGGCGGGGTGGAGACCGACAACGACGGGACAAAGTGAATAATGGCTTGGTGGTGATTACCTTACTGTCGGCGTTTTATCTGGCCGCTAACCGGAGAGGTTATCAGCAACTTCAGGAGTTGCGGGTGAACAGCGAACAACTTAAACGCGAAGCCGCCCAGGCGCAGATGTTAGCGCTCAAAAATCAGGTTAATCCACACTTCCTTTTCAATAGTCTCAATATTTTATCGTCGCTGGTGGAGATTGACCAAAAGTTATCCGTCCAGTTCATCGCCCGGTTATCCAAAGCCTTCCGATACGTATTGGAACACCCCGAAACCGAGAAGGTGCTCCTGAAGACAGAACTGGAGTTTCTGGAAGCGTATACCTTTCTGTTGAATATTCGCTTCGACGAAAAACTCCAGGTGATTCAGTCAGTGACGGCTGACCAGGCCAATGAACACTCGATTGCCCCGTTAACGCTCCAGATTCTGCTGGAAAATGTGGTGAAGCATAATCAGATGTCTTCGGAGCGTCCACTAACAGTTTCGATTTATGTCGACGGAGATTATCTGATTGTCTCGAATCCCATTCAACTGCGTCCCTCTCCCCAAACATCGACAGGGCTAGGGCTACAAAACATTAAAAATCGATACAAGTTGTTGACTGACAAACCCGTTGAAGCTACGGAACAGGATGGTCATTTTGTCGTTAAAATCCCGCTACTCTCATGAACGTTGTCCTAATAGAAGATGAATCGCTCAGCGTTCGGCGGCTGGAAAAAATGCTGGCCGAGTATGATCCGTCCATTCAGGTCATCGCCCGAATTCCGTCGGTGACCAAATCCATTCAGTGGTTTAACGAGCATCAAGGCAATAGTCAGCCTGATTTAGTGTTCATGGATATTCACCTGGAAGATGATAATGCGTTTCGGATTATTGAAGAAACTCAGTTGGCGCTTCCCATTATTTTTACGACCGCCTACGATCAATACACCCTCCAGGCGTTCAAAGCCAACAGCATCGACTATTTGCTCAAGCCCATCGACGCCGATGAATTGGTCGCTGCGTTGACTAAATTTAAACGGATTAACCAAGCGGATCGATCGACCGCTTCGGCCAATGTCGATGCGCTGGTTCAGTTATTGCGAAAGCCGACAACAACATATAAAGACCGATTCATGGTAACGATCGGTACTCGGATTCAGAGTATTACAACCGATCAGATTGCCTATTTTATGTACGATGAAAAGGCGACCTGGTTGCAAACGCACAAAGGCCGGCCCATTTCGATTGAATACAGTCTGGAAAAACTGGCCACACTGGTCGATCCGCAACGCTTTTTTCGGGTCAACAGGGCATTTCTCGTTGCACACGATGCCATTCAGGGCATTCATACCTACTCTGGCAGCAAACTGAAACTGGATTTACAACCCACTTCCCGGCAGGACGTATTCGTTAGTGGTGACCGAATCACTGACTTTAAGGTTTGGCTAGGAAAATAAAAACGATCAAGACGAAAGCTATGAAATATTCATCCTTAATATATGGTTTCGGATTGTGTCTGCTATCGGCCATACTAGTCATTGACCATCAGGTAACTACATCTCTGGTAAGCCATCCAGTCAATTCATTATCCGTTCGCAGAATCACCGACTGTTCCTCCGAAAAAGGGCTGGCTAAATTAATCTGTCTGGCCGATGCCTTTAAGGCTACACTCTCCGCCGAGCAACTCACTGTTCTACAGCGACCTTACTCAAAAGCTGAGGCTGTCAAATGGTCGAATTTTCCCGAATTTGCTGAACGCCCACGACGAGTAGGTATCCGACTCGGTTCGCTCAATGCCAACCAGCTTAAGGCCGCTAAAGCCCTGATGGCTGCGGCTATGGCTCAGGACATCCCCAATGAGGGATTCAACGAACTGGAAGGCAACTTAGCCGCTGACGAGTATTTGGGTAATCTGATTGGCAAGACCAGTACCTTTAACGCAGGTAATTACTACCTGGCCTTTTTGGGCACACCCAGTACTACAGGCTTGTGGGAGTTGCAGTTCGGCGGTCACCACTTTGCGTTTGCCAACACCTATAGCGGAGGTAAGCCAACGGGCTTGACGCCTTCCTTCCGGGGTGTCGAACCCATTGCTCCCGTCACCATCAATGGCCACACCTACCAGCCGATGGAACAGGAGCGTCAGGCTTTTGCTGACTTGTTGAGTGGTCTGAGCAGTTCTCAACAAGCGACGGCTAAGTTGTCAGGTATGTTCCGGGACATCCTGCTAGGCCCTGATCGGGATGGGCAATTTCCCGCAACCAAGCAGGGGCTGAAGGTGAGCGAGTTGAATACTACTCAGAAAAAACGGGTTCTGGCTGCCATTGCCTTATACGTAAACGATCTGGACAGCCAAACAGCCGCTCCGGTACTGGCCAGATACACCGCCGAATTAGATAACACGTACATTGCTTATTCGGGCAGCGGCACCATGAACCAGGCAGGTGATTACGTACGCATCGACGGGCCGGGTGTCTGGATTGAGTATTCGGGACAAGGCAGTCGCGATATTCCCGGTACAGTACATCCGCACTCCGTCTGGCGCGACCATACCTGCGATTACGGCGGTAATTAATAGCCTGACCAATCCGGCTTCAAAGTTTCTTCAGAATGATGTCGTTAGTTTGTCGTCATAGTAGCTCACTCAGCGGCTAATCGATTCTATGACGACTCAACGACTCCAGCATCTCATCCATCAGCGGTTTAGCCGATTAAGCACGCAGTATCCAACCTTGGTTCGCTGGCTAGCCGAACGTTTGTCAACGGATCACTTTCGGGGCTTACCGCTCACGGTACTCATTGGGTTGCTGCTCGTCAACGTTATGGTTCTCTCTGAGATCGCCGAAAATCTGGTCAACTCTGAGCCGATGGTTCAGGTTGATCATGGATTCACGCAGTGGCTCTTTCAGGAGCGGAGTAAGCCAATCAGTCAATTGTTTTATGCATTGACCTGGTTGGGTTCCCCTTACGTAACGATTAGTCTAACACTCCTCGGGTCATTCGTTTTATATCGCCAGAAAAAAAGTCGTAACATTCTCATCCTTTGGGTCTTGATGGTATGCGTTAGCTTGTTTGTACAAGTTGGGAAGCGAACTTTCATTCGGGAGCGCCCCGTTGAAGTTGGCTATTATACTGAAACAGGTTATTCTTTCCCCAGTGGGCATTCTGCCACGGCCATGACGCTCTATGGATTACTAGGCTACTGGCTGGTTCGGGGCCGTAAGCGAATTCGGAACCGTTGGCTGGTGGGATTCAGTGCGGTTAGTCTGATTTTGGTGGTTGGCTTCAGCCGAATTTATCTGGGTGTTCATTATTTGAGCGATGTACTGGGCGGTTATCTGCTGGGCGCCTGCTGGCTCATTGTCGGCATTGTGCTAACCGAATGGCAACGAACTCCTACTACCCACGTAACTAGTCATCCAGAACATTGATCACGAATTAAGTAGTTGTGTTATGGTTTTCTCTGGATTGCTTTTGTTTAGTTGTGCGCTTCTAGCGTTCTCTCTCAGTGCCGTTTGCGGGGGTGGGGCTGGTCTTTTATTACTACCTGTATTGGGTTCTCTATTGCCAAGTGCTCAAGTTCCGGCTGCGCTTTCCATCGGTACTGTTTCCAGTTCGGTTTCCAGAATCATCGCCTTCTGGATGCGTATTCGCTGGGATGTGGTTATCTGGTTTGTCCCTCCTGCCCTACCCGCCGTCTGGATTGGTGCCAAGTTGCTTACCTACATTAATCCCCTCTACTTGGAGTTGTTGATGGGCTTATTTTTGATGGCCAATCTCCCCTTAATTTTTCGGTCGACTAAAGAACTGGAGGAAGTTCACCCCTTACCCAAAGGATACCTTGCCCTGATTGGCTTAGCCGCGGGTTTTGTTTCCGGGCTGACGGGTGCCGTCGGTTTGTTGTTCAATCGGTTTTATTTACGCTATGGCATGGCCAAAGAAGAAATTGTGGCCACTCGAGCGGCTAATGAAGTTATGCTGCACCTGGTTAAACTTGCCTTATACGCTTCATTTGGGTTATTAACGAGGCAGTCCCTCATGCTGGGAGCCATCATTGCCCTGGCTGCCATGCTTTCTTCGTACGGCATGAAATGGCTACTGCCCCGTCTGAGTGAAGGACTCTTCCGCCGGGTTGGCTATGCTGCTATGGTGGTTTCTGGTTTAAGTTTATTTACAGAGGCCGCTGGACAGGTCGTCACAAAAACGCCAATAGCTGTCGATTATTCTCCTTTATCCAGTGGTATGAGCACACAGCTCCAATGGCGGAATAGATTGTTTTCACTCGAGTTTGAGTATGACGAAGGCTTTGAGTTCGAGCACAGTATTCCGTTCGATGAGCTCCCCGTTGAAAAGCAGCATAAAGCCAAAGAACTCAGTCAGGGAGCGGATAAAGTTATTTTGGAAGAAGTATTTGGAATCGACACTCATTCCTACGAAGTCTATGTCTACCGAAAGGGAAAGCTGGAAAAGTTTGACATCTAGCCTTCCTAATCAATAGTTAATCTACGTATCCACTAGCCATTTCTACACCAAACGATTTACAAGCCGGGTTAATTGATCAAGCGTGTGAGGTTTTGTCAGGAAATCATTCGCCCCTAATTGATAAGCTCGCTCTCGATCGGTTTCTGTATCTGACGTGGTTAATAGGACAATCGGTATGTGGCAGAAGGTGGGATGCATTCGAAGCCGTTTAAGTACCCCAAAGCCATCGATTAAAGGCATATTCAGATCGAGTACTAACAAAGCGGGTAAAGTTAACGATTCATCCAGCAGTTGAAAGAGGTCTTCCGCATTCCCAAAGGACTGAAGTAAGTAATTTGCGCTATGTGCCTGGAACGCCCTTTGGAATAAAAATCGGTCATCATCGTCGTCATCAAGGTTAATGACCCACTGCTTTTGATCGTCATTCATAGTACTAAATGAAACTTCCATAGTTGAGGAATTGAATGTAAACAACGTATCAGGGCAGACCGTGTTATTTCTGTCCTGATCCGTTGATCTACTTCTGTAGCACTTCCCTACAATGGTAAAATCATAAAAAACGCGCATAAAGATTAAGCTCTATGCGCATCTAGGTCATAGCGTGAATTTTAATGCCAGATTCACAATCCTCCCTTCCAAGGGTGCCCAAACCGGTCGGAAGGTGGGTTGCACTGTCGGATTGGTGCCTAGTACTACCGTTTCGTAATTGGCCTGTTTTACGTTGAAGATATTCTCTCCATTGAGGACCAGCCGCCAGTGATCATTGTAGTGGTATTCAGCCGCTGCCGCAAAGAACCAGTAATTCGCTACTTTCTGGTTGTCGTATAGGTATTGCGTCCCAACATAACTGCTCTCAATACCAAACCGAAAGTGTTCATTTTCCCAGGCCAGCGTAGTGGAAAACTTGTCCTGTGGAGCCAGCGGCAAGTACGTATTATCGGTTGGGCCATCGCGCCGGGCGAGCGTATGGTTATAGCCGAAATAAAGTTCGTAGTCTTTGTATTCCAGCCGAACGTAGGTATCCGTCCCTAGACTGTACAGGTTGTAAGGCGCATTAATCAGTTGGGTATAGGCGCCCAGGTTACTCGACAAACTGGAAAAAGCTGACACCACGGGTGAATTCACGTAGGTGTAATAAAGGGCTTGATCGACCTGCACCGAAAATCCACTTTCAAAGGTTTTCGAGTAGGCAATGTCGATGTTAGTCCCTACCGATCGTTCTGCTTTGACGGTCGTTACATCAATCGGCAGCAGTCGCGGGAAGATCAAACTGACGTTTAACGCTCCAGGAGTCTGGTTGACGAACAGATTGGGGGTTTTATAGCCGGTTCCCACACTTAGCCGTACCGTCCAGGGATCGGATGGTTTGAGCTTTACCGATAGTCGAGGCAGCAAAAAACTGCCGAACGTATTGTGGTGATCAAAACGAAGCCCAGCCTGCAGGGCGACTTTCTCACCGACCTGCCAGTCGTCCTGCACAAAGCCACCGATTGTATTATAGGTATAGTCGACAAGCCGGGTGCTATCCGGATTTTTTCGAAACGCTTCCACAATTAGGTTAGCTCCTACGATCAGTTGGTGTTTCCCAAAGCGGGCTAAATCATTGGCTTCCAGATAAACCGACGATTGCCGACCATCGGACAGTTTCTGATAATCCGTATTCTGCCGATGGAAGGTACTGACTGCCCCTTTGAACGTGAGTGCATTGGTCTCTGATGTGTTGTGGCTGGCGTTGAAATCGACCGTGTGACGCTGTAGATCGGTTACGTTTTTATAGGCATTGGGCTGAGTACCTTCCAGAGCGGGTAGATAACCACCTGTCCGGTTTTCGGTGGTAAACGCGTATCCAATATCCAGCTTCGTATGGTCGGTAGGATTCCAGAAAAACTTGGGGTGAAAATTAAATTGCTTAATTCCAGGGCTATCCGTAAACCCATCATTCGTCACATCGACAGCTTGTTGATTAGTATAGCCGGTAAAGAGCGTCAAGCCGGTTTTGCCATAGCGTTGGGAATAGTAAGCATTTAGGTTTGTTTCTTTCAGATTGGATCGGTTTAGCAAGGCCGTAAATTCAGGCGTTTCCGAGGTAGGTGATTTTGAGACGATATTAATCATGCCCCCAATCGCACCTCCTCCATAAAGCGTAGACACAGAACCCTTTACGACCTCAATTTGCTTTAAATCCAGCGGTGGAATCTGCAGAACACCCAAGTTGCCCGAAAATCCTTCGTAAAGTGGTAATCCGTCCCGCAAAATCTGGGTGTATTTTGGATCAAGTCCCTGCATGCGAATGGCCTGGTTCCCATTAACGGCCGAGGTGCGCTGCACATGGATAATGGAAATATCGCCTAAAATACTGCTGACATTACCCGGCACGACGGCACTCTCTTCGTCCATATCCTCCTGTCCCAGTACCTCTACCTTAATGGGTAAATCCTCAATACGGGAGTTGGTTCGGGTCGAGGTAACGGTCACTTCCTCCAGTGATTCATCCTGGCTATGAAGGTAAAAAACCAGTGTGTCACTACCTGAGTTGAGCGGGAATGACTCCGTTTCATAGCCAACGGCGCTCACAGTCAGCGCTGTAACACTAGCGGGAGTACTGGGCATGGTGGCTATGCCTTTCGCATCGGTGACGGTACCTACGAGTGGTTTTACATTGGATGGCGTGCGAATGGTTGCGCCAATAATGGGTTCACGAGTGGTACTATCCTGCACCCTTACGATTCGGGCAGATTGGCCAAAGACCGTGGCTGCCGTTACCAGCAACCAGCCTAAAAGAATAAGTTGTTTCATCAGCGACTTGATTTACGGGCAAGTATCGGAATGAATTATGAAGCAAATTTGAAGTTATCGGCTGATGTTTTGGGAAATTCAATCTGGAAGGAATGCTCCTTCTCAGCTAAGTCATACTGATAGGTTAAGGGTAAGTTATATCGATCACAAATCTGCTTGACTAGGGCTAGACCCAGCCCTATTGAATCAGGACGGGCCGGATCTTTCACAAACCGGCTGAACAACTGACTTTCTGCAAACGGAAGCGGATTACCCGAATTACGAATCGAAAGCGAACGGGCTGTTAGCGAAATTGAGACACGCCCCCCCGACTGACTATGACGAGTTGTATTTTTCAGGAGGTTGGTCAGAAGAACACCAATAAGTTGCCGATTCACCCGGATTCGAACATCTGGTTGGATATCTCGCGTTAAGGCCAACTTTTTGTGCTCGAAAAACGGGTCAAAATCATGCGTATACTGCATTAGGAGCTCACTTAAATTAACTACTTCATCGGTCGAAAATTGGTCATTTTCAACCTGGGTAAGGAGCAAAAGAGAGCGATTTAGCTGACTGAGTCGACTAAGGGCATCGGTCGCCCGTTGGAGATGATTATGATCATCTTCGGTCAGGTGTCGCGATTGGAGTAGGAAATCCAGCTCGGCTGACGCGATGGCTAAGGGGGTTTGCAGTTCGTGGGAAGCATTTTCCGTAAACTGCTTTTGCAAAGAAAATTGCTGCCGTAATTTCCGGGTTAACTCCCCCAGCGACCGGCTCAGTAAATCGAACTCCCGAACCTGAGCCTCTGGGAATTGAGGTCTAACCGGCTGGTCCAGTCTAAACTGGCCAAGCTCTGCGATCGTTGCGTAAAAAGGCCGCCATAACCGGCTTGATAAACCAAGCCCAACTAGAACGGATAAGGTCATTAACGCCAAAAAGCCGATGATGACCCAGATCGATAGGTCCCGGGCTAATTCATTGAATTCATCATAGGGTTGACGAACCCTTATTAAATACTGTTGTCCCCGAACGGCAACGGATGTTTGGTACTGCCGTACGGGAATCTGACCTTTTTGGTCTATGGAATCCAGCGTCGTCACATCGCTAAACTGAGACCGGATCGGCTGGTTAATGGCTTCAATGTGCGGATTATCGTCGCCATCGGTAAGCCCTACAGAAGACTGATGCTGAAGTCGGTTTTTGGCCTGTTCAACCTGGCTAAATAAGATCTCATCTACCTCGTGGCGAATTTTTCGGTGAATGAGTGTATAAAACCCCACCGACCCAATCAAGGCGATGACTAGAGCCGTCAGCAAAAGATAACGGGCCGTTTTATTAAATAAGCTCATACCGTTTATACGGAAAACAGGTAGCCGACTCCGTAACGCGTCTGAATGTAATCGGGGCAGCCAGCGGCAACCATCTTCCGGCGAAGGTTTTTTACATGCGTGTAGAGAAACTCATGCGAGTCAGCGGCATCCATGGCATCGCCCCAGACATGTTCAGCAATGGCCGATTTAGACAGTAGTCGATTAGCGTTGGTGACCATAAATAAGAGCAGTTCATACTCTTTCGTCGTCAGTTTAAGGTCTATGTCATGAATGTACGCTCGTTGTTGGGTTAGTTGAAGGTTCAGTTCCCCAATCGTTAGCTGATCGTGCCCCCCAAACAGCCGCCGGCGTAGCACCGAACGGATTCGGGCGTTGAGTTCAGGGAGATGAAAAGGCTTGGTCAGGTAATCATCGGCTCCAATCTCCAGTCCAGTGAGTTTATCCGTTAAGGCATCCTTAGCGGTAACGACAATAATCCCCGCTGCGGATTGACGCCGTTTTAAAGCGCGTACCAGATCAAACCCATGCCCTCCTGGCAACATTAAATCGACGACGACACAATCGTAATCATAATCATGTGCTTTTTGCGCAGCCTCGGGATACGTATCGGCGGTAGTCACTGTAAATCCCTCCCCTTCCAGATAAATGCTCACGGCTTGTAATAAAACGGGCTCATCTTCAACTAATAATATCTTCATAAACTACTGGCTTAAGTTCGATATTCGATTTTCTCCTAAGCCAATGTGAAGATAGGTGATCCTACTAAAGATAGCCCAACAGAACAAACGTTTAACGTACATTCCTTTTGCCTGTCAAATCATAGTAAACGCAATCCTATTTTCTGAATTTCATTATCAAGTAATAAAATGTATTTATTGGTATTACTTTCAATAGCAAAAAGGCGACTGTAAATACGTTTCAGCAACTGGTATAAATCTTTCTCATCGTTTAGTAAAACGTTTACCATAGTCCTAATCCAGCATTACTTACGATCTGATTCTATTTATAATCTTTTGACCTCATATAGAAATCGGAGACTTTAGAATCAAATACCCGCACAACCGACTGATTTCAGAGCTAGTTAATGCAACAATCGTCCAGTAAAAGGTATGGGCACAGTCTAAAGCTTCACATAAAACCTTAATTATAAACAGTTTATAGAGTATGCCGTTCATTTGAAATCGTCCACGAAAACCTCCGATTTCACTCAGGACAATACAATTGTGTATCGTCCGGAAAATAGTTCTCAGCTAAAATAGTATCCATCGCTGCCCTTAAAGTATAACCACGAAATGTTTAATAATCTGGTTACACTTGGATTTAGGAATTTATAGCGCATGATAAAGTACCCGTCCCAGAAATACGGCTGCGGCTTCGTTATCTGAGCGAGACGAGCGGTACGAAGGCTGAGCATTTACCTTCCATGAACCTTCACTTGCACCAGCTATCAGGCTCCGGTTTTCCCAATTGACAGAACCAGGTACCCAGTTCACTTTCAGCGACTTACCAGGTTCAATGAATTTGTAGCCAGGAAATGGCCTGTACTGGTCTTTTTCAGTTAGTGATATTACTTTCAGATCATCGTACCGTTTGCCTGGATCCCAAACAGAATCAACAAACGTACCACCCTCGTACACAAACCGATAACCAGTTACAGGTATCCACATACCCTCAACATCGTCAGACCAGGCCATATAATCGGGATGCAGCAAACTTGCCTGCCACTTGGTTTCCAAACTCGTAGCCTTATCCACGAACGTATAACCAGGCATCAGATTCCAGTGACCTTCCGTTTCACTTGTTTCCACAGCAAATTCGGGGTGTTTTACTCCAGTCTCCCACTTCACACTTATGTTTTGCCAGAAGAATCGGGGGTCGGTGTTGGCAGCATCCTCCCACACATAACCGGGGTCGGATGGTTTTGTTAGAAACAAACCAGCTAATTTGATTCGATGTGTCATACCTACCAGAATGTGCCAGAAAACGGCCAGCGACAGAACGCCAATTATTATTTTTTTAGAAAGTGTCATGATCGATCAGGACCAAGTCCCATGTTTTTGTGCTTAAAACTTAATGGCCAGTCCAACCCGCGAGGAAGAGAGTCCCGCATAACCCAGTTCCACAAATGCGCCAACCTGTTTGCTGAAGTAGTATTTACCACCGATGTAATAGTTCAGCGCTAAACCACTGCTATAGTCATAGTCATAACCGTATCCATAATTGGAGTCTCTCCAACGGAAACTTCGATAACCTAAACCAAGACCAGCATAGAGGTCTACCTTGTCGGTATTAAGCTTCAGGAGTCGATTGACGTGATAAGAGCCGCGTACACCAAAATAGGTGGCCGTATACCGCCATCGGGAGTTATTGTAATAGTAGTTACCATAATTTCCAGCATTATAATCCAGCTGAACCCCTACACTGATGTCTTTATCGACACCCGCTTCATAAGAAGCACCAATCGGGTTACCATAATAGTACGATGATAAGCCAACCCCGATATTCAAAAGGTTATCTCCACGACGATAGGCTCCATAACTTACAGGCCTATTAACTGGCGGTTTGGGGGGGACAGTATGATAAACAGGCTTGTGAGGGGGTTCTGGTGCAGGTTTGATCGGCGCAGGTTTGTTGGGAAGTTTTTCCTGATTTGATCGTCCTATTGTCGATCCACCGCTATTGGTTTGTCCAGCGGTGTTATTCTTAATAGTCGTACTCTGCTTTTTATTGGGGATTCGTGCCGGGGTCGCCTGACCACAAACTTCCATGGATAAACCAGCGACTAATAGCATAAACAGGATTGATGTTTTCATTGATGTTATTCGTTTTGAGTGAGTGATAAAATCTAGTTCTTCTTTAAGTTGGCGTACACTTTCTGCCGAAGTCAGCTCTCAGTAATTATCGTCTCGAATTCGAAGCTGAATAGTATTTCATGGCTTCAGGCATTTCATTTTGCAAATCCCGAATCCGACGTTCATTAGATGGGTGCGTAGATTTAAATTCAGGGGTACTTTGACCGGCGCTCGCTCTGGCCATTCGTTGCCAGAACAGGACAGACTGTTCTGGATTGTAGCCCGCCATCGCCATGAATATCAGACCGAGGTGATCGGCTTCGGATTCATGCACCCGACTATGAGGAAGCGCCATGCCGTACTGGTACGCTATTCCGGCGGCCTGTAAGAACAGTAGATTCGCTTGTCGCTTCTGTGGGGGCGACAAATCGTTAATGAGTATCTGACCACTTTGCAACAGTCCACTAGCAATCAGCCCTTCACTCAATCGCTCGGCGCCATGAGCGGCAATAGCATGGGCAATTTCATGGCCCATTACAGTCGCCACCCCCGATTCATTCTGGGTATAGGGTAGAATTCCTGTATAAAACACGACCTTACCACCGGGCATACACGTCGCGTTTACTACCTCTGCGTTTTTAATCAGGTTAAACTCCCATTGAAAACCCTTGATTCGGTTACCGAAATTGTTGCTATTGAGATAGTTTTCCATTGCCACCCGCAATCGATTGCCCACTCGCTGAATCATCTGGTAATTGGCACCAGTACGAATCACCTGGCTAGCATCTATTACTTTCTTGTATTCGACCGCACTCAAGGAATTTAGCTGATCAGTACCAATCACGATAAACTGCTTGCGGCCTGTCAACGGTACTTTCTGGCAAGCAACTACCAACCCAATCGCCAGCATCAGCAACAGAGATTTTTTCATGGCTATTTATGGAGGTTAATGAGTTTGAGTGTATAGCTCTAAATCTTCTTGAAGTTGCTATATCTCCCGACTACATTGAGCGTATAAGTGCCCGCTTTACCACTGACTCGTCCAGGGTATACCTTAACTAAGTACGTATTTTTAGCCAGATTTTTGCCGAGCAGATAATTACTATTACTCGCGAGTACCGTGTAGGTAAGGGTAGTGCTTGAGGTATTTTGCAGATCAATTTGGCATACCGTTTCTGGCGAAGTCAGCTCTATGTCTAAAGGCGATGTGTTGGGTGTCAGCTCAACCGAATAAACATCAGCAGAGGTTTTGCTATCCCATGTGCCTTTGACTGTAGTTAATTGTGATTCGACTCGCTGGAGATTCTGAGCCTTACCAACAAGACGTAAATTATAGTTACCAACACTTCCCCGTATGACAGTAGCAGCCATCACACTATACGTACCCTTGTTTAACTTGAGTATGACGTACTTAGAACGATCCCCAAAATAAGAGGTGTTTAATGCCTGGCCCAACTGGTCATATACATATAAGGCAACATCCGTATCTGGCGACTCTATCTCAACATCAATGCTAAAATTATCTTCGGTTACCTCAAAAGTGTAAAAGTGGTTTTTGTAGGTTACGTCTTTTCCACCACCACCCAAAGTGCCCCAGTTCTGTGTATTCGATTGGAGTAAATTCGACGGGATAATAGTCCCCCCTGCTTTAGTACCCATCAGGCTAAGCGAAAACTTGCCAACGGCCTGCCGATCAGCCATAACCACAATCCGGTATTTACCGGCGTTGAGCGTATAGTTAGAGGCCCCCACGTTCCGCCCTCTACCTTGTACGTCGATTTGCTGACCCAGTGGATTAAATAAGGCATACTGCACATCTATGACATCGGATGTTAACTGTATAGCCACTGGCTGATTATTGCCTTCTATTTCGAAGTTATACTGAAAGTTCTTAAACGAATCGACGTTTGTAAAACCACCTGCTCCCCCTTTTGCCTGCGTCCATTCGCCAGTGATAGGCGCAGTTGGATCAACTACCTGCGGAACGGTAGGGCCAGGATTAGACGTCGTTTGTGGTTGAACAGATTCCTGTTTTACTGTACATCCGGCTAGAATAGATATCCAGACCATTAAACCTATTTGTATGATTTTCATAACCTTATGTGTTTAGAAGCGATTAATGAGAAAATCCCAATCCAAGCCTAACGCCCACAAATTGCATGGGATCAACGACGTACGACTTTTTCAGGGTTGTTGACGCAATAGCAGCCTGATAAAACAAGCCAGCATCCAGGTTAATAGTACGGCCGATGGGAATCAGGTAGCCCAGTGTACCCCCGTAGTTCGTTTGGGTGCCACTAAAACCGAAACCATTTTCGGGAGCGTCGATGGTAACATTAAGTTGACTAATCCCACCCTGCGGCATGAGGTACGCATGGTTCCCCAACTTAACCCGTACATGGCCCATCAGAAAGGCCTGATTAGCTTTGGTATAGTAGGTATAATACGGTGGATCACCCCGCTTTTCGACCAGATCGACCTGCGTGCTCCACGCCAGATACCCAAGCTCGGCCCCAACACTTATTTTCCTCGACAGCCAATAATCGAATTGCAACGAACCTCCACCGCCTATTGTATGCCCATAGCCTTCCGATAGAGATGTCCAGACCTCAGTTCCCAGCATATACGTGGGGAAGCCGTTCAGTTGAATCGTAAACTTCTTGGCAGATACGGGTGGAGGTGGTACATCTTCTCTTCGACCAAGCAACTCTGTTGAGCCAACAAGCCGACGACTTCCATCTGGGTATTCGATAAATTCGACGCTGTCGACTGAGACTCTAACTAAGGGTGCGTTAGCGTTCTCCCGATAGCTAACAGTCTTGTTATCTACACTCGATACCACAAACGTGACCGGAATACGACGACCATTTTTGAGCTGAATTGTATAAACCTCACTACTCAACCCCAGTAATCTCAACTCAACCCGTCTATTGAGCGCACGGCCCAACTCCGTATTATTCGTAGCGAGGGGTGCAGTCTGCCCATAACCCATCGCCTGTATACGGTTTCCCGCTATTTTCTTTGTACCGACTAAATACGCCCTGACTGCGTTGGCCCGGCTTTGTGAAAGTTGAGAATTTGTAGAAACGCTTCCGGTATTGTCGGTATAACCGCTTATTTCAACCGTCACGGTAGGGATTTTCACTAGAAAAAGCGCGATCGAATCCAGATAAGCAAACGATTGGGGATCTACCTTTTTCGAACCCGTGTCAAACAAAATCGTGTGTAGCCGTACTTTCCGATCTTTAATCGATTTGTCTTTTTCGATGTCCTGAATAATCTCATCCAATTCCGATTCTCGTTTCGGTTTCGGCTCAGGTTTGTTCGTTGGCTCGACGTTTGCTATTGATTCATGCTCGTTATCGATGGGCTTATGTTCTTCTATGGGTGGTTTTATACTAACCACCTTCCCATTGGCGTAAACGATTCGATTCACCAGGGTTTTATTGATACGCAGGATGGTCGTTCCGCTCAGTCTCCTATACCGAATGACAGATTCATCTACAGCGATAATTCGGCACTGAATTCTGACATTGTCGGTTTTGACAATCACGTCGGGCTTTCTGGTTTGTGCGAAGCCGATCGGCGCAGTAATCCATAATAGCAATACAAGTAAACTGACTATTTTCATGGGGTATTGAGTATTTAGTTACTTCAGAGTTTTGTACTTGGTAAATTGCCGGTCAACGACGTGGAGTTAATTACCGGAATAGCCAGGGCTGTCTCACCCTTTTCATCTCCCAACATAAGCGCAGGAAGGAAGTAGAAAACGAATTGATTTTTCATGGTTGAGTGATTGATTACAACCATATATTCCCTGTTAGCAGGAGAAAGTAACAGGCCATAGAGAAATATTTATGACTACTTTCTAGCTATGCTTAAGCACAGGTCTAGAATAGACCTTTGGATTCCCATAGACTCTATTTGATTGACAGTCAAACCAATATAACCTATAAGAATCCAAAGAATTGCACTAATTTGTTGCCATGGCGTATCGGTTATAGACATTTCCTCGGTTCTTCACCCGGATAATGAACGTGCCTGTGTAGCGGGGAGTCCAACTGACAGCGCAGTAGTCAGAACTATCATCGTCCGATGCTATTAGATTGCCATTACTGTCATAGATATACAGGTCCAGATCGGTATCGCCATCCCCCCGAACCACTACAGCGGCAGGCTCCTGGCCATAGAATGCAATTCGAAATACATCCACAGATCCAGCCTCTACCCGTGTACGTGTTACCCTTTGTCCACCAACGGGTCCACGTGTGAGGACGGGCCGTACTTTGTTCGCCAAGGCAAGCAGGTTGGCATCCCCTTTGGCCATTTGCTTGGCATCGGCCAGTAGTCGGGCTGGATCTGTCGGATTAGGCTTTTCAGTTTTGGTAACGGTTGGTGTTCCTGCTGCCGGGTTGGCTTTTGCTTCGGCATTTAAGGGTGTCACACCTAATTTGTAAATCATATCGGCAGCTGTAATCAGACAGAGGGCGCAGTTGTTAGCGTAGCCATAGCGAGCCAGATTAATTGCGCTACCATAATCCGCTACTTTCTGGGTCTTTGGCGTAACCGGAGTCGATTCTTTGGTTTCTTCTTCCCGTTTTGTGTCGGGTTCTTTTTGCGCAAACAAAGGGCTTCCAAGCGCAGTAAACAATAGGGCGAAAATGAGTTGTTTTTTCATGGTACTTGACAAGATGTTTGGTTGTTACAAAAGGATATTCCGGTCGGAGAGCAGAAAGTAACAGCCTGACCAAAAAAAATTTGTAACACCGCCAAGCGAGGGAAAGTAATCAAGTATTGCTATAGAATTGTCAAACGTAGTCAGGCGGCAGCCAGGAATACCAAAAGACTGATAAACAACCTCTTGACCACTCCTAACTACCATCTGACTATACTCGACAATCTACTTACGGCTTCACCAGTCCCTGCGCTTTTGTCAATACCAACTGCACCAGATCGAGCAGTTTGCTCTTTGTACCCGTCACCACAAAATCCCCCACCGGCACCGAGGACCGAAATACTTTGCATAAGACCGACACCTTCTCGCCCTTTAGCGTGTAACGTCCACTGAGCGTGTAAGCACCCGGATAAGCTTTGGCGTCCATTGTTAATACAGGCGCATCGGCCCCACGCGTGGCGATGAGATCATTTAACGCACTTTCAACCTTGTTCTTCAACTCCAGCACATCATCGAGCTGACTATCTTCCTGAAAACTTTTGACCAGCAAAACGGGCTTGGGCTCGGCGATATGAATCTTCGCTTTCACCCCCTCCGTCACCCGGCCCACATCGAAACTGCGCTGATTCTGAGTCCCCCGGTAAAATGGTTGCTGAATACCACCAATGCCTTTCGCCAGCACTGGTACCTGTTCCACGGCGTATCCCAGCCACTTCTCTACATCTACAAACTCGTCGGTTCCTTCCCGACGCAGCGCTGCTCCTCTCATTCCTTGCAAGAGGGCATACGTCAGTAACCCTTGCCCATATACGTTAGCTTCGTAGCTCGATGCATCAGCCGCAGAACCAGCCAGTACGTAAAAGCCGGTACGTCCCTGCAACCGGTCTAATGCCCGGATTTGACTAGCGGGTACGTCACGGGCAGCCAGCAGTAATTTTTCAGCCCCTTTACCCGCCGAGCACACATCCAGAATCAGCACTTTTTTACGGGCCGGAATCAGGTTGAGGTAGCGGGTAAGTTCCTGACTCGATAACGCATACGTCTGTCGAACGGCTGGGTCGTTGAGGTAGCTGGCATCGGTTGAGGTGGCCCCAGCGGTGAGGTAATACAAATCACCGTCCTGTCCACCGTAGTTAATGGCGTGACCCGACAGATGCAGGATGAAAATATCTTCCGGACGAGTCTGTTGAGCCGCTACCAGGGCTTTTATAATCTCGGCTTTAGTGGTTTGAGCAACTCCACCCGGCTTGGAAACAAGCAGTTGAACCGCTACGTTAGCTGGGCTGAATAACTCGATGGCAGCCAATTGCAGACCACTAGCAATCTGTTGGGCATCCGTATGGGCAAAGCGCAGACCAACATTGGATGTGCCTACGACCAAAGCCCGCAATCGGACTGTTTTCCGAACAGCTACTAATGGTGATTTCTCAGGCTCCCCACCCCGTCCCCGTGTACGAACGACAGGGCGATAGTATATTTCGGTGGGTCTGCTACTAAGCCAGCCCTCGCCATTGACCGATACCACCCGAATGGTGTTGAGCGTATCGTATCGGTTGGCAAATCGGGCAAGTGGCAGAGCAAGGGTAAGCGTATTCTGACTAACGTCTCGCTTGGGGTTCGTTCGTAAATCGTTAACCACTTCGGCACCGTTAATGAAGACAGAAACCGGCCCAATGCCACCCTTACGGTTGTTGAGCTTGACTGTGAGTTCATCGCCTTTTAGAGAAAGCTGAATACTAGGAGGCAGATTAACCCCTTCAAAGGTAGGCACCTGGCGGAGTGGTTCGTTTTTGTAACCCATAAGGATGGGAAGCAGACCAGGTTGATAGTAGCGCTGTTTAAGTTGATCCAACTCGATCACTTTCCACGGCTCATCGTTATCAGTAGGGTCATTGACCACATAGTGCATGAGTTTCATAGCGCCGGGCGACGCATCGAACAGGCCAGAGGGCGTAGTCACAGCCCAGTCGGTAGAATCAATGGCCATTAATGTTGCAATCTCTTTGCCAGTACTTGCATTCCAGATTTTTGTCGTGTTGTCTTGTGAACAGGAAAAAAGAAAATCCTTATTAGCCAATAAAACATCATTAACTTTCGCTTTATGTCCCTCGAAGCGTTTTAATTCCTTACCTGTGTTCAAATTCCAAAGAGTAAGTTGCTTACTAGAATCATTAAAATAATCTACATATTCTCCGGCAGAAAATGCAGAACTCTCATCCTTAGAGAATCTAATCGGATAATATCCATGATTACTCATCGTAAATTTTCGCAACACATTTCCAGAATTGATATCCCATTCTATAAATAACTTATCATAACTCCAGGATAATATAGAATTATTGTTAGCAGAAAAGGCAACACGAGGAATAGAATGGGTATGCCCGATAAACTGCCTGATTTGTTTTTTTGTATCAAAGTCCAAGAGAACAAGTTTTTTATTACACCCTGCTACAATAAAACGGCCATTAAGTGATACGGCTATTGAAATTATTCCATTCAAGTCAGTAAATTGATGAATTAATTTACCTGAACTTATCTCCCATATATAGAGCTTGCTTCCTCGCCCCGCTAAAGCAAAACGATTATCAGGCGATAAAGCAATTGCATCTACCCTATTATTAATAGTAAAATGCTTTAGTTGTTTTCCTGTACTTGCCTCCCAGAAAATAATCCGGTTATTCTGATCAGAAGACAGAATAAATCGACCATCAGCAGAAAATTCTATAGCATCGATCCAACCATCATGCCCCTTAAACTTCCTTACTAACCTTCCTTTATTAAGTTGCCATAAATTAACCACACCATCACTTTGCCCTGTCAGGACGTAATTACCATCGGGAGAAAAGGTCATACGGGCAATTATAGTTGTATGACTAATAAATTGCTTAACTGGTTTCCCTGAAGTAATATTCCAAAGAATAAGACTTCGGTGATTAGAACCGGATAAGGCATAGCGGCCATCAGGCGAAAAGGCGACTTCGTTAATACTATTCTTATAATCTTCAAATCCTCTGATATGACCTTCAAAATGTCGTACTATCATTCCAGATCTGATATCCCAAAGAATAAGTGTTCCATTCCAATCGCTCGACAATGCATACCGTCCATCTGGAGAGAATTTTATAGCCTGAATCCAGATATTGTGGCCTATCAATCGTTTTATTATCTTTCCAGATTGAACATCAAAAAGATTTATATCCATACGATTATCTGACTCATATAAAACGTACCGACCATCTGGTGAAAAAGCAGCATCAAGGATTCCTGACCGAGGATGATTACCATCCAAACGATGCAGTATTTTCCATGAATTGGTGTCCCAAATAATAATAGTATCGTCAAGAGAGCTAGACATAGCTAAGCGACCATCTGCAGAAAAAGCTACCGAAGTAACATAATCAGTATGCTCTTTTAATCGGCGAATCAACTTACCAGTTTTAGTCTCCCAAACGACTACTTCACCCATTCCAGTTGCAGATAGTATCAATTGACCATTGGGTGAAAAAGCAACCGAGTACACGCAACCTGAACCACTATCCAATCTTTTAATTATCTTTCCAGTACTAACCTTCCATAAAATAAGAGTGCCATCATAAGAACCTGATATTGCCAAGGCACCATCAGGTGAGAATGCAACAGAAGTAACGACCCAATTATGACCCTCAAAGGTTCGCAATAGCTTTCCACTACTAATTTCCCAAAGTTTCACTGTCTCGTCTTGAGAGCCAGACAATGCGTATTTACCATTGGGGGAAATTGCCACAGATTCTACATAACTAGTATGTCCAATCGGCACCACCAACTCCGGCTTTTGGGCGCTGCTATAAAAGCTTACTAGTAAAAAGTAAAATAGGCCAATTAAGATAAACCGGTTCATATGGATCAGTTCTTAGAGTGTAGATTGAGAGGTTAATTTATTCAAATAGCCAGACGATAGACATGGTATTTATGGCTTCACTAGTCCCTGTGCTTTAGTCAACACTGCCTGCACCAGATCGGGCAGCTTGCTTTTAGTGCCTGTTACGATAAAATCTCCTACTAGCACCGAAGTCCGAAATACGGTACACGAGACCGATAACTCTTCGCCTTGTAGCCTGTAACGACCATTCAAGGTATAGGCTCCCGGATAAGCTTTGACGTCCATTGTCAGTATTGGCGCATCACTTCCCCATGCGGCTATGAGGTCATTTAACGCACTTTCAACCTTGCTTTTTAGATCAAGTACATCTTCGAATTGGGTATCTTCCTGAAAATTTTTGACCAGCAGTATCAGCTTGGGATTGGCGATATGAATCTTGGCTTTTACGGATTCGGTGACTTTCCCAATGGAGAAACTACCTTCCGTGGCTTGACCCGGAACAGAGTCTCCCAAATGGCTGCCCTTTTTATGATAAGGTTTTTGAATGCCACCAACGTCTTTAGCCAGGATAGGAACCCGATTTTCCACATGAGTAAACCATTTTTCTACATCTAAAAATTCATCCTCGCCTTCATGCCGTAGGGCTGCACCCCTCATTCCTTCCAGCAGCGCATACGTAACTAACCCTTGTCCATATACGTTAGCCTCGTAACTAACAGCATCCGCAGCCGAACCGGCCAATACGTATAGGCCCATCCGTTCTTGTAACTCGTTCAACGCCCGTATTTGACTGCCAGGTACGTCGCGGGCAGCCAGAATTTTTTCGGCACCTTTACCCGCCGAACACACATCCAGAATCAACACTTTTTTCTTGGCAGGTATTTTTTTGAGGTACTCAATAAGTTCCTGAGTCGACAGGGCATATTGCTGACGAATGGCGGAGTCGTTGAGGTAGCTCACATCGGCTGAGGTGGCTAAAGCCGTGAGAAAATATAAATCCCCATCCTGTCCACCAAAATTGACGGCATGGCCAGAAATGTGTAATACAAAAATATCTTCAGCCTTTGTCTGCTGGGCGGCTTCCAGTGCCTTCACAATCTCGGCTTTGGTGGTTTGCGCAACCCCACCCGGCTTAGTAACAAGCAGTTGAACTGACACGTTAGCCGGGCTGAATAACGCTGTGGCGGCCAGCTCTAGGCCGTTGGCAATTTGCTCGGCATCGGAATGGGCAAAACGAAGCCCAATGTTAGACGTTCCGACCACCACTGCCCGAAAGCGTACTGTTTTGAGAGTGGTAGAAGACGGGGTTTTCTCAGGCTCACCACCACGAGCAATTATGGATGGCTTATAATCAATTTCTACAGGGCGACTCCGAAGCCAGCCTTCACCATTCTTCGCCACTACTCGAATACTATTTGGCGCATTGGCATAAAAATGACTTGGGAAGGAAACCAGTGGCAACTCAAGCGAGAGCGTTTCCTGGTTGCTATCTTCCTTGGGATTCTTACGTAAATCCTTGACTATCTCTGCTCCGTTAATGAAAACGGAGACAGAACCGATGCCCCCTTTTTGGTTGTTGAGCTGAACGACCAGTTTATCGTTCTGAATAGAAAGTTTGATATCAGGCGGTAAGGTGGCGTTATCAAATGGAGGCACCTGACGGAGCCGTTCGTTTTTATAGCCTATCAGAATGGGCAGCAGACCGGGCTGATGATAGCGTTGTATAAGCTGATCCAGGTTAATAACTTTCCAGGGTTCATCGTGGTCGGTGGAGTCGTTGACAACGTAGTGCATGAGTTTCATGGCTCCGGGCGAAGCATCGAATAAACCAGTGGGAGTTGTCACAACCCAATCAGTATAGTCAACTGCGATCAGAGTAGCTATTTCGTTGCCAGTGCCGATGTCCCAAAGCTTGGTCGTGGTGTCCCATGACCCAGAGGTTACAAAACGACTATCGGGTGAGAAAGCGACTGATTCGACCTCATCTGCATGCCCTCTGAAAGTACGAAGCAGCTGCCTGGTCTGCATATCCCACAGCTTGAGCGTTTTATCTGCTGCCCCTGATAGGACATAACGATTGTCGGGCGAGAAGGTGACCGATTTGATCATACCTGTATGCCCTTTAAAGGTGTGAACTTGCTGGCCCGACTGCACATCCCAGAGCTTGAGTGTATAGTCCGCTGACCCCGACAGCGCATACTTACCATCAGGTGAAAAGGCGACCGCAATAACCATATCTGTATGCCCTTTAAAGGTATGAACCTGCTGTCCCGACTGTACATCCCAGAGCTTAAGCGTCTTATCATGTGACCCCGACAGCGCATAGCGGCCATCGGGTGAGAAGGCCACTGATCTGACACCACTCGTGTGCCCGATAAGGGAGCGAAGTTGTAGACCTGTTTGTATATCCCAGATTTTAAGCGAGTCGTCCGATGACCCTGACAGGGCATACTTACCATTGGGTGAAATGGCCACTGAATAGACTTGCTCCTTATGTCCTCTGAAGCTGCGAACTTCCTGGCCCGTTAGTATACTCCATAGCTTGAGGGTGTTGTCATATGATCCAGATAGAGCATAGTGACCATCGGGCGTGATGGCTACAGAATGAACGGCATCCGTATGACCGATGAAGGTGCGAAGAAACTGACCTGTCTGAAAATCCCAGAGTTTGAGTGTGTTGCCCCTCTCATTTAACCGGTGGCTGTAGACTCCACCCTTAGCCTCACCTAGTAACGCATAACGACCATCGGGCGAGAAGGCCACCGATTCGACTAAACTCGTATGCCCGGTGTAGGTGCGAATTCGTTGCCCCGTCTGCACATCCCATAACTTTAGCGTGTTGTCATGTGACCCTGACAGTGCATAGCGACTATCGGACGAAAAGGCCACCGATTCGACCGACTCCGTATGCCCGGTGTAGGTGTGAAGTTGTTGCCCCGACGCAACATCCCAGAGTTTGAGTGTGTTGTCCCATGACCCTGACAGCGCATAGTGACCATCGGGAGAGAAAGCCACTGAACTGACAAAACTCGTATGACCCCAGAGTGTGCGAAGTTGCTGCCCCGACGCAACATCCCAGAGCTTAAGCGTCTTATCATGTGACCCCGACAGCGCATAGTGGCCATCGGGAGAAAAGGTCACTGATTCGACCGACTCCGTATGCCCAGTAAATGTACGAACTTCCCGACCCGTCTCTATATTCCATAACTTTAGGGTTTTGTCCCTTGACCCTGATAACACATGCTTGCCATCGGAGGAGAATGTCACCGAGTAGATTTGATCCGTATGTCCTTTGAAGGTGTGGACTTTTCGACCCGACTTCACATCCCAGAGCTTAAGTGTCTTATCCATTGACCCTGACAGAACATAGTGACCATCGGGAGAGAAGGCCACCGATCTGATAATACCCTCGTGCCCGGTGAAAGTGCGAACTTCCTGGCCACTGGTTATATCCCATAGTTTTAAAGATTTGTCCCACGATCCCGATAACGCATAGCGACTATTGGGCGAGATGGCCACCGAGACAACCTGGCTCGTATGCCCGGTGAAAGTGCGAATTTCCCGACCCGTTTTCACTTCCCATAACTTTAGACTTTTGTCATAAGAACCCGACAGTGCATAGCGGCCGTCGGGTGAGAAGGCTACCGAGAAGACATGATTCGTATGCCCAATCGGCACCACCAACTCTGGCTTCTGTGCGCGACCGTAAAAGCTTACTAGTAAAAAGTAAAATAGGGCAATTGAGGTAAACCGGTTCATAACGATCAATTTGTGGATGTATATTCCTGAGTGCTGTTCAATAACATGGGCAACAGGCCGGGTCGATAGTCGTTTTGTTTGTATTGCTCCCGTTCAATTGCCTTCCAGGGCTCATCGGGGTTAGCAGGGTTGTTTACTACATAGTACAACAAATCTATAGCATCTGGCGATGCATCGAATAACCCATCGGGCGTAGTAACGACCCACTCGCCATCATCAAGCATGGTCAGTGTGGCGGCTTCGATTCGGGTATTGACGTTCCAGATTTTGACCATACTACAGCTGGCACTTAGGCCAAAGCGACCGTCGGGCGAGAAGGCAACCGAATAAACCGAATCGATATGCCCTTCCAACCGACTGAGCAAATTACTTGTGCTGACGTCCCAGAGAATAACCGTTTTGTCATCGGAGCCGGAGAGTACATATTGACTATCGGGCGAGAAGGCAAGGCAGGTAACCTTATCGGTGTGGTATTCAAGTCGCCTGAGCAATTTGCCGGTACTCGCTTTCCGAAGAATCAGTGTCTTATCATCAGATCCCGACAAGAGATAACGACCATCGGGCGAGAAAGCGATGCAGGTAATCGAGTCGGTATGGCCTCTCATTCGCTTTAGTAGTTTACCCGTACTGACCTCCCACCAAATTAGTTTGTTCCAAAATCCACCCAAGGCGTAACAACCATCAGACGAAAAGGTAAAGTAGCGACACCAGAAGTCGTTTTTTCGACCTTCCAGGTGTTGGGATTCCCCTGTACTGACGT
Source organism: Spirosoma gilvum (assembly GCF_054776815.1). Lineage (NCBI taxonomy): Bacteria > Pseudomonadati > Bacteroidota > Cytophagia > Cytophagales > Cytophagaceae > Spirosoma > Spirosoma gilvum. The sequence goes on along the minus strand of NZ_BAAHBH010000013.1, from coordinate 78,885 downwards.
TCCAGAGTATTAATTCTTCAGAAAAGTTCTTCGACAAGAGATAGCAGCCATCGGGCGAGAAGGTCATGGATTCAACAGAGTATTTATGACATTCTAAGTGTCTTAGGCGCTTCCCCATAGTAATGTCAAAAAGGATTAGCTTATTACAGTACTTCACCCAGGATCCCACCAGGGCATAGCGACCATCGGGGGAGAAGATCATCGCCTTTGGCTCGCCAATATGATAGTCATCTTCTTCTAACTCCAATTCTAAGCGCCTTATTAGCTTTCCCGTACTAATTTCCCAAAGGATAGGATTCTGAAAATCTGCTCCTGACAAAAGATAACGGCCATCGGGCGAGAAAGCAACAGACTTAATAGGATCTCTATACCGCTTTCCATACTCTTCCCGATATCCTTCCGAATGGCCTTCCAACCGCTGCAGTTTCCCTGTATTAATATCCCCTACAATAAGTGTATCTGGGTCCCCTTCCGATAGGGCAAAATGACCATTAGGCGAAAAGATTGTAGACCAAGTGTTGCCGTATTTGAACTGCCTTAGCAATTCCCCCGTACTAACATCCCAGAGTTTGAGAGTATGATCTTCTGAACAAGACACAGCAAAACGGCTATCTGGGGAAAAGGCAACAGACCGAGTCTCATGCTCATGGCCTTCCAGTCTCCTTATTAACTCTCCCGTATTGACATCAATAAGATCAACGTAGCGATAGTTACCTGCCAAAACATAGCGACTATCGGGAGAGAAGGCAAAGAATATAGAAAACTCCCAATAAGTCTTCAATTCTCGCACCATCTTACCCGTATTCATATCGCAGAGAATGAGCGTGAAGTAATCTTTATCCCTCATAGCATACGTACCAATTGGGGCAGCATGACCATCGGGAGTAAATAAGGCCGGAACGCGAGATTCAACCACAGAAAGTGCAGCAAATGCCACAAACCGGCCATCGGGCGAGAAAGCCACAGGGCCAACACCGTCCTCATGGCGTCCTACTATCCTGCCTGTAACAGCCTCCCAAAGAAGAACTGTCTTGTCCCAAGAACCCGACAAAACGTAACAGCCATCGGGTGAGAAGGCCACAGAACTAACCCTGTGTGTATGACTTTCTAGTCGGCGCACTACTGTGCCTGCGCTAATATCCCAAAGGAGAACGGTCTTGTCCCAGGAACCTGACACAGCATAACCACCATCTGGGGAAAAGGCTACAGAATTGACTCTGTCCGTATGGCCTTCCAATCGACGTACCACTGTACCTGTGCTAACCTCCCAAAGAATAAGCGTGTTGTCCCAAGAACCTGACAAAATGTAACGACCATCGGGCGAAAAGACTACCTCTGTAACCACATCGGAGTGACCTTCCATCCGCCACAGTACCCTTCCTGTAGTTAATTCCCAGATAATAAGCACATTATCCCAAGCCCCCGACAAAACATACTTCCCATTGGGCGAAATAGCGACTGTAGTAACTGACCCAAAATGCCCAGTTGGTACAACTAATTTCGGTTTTTGTGTTTGGTAAGACTGTTTCATAACGATTAGTTTACTGAGTGCAGATTAGCCATCAAGCTGGTATCGGTGTAATTGGCTAGTAGCTTATTGGAAAACGCTTCGGCATAGCTGGCGGCATCGGGGTCGTTGCGATGGCGCTGCTGGTAACGATCCTGAATCGATTCCTGCAAGCGTGTTAGGGCGTATTCGGCCAGTGCCTGCTCGTCGGACTTAGTCACTAAAAATAGAAGCGGGCTGTCTACTTGCCGAACCTGATGCCGGAACCGCCGGGCCAATGATTGCGTATAGTTGCTGATGTTCATCTTACACTGCCGTAGCTGATCGGCAAGCACACGGGTACGCTGATCGAGTTGGGTCTCTTTATCGCTTAGTGCCATTTTTTTCAACGGAATGTCAATGATATCCAGCAGACTAAAGTCGGCTCCATCTTCCTGAATCTCTTGCGCATCCGCTATTGCCTGACTCACATCGGCTGTTAGTTGTTGGGTCTGGCGGCACACAAACAGCATTTCCTGCTTTATCGACTGGGTAGTACCATCATAGGCTTCGACTGCCAGAATGTGCTCATCAAGCTGTCTCAACTGGCTGATAAGCGCAGCAATCTGCTCAGGGTGATCTTTGCTGGGTAGGATAAGCTGATTTTCTAACGAGGCAAAGGGAACCAACGAACCAACAAAAGCGATATCATTGTCGAACTGATTGATGGTTAAGTCGATGTGATTTTTCAGTGAATCGGTTGGGCTCAGGTAGTGGCAACTGGTCATTGAAAAGAACAACACAAGTACGATCAATGAGTAGAGAAATCGGAAACGGTTCATGGCTAAAGTTAAGCGATATAATTAGTTGAAAATCACGACAAGTCGTTTAAAATACCTGACTCCACAGTTACGTAGAGTCAGGTACAAATTGGATAGGTGTGGATGAAACCGGAAAGCTTTTGTGGCTTGGGGTGTTACATTTGGTTATTCCGGCGGAATAGAGAAATGTAACAGGTTCACCGAAAAATTTTTGATATTTTATGATGAGGCCGCTCTTATTGGTGCATATCGTTCTGACGATTAGCCTACTTTCTCCCGAATCACCAGCCCCTAAGCCCGCCGACAAGACGGTTGCAGTACGACGAGTATATGCGCGTTTGCTTCAAACGATTGGAAACCCTGCCGATGCTCCCACGCTACAGGTACTGGCCCGCGCGGTCGGTAAACCAACGGGACAGTTGGTATATTCGGCCGATCCGGCCCGGATTGATATCGGAGAGGATGTACTGGACCTCTGTGCCACCTTTGGCGATAGTACCGATGCAGCCCTCGCTTGTTTGCTTGGGCACGAACTAGCTCATTTCCAATATCGTCATGGAAGCAAACAGGGTTTCTTTTCACCCATTATTGGCAAAAATGACTCGGCCTATTCCTCCGAAAATCTGGAAGCTACCGCCGACCGATCGGGCGTATTTACGGCCTATCTGGCAGGTTACAATGCCTTTGGCGTGGCCCCGGTGATTTATCGGGCCTTCTACGATACGTTTAAGAAACCTGACCAGTTGCCAGGCTATCCCGCCAAAAGTCAGCGACTACAGATGGTAACCGATACCACTACCCGTGTGCAGGAGTTGGCTCAGTTGTTCGAAATCGGTGAAATTCGTTACCTGCTGCATGATTTCGATGGGGCCAGCCGCGATTTTGATGCATTAACCAGTCGATACCCAAGTTCTACTACGGTCAATAATCTGGGCGCTATCAAACTCAATCAGGCATTGGGACGCATGGAGTTAGCCCGAAATAATCCTAAGCTGCGGTTTCTGTTTCCGGTTGAGTTCGATAGCGATAACCGATTGCTCACCTCAACTCTTCGAGACAACTCGTCGTATCAGCAGCTATTGACCGAGGCTAAAAAACTGTTTACCAATGCTCTGACTAAACAACCTACACATCAGGCGGCTGCGCTCAATCTGGCGATTGCAACCTATTTACTTGGCGATTCGGAGCAGGCCCGTCAAACATTACTTCGGTATATCTCTCCCCTATCAGCTAATGCACAGTTAATGATGGGCATTGTTCAGGCCGATCTTGGCCAGATCGATGCAGCCCGAAAATCATTCAAACTGGCAGTAGAGAAAAAGGCGTTCCGGGCTGTCGATAACCAAAAATACTTCGAAGAAGGTCAGAAACCCGGCTGGCAACAGTGGTTTAATCAGGCAATGGCTAAATATCAGGTGAAAGAAACAGCCCCAACTCCCCTGCCTGCCTGGCCCGACAAGATGATACTGGCGAAATATCCTCCTGTGATAGTGTTACCTGGTGACGTGAAAATCGCTCGTACTGGCTCACTTACGAGCTATCAACTGCGCATCACCAGTGAGCCAGTTACGAACGAAACAAAAAATGTACGGTACCGAGTGTTAAAAAGCAGCCAAGTACCGTTGAAAGGCTTGGATATTCATAAAGCACCCAACCAGCATGGAACTCCGGCTACAATCATAGCCGGAGCACGAGCTACGGTTTTCTATGGATATCGAAAAGCCAAACAATGGCTGTTTCTTGAATACCGCGATAATCAATTAATAAGCTGGATAGCCGCCGAACCTATTTAACCGGCACTAATGGTTTACGCACGCCATAAGTATCGGGCTCCAGACGGTAGATTTGCCCCTGCGGTGTTTTAAGCAGTTTGCTCCCCAGTTTCCGATCGTCGCTTAAAGACCATTTTTTGGCATCTTCTGGCAGATCAGGCAGGTAAATATGCAGGCTATCGTCGCTACTTAGATACTCACCCCCGGCTGGTCCTCGGCTGCTGAATTCGACCGGGAATGTTGTCTGTTTACTCGAACTATCTCCCGCCATACCGAAACCTCGCAGGTCGTAGGTTATCGTCACAGCCATCGTTTTGGGTTGCAGATAATTGTTTATACCCAGCCACCCCAGGCCTGCAACGACTACAATAACCGCTGCTGCTCGCACCCAGGTCTGCTGCCAAAAAGGAGCAACCCGACCAGGTTTCGGTTCGATTACATGCAGATTAGCCGCAGGTTCTAACACATGATTTGCCATAAACTGAGCAATAAGCTCATTGTCTTCAGCTTGTTGTTGCTGGTTAATCTGACTATTAAGCGCTTTTTGAACCAATACCTCGGTCCGAAAATCAGGATCATCATCCATCTTTTGGCGTACGAGTTCTAATGTTGACTCATCAAGTTTTCCGGCCAGATATGCCTCAATAAAAATCCATTTGTTATCGTCCGTGATCATCTGGCTAAAGGGTTGGTGTTAAGTTTTTTGTCCAGGCACATACGTAGCATTTTATTCGTTTCCGTTAACCGCACACTAGCAGTATGCGCATCCTTGTAGCCAGCCAACCCCGCAATTTGTGCCATGGTTAGTTTGTCGTAACTGCTCAGAATTTGCTCCTCATTCAGCGGCCCCTCCTCATACCCTTTCCAGAACGCGTTTACTAATCGCACCAGTAACTGTCTGGACTGTTGTAGCTGCGCCAGGCATTCAGCAATGCTACGTTTTGCCTTCTCGAAATCAACCTGTTTGGGGACACGAAGCTCAGGATACTCTGGTAGTAATGGCAGATTCACTTCAACTGTTTCAGGCTCTTCTTCCTCATCAGCAGCGATCGGAAAATCGAATGTACCGATATCATCATCCCCTGCCGATACATATACTGTTTCGAGCCACTGCCATGACTGTCTTTGGCTTTTTTCTAATTGCTTCAACGCTTTTTTTCTAGCAATCCCTTTCACTACCGTTGAGATCAGGGCAAGCACGGGTTTCCCCTTTTCGATCATCTCAAAAAATGTACTGAAACTCTCATTCAGCACATCGTCGGTCATATCGGTTGTCCGAAAAGTAAACGATTTCAAGAAATGGCGAACCGTATCCTGATTTTCAGCCAGAATATCGCTCATCGCTTTGGCCTGTTGAGTGGGCGTACCATTCACCGCCAACCAGATTTGCATCTGCTCTCGGGTTAAACTCAGGACGAAGGCCGTCTGTTTCAGTCGCTGTTTCGTAGCGACACGCCGAATATTCAGCGCAGCCGCCAGCGTCCGACTTGTGATCTCATCAATATCCTTTTTCGACAGCTTGTCAAGCTCCTTATTCTTGGACAAGGCATCAACAATAATAGGGTGTATCTGAGATACATACTGGTTGAGTTCCTCAGTAGTGGGGATAGCCATTAGAGCAGGATCGGGTAAGCCACAAAGTAACGGAAAAAGTCGCCACGCTACACTCCCGTAACGCGACGACTTGTTTTCCGCTACTCTCCTTCCCCTGGAGGGCGGGTTGGCTTCTGCGGTGGGTCATCGGCGGAAGTAACGCGGACATTGGGCTGCGTTGTAGTAGGCACGGGTTCAACCGAAACCGACTCGCAGGCACTCGTCGCCAGCATCATCACCAATCCGAACATGCCCAGCCTGCCCATAGCCATCGCTCTGGTCTGCTTTTGCATATTGTTCACCCTCTTACGGGTTATTTATGGTTGATGAAAACCGGCTCCGGGACGTCCGCATCAAAGCTTTCGAAGCAGGGTTTCAGGAGTGTATGCCCTGCCCCGGAAAAAAAATCACAGGCTGCTTAAAAAAAATGTTACTTTCTTTGGCTATTGCGGAATATGAGTGTGAAAACCTGATCCGCTCCCGCATGACGAGCCAAGACCTGACTTTGTACGAAGACCTCTGTTCGGAGGAACCACGCCGACTCGAAGCCGCTACCCGCCAGCTAACTCGTCGGGCAAAGGCTATTGCTTTACGAATCGTGCTGGGCAATAGTGGAGCCCGGTCCGATATCGATGATCTCGTTCAGGACTCGGTATTGGCTGTCTGGCAGCAGATGAAGTCAGGGCGTTTTGAAGCGCGGCCCGATAAGCCTTTAGATGCCTATCTGACGTCTGTTGTGCGGAATAAATGGCTAAAAGCGTTACAAAAACGCTCTACGACCGCCTTAACTGATCTCGACGAATCGTTAACCGACGAGGTGTCAGCCGAACACCCCCAACTCCACATTCTGGAAGAAAATTTCGCCCGGTTGGGCAAAGACTGTCAGGATTTACTACGGCTATTTTACTGGGATGAATATACTCTGGAGAAAATTGCCAGTCGGTTAAAGGCTACGGTAGATGTTGTCAAAATGCGAAAGTTTCGCTGCATGCTGCGACTGGGAAAATTACTAAGACCTAAAAAACAATAACCTGTTATGCGACCAACAGATCAATTAGAACAATGGGAATGGATTGAAGCCTATTACCAGAACAGATTACCATCGGATGAGCGACTTGAGTTTGAGAAGGAATTGGATGCCGACGAAGAGTTCCGCGAGACGGCCCTCCAGCTCCAGGCTGCCGAGCAGGCCTTACGGAGTCTGAGTTTGGACTATACTGTTCGGAAATCCATTCGGAAGGAACTGGCTCAGGGAAGATTATTCCGTCGATTACGCCTGGGAATGAGCCGTGCTGTGGCCGGAAGCCTGGTCCTGATTGGATTGGGCATAACCTACCTGACTTTCGATAGGGTTGACCTACAACCCTATCGAAATGATGTAGCGCTAACCCAACGTTACCGCGATTTAGATGATGATGAGCAGGAAACAGCTCTGACACCTCGACAACGAACTTTTTATCGGGACTTTTTTGATGCCCAGGCATTTTTAGCCAATGGCCAACCCGGAATAGCAATTACTAATCTGGAGAAACTGGCACGGGTCGATAGCTTGCGCCCTTATTTTCGGCAGGCAGTACAGTGGCATCTTCTGAACGCTTATTTGCTCAACAATCAGCCCGATAATGCCGATGCAACGTATCGTTTGCTCGACCAGTCGGGGCTACCGGTATATCCAGTTCATCAAACCGATCGCTGGAAAGTATGGTGGCAAATCCGCTGGCAGAAACTGACTCGTTAATAAAGCCTTTTCTGACGGTATTGCCTATACGTAAACCCAATCAGGAACACGGCGACAACACCAACCACCCAACCCCAGGACCAGTTTGTAGCTTCTGGGTAAACGGGTTGGTGGTCGCCCATCAGAACCAAATGAGCCCAGAAATGTGGGGGGCTATATACCCCTCCACCTGTTTGGGTAGCCAGAAACTGAAGTTTAGCCTGCTGAAGAGCTATATCGGTTGGTTTTCCCAGCCGGAGTTCTTCATAGAACAATCTCGTTAGCGTAGCGGTGGTACCATCGTGCGCATTCCAGAGCGAGGTTATAACCTGCGGGCAACCGGCAGATACAAAAGCCCGACTAAGACTTAATAGGCCTTCGCCCTCGTGGAGTTGTCCGCTTCCAGTACGACAGGCGCTGAGTACCGCTAAACGGATGTGTCGTAAATCGAACATATCCAACTCATGGGCATAAAGCCGATGCGACGATTCATCGGGAAAAAAGGCAATGAATGAATTACCAGGATCTGTATCATTAGCTTCGGCATGGGTTGCCAGATGCAGTAATTGATGCTGCGGCACTAAGGTCAGGAATGTACGCTTACTGGCATTTTCTGCTGTTGAGTGTGTACCAGGCAACACCGAGGCCTCTATTTCTGACCTCGGCAACGGATCATAACTCACCTGAGAGTCGACAGTCTGCGTGACTTTCGTCACCGCAAAAGGGGCCATACTTAGTACCGACGGCTTATTGGTTGGTGGTACTAAATGGCTATCGACCACGCTATACATCGAGTATGCATAAGTGATAGCTGCGTATCGCAACAGGTAATCATTGGCATGACGACCCGTTTCCAAGACCTCGAATGGTACGTAATGCAACGGGCCATCACGAATGATGACCAATCGATTTATACCTTTCAATTCACTCCAAATGGGACCAATCAACCGATTAAAGAGCGCTCGTGCTGGTGCCCGACCTGTGTATTGAAATGGGTCGGGATTCCGGTATGCTTCATGCCGTAGTGTTGTACTCAACTGGTTCAACTCCTCCCAACTGATAGGCAACATTAGCACGCGCACCTTGTTGGCTTTCACTACTGTCAATAACACAGAGTCGGTAGTACGACTGTATTGTAACAAGGCCGTTTTTGCATCTAAATGACGTTGTAGCTTCTCAACTTCATCTGTATTTACTTCCTTATTCCAGCGGTACGGCACTAATTGCTGATAGGCTCGATTCCAGGCTAATTCGGCATTGATCAGTTCGGCATTACGTGCTTCATTTTCGCTTGCTGGATCGCGTTCAATCCAGCTTGTTTTGGCTTCCGACAAGCGACTTTTGGCCAGTTGCAGTTGGTCGATTAGTTGTACTGGCGCGTTTAGATACGGACTTTGTAAAGTTCGTCGCATTTCACGCAATACCGACGCATTCCCCTGCTCCTGCCGATGCAATAAGGTTGCCAGAGTCGCCGGGCCAGGTTGTTGCCGATAGCAGGCAAACGCAACGCCCATCGCTTCACGATAGGCAGGTCGGAGTTTTTCCTGCACAACTAATTTGGTCAGTTCGGTGCTATATGATTCCTGCAACAAATCACTTAGTGAAAAGGCCAGCTCATACGTTTGATTGGCAAGTAGTAGGTAATTAGGTACCTCCTTCGACGACTGTAGCAGATGAGCTTTCCAGCACAGCGACTCAAACAGGTCTGGCCCATTCAGGAAATCAATAGGGTCTGGATTCTGGCTTAGATCGGTACTCCGAAATCGAATACTGGCCTGTTGAATGGCGCGTTGAGCAAAAGTCAATGCACTAGAGCGATCGTTCTGTTGTTGAGCAATCCGACTCATTGCCATCATCCCCCGCCATACTAACCGGTTCGCTTGTCCCAGGCCTTGCCCTGTTACAAGCGATCTGGCCACAAAGCGCTTTGCCACATTGAATTGTTTCTTTCGCTCCCAATAATTACCCAATGATTGATCGAGATAAGCCGCCAGTTCAATACCATCCGTTTCTTTCTTAGGTATACAATGTCTGGCCTCCTGGACCAATTGCCGAACCGAATCGATTCGATTTTGATATAATCGACACTCAATAAGACCTAGTAATAAACCACCCCGTATGAGATCGGCCTTGGTATAGTGCAGTAGGGACGCTCGGTAAAGGGAATCGGCACGAGTGAGTTGGCCAATCTGCCGATAGAAAAGCGCGAACTGATTCTCAGCGATGACAAGGCTGACAAGATCGTTCGAACTACCCAACAGCAATAGTCGTTTCTGATGGCATCGTTCTGCCTGCCGATAGTCACCCTGCTCAATGTATGTAGCGACCCGATTTCCCCAGAAAGCCGCCACGTAAGCGCGGGCTTCGCGTTCGATGGCGGGGTGAGTTGTGAGTAGCGTTTCGGCACGCTGCCAGAACCAGCCCAGCGAATCGGGCCGATCTCGCCGATGGTACATTTCACCTAAACTAGCCCAAAGCTTAAATCGGGTATTGTTGGTCAGCGGGCTTAGTTGAAACCCAGATCGACAGATTGTAGTGGCCCGTCGGTAATCGTCTTTTACGTAATAAACTGTGGCCTCATCCACACGAATATTGGCAGCCAGATCAGCTTGTCCACGTTGCAGCGCCAGCTGTTGCGCCTGCTCGAAAAGTTTGAGTGCCTCGGCTGGTCTCTCTAAGTAGATTTTATTCCCCTCCTTCTGAAGCTCCTCTGCCGACTGTGCCCATGCACTCAATGCACTCGGCAGCATGAGCCAAAACAGGAGCCAGGTCTGGATGTGCCGATAGGATTGTGAGCGGATCAAAAAAATAATGGCGTTGGTGTTACTTTTCAGCGAAGTTGACGAATATAGATGAAATTACACCACTGTATGCCAACACTTTATTTACCACGCCCCCTCTGCTTGCTCTTTTTGTTAATGCCTTTGCTAGCTCAGGCGCAGATTGACCCACGTTTGTTAACGGCCATCCGCCAGAATAATCCTGCGGGAGTACAAGCCGCCCTTAAAGCGGGAGCCAACCCCAACGCCACCGACTCCTTAGGAGCCACTCCCCTCATGTGGGCCTGCTACAAAGCCGACACGACTGTGGTAAAACTGCTGGTACAACGCGGAGCCAAAACCGAGTGCAGGGGTGTAATCCGCGCTGATACCAGCACCTACTACGGCAACCTAACTGGTCTGGCTGCTGGACTAAATAAACTTCCCTTACTTCGGTATCTGCTGGAAACGCTGAAACTACCGGTCAATGAGCCGGAATATAACCCCGAAAGTAAGAAGAATGACGGCTGGACACCGGTGGAGTGGGCGGCTTTTAATGGAAATTTGGCCGTATTGACTTATTTGGCTGGCCGGGGAGGTGATTTGAATGTGGCGAAAGGAAATTCAATGGCATTGGCAGTGCAGCGGGAAAGAAAAGAGATTGTAAAATTTTTATTGGAACAGGGCCTGACTTTGACGAAGGATAACGCAGCCTATTTGCGAGCGCTGCTAGCTTATTTTAAGTTGTTAACCGATTTAGTTGCTGATTATGAAAAGCAACAGCGATATACTCAGGTAGTAGGATTGTACGAACAGCTTCGTACAATCTATATTGAAAATATAGGAAAAAAAGATGCCGTTTATGCGAAATTCATTAACAATCTGGCAGTCGCTTATAGTTCTTTAACCCAGTATGAGAAAGCTCTACCCTTATATGAGGAGTGTTTAAGTATCCGGGAGCAGGTTTTAGGGAAGACTCACACTACGTACCTCCAAAGTCTGAACAATTTAGTCTCGCTGTACAAAAAAGTGGGCAAGTCTGAAAAGGCTATACCATTGGCTGAATATTACAGAAGTGTTCAGGAAAAGGCTCTGGGCAAACTGCATCCCGACTATGCAACTGTTCTCAACGGGCTGGCTATTTTGTATCAGGGAGCCGGGAAATACGAGAAAGCGCTACCCTTATATGAGGAGTGTTTAAGCATCCGGGAGCAGGCTCTAGGAAAGACTCATCCCAACTATGCCATTACGCTTTACAATTTGGCCGTATTGAGCAAAAAAATGGAGCAACCCGAAAAAGCCATAGCCTTATATAACGAATGTTTATGCATTCAGGAAAAGAGTTTAGGAAAGCTCCATGCCGACTATATCACCACGCTGGATGACCTAACTGTCTTGTATCATGATACGAAACAGTATGATAAAGCCCTGCCGTTGTACGAGGAAGGCCGGGCAATTCAGGAAAAAAAACGAGGTAAACTTCACCCCGATTATGCTACGGCACTCAACGATCTGGCTGTTTTACTTTATGATATGAAGCAGTACGAAAAAGCACTGCTTTTGTATGAAGAGAGCCGGGTAATTCGGGAAAAAGTTCTTGGCAAATCTCATTCTCAATATGCCGCTACGCTCAAAAACATGGCTCTGGCATACGAGTCATGGGGGCAACTTGAGAAGGCACTACCATTATACGAAGAAAATCGGACGATCCAGGAAACTAATAAGGGTAAACTTCACGCCGGTTATGCAGATATCTTGAGTGATCTGGCCAGAGCATACAGAAAGCTGGGACAGCGCGATAAATCCTTATCCATGTATAAAGAGAGTCAACTGATTCTGGAAAAAGTTCATGGTAAACTTCATATCGACTACGCTACGTCCCTCAACGATATGGCCGTATTCTATCATGATATAGGACAGCATGAAAATGCTCTGCCTTTATACACGGAATGCTTAACTATTGAGGAAAAATTAGTTGGTAAACTCAATCCTGCATATGTCTCTATTCTTAGCAATCTGGCTACGCTGTATTCAGATATGAGTCAATATGAAAAAGCGCTGGCGCTGTATGAAGAGTGTCGGGCGACTCGGGAAAAGATCGTCGGTAAAAACCATCCAGACTATGCCACCAGTCTGGATAATCTGTCAATTCCCTACAAAAACCTAATTCAGTATGAGAAGGCGTTGGCATTGGTTGAAGAAAGTCGGGCAATTCGGAAAAAGCTTCAGGGCAGGCAGCATCCCGACTATGCTAACACACTTAGCAACTTGGGAACGCTGTATACAGTTACAGGTCAGTACGAAAAAGCATTGCCGGTGTTCGAGGAGTGTTTGCAAATTCAGGAAAAGGCTTTGGGTAAGCTTAGCCCTGCCTATGCGACTACCCTAAAAAATCTGGCCTCTCTCTATAAAGACATGGGGCAGTATAAAAAAGCGCTGCTCTTCTACGAAGAATGTCGGGCGATTCGGACGAAAATCTACGACAACCTTCATCCTGCTAATGGCCAGCTCCTTAATAATATAGCTTTATTATATCAGTCTATGGGACAATATGAAAAAGCGTTGCCTTTATATAAAGAGGCCCTAACAATTCAGGAAAAAAGCAAAAGTAAATTCCATTATGACTATGCTGCTACTGTGGGTAATCTGGGCGGCTATTATCAGACCATAGGTCAATATGACAAGGCCCTATCATTGTACGAAGAGAGTCGGGCAATTCTTGAAAAAATATTTGGCAACAACCATCCTATCTATGCCACTGCGCTCAATAATATGACTAGCTTATACAAACTAATGGGCCAATATGACAAAGCACTGGTTTTGAACAAGGAGAGTCTGACAATTCGGGAAAAGATGCTAGGTAAACTCCACCCACATTATGCCACCGCGCTCGTTGCGCTTGCCAGTTTATACCAGATTATGGGGCAGCATGAGAATGCACTGCATACCTATGAGGCAAGCCGCTCGATTCAGGAAAAGATCTTGGGTAAGCTTCATCCCGACTATGCCAACACGCTTAGCAATATAGCGCTGTTTTATCAGCAAATGGCCCAATATGAGAAAGCATTACCATTATTTGAAGAAAGCCGAACGATTCAGGAAAAAACGCTGGATAAATTCCACCCTCATTATGCAACCACGCTGAACAATCTGGCTGGGCTGTATGAAACGATGGGGCAATATGAAAAAGCCCTGCCGTTATATGAAGAAAGTCAAAAAATACTGGAAACGGTTTTTGGAAAAAACAATCCTGATCATGCCAGTAGCTTGGGTAATATAGCAGGACTGTATTTGTCGATGGGTCAATACGAGAAGGCTCTGCCGTTGTATGAACAGTGTCGAGCGATTCGGGAAAAAGCTTTGGGCAAGCTTCATCCCGACTATGCGAATGCACTTAGCGCTCTAGCTTCGTTGTATCGGGTTATGGGGCAATATGCAAACGCGCTGGTTTTATATGAAGAGAGCCGAATAATTATGAAAAAAAAATTTGGCAACCTTCATCCCAGCTATGGCTATACACTTAATGATTTAGCCATGTTGTATGAGTTAATGGGGCAATATGAAAAGTCATTACCACTCTATGAAGAAAATCGAGCTATTAATGAAAAGGTTTTCGGTAAACTTCATCCTGATTATGCCGCTACGATCGGTAATCTGGCTAGGCTGTACCAAATGATGGGGCAGTATAGCAAAGCCTTGCAGTTGTATGAAGAAAGTAGGGACAGTAAGGAAAAAAACTTCGGCAAAATGCACCCTTATTACTCAATTATACTTAATAACATGGCTTCATTGTATAATAGAATGGGGCAATATGAGAAAGCATTGCCATTATACCGAGAAAGTTTGGCTATTACTGAAAAAGTCCACAGTAAATTCCATCCCGAATACACAAAGACGCTAAATAATCTGGCAGTGTTGTACTATAATATGAACCTGTATCAAAAGGCGGATACACTGTTTCGTCAGGTCAGAGAGCAATATCGTAGTCAACTCTTAAACCAGATCGCAGTGCTTAATGAGGGCACTTTACAGGAATATCAAACGACTTTTGATCGGCAATACCAAGCATACTCATTTGAATATACTGCCCATAGTCAGGTATTAGCAAGCTATAACTACAACGATGCTCTTCTTACTAAAGGGGTGGGGCTGATGGCAGCTCAACTCCTAAACACACTGTTGTCGCAAACGAAGGACAGTGTGGCCATCCATACTGGTGCCCAGCTGAGGGATACTAAATTAACGCTGAACCACCAGCTTACGCTGCCCCCAACCAAACCACAGCAAAGAGACTCTCTCCAGCGCAAAGTCAATGCACTTGAACAGCAACTAATTCAGCTTTTACCCGAATATAAGCAGGCTTTCACAGCCCTGCGAATAGAATGGCTACAAGTACAACAGTCTCTCAGATCCAACGAAGCCACTATTGAGTTCGTTACTTTCCAGTATGACCATAAAAAATTAACTGACAGCACACTTTATGCGGCTTTAGTATTACGACCCGGCTACACCCAACCCAAATTGGTTTTTCTAGGCGAACAACGACAGTTGGATACCCTACTCATCGCTGGAGCCGCCTCACCTGCCCAAATCAACGGACTCTACCGGGGTGGGGAAGCCGAAGGAAACAATAGACAGCTGGCGCGTGGATTGGCTCTGTCCAAATTCATCTGGCAACCCCTCGATTCGCTCTTGCAAGGTGTCAAAACTGTGTACGTCTCTCCGGCAGGAAGGCTGCACCAGATTGCACTGGCAGCCCTACCTAACCCCGCCGATACCAGCCAACGAATGGCCGACCGATTTCAAATTCGGCAGGTGGGCAGCACCCGAGTCGTAGCCCTCCGTACTGCAAAATCGGAACAACCCTTACCCAAAAACACCCTCACGGCCAGCCTCTACGGAGGCATTACCTATGAGGCCGATAGCCTGGGACTGGTCAGCCAGAAACGACTCAAAGAGATTCAACAACGACTGGCCTTACGCGAAGCCACGCGCTCGGGCACCTGGGATTACCTGCCTGGAACCCAGGCCGAGGTCGATAATTTAAGAAAGATACTTCCTCAAACAACTACAACCATCCTGACAAACAAAGTCGCCACCGAAAGTAGTGTCAAAGCCTTATCTGGACACTCGCCAAAGATTTTACACATCGCCACCCACGGCTTTTTCTTCCCCGATCTGCCTAAGCCTAAAACCGATGGGTTAGCCGTTGTCAATGACGAGCGTAATCGCTTTCAGGCTTCGGAGAATCCACTACTACGGTCAGGCTTGGTGATGGCGGGAGCCAACTATGTCTGGAAAGGAGGCACACCCATCGAGGGCGTTGACGATGGAATTTTGACTGCTTATGAACTATCTAATCTGAACCTGAGTGGCACTGAACTAGTGGTGCTGAGTGCCTGCGAAACGGGCCTTGGTCAGGTAAAGGGTAGTGAGGGAGTGTATGGTCTACAAAGAGCCGTGAAGATGGCTGGGGCTCGTTATCTACTGATGAGCCTATGGCGGGTATCGGACAACGAAACGGCCGAGTACATGACTCTGCTTTACAATCGGTTACTAGCCAAAGGTTCGGTGACGGATGCGTATGCCTACGCCCAAAGCCAGATGCGGCTGAAGTACCCCAAGGAGCCTTTCAAATGGGCCGCTTTTGTACTGGTCGAGTAACATTTCTGATTACACGCGAAAATTAGTTTGTACCTGCTGTTACTTTCTAGGGCATTAATCGAATAACTGAGAAAACCTGCATTCTGTGCTATGCTGACTCGCTTCTATCTACTCATACAAACCTTCCTTGTTGCACTCTTTACAACCACTGCTTTTGCCCAACTACCTGTCGATGGACGGGGAGGCAAGGCCGAAGCTGCTTCAACGGCTTCGGGGAAGGGTACGGCCTATGGTGTCGTGGTGGGGATTTCGGCCTACCAGTTCCTCCCTGCGCTTCGGTTTGCCGATCGGGATGCACTCGTTTTTGCAGACTATCTCGTTCGTGCTGGGGGCGTACCGAAGTCTCAGATCGAGACGCTTATCAACAAACAGGCTACACTCATCAATCTGACCGACGCGCTGACAACAGTCAAAAAAAAGATAACTCCCGGCGATCGAGTCTATGTTTACTTTGCTGGTCATGGCGACATCGAAACCAAGAATGACAGTACAGAAAACGCCATGCTGATGCTCTACGGAGCCTCACGCCAGGATTACAATGCGACTTTCGACAAGTGTTACCTACGGGATATGAAACGCTGGCTCGACTCACTCACGCAGGCCGGGGCCGAGGTCGTGTTTGTGGCCGATGCCTGCCGGTCGGGTGCATTTGCGTTGATGGGAGGCCAGATAGGACAGAGCCGAACGATGCTGGGATTAGGCAAAGAATGGACTGGACAGGTCAAGATTCTATCCTGCGAACCGGGCGAATTAGCGATTGAAGGGGTTGAATTTGGTAATGGTCGAGGGTTGTTTTCGTACTGTCTGGTCGATGGGTTGATGGGCATGGCCGACAGCGACAAGGATCATGTGGTCACCAAGTCGGAACTGGAAGTCTACCTGAAAACAACGGTCCCCAAAACGGCCAAACCGCATATCCAGCACCCGGAACTGCTGGGTGGCGAGGGCGACATGCCCATCGGAACAGTCAATGCGGATTCGCTTCGAAGGTACCAGCAACGTAAAACCCGCGATTACTCCCTGCTGACAGCTACCCAAACCAAAGGCTTTGAAGATGATCTGCTCCGGGGGCAGGATTCAACAACTCGGCGCATATTTAAACTTTTCGAACAAGCTCTCGAATCCCGAAAACTGCTGTATCCCGCTGGACAATCAGCATTGGATTATCTACGACAAATTCCCGCTCGCAACAATGCAAAACTACTGGGCTTAATGAAGCGGAATCTGGTAGCTGCTCTGCAAGTCCGTACTGAAGGGTTGTTACGGCCACTGCTCCAGGAAATTAAGGAAAATGAACCCTCCATGCCAATCGCGCAACTCGACTCCGCCATTGCTGAGATGGACACATCCATTTTATTGCTGGGTAAGGGGCACAACTTAATACAGAACCTTACCGCCCGGCGACTATTCCTGGAAGGAAAACGACTGCTAACCACGAAACGAGATCGGATTGAATTGAACGACAGCCTGAGCCTAATGGCCATGACCCGCTTTCGAGAATCGGCCAGATTAGAACCGAACATGCCCTACACCTATTGGGAAATGAGTTCGGCCAGTTTTCAATTGATGGAGCTTGATTCATCAATGGTATACATGGAAAAATGCCGAAAATTAGTGCCGAATAGTGTAGCTGTACTGATCTACATCGGCGAACAATATTTCACAAGAGATCGTCCTCAAAAGGCAAAAGAGTATTATGAACTAGGCCTAAAACTTGATCCTTCCAGTCCATTTATGCATACTGGATTAGCTAGATTTTATCATACCACTAAAAATGAAAAACTGGTAGAATTTCATCGACAAAAAGCGATCGAAGGTTATGAAAGGCAGTATAAAGGCAAGCCTGACAAAAAATCCTCACTACTAATAGACAAGATTAATCTATACCGAAATGTTGGGCAATATGACAAAGCAATCAGTATGGGTCGCGAACTGTTCAAAATGGACTCAACTTATGCATTTGCATTGGCAGAAATTGGCTTATCCTTCTCCTTGCAGGAAAAATGGGATGAGTGTATTGCCGCTTTGGAGCATTATTTTCGACTCAACTCATCAGATGGAATTTCTCATGCTACATTGGCTAGAGCTTATCTAAAACGTTATGGTAAGACTAAACAGCCTACTGACTGGCAAGGGGCTATCAAACATTCGGAGGAAAGTTTACGCTTAAATCCCAAAAATATTATGGGATTAATAACTCGTTTCGAAATTGAATTCAAAAATAAAAATTACTCTTCCGCTCTGCTCTTTGCTAAACAGGCTGTCTCTAGTACGCCATCAGTTTCCACTACTCACTTTTTGTTGGGCCAAGTTTATTTAGCTCTGAATGACACCTTAAAAGCCAAGAGTTGCTTTGAAATAGTTGACTCACTCAGTGCTGATAACGCCGAAGAGTCCGTTGTAATGGGAAAATTCTACTTTTCCCTTAGAAACTATGCATCTGCTGAACGCGCCTATCGCCGGGCTGTTACCCTAATGCCCGATCAAACGGAAAGTCTGCTTCAGCTTGCTTTTACATTGGCGATGGATGGGCAACATGATGATGAAGTCCTGACGCTTTGTCAACGAGTTCAGAAACTTACCCCCAAGGATGACACTCAGTGGTTTTTAAAAGGGGGAATTTTGGCTAGACAAAATAAATATCCTGAGGCTGTTGCCGCATTTACGGAGACCATTCGATTGAATCCTAAGAATGTTCAAGCATTGGATTTTATGGGAAAGGTCCATAAGCTTGCCGAACACTATCAACTAGCTGCTGATGCCTACTGTCAAGCTGCTAATGTGGATAGTACCAATGCTACATATCCTATTGAAGCGGCTTGGTTATACTACAACAAGCTTAGTCAGAATGATTTGTCTTTTGAGATGTGTAAGCGTGTATTGGCTATTGATACAGTCGCTTATCCAATAGTTACACAACGAAGCCAGAAAGTAAATGATCGCTTAGCAGTGGCCTATGCTATTATGGGCCACATTTCTATTGATCGCAAACAGTATCAACAAATGATTTATTGTTATACCAAAGCAATAGCCACTCAGCCCCAAGGGGCTGATAACGACAAGTATCAACTCCAGATTGGGTTAGCTTATATCAATTTGGGGCAACCCGCAAAAGCTATCTCTCCTTTTCGGGAAGCGGTTCAGTTAAAACCAAATAATGTTAATTATCATACGGAGCTAGCAGTTGCTTTAGTCAAGTCCGGTGATGTACTAGCCGGAGAAGCTGAAGCAAAAACAATATTGCGCTTAGATTCGACCAATGTGCCGGGTACGCAAATGTTAGCCGTTTCCCTTATCAGACAAGGACGTTATCCTGAAGCTTGGCAAATTGGGAAACGGCTTGAAAAAATAACTTCACCTACTTCTTGGGAAGCTCCTTATTTCTATGCTCGCTGGTTTGCCCGGCAGGGTAATCTAAAAGAAGCGCTTCCTCAATTAGAGAAAGCCTATAAACAAGGTTTCAGTACAGATGCTAGCTTGATTTTAACCAATCCCGATTTTGCCCCAATCAAACAGGACCCAGGATTTATGAGCTTGATTCGTACATATTGCCCCGATAAGAAGTAAAGGTGTGAATTTCAGCTAATTTTTATCCCCCACCTTGTTACATTTTACCCCTCTTCTGGAATAACCAACCAGATACTCATTCAACCTTAGTCCTAGTTGCTTTATGTCTACTCTCCGTCAGTGCATTCGTTCATTCGTTGGGGGCGTTTTTGCGGCCTTGTTGCTAATAATTGGCCCTGTTTGTGCCCAAACTAAACGTGCGCTCATTGTTGCAATTGGAGATTACCCCAATGGAACAAACAAAAATCGGGGTGCAACCGAATGGTCAGATATTAGCTCGGCCAACGATGTGCCGCTTATACGGGAGGCTCTACGCAAGCAGAACTTTACCGATATCATGGTCCTGCGCGATGCAAAAGCCACGAAAAGTGGGATCAGGGCAGCTCTGGATACATTGATTTCGCGCTGTAAAAAAGGCGACATTGTTGTTATCCATTTTTCGAGTCACGGCCAGCAGATCGATGATGACAATAATGACGAACTGGATTCCTATGACGAAGCCATTGTGTGCTATGGGGCACCAGTCGAAGCTTCCGGTAGCTTTAAAAACTATACCGGTAGTCAGCACCTGCGCGATGATGAGTTGGGTATATGCATCAACCGACTTCGCACGCAACTGGGTGCCGATGGCGATGTTTTACTAATTGCAGATGCCTGTCATTCGGGTACAATAACCAGAGGGAACCTAGGTACTTCACTGGTCCGAGGCACCGATAAACCCATGCATCTGGCAGGTTACCAAAAACGAACAGCAAAACGGACCTCAAAAAGATCACGTCCATTTTTAGCCGAAACAGTCTCCTTAACAGCTAGTCAGACCGGAATGGCTCCTTATGTTGTGATATCGGCATCCAGAGCCGATGAAGCGAACCAGGAATGCACAACTCCGTCAAACTTGCCTGCCGGATCACTTTCCTACGCGTTTTCGCGATCAATGGTCAATCTACGTTCGGGCGAAACCTATCGATTATTATTCAACCGGATTGTAACGGAGCTACAGCGAATGGGCAAGAGCCAACACCCGGAAATTGACGGTATGGCAGACCGGCAGTTATTTGGAGGTCAGGTAGTAGCACAATTGCCTTATTATTCCATTAGTGAGCTAACTGAAACTCGACGACAACTGACGATTCCAGCTGGCCAATTAGAAATGATTTATCCCGGAACAATCGTCAGTATTTGTCCGGCAGGAACCACCAGCCCAGCTACTGCAACAAAGGCCGTTTCCGGGACCGTAACGGCCAGCACATTGTTTTCCAGCACAATTAACCTGGCGAAACCCCTAGCCAAGGGCCTCGATAGTGAATACTGGGTATTTATTCAGGAACGGGCGTTTGGCGACCTCAGCGTTCGGGTTAGCCTCGACAGTTTGCAAAAACCATCCTTACGCCAACAAGTGCAGGACACATTAAAGAAATTAGCGTTGGTAAAATTTGACCAGAAGACGCCTGATCTAATAATCTGCCAGCGTGATTCAGCAGGAATGACTAGGGTTGTAGTTAGGCTTACATCTGATGGGGCAGTTTTTGGCAATTCAATCTGGTTGAATAAGCCAACAGATTCAAAGGAAATTAGCAACCGGATACAAGATTATGTACAGGCAAAATTCCTGCAAAATTTTAACCCCTCCTATCCCGGCATCGATCTTCGGTTGGAATTACTCCCCAACACGAGCCAGAGTCAGAATGCCCATGACACTGCCAGCCGGGAGCCGTTTCTCCAGAATGGCCTTCTTGCCTTACCACCAGGCTGGGTTTCGGTACGTGTTATTAATGCAGGAGCTCTACCTGTTTATTTTTCCATTATAGACATCCAGCCCGACGGTATTGTGTCTGTTATGTTTCCCCGTCCCAAATCGCCCGACAAAGCGGAGGACTACCGGATGGAGCCAGGGAAAAGTCTGATCATTCCGCTCCGGGTGAAAATTTCTCCACCTTACGGAAGCGAAACCTTTAAACTGTTTGCTTCTCTCGAAAAATTTGATCTGCGTAATGTTATTAAAATGCGGGAACAAGGTGGTGATTTGCGGTCACGGGGCATAACGCATGTGCTGGAAAAGGTATTTGGTGGTTCTCAGATATTAGCTCGGGGCGGAATTGGTGAAGATAGTTTCCCAGAAACAACTATCGGTTCGTTTAGCTACCCGTTCCTAATTGTTCCAGTAAAAAAATAAAAACCGTCTTTTAGTGCCTACTTTTAGTATGTACTTGATTCCGACTAACGTAATGGCTTTCAGAATGGCCCCCAACGAATGCTACGAATTAGAGTTAACAGTTATTAAAAACGTTAAATTATGTCTTGTCCTGATATAGGTTGTCAATTTTCACCAAAAATTGACAACTATGGAAGACCACATTCGCGACCTGCTGAGTCGCTTTCAGTACAGCGAACAACTCCGGGAGACTGCCGTGTTTCGCATCCTCTTTGGCGGTGAAGAAGTTAGCCAGGTGATGGAAGATTTAGGCATTCACAGTGGCTATACGATTCGTAGTTGGGTACAACTCTATCGTCAGAAGATGAAGACGGGCCTGTTAACTTTACCCGCCATGAAGAAAGCACAAAAACGCGACATGGCAGCTCTCAAACAGCGCAACGAGGAGCTGGAACAGACTCTGCAGCAGGCCAATCTGTTGATCCTGGCTCTTAACACGATGTTTGAGACCGCTGAAAAAGAACTAAATGTGCCGATCAGAAAAAAGTCTGGCCGCATCGGCGGTCCGAACCAAACGGTCTTAAACCTTCGTGAGAACGAGATAGCAAAGGTGAGTCGGTCCGCCGATGCGGTCGGAAGCCTTTGCCGACTGTTTGGTGTGAGCCGACAAGCTTTTCATGCCAGAAAACAACGCTCCCAACGATCAGTGAGCCATGCGATGTTAGTACTGGACTTGGTGACAGCGCTCAGACGAGATGTACCGGGCTTAGGAACCCGGAAATTACATCTTCTGCTGGCAGAACCCTTAGCCAAAAGTGGCATCAATCGGAGCGCCGAAGCGATTAGGACGTGACAAGTTGCATAAAATCTTGTAAAATCATGCTATGGTTATCCGTCAGGGTCGACAGGCTCCCCAGACAACTGATTCTAATCACCGTTTACAACGATACCCTAACTTACTTATTGACAGGACAATAACAGCTCCCAGACAGGTTTGGCCGGGCCGCCGGTGCGGTTAGTGATATCACGTACTTGTATATCGGGTTGGGCTTTGGTTACCTATCGTTAATAACGGACGCTTATTCAAAGCTGATTGTAGGTTATTGTCTTCATCCATTCTTGACGGCGGAGGGCAGTCTAAAGGCCCTAGATATGGCTCTATCAACCCATTTGGAAAGGGAAGAAGAACTGATCCATCACCGCGCGGGCGGCCCCGTCCGATCGAGGCAGCCAATACTGTAGTTTTGACTATGTTCGTAAGTTAAAAGGGGCAAACATTTTGATTAGTATGACGCAGCAAGGCGACCCTTATGAAAACCGCACCGATTTCTATGGATTAAGCAAGGGCTGGCGCATAATTTTTGTCATATTTTTGGCCCCGTCGAACAACGGCGCAGACGCGGTGGATGAGCTTGTTGCGGACGGCGTTCAAAACCAGCATTGTGGGTTTTCCCTCGCCTAATTTGCGCTGGTAGTAATCCTGAAGGTCGCCCTTCACTTGAATGGCCGACATGGTACCCATGTGGATTAATGCTTTCAGCCGTTTTCGCGCTTGGTGACTCACTTTGGTCTTGCCTCGTACACTCGTTCCTGAACGGTACTCAAAGGGAGCTACCCCAGCATGACAAGCCAACTTTTTAGGGTCCTTGATGGTCTGCATTTCGTTAGTAGCCACAAGCAGTTCGGTCGCGATCACAGGCCCGATGCCTGGTACGGAGACCATCAAGTCGAACAATTCTTTTAGCCGAGCGTCGGCTTCGATGAGTTCTCGGATGGCTAACTCAACGGCTTTTTGTTCTTCTTTGAGGGCAATGAGTGATTTTTTGACATTGCCTTTGAGGTTTTTTTGGAGCGACTTGCTGATGAATGTCTCCTGCTCAGCCACGGGAACGGCCAATAAATTAAAAGCTTGATTAAGCCGTTGGCGGGTGGCGCTCAGAAAGGCTAGTTTCTGAATGACCTCGCGTGGTGGTTCCCAGAGACGTATTTGGTCGCGAAAGCGGTAGGCATATTGGGCGATCCGTTGGGCATCAACCTTATCGGTTTTGCCTCGTTGCATGCCCCCAGCCTGTTTAATCTGTAAAGACGATTCTAGCCAGATTGCCAGCTTCAACTCGTGCAAAACCTCCAATATGTGGGCATTGTAAATACCGGTGTGTTCTTGACAGAATACCGCCTGAGCGGGATTCCATTCCGGTAGGACTTTCAACTGGGCCAGTGCCGATTTGATGCCTTTAAGGGTATTGTCGGTCTGGATACTCAGGAGGATACCCTGCTGTTGGGTATAGACAGCCCAATCCAAGGTGTCTTTAGAAATGTCAATGCCCACGAAGTAGCAAAAGTCCATGTTGCTGTTTAGTTTTGAAGGTATAGTCAACTCCTCGCTTTTACTCAAACCCTTTTGTGGGCCGCGAACCCGATTTTCTATCCGAGCCAGAGTGGGGAAAAACAGAGAGGGGCCTGAATCGGCGCATAGGTCTTCTTCCTCGGCGGACCGGTAGGGTAGCCCTCTCTGGTTGACTACTGGCAAAAGACCAAATCTCGGAATATTACCAGCTCACAAACCTAAAGGGCGGACCGGCCATCGCTGAACGGGTGAATGGCATATTAAAGATGGATTTCCGGCTGAACCGAGTGTTCGTTACTTTCGAGGAGGCTGAGAAGGCGGTTGAAAAAAGTATCTATAATTACAACCATCTCCGTCCCCATATGAACGGTCCGCCGTAGCGGCTGTGGATACCTGACTCCAGTAATGGCTCATCAGAGCGAGCACCCGCTGAAAAAGCATTGGAAGCCGAAGGTATATAAACGGTCCAAGGTTGTCCGGGACCAAGGCCAATTTGGGTAAATTCATCCGGATTATCTACTTTGACAACGCTATATCAGGATTAAGATTAACCAATATTTTTCGACTCAAAAACTGACAACCGCCACGGCGGACCGTTTATTTTCAGGATCAGACAAACGGTCAACACTTTCCAGGACGGGTCATACCGGCCACCGTTCAGAAAAACGTCCGATTCCATTAAGACAAGACATAATGACCCGTCCTGAAAAGCGTTGACCGTTTTGTTATTTATTCCCTTTTATATTGACCAGGCTAAGTTAGTCCGGTTTTTCATTGACCGCAAAGCTTTCGATTACTCGCTTTGTATAGTAGTTCTTCCATCTCCGCTTCAGTTTTCCCTCCTGTTGGTGGGCTTGCTCAGGGACCAACATGTCACAGCTTAAGTGAGGCCGTTTATAGTTATACAAAAAGACGGCTTGCTCAAGAACCACTCGGGCTTGGGCCAAGGAGTAAACTGATTGATGCGCTAAATACTCGTTCTTGATGATTCCATTGACCCGTTCAGCGATAGCATTCTCCAGTGGATCACTAGTCTCAGTCATACTAATCTGGACATCAAACGAGTCTAATAAGTCAATATAGTCGGCACAGCAATACTGAAGGCCTCGGTCGGAATGATGAATTAAGGTCTTGCCAATCTGGGGGTTTATATGCTCCAAGGCCATTTGTAAAGCCGCTTTAGAATGCACTGCATGTAAACTCTCGGCTACCTCGTAACCCATGATCCGTTTGGAATAGGCATCGGTCACCAGAGAAATATACAGACACTTGTAGTTGGTGAACCAGTACGTTATATCCGATACCCACAATTGGCTGGGTTTTTCTACAACCAATTCCTTGATCAAGTTGGGATATTTTCGGAACCGATGCCCAGAGAAAGTGGTAGCTACTCGCCGTCTCCGTTTTCTAATCAACAGACCGTTAGCGGCTAGCAACTCAAAAAGTACATCTCGCCCCATCTTGATGCCTTTTTTAGCTAGCTCCTCTTTGAGTAGATCATATAACTTTCGCCCACCCATTTTTGGATGATCCTTCCGAAGCTTTTTGACCATCTCAATTACGACGGATTCGCTATCAAGCTGGCCAGCTTGCCGCTGCCAATATTGGTAATAAGCTTGTCGTGAAAACCCAAGCCAGCCTTCTAACTGCCGAATATGCAGATTAGGATAATTCATGAGCATGAATCGGATGGCTTGGTAACGGACTTTTTTTCGATATCAACGCCTAACTCCTGCTCGGCAACTTTAACCAAGGTGGAATAATACAAGGCTTTGAATTTAGCCACTTCCAATTCTTGTTGGAGGGCATAAACTTTGGCGCGCAATTCCTGTTGATCCTCACCCTGTGGTGGGGAACGACGAGCGGCCGTTTTCTTTCGAGTGGGAGGTAGACTATGTACTTCAGGGACTATTTCCTGTTGTGTTTGAGCCTCTTTCTCTACCTTGTCAACCCAATGCCGCACTGTCTTGCGGTTGACATTGAACTGGACAGCGGCTTGGTCCATGTTGAGCTTGCCCAGGTGAATCTGTTGCACCATTTGGCGCATGGTGAGTTCATGCTGTTGCACCGGTGATAGATTGAGTTGATCCATAAGTTAACCAATTTGTGGTCAACTTTTTTCAGGACAAGTCATAATTTATCTTCGAGAGAATGTTCTGTTTCTTTAAGTTGCACACACTGGTTTCTTCACGTATCGAAATAGGATCAAATTCGTTACTAATTACCGTTTACGAAATGAGTTTGCAAAACTCTGGTCTTCTTTGAGTTTTGCAAACAAATACCGATCCGCCAGTCTATACCACCTATCGATTGGATAAGACCATGAAATTATCGTCACGTATCTGTATTCTCAGAACAACTGGGCGACTATTGCTCGTTTGGTGTTGCCTTGGCTGGCTCAATGCTGTAATCGTCAATGCGCAGGCATCTATCAAAAAGCCGGGTGAAATTCAACAGCCTAAAGGTAACTGGCAGAAGCCGGGTGAAATTCAACAACCCAAAGGAAATTGGCAAAAACCAGGCGAGATTCAGGTACCTCGGGGCATCCAGGCGATCCGAGTTGACGATAAAACATGCTTGCATCGACTATCCCTGGTTGCCGACGCCTTATTTGATTTCGATCAGGCTACGTTAAGCTCACAGGCCGAAGAAACGCTACAAGCACTGATACCCCTTCTTGCCAGGGAAGGTAAACATGTCTTGCTGATTGAAGGGCACACGGACGCCATTGGCTCGTCTGATTATAATATGGCATTAAGTCGTAAACGCGCCCAAGCTGTATCTGACTGGTTAGCTACCCATCAGAGCTTACCACCAGGCAGTGCCATTAAAGGGTACGGAGAAACACGCCCTGTTGCCGCCAACAAAAAGCCTGACGGTTCCGACGATCCAGTTGGTCGCCAAAAGAATCGGCGGGTTGATCTGGTAATCGATACCTGCCATTAAGTATTCTTTAGCCAATCCACGAATAAACGGCTTTTTAACTACGAACACAGCAGGGCATATGCTAGTCAAAAGGGTTATGATCCCTGACCAGTTGACCGAATCAGATTCCGGATTTGTAGCTGCTCCCACACGGCCGATTTATAGTTCCGGCCAATAGGTAGCGAATGGCCCGAAACCCTAAGTTGCGTTTCTGTCAGGGAATCGATCTTCGCCTTCGCTACCATAAAGGAGCGGTGAATCCGCAGGAATTGGTCCGTAGGGAGTAACTCATCATAATACCCCAGCGTCTGACGGGTGATCACCTCCCGACCGGTAGTCATGATTTTTACATAATCCCGCTTACTCTCCAGCCAACAGATATCACTCAGAACAAGCCGGATTAATTGACGATCTTCTTTCACAAACAGAAATGGTTCATCTGCCCCTACCGGGAGGGAAGGCAAGGCGGTGTGCTTATGGGCAAAGGCCTTCCCCACTGCTTTCATGAACCGATCAAACGCAATGGGTTTAATCAGGTAATCCAGCACATCGAGTTCATAGCCTTCCAGAGCAAATTCCCGGTAAGCCGACGTAATGATAGTTTTGGGCGGGTTGGTCAGCGAGCGCAGTAAAGCCAGCCCGGACAGTTGTGGCATCTGGATGTCCAGAAAGAGCAAATCCACGGGTTTATGCTGGAGCAGCGTAAACGCTTCCACTCCCGAACGACATTGGCCCATCAGTTCCAGGCTATCCACCTGCTGAATGTAGGCCGACAGTACATTCAGCGCAATGGGTTCATCATCGACCAGCAGGCACTTGATTTTCATGGGTATGTACAGGGCTAAAATCACTACGAACCAGATCCAGTTTGAGCGTTACCAAATACGTGCCCACCCCACTTCGGTGCCGAAGCTGATGACGACCGGGATAAATCAGTTGTAAACGCTTCGCGATATTGGGTAAGCCTATACCCGTAGCGGATTCATCAGCAGCTAATTCTGGTTTACTATTTTCCACTTTAAACACGAGTTCATCCGGCTTAACATTCAGTTGGAGCTGAAGCCAGGCCTGGTCCAGCTGGCGGCTGATGCCATGTTTGAAGGCGTTTTCCACAAAGGGTAGCAGCAGTAAGGGGGCAATATAGGGCTGATCGGTATCGCCACTGACCTGCCAGGAAAGCTGTAGCCGGTCGCCATAGCGAATCCGTTCCAGCGCCAGGTAATTCTCCAAGTAATCGATTTCGTTCCGTAGGGGAACCAGCGCCATGTTGCTCTCATACAACATATACTGCATCAGTCGCGAAAGCCGCAAAACCACCTCGCCAGCCTTTTCGGGGTCCTGTCGCGTCAGGCCGTACAAATTGTTGAGCGTATTGAAGAGAAAGTGCGGATTAATCTGATCTTTCAGCGATTTTAATTCAATACGCTGATTGGCGATAATGAGCTGCTGATTGAGTTGCTGCTGACCAAACCCGTACCGAATCATCTGGAACCCAATCAGAATACTACAGGTCGATAATAGATAAAAAGCGCACAAGAGGAACCACCCCCAATCCCAGGGCGATTCCTGGGCCGCTCGTTGGGGTTCAAACGGAACCAGGTACAGGTAATAAGACCCCTCCCAGTACAGAATGCCTCCGATAACCAACGCCGTAAGGGTGAGCAGACTAAACCGCTTATAGCGTCCGGTTAACAGATAAATCGGGATAAGCCAGTACAGGGTAGTATAGGTAAAGAGCAGTTGAGCGGGCAGTTGAGCGAGTGCCGACAGCAGATTGGCTACATACCGATGCTCAAACTTATCCAGCGCCAGCACCTGAAACAGAATATACCCTATCCAGGCCAGACAATGGATTTGTACTTCCCGGTAGAGAGTAGAGCTAAGCGGTCGCATACAAGCAGTCGTTCAGGTCGATAAAAATAAGGGATTAACCGCTTCGTTGCCGCCAAAAATGGCGTACCGATTCCCCGGAAGCGACAAACCGCCATTGGCCAACGACAGAAATACGGTCAGCTGCGACAAACGGTAATCGTACCGAAACGAACACGGTCTGTCAGTAAATCCAGGCTGTGTGACGAACGGGTGTTGGGCCATCCGATCAACTCGTTCATCTTTACCAGCACCAACCTATCTGAAACAAGCCGGCTGGTCAGTTCTACTGGGTAGTCGGCTTGGCTTATCGTCACTTAACATCTTGTTACGTATGAATGCCTGCTACTTGACGATGCTGTTGGGCGTTTGGACTTATGTCACCACGAGCCCTGGGCAGGATGACCGGTACGGATTTTACTTTACCCATCACCGCACAAAAGTACAGATCCCGTTTGTGTTTCGGGCCAATTTAATCATTGTACCCGTCCGTCTGAATAGTCGAACCACCGTCAATTTTATGGTCGATACGGGCGTCAGCTATACAATCATCACCGATGCGACAGTTGTTCCCCGGACAACCGATCAACTGAGCCGAACCATTCAGTTGACCGGCGTGGGGCAAGGAGATACCCAACTGGCCTCAATCGTTACTGGAAACACCCTTCAGCTCGGAGCGCTTCGGGTAGACCATCATCCATTGGTTGTTCTGCACGACGACGTTCTGCATTTATCCGAATATGCGGGTATGCCCATTCACGGTATTATTGGCTATGAGCTGTTTGCCAATCTGGTAGTCACCCTTGACTTCCAACAACAGCTGATGACGCTCATGCTGCCCGAACACTACCACTACCGACCCCGTAAAGGCGAACGATATCCGATTGCGATTCAGGATCGAAAAGCCTATACCAATGCACTGTCGATTTCGGTAGCTGGCGACACGCTCCCCCTTCGGCTGGTGCTGGATACGGGGGCCGGTCAGGCGCTCTTGCTGGACCGGTTTGCCGGCTCCTCCCTGCCAATACCCAACCCAATCATTCCGGTTCCGCTGGGACGCGGGCTGAGTGGTCTGATGCATGGACAGCTCGGACGGCTCCCCGCCGTCCAGTTCGGTCGGTTCAGTTTACGCAATGTGCTGGTTTGCTATCCCGACAGTACAGAATTTCGGCGTAAACTAGCCCATATGCCTTCCCGGCAGGGCAATATCGGCTGTGAGCTCCTTCGTCGCTTCCGGGTAACGTTTCATTATTCGGAAGGCTACATGGTGCTTAAACCGGTGAGATACCTGATGCGGGTTCCCTTCGAACATGATATGAGCGGAATTGAATTTCGGGCCGACAGCAGCCGGCCTGGCCGGTACGTTATTGGATACCTAGTGGCCGACTCGCCTGCCGAACAGGCTAAGTTACAGGTAGGCGATGAGCTACAGGTAATCAATAACATCCCTGCCAGCCAGTTAAGCTTAGGGGCGATCAACGAGCTACTTCAGAGCGGAGCGGGCCGCCCCATATCCGTCATAGTCCGTCGACAAGGTCAGCTTATCCCCTATCGCTTTACCCTCAAACGGCTTATTTGAATCACCACCCTTATTCAAGGTATTTCCCAACCCGACTAAACCCAACCAATCGATGCTGAAAGCCCTATTTCCAATCGGCCGGATCTTACTGGCCCTAGCCCTGGTACTTCTGGGATTGATCCACCTCATCGGAGGTAATTTCCCCGTGGCGTTGCTGCCGATTCCTACCCAGGCTCCCCAGCGGGACTGGCTAGTCCTGCTGATGGGTAGCAGCCTGCTACTGGCCGGACTGGGCATCGGTTTTAACTGGAAAGCGGCTCCAATAGCCTGCGGCCTGGGGATACTCTTTGGGGGTCTTGCCCTGGTACTCCATGTACCGCCTTTGGTACGCGATCCGTTTAACGGAAATGCCTGGACCGTGTTGGGCGAATTACTGGCGTTTAGCGGAGGAATGTTTTATGTAGCCGGTTGCCGGTTGCCAACGGCAAATACCTATCGCCTGCCCTGGCAAACGTACGGGCGCTACCTGCTGGCGGCCGCTCTACTCATGTTTGCCATTCTTCATGGTCAGTATGCTGATTACATTGCAACGCTGATCCCAGCCTGGATTCCTGCCACCTTATTCTGGGCCTATTTTGTCGGCGTAGCGTTTGGGGCATCCGCCTTAAGTTTCACACTAAATCGGCAGATCTCCCTGTCAGCCGGATTGTTAGGGCTGATGTTTTTCGGATGGGTACTTGTGTTACATGTCCCCCGGGTCGCCACCAAACCCCATTCGGAGCCGGAATGGACCAGCTTAAGCGTTGCCCTGATGATGAGTGGCATTTGTTGGCTACTTACGGGTAGTAGACAACAATCTTCTTCACCAGTCGATACCCTACCAACATCGGTAGGGCATACTTTCTACTAATTACCGTTAGTTCATCTGAAGCAGGTAAGCGAAAACTAAAAACGCCCGGGTCAATATTGACCGGGCGTTATGTATACCTACCCTATTTAGTTATAGAAAAGATGAGTGACGTTACTTGCTTGTTATTTAAAGGAATTATTAAAAGTAATTGAAAAGTATATATCTGATAACCAACGTAATAAATATATAATTTAGTGCTAAAATTAACGCTAATTTTGATAGTTAAATTGATACTAAATTCAATAGCTAAATTAGCGTTAACCCATGCTTTTTCTGTTCGCGCTGAATCTTTTCCCGGACCGCTTCAATCACCCAGTCATGCAAAGAGATAGTAATTTTACGACCTCGTCGTGCGGGCCGTTTATCCCTTAACACTTTAATGGCATTGATTTCTTGATCCATAAGATTCAGTTTTAGGCCTTTCATACCCTCGGATTGAGAAACCTTCTCTCCACCCCTTTCCTCTGTTGGCTTGCCGCCTTTGTTAATAAATTCTTGAATCTTCTTTTCAGGTACAACCTTCTTTGATCTAGCGATCTTTGGCGGATCGTCCGGCAGTCTTGAAATAGCCATATTGTAATAGATTTAGTAGTTTATTTCGTACTTTTTTCAACATTAAAATCAGTACTAATTTTAATGTTGATTTTATCCATTATTGTCTTGAATAACAGGTTAATCTCGCCTACGGCTTTCTCATCGACCGGGCTTCCTTCAATTACTCCTAGCCCACTCGATGCCGTGTTGGCAAAACTTTTTCGGCTGCCAATAGTCGTGTTGATAAATTCAAGTTCATGACTATCACTTAGCAGCTCCGCCGAATCTTTGTTATCCGACCCTTTCGGGTCTGCCCTGTTTAAGATCGAAAATGCGTGAAGCTCGTCAGGCTTAATAGCTCGTACTTCCTTTACCAAATTTTCTACATCGGCGACCGTCCACAAGTCGAACGAGCGTGGGTTGAATGGAACCAGGTATACGTCGGACACAAACAAAGCTGCCCGTTGGCTTGTCGTGTCCCGGCCTCCAGTATCGATGATAACGTGATCGTATTTGGACTTAAACTTGGTAACCTGTTGTCGAACGGCATCACCGGTCAGAATCGCGGCCGTATAGCCACTATTGCCTTGTGTGTGATGTTCACGCCACTTGGTGAACTTTGTGGCCGTTTCCTGCTCGTCAGCATCGACTAGTAGCACATCAAATCCTTTTTTGGAAAGCCAGACCGTCAGGTTTGTTGCCAACGTACTTTTACCAGAACCTCCTTTAATACCTCCTATAGTAAAGACCATTTTCGATATAGATTTTAGTATTAATATACGCGTCAAATTTAACATAAATAACAGTATTAGATTCTATATGGAAAAATAGGTTATAAAAAGTACTAAGATTAGTATTAAAAAATAAAGCTAGAATATTGATAATAAATGATTTATATAGATAATAATTAATTCTGCTAGTAAAGAGATTACTAATAAAATAGTTACTGATACGCTGTATGTGAGGTTAAAAATAACTACCCTATAAGCTCATCTTAAAGATACTATGGTTAGTTATGCTGAAAAATGCGACACAGACTGCCCCAAGCGTTCGACACGTGGTCATCCAAGGGTTTGTGTTACCAGAAATTGTCTTAAGGTTCAAAACGTCACATCTTACTCAACCACATTAGATAACGTTTTTTGACTCGAATAAAAAGAAAGTCGATCCACTAATCTAGGCTAGCTTAGCGGATAATCAGTAGTTGAGCGCTTAGAAAATCCAACTGAAGTGGTTTACGGTCGGCTGCGGCCTTATGAAAGTTAAATACACTCCTTTGGCTCCGATTGGTAGTTGGGTACGTTTGCAGAATCGTACATAATTCCTTATAGGCTGATAATAGGCCTTCTTCTTCCAACGGGGCAGATTTACACGCTAAGCAACGTGTTTTATAGTTAATAAAGAGCCAATCGTTGACAATCAGTTTGTTATCAAAAAGGGTGTCCAAAAAGCAGTCACAAAAACGTTCAATCTGAAGGGGTAATTTAGACTATCAAAAAGGATTTCCTTCTTGATAGTCTATTTATAAGTAACTGATAAACAGGACTCAACTAATGCATTAGTTCACTAACGTGTAGAATTGCCCCGTTGGAAGAAGAACCCCTAATAGCACTACCAAATTTCATAAAACCCGTTAACTAAGGGGTAAGTATGAAATTTGATTACGCTAACGGCATTGTGAAGCGTTCTTTAAGGCAAACAGAATGGCAGATCAAGCCTGCCTGTTCTGTTTCAATCAACCGACCGTTTGACTGAAAAGTCTCTGACGGTCTGTAAATCCTCTATCCTTGCAAAATAGTAGCCAGGTGAGGATTTGTGTACGATTCTGCAATGCGACCCGTAGTTGCAACACCTAGCCAATCTTCTTTTTAGAAATTTAATTTGAGTGCAGGATCTCCTGTTTTGTTTGGAAAGAGAATGGAGGCAATATAGCGGGTAGGGGTCGTCTTTATTTTCAGTAGACCATTTACGATTTTGTAGTCTAACTCGATAAACTTATCAAGCTTTGTTTCTTCACTCAGAATGGCCTTTTGCTGCCCTGAAGAGAAAGTGTACCGTTTGGCGAGAATGGCCTGTACATTTGCTTGGCGTAGCGGCAGATCTAGCGTAAGTATACTTTCCCGTAAATCGGCATCAATCTCCTGACGAAGCTGTTTTTGATGGTGTTGATTGACTTTGTCTTGCTTCAGACAGATTGAAAAATGCAATGTGTCAACCGCTCGGCCCACTCGCACTTCCTTGCATTCAACGTATATATCCGTTCGTTGATTAATTTCGTCAATACAGGGTGCCAGTACTTTCTGTTTAAAATTTGAGTACCGTTCATAGCTGGTTGCTTCCAATATCTCTTTGAGATCATTGACTCTAATCCGCCACTGGTGAAGATCTAAGAAACGACAGAGCCGTACGTATAAAATCTGTGAATAATCGCGACCAAGCGACATAGCAGATTCGCGTTTAAACTTAGTATAACCTTTACCAAGGGTACACATTGCAGGAACGATGAGTCGATCAACATGAACTTCTAAACGTCCATTCTCATAAAATACCCGGGGAAAGATGGCTAGTGCACCAACTTTACGTTTGGTAGGGTCAACAATATCCATGTGATCAACGGTTATTATCGACTTTTCAATTAACTGCTGAGCAATAGCTTCAAAGTTAGAGTAGGTTAATTTATTGGTTAATATTCCTCTTTGCTTCGATTTGCGCTTGACGGCTGAGTCTTCATCAACTGAGACTGATTCTGGCTTAGTCAAATAAAGATCTCGGACAGGAATTGAGAAAACAAGATTCTCGGCTGGGATAGGTAAGGGTTCATCTCGATTGGCAGTTTGCAGCTCACCCATTTTTGCCAGGATATACCAGTAAACCCGGCGATCAATAACCGACAGCTTGTGCTTGTTTTTAGCTAACAACAAATCAAGTGGCTCCTGAACCACTGAAGCAAGTTTAAGAAAGTGTGTGGATTCAATCTCAAACAGCTTAATCTGAGCCCCAGGTTTAGTTGATGTAGACATTTCCCGTTTCATAGTGTCAAGGTTCTAGCTTCTAGCTTAAAATTAAACCATTTACTATTGGCAACCAAATAAATGACAAAGTTGCCAATAGTATGCTGTAAATCAGGCCTGTGTTGCTTTTATTTTTAAGTTTTATACCGTTAAGATATTCGGTATTCTGGTTGCCAATAGCAAATTTTTAGCGGTATATTAGTTGCCGTTGATTGCCATATGAGCGGTATTCTAGTTGCCTTTATCATTTTGTAGAGGAGTATTACAAAGCAATATGGCCATATATATCAGTTCTTTTCTGCTCGTCTACATTTATACTTGAACTAAGTGGAATAAAATACCTCAATTAGATCGTCCAAATCATATATAAACTCTGTTTATGTTATCCACAATTTGAAAATTTTGTAGCAGTATACTGGTTGCCTAAGCGGTATACTGGTTGCCTTTAATTCAGTATTCTAGTTGCCTAAGCGGTATATTGGTTGTCTGTATTCAGTGTAATAGTTGCCTGTTGTCAGTATTATAGTTGCTTATAATTCAGTATTTTGGTTGCCTGAGAAGTATATCAGTTGCCTATAACTCTTAAATTAATCTTATAAGCATTTGATAATTAATATTATACAAGTACTAATAATTTGCATACAAGTCTCGCGCGCGATCAAGTCAAAGCAAATAGAAACAAGTTGAATTTGAAACAAGGCATCTAAAGTAACTGACTTATCCACACTGTCAGGTATAACTCAAACTTGAAAAAGCAAAGTGAAAAAAGCGCTAAGGAAATATGTAAGTTTCCCTTTAAAGGAAATATATTTGCTATAAACCTTCTAGTTTACGACATGAATCAACCCGACGAGTATGCTTCCCACGCCAAGCGCAAACGCTACGAGCCCCAAACCTACGCTCGACTGCTGGCTGAGTTAACTCAGGCTATGGAAGAGGTGCCCAAACTACGACCCGACAGAGACGCTTGGGATATTGAAGGCGACTGGGCAGCCACTGGCACGATCTACTTTGTGGATGCTGTACACCAGGCCCTATTTGAGCCCCTGCACCATTTTGACTGCCGCACCATTAAGCTAGTGAATTTAGACCAACCGGCCGTGCGTCTTACCTTTTACCGCAAACACCGCTATTGGCTTTTAAAAGACAAGGACTTGCCGCTGGCCGAAAAGATAGCCCAAATCCAGACTTACATCAATGACTTGGTCGTAAAAAGCCAAGCACTGGCCCAAAAGCAGGCGGGGTTATCAGCCCCTAAGCAAACGGAGGCAAAACGAACGA
Organism: Spirosoma gilvum; assembly: GCF_054776815.1. NCBI lineage: Bacteria > Pseudomonadati > Bacteroidota > Cytophagia > Cytophagales > Cytophagaceae > Spirosoma > Spirosoma gilvum. The sequence continues at coordinate 42,958 of NZ_BAAHBH010000013.1, read as the reverse complement.
TTGGACTCTATGAACAGCAAATTCAACAGTGGCAAGAGGTGTTGGCCATGCCAGAGCGCTACGAAATGGCCTTGTCCAACTACGCCCGCCAGCATATGTACGTCACGGTGAACTATAAATATCGGCTTGCCTCGGGCGATTATGCTAACGCCCAGGAGCATCTGCTCAATACCCAGCGAGATCGGCTGGGCAACATTACCCAAAACCGCTATAACATCCTCTTTGTCGACCCGGTGGAGATTCTTCGGGAGCATCCCTACCAAAACCGGGAAGTAGAGGGGTATCTGGCTAATTTTTCCATTCAGTCGGAAGTAGGTAAACACACGATCTATGCCCGTCTGCGGCCTGACACGAATAGCCTGGACTTGTTTAAATAAGCTACCTTATACTATTCATATTGGAAAGTGGTCAGCGCGCTTATTACAAACGGGACGATTTCTTAGCTAGCCAGGAATGGGGGAGGGGAGAGCGGTCCCAGCTGTATCAAGGTTTCAAAGACTCGACCGAGGCACGTGAAGCACAGTTAGGCCTAACCAACCCAATAGCGCCACGAATTGCCCTTAAGAAAACACCTAAGACTGACTAGCGATGAAACAAATGAGAAGCGCGCGTTTACTAAAGAAGGGGAGAGGTCCGCAACTGTATTTTTAATTATGAAATGTTTCACGAGTTGTAGTATTCTAAGAAAGCAGTCATTTGGTAGATATAAGAAGGAATTATTCAATTAACAAAACCAACTTTTTTAATTTCTCATCGTTAAATGATAAGTCTTATATAACCGCTTATAGTATGACACACTATCTTAAGTGGCTGATCAACAATATAATAGGGCTAGACCTCTTAGCCTTTACAACTCTTCTATTAACAGACGTAGTATTAATAGTTTATATATTTTACTTAGCTATCCGCTCTACACCCTTCGGCACGGCACCTAAGATTTTTAATTTAGTATTTACTTCTTCTTTCTTCTTAACATTCTGGCTAGCGGCTTATGTTGTAACTCATAGCCTACATTATGTAGCAAGTGTTTGGTTATCAAGGAACTACAATATATACGGTCAGCTGTCATTTGTATTGATAGTTGTTGCGCCTACTGTAATTTACCTGTACGTGCTTTACGTCTCCTATCTAAAAAACGCTTATCTGAGTGCTGACGATTTAAAACGACAGTATCTAAGCCGCCAAAAGTAATGCAGGTGGTTGCAGTCATGTTACTAATACTATCCAACTTAATATGAGCCTGTTAGAAAAGTTGCGAGTGAAGAATAATGCAATTGGTGCTTATTCACAGTATGATGGCGAGTATATCTATCCCAAACTTACCGGGCCGCTTAAGAGCCGGATGAGTTTTAAAGGCCGGGAAGTGATCGTTTGGAGTTTCAACGATTATTTAGGTTTGCAGTCAGATGAGAGGGTTATTCAGGCGGAAACGGAAATCGTTAAAAAATATGGTGCTGGTTATCCTGCTGGTTCACGGTTACTGACAGGAAACTCAGATTACCACGAAGAATTAGAGCATGAGATCAGTAAATTGTTAAGTAAAGAGGTGCTGCTACTAAACTTTGGTTATCAAGGCATAATGTCGATAGTTGATAGCTTGGTTGATAGGCATGATACGATCATCTACGATCAATTTGTACATGCATCATTACTCGATGGCGTTCGGCTGCATCAGGGAGCCAAACATTCGTTTAGACATAATGATATAGAGCATTTACGCAAGCATCTGGCAAATGCTAAAGAGCATGCTTCTGAAGTGCTTGTTTTAGTGGATGGCGTATTCTCCATGCGGGGTGATGTCGCTCCAGTGGATGAAATCCTGAAGCTAAAGGAGGAGTATGAATTTACTTTACTAGTTGACGATGCTCACGGATTCCAGACATTTGGCGAATGCGGGTCGGTTGGAGAACTAATGCCAGGTGTAGATATTTACATAAGCACCTTTGCAAAAAGCCTTGCTATTATTGGTGGATTCGTAGCTGCGAATCATGAGTTCATCGAATATTTTAAATACAACTTAAGAAGTCAAACTTTTGGCCGAACCTTGCCTATAATCGATGTAGCCAGCGTACTGTTTAAACTTAAATTACTGAAAGAGGAGGGGAACGAGAGAAGAAAGAAGCTTTGGAAAAACACACAACGCTTACAGAAGGGATTACGTGATATAGGCTACGACATTGGTAATACTTGTAGTCCAATAACTCCAATCTACATAGAGTGTAGAGAGGAAATTGCAATTTCGTTTTTTAAGGAACTTCGGTACAAACACGGCATTTTCTGTAGTGTTGTTGTCTACCCTGTCGTTCCCAAAGGAACAATGATACTACGACTTATTGCCACAGCCCTTCATTCAGAAGAAGATATTAATGAGACTTTAAAAGCGTTTTCGCTTCTTCAAGAGAAGTTTGATATTAATCAGTCAATTCTACAAGCATAATATATTTATCATGGAAGGTAAAAAATTTCGATACGGAGATATTAAGAATATGATGCATCGTGTTGCTATCGAATTGGAAAAGGCTGGATATGAAAGAGAATCTGAAGCTATGGGTTACCTAACTCATATCATAGCTTCTCGAATTGAACCACCTGATATATCTACCAAGTTTGGTCTACAATATCTTTTAGAATGTTTAGAAGCTCAGGATAAATTGATCAATTATATTGACGAGACGTACATCGAGAAAGAAAGGCATCCTTAGTAACTAGGCGGAATATAAGCAATGAGAATATTCTTGTCCTCACTTTTAGCCTTTTTATTGACCATTAGCATGATTGATAATGTTATGGGCCAGGATTTTAAAGTATCCGCAGGCCTTAGAACTTCAATCGTGGACTTCAATAGGGGTAGCTAACACATTTGGGGTAAATCCGCCACGTAGTGGCCGTAATATGCTGTATTTTAATTAATTAGGTTAATTTAACTAGTTCTGGCTCGTAGGATAGAATAGCCAATAAGGACGCTTCCAACGGATCACGGCTTGAGTCTTCGTCAAAGTTAAATTCGCCTTGGAAATTGATATGTTGCCAGGCTACTGGCGATGTACGGGGCAGCATCTCCAGAATAACCGCTCGCTCGGCTTTCGTGGCAGTGACCAATAAACGGCTCAGATACAAGTAATTCCAGCAGATTACTGCGTTCTCGATCAGCCGTTTACAGCCCTGCATTGTCAGCAACTCTTCCTGATTGGCATATTGCAAAACGCCGTTGTTGCCATAACTTACGGCCCGGCTTAGCGCATGAGCACTTTCAATCTTCTCCTGTTGCTGATGAGTACGATGGCGCATTTGTTCATCATTCATATAGCGTAGCAAAAATTCGGTTCTAATCACCTTGCCCAACTCTTTCAATGCCAGATACAAGGGATTCTGCAAGGCATACGAGTTGAGCCGCTTCATCACCAGCGAGGCTAGGGTATACTTGAGTTTGATGCTGACTACCAAGCGCAGTATACGATCCCATTGCCTGGCTACGACGGCTTCATCCATCTCCTCGCCAATGGCCAGTTGATAATCCGTCGAATGGCTCATGGTTACGCCTGTCATGCCGTGCAACTTCAGCCGGTGCAGATCGGTTAGGCGAGGCTGAAAGTCAATCCCCAGCAGGTAGGACACACTGAATACGGGATCAGTGGCTCCATGAGAATCGGTCGAGTGAATCTGGGAGCGTACCACGTTGTTATGCATTAGCCCGTCGATGACATACCAGGCTTCGCGGTCAGAAGCCGAAAAGGCCGTCGAATAGAACAGATCATGAATCGCGTTGATGAAACTGTAAATAGTGATGCCTTTTTCCTTGCCGAAATATTTAGCGGAATAGGTACTATGGATCGAATCAAAACCCACGGCGAACTTCTGCCCATCACTGGAGGTATGCCGCACTTGCGGATTGTGATTAAAGAAGACGCCCACATTCATTTGTTCAATCAACGCACTGATCCGATCATTAGCCCGCAGCAGGTTAGCCGAGCTGAAGTAGTTACGCACGGTTGTTTCTAAGGTAGCGGCCGACAAGTTTTTGGCTGTTTTAGCCACTCGTTGTGTCGTCAGATTACAGCCCAACCCGATGATACCGGCCAGAAACAGATTGGCAACGGGCCGTTCGCGCTGGTGATCCAGACGGGCCGCTTCAAACGTATTCGAGAACTGACAGACCCGATTGACCGTTTCCAGTACTTCGTAGAGCGGAATGACCCGATCCTGAGGAAACAAATCTACTGGTGCTTTCTCATCTGACTCATCCAGCACGGGTGTTTTAAAGCGCAGGGTGTTGTCTTTGCGTTTTTCAACCCACAGATTTTCGCCTGAATCGATGCGGGCCATGGTGTCCCCAAATTGAGCTCGTAGCCGACTTCGTAACTCATCGGCAACCGTTTCCCAGCATTCCAGATGACGCATACCGGCCCGTTCCAGTAAGGTCTGTTTGGTGGTTTGCCAAGTCTGTTCGTCGATCAGATAATCGTCTACCGACTTGTACTGATGGGACGTAGGCAGATAGACACTACCGGCCTTTAGACCCCGGGCGATATGTCGAGCCAGCAGAGCTTTGTACAGGCTTACGCGCAGTTTCCCATCAGCATCTCGAATGTTTGCTCGTTCAGAGGGCTTTAGAAAGTCGGTCGGCACGCTACCCGTCAGTAGACCGTCTTTCTGCTGGAAGAATCGAATCGCTTTGGCCAGTTCTTCGCCAACCGGTTCGGTGCTGAACTCCAGGTGTCGAATCAGGTCGGCTACTCGGTTCTGCAACTTCTGGGATCCTAAAGCGATCTCGTCGTAGTAATCACCATCCTTAAGGTGTCGGCTGGTTTGGGCGTACAAGTCGCGTACCAGGGGCAACTTAGCCAGAAAAGCAGCCGTCTCGGGGCTGCGCAACGTAGTCAGTAATGCCTTGAACTTCTCCTCTAAGGGCTTGGAGAAGTCATAGCTCACGGCCTGCATCAGGTCCAACCGCCCGGCCTGACTGATGTACTCTTGGAGAATATCGGTTAGCTGGCTCAGGTTATGCTCATACCGTTCCTGCCGATCCACTTTGTAGCGTTTTTCGCATTGATTGACACTATTTTCGGTGGCCATGACCAGGGTTTTGGCCAGCGTGTCGTTGAGATAAAAGTATTGATACTGGATAAAACACAACAGGTGCAGCTCCTGTCCCACCCACCGCTTGACCTGCCAGCTTCGGCTTCGCATAACCTCTAAGGCGTAGTCTTCGACCACGGCCTCATGTAAGGCTAATGCCTCCAGAATCGGTCGGTACTGGTGATAAAGCGTCTTCAGCCTACGGAAGTGGCCCACATTTTCACGAATGGCTTTGAGGCTCATCAGCTCCTGGGTATTCCGGAGTTGGGTCAATTGCATCGGTGCCGTCGTATGCAAGGGAGTTTTGTCGTCGGCCGTTTGCTCCAACAATGAGTGGAGGGCCGCCCGTTGCGCTTCATCCAGTTGCGTATGGAGTACCTGGCGCAGATGGGCATCGAAGGCTCGAATGGCCCGGTTGATGATATCGACAAAGGCGGAATAAGCCGGTATCTCCATGCGGTGGCTTCTCAGAAAGTCACACAAGCTACCGAATACCTGAGGTGGCCGCAGCCCCTGGGTAACGAGTTCATTGGCTTCCTGCTGACATCGCTCCCGGACTGCCTGGGTAAAGGGTATGACTCCCAGCACCGTTAGGATCAGGCTCCGGTGGCGCCGGGCCGTTGAGTCAGCATAACTCTGAGTGGGTGGTGTCGTTCCTTTGCGAGCCACTCGTCGGGCAGCAAACTCCCAATCTTTTTCCACAAAAGTAGTTGGCGAGAAGAACCGGCTGGTTGCCCGGAAATAGCCCAGCTGTAGCAGAAAACCTGCTTGGTTAGCCAGCGTATCCAAGCCAGCCAGTAGCGGCTTGATCTCATCGGTAATCTGAAAAAAGAACCGACGTTGGGTATAGGTAAAGGTAGGTGGTGTCTCGAACTCACGTTGATGGCCTTTTTCTAAAATGGGCCGAAGAGTAGGCATTGGGTGGGGTGATAACGAGCGTTTTCAGGAGCGAAATGCAATGCCGTTAAGGTACGTGTAAAAGCATAAAAATCAGCTACTTTTACCCACTCAAAGACCCTTAATGGCGAACCCCCTTTTGTACCTATGATTTACGGCTATGTACGTGTCTCGACGGCCGAGCAAACGGCCGATTCTCAAAAGAGTTTGATTGCTCGGTATGTGGTCGATCGGCGATGGACAGTTGATGAATGGATGGAGGTTGAGATGTCCTCCCGTAAGTCGACGGAACAACGGCGGCTGACGGAGTTAGTCGCTAAAGTTAGCTCCCAGGATACGGTGATCGTCTCTGAACTGTCTCGATTGGGGCGTTCCATCCGGGAAGTGCTGGGACTGATCGAAGAGTTGATCGGTCGTAAACAGTGTCGGTTGATCTTAGTCAAGCAGGGCCTGGACATCGACCCAAAAAATCAGCACGAGATGACCAACAAAATCTTGCTGACGGTCTTCTCGATGATGGCCGAATTAGAGCGGGACTTTGTTTCCGAGCGGACTAAGGAAGGCTTACGCTCTCGTAAAGAGCAGGGGGTGATTCTGGGAAAACCCAAAGGGGTGATCCAAAAGTCAATTTATGACAAAGACCGAGAAAAAATCGTCCATCTGCACAGTCTGGGGGTACCCTTGAATACCATTATTCGGGTGCATCTACAGTATGGTCGGTACCTATCCCTGAAAGAGTACTTGGAAAAGCGTAAAAATTTGGCATAATATACTGTCTTACAGCAACTTGGCATACTTACGTGGCGGATTTACCCCAAATGTGTTAGCTACCCCTCAATATGGTTCCACAGTTCTTTCCTGTACCTGGTTCGTTAGCTAACGTGTGGGATTTTAAGCCAGGTCTTGGTTATGAGATAGGTTTGTCAAGGATGGTTTCACTGAAGACATTTGAATTAGAACCAGGAATACGGTACGCTCATAATGTCTTAAAACAACCGATCATGATCGTAAACCAAGCACTGCAACCTCTGCCAGATAGTCGCAATGTATGGACTGTGGGTAATAAAGTTATTGAAATATCCATACTTTTTAAAAAGCAGGTTTCCCCTGGCGGATGTAAATTTTATCTGATCGCCGGTCCGTTTTGTCAGTTCAGAAAAAATGAAACGCTACATAATCAACTCGGCGATTTTTCTTTTCCCTTAGAAAAAAATCGTTTTGAATACGGCTTAGATGCTGGGTTGGAAACAACTGGAATCCTTAGCTTTCGTCTAATGGGTCAGTTTTCCAGAACTGTTTTTGCTTCAACGATAGGGTCTTATCATGGGAGTACATTTTCATTTACTGCTCGGTACAACATCAGCAGTTTTATTAGACGCAAAAAGGTGAAAAAAGTCGCTCGGATGAGTTGTCTCCCTACCGATTGCGACGTGACCCGGCCCTATAAAGAGGTAAGAACTCATGAATCCAGCTCTCTTAACTAATTTCAGAATCACCGGTTAGCTTTAATCCTTCGATGCTACTGGATCGGCTTTGTGGTTACAGTCTTTTGTTTTTGGAAGTTTCAATACTATGCCCATTTATACCGAAACTTCGTTCTATGCAGTACCGAACCCACTCAAAAAGAACTGCGCTCGGCCAAATTGTTAAAAAACTTTTTTCTGTTCTTGACTTACCTTTTTTTGATATTCTTTGCTGAGGTAGTGAAGGCTTTATTTTTAGTATAATAAACTTAGTTTTCTTCTTTTTTTCGTTTCTATTTATTTAGAAAATATGGGTTTTATATTTACTTTTATTCAATATAAAAATGAATAGTTATGAGATTAGTTTTTGATTTAATACGTCGATTTTTTTTACGAAAAATTCATGACAAGAAACGTTAGTTATTTTATATGAGTGAAAGAATTTTGATCTGCCTTTCTTCTTAAATGAGTTGACTTTTCATAAATTTATTTTAGAACGTCAACAAAATACACTGTTTGACGAATATTGCTTCAACGAACGGCATACAGAACTATGTGGTATTTGTTCCAAAGCGATTGAAGACTTAGACAATCTGATTTGTGATTTAGGACTTGAGCAGGTAGAGGATGTACAAGCCTATTTGAAGGAACTGAATCGAAATATTCACATAAGAGGGAACCGCTCAAGGGGCTTTCAATATCAACTTAACAGCATCTAAGATTATGGAAGCAAACACTATTTGCAGAGTCTATCTTACTACCTTACTGGCTAGCCTGACGGTACTTTCCTCGCCTTCGCCCTGCGGGCATCGGCGAAAATAAAAAAGTGCTACTTTTTAGCAAGAGGGAACGGGGCTATGCCACCGTTCTGTCTCTTGCCCTTCGGGGTAGTAATTGATAATCAATAACTTGTAAATTATTACTTAAATTACAAGTAGTTATTTTATAGCTACTACTTATATAAATACTTGATTATCAAATTCTAAAGTAGCTATAAACTTCACTACATAGCTTATGTCTAGATATAAAACCGTCAATGCCCATGCGCATGATTTCGCCGAGTTTGAGAAGCTGGCGACGGCCCACGGGCTGAGTAACACCGCGCTGTTTTCGGCCATGGTACACTATTTCAAAGTGACCAAAGCGGACCCCCGCGACCCCAAAGCGGACAACCCAACGGACGCTATCAAAGCATTAGATAAACGGCTCATTTCGTTTATTAAAGAGCAGGAGAAAAAGACGCTGCATCCCATGAAAGAAGCGCTGTTCGAGTTAGCCTCTTCGGAGGGTGCCACACGAAAACATGAGCTCAGAATTGTGAATAATAACATCAAAAAAATTATTGCTCACCTCCGAATTGATGGCTAGGTATGCAGACGAAATTTACTTCTCCGGTGAAAGGGCATAATAAAGGAAGTTGCCTAAAATTAGCGACCTATTTAGAGAAAGAAAATGACAAAAAAATCGAAGCTGAGCGGAGCTATTTTTTCTCGATAGATCGCGACCGTTGCAACAAATGGGAAGTCGTTCAGCAGATTGATACGAATGGAAAAGGCCAGGGATTGGAGCGGAAAGATGATCGATTTTATTCGATCGTGATTAGTCCGTCTCAAGCGGAGTTAGCCCATATTGGAACTGACTCGCAAGGCCTGAAAGACTACACGCGGCAGGTGATGGAAAACTACGCGGCCAATTTTGGAAAGGGGATTGACAGTCGAGATTTGGTCTGGTACGCCAAGATCGAACACGAACGCAAACACGGCTTTGACAGCCCCGACGTGAAGGCTGGACTCGCTCAGGCAAATGAGTTGAAGCTGGGTGATCAGCGCCATATTCACATTATTGTTTCGCGCTGTGCCGCCCGTGAACATGGACATGTGTTGCAAGCCGAGCGGTTGCTGACCCACCCCGATCGGACGATGAGCCTTTCGCCGATGACCAACCAGCGAGGCATCCATGGGGGAGCGGTCAAATCGGGTTTCGACCGAGACGCGTTCTTTCGAGCCAATGAGCGCAGCTTTGACGAGCAATTTGGCTATGAGCGCGGACTCGCCGAAGGGTATGACTATTGCAATGCGATCAAGAATGGTAGTCTCCATCACTATGAGCAGTCACTGAGTCAGTCGAGAGGAATGGAAATTATGAACGAACCTACCCGACAACGGTCGATTGACCACTCCGCTGGATTAACAGCGGGCTTTTAAGCCAATCTAACGAAACATAACCATGAGACAATCCTACGAGGGGAAAGAATGGGGGAAAGCGATTGCCAAATGGGTTGTATTCACCTTGATTGCCGCCTTAGGCGGCCTGTTGATTCATTTGGTCTTGCATGCCATGTTTCACGCCATTGGCATGAGCCGATGGCCCTCCATTATTATGTTAAGCAAATGGGTCAGCTGGGGATTCGGGCTCTACTTCTTTGTTCAGCTGGCGGGCAACACGAGGATGAAGCCCAGCGTGGGCAAAGCCAGCGTGACGACCCCTACCGGCATCCGGGTGAAAAGCGGGGTGTACAATTTAGCCACCCGAGAGCGTGATATTCACACCATCAAGATTACCAAGCCGACCCACCATACGCTCATTGCCGGTTCGCCCGGTAGTGGCAAAAGCTTTAGTTTACTCGAGCCGATCCTGATGCAGGCCATGCAGCAAGGCAAAGCGGGTTTGGTTTATGACTATAAGTTTCCGGCCCTGGCTCAGCTGGTAGCAGCTACCGTACCGGATAGTACGAAGGACTATTACATCAATTTTGATGACCTTAGCTATTCGCACCGGGTCAATCCGGTTCACCCCCAGGTGATGACCGAGATGGCCTACGCGAAGCAGTTTGCTACCACCATTGTAAAAAACCTGGCCGGCAACGGGGGCGATAGCCACGCTTTTTTTACCAGTTCCGCCATTGGCTACTTCAGTCTGATCTTATGGTACCTGCGCACCGAGCAACCCCAGCTGTGCACCTTACCGCATGCCATCCTGCTGGCTTTCCAGGAAACGGAGCACGTCGTCCAGCTCTTAGAGCGGAGTGGGGACAGCGTGATCCGCACCGCCGTCAAACCTATTCGCACGGCCCTCAAATCGGCCAACCAGCTCGCGGCTATTGAAGGCACCTTGCAACAGGGGCTACAAACGCTCATTTCCGCTAAGGTGTTTTGGGTACTGTCGGGGGCTGACTTTAGTTTAGACTTGAATAATCCGGCCGACAAAAAAGTGTTGGTGCTGGGCAATACGGCCAAGCTGGATGAGGTCTACGGACCCGTGTTAGCCTTACTGGCTACGGTGGCCTTAAAAGAGATGAATCAGCCGGGTAGGGCTGAGAGTATCTTTTTGGTCGATGAGTTTCCCACCCTGTATATTCCCCGCTTTGAAACCTACCCGGCTACCTGCCGCAGCAACGGCGTCGAAGTCATCATTGGTATCCAGGATTTCGCCCAGATGGAAGATCGCTACGGGCGGACGATGAAGAATGCCATCCTGGGAACGCTGTCGAATCAGTTTTTTGGGATGCAGGCCAATCTGGAATCGGCCAAGTACGTGTCGGAGCTGTGGGGGAAAGAGGAAGTGCCAACGACCTCCACGAGTCAAGGCGAATCCAGTAACCGAATGGGTAGTCATCAAGGCAGCAACGCCAGTCAGTCGGTGAGTTTAACCCAGCGGCAGCGTATCCAGGTGCAGGACGTCTCGAATCTGAAACAGGGCGAATTTTATGGGAAGCTGTTTCAGAGTGACTACAGTACCTTCAAAGCCCAGCTGCGGGCGGTCGAGCGGCCTGGCTCACCGAGGTGGCAACCCTTCACCGACGTAACGGAAGCCAAGCTGGAAGCCAACTTTAGCCGCATCGAGCGGGAGATTGCGACGCTGATGCAGGGGTTGCCACCTAAACCCCTTGACCCACTTCCCCCGGCCCCCGTTCCTAAACCAACGTCACCGCCCCCTGGCGGCCCGAATCAACCCGATCCGAACTTAGCCGACTCGTTTTAAGCGCTTCCGATTGTCTTCGTTTGCCCAGTGAGGAGACTCCTCATTGAGCAGATCAGACGCCTATTCCGAATTGATGCATCCATCAGCTAGCCTTAAGACAAGAGCAACATTAGAGTAACGGACTAGGCGCATCCACAAAGTGCTTATATTTTCCCAAGAGCCGACCCGTCAGAAACGTCAGGGGAATCATCACTTTTTTGACCAATACGGGAAGATCGGCCATATCGTATTCAGCAGCATACCGACTCAACAGATAAGCCGCATCGAACGCTTCGGGTTGCGCCTTGCCCGATTTGTTTTGAGCCGCATAGATGGCCGATAAATAATACACGATGCTGTTGGCGGGTTGGATCCATCCCTGGCAGCGTAAGGGCGTCTGGCCAGCATTCCAGAATCGGTGGGGAACGCCCCGTTTAAACAGGACACTGTCGCCTTCCTGGGCATACTGCACTGGCTGCCCCTGCACCTGATAGGCCAGCAAGCCCGATACGACCGTTAGGGCTTCGTCCTGCTTAAAATGGGTATGCATGGGTGGCCCGGACTGGGGAGCTACCTGATTTTCAATTAGCACTTTATCACCTTCCGGGCCTTGCTCTACGGAGAGAAAGGTAAGCGTTTCTCCCAGGCAATTTTGAATCGTATGAGGATAAGAAATAGTCATGGCTTTATTGGTTTGTTTTGACAAACGTACTACATTTAGGATATTGTCCTAGAGTGAATTGTGACCAGAGAAGCAAAAATTGTGGCTAAAGCGTTAGAATTGTTCAATGAACGGGGAATTGAGTACGTTGGCCTCAGGGAGGTGGCCGCTGCGCTGGGCATCCGGGTGGGCAACTTGACTTACTACTTTCCCACCAAAGACGATTTAGTCAACCGGCTTGCCCAAGATCTATCCTCGTTAAACGAAGGCATTGGCGTCGATGAGCCACTTAGCTTATTTTCCTTTCTGGACCGGTTTCGACTCGTTTTCACGCATCACGTTCAGTATCGGTGTCTGTTGCTCAGTATTGTGCACCTGATGGAGCAGAATAAGGTCCTGTCGGACCGCTATAAGGAAACAGAAAAGAAGCGGTCATCCTCGATCGTAGCCAACCTGGTAAGCCTACAGGAGTCGGGGTATCTAGCCCCGCAAGCTGATCTTGATTTTCTGGTGTCGGTATATAGTCTAACGGCTCGTTTCTGGCTTTCAGAAGCCAGTGTATCGTATCGGCACCTGTCCCCGTCAGAACAGATCACCCACTATGTGAGCCTGCTGGCTAAAGTTGTCTTACCCTACGCGACTCAGAAAGGGAAAGAGGATATTGAGCGTTTTTGGGGCTTCATTAAACCGGCTAGACAGGATGCTAAGCTTGCTTGATAGGGGCGGCAGGGGCTTTCGTTGGCGACTGGTGTAAGGTAGGTCTAGCTTGAGAGGGGATACTGCTACTTCTTGGGATTTCCCTAATTTAAAAATACCCCATTTACAAAACCGACACATAAAAACTCTTCGTCTCTTTTTGGAGCGATTTTTGAGATTTTATCATATAGCAGACATAAAATCAGAACGATTGTTCAGAGCTAATCCAATACCAGTATTCTACGTTTCACAGTCCTATAGTCTAGGAAAAGTTGGGGTAAGTCAACGGTTGGCCAGCAGTGCCGAGCCGGTAAAAGTCAATATCCTTGGCTAACTTTTGTATCTTTGAGTAGCAAACCCTACTCATGAACAACGATACTGATAGTGAGCTGAACAAGGACGTCCAGCGCGTTAACCAAATTGCGATCGTTCCCGTCTTGCTGGATGTAATTTGTCAAACAACCGGTATGGGCTTTGCTGCCGTGGCCCGAGTGACCAACACCCGCTGGATTACTTGCAGTGTGCGAGACGACATTCAGTTTGGACTTGTTCCGGGGTCCGAGTTGAGGCTCGAAACCACTATCTGCCATGAGATTCAGGGCTCCCATCAACCGGTTGTGATCGATCATGTAGCCCAGAGTGAGGTATATTGTAACCATCATACCCCGGCTCTGTATGGCTTTCAGAGCTACATCTCCTTTCCCATCTTTCTAAAAACAGGCGAATTTTTCGGTACGCTTTGCGCCATAGATCCTAAACCGGCCCAGCTCGACAACCCCAAGATTAAAGGCCTGTTCACCGCCTTTGCGGATCTGATCTCGTTTCATTTGCAGCAGACTGACTTACTGGAGCAAAGCGATTATACGGTCAGACAGTTGAGCCGTCAGCTCACCCAAAGCGAGGATGAGAACCGACAATATCGCCACATAGCCAATCATAATCTGCAAGAACCCCTGCGCAAGCTGCGGCTGTTTACCACGATGCTGGTGGATGTTGTCCGAAGAAACGAGCTGGACCAGGCTGAAGCGATCGCCCTGAAAATTAATGCGGGAGCCGAGAAGTTCTCCAGGATGATCAAGGACTTAGCCAATTTTTCCGTCTTAGATGATACCGATGCGACTCTTCAGGAGACGAATCTCAACCAGGTTTTATCGGTCGTAACGAGTCAATTAGCCCCAGCGATGCTGGCGACAAAGGCTCGTGTGCATGTAGGTGAACTGCCCATCATTCAAGCCATACCCCAGCAGATGGAGCAGCTCTTTTGTCACCTGCTGGAGAATTCCATTAAGTTCGCCAGGAAACAAGAGCCTTTAGTCATCTCCGTCAAGGGCCAGGTGGTTGATGGCTCTTGGTTGAGCCAGCCCTTGTCGATAAGCTCTGGTTATGTTCAAATCCAAGTGATCGATAACGGCATCGGGATCCAGCAATCCCAGCTGGAAAAGCTGTTTGATATGTTCGCCAAGTTGCCCGCCGACATTGCTGGCCAAGGCGAGGGTTTTGGCTTAACTTACAGCCGAAAGGTGGTTCACAATCTACAGGGTCAAATTAAGATCGAATCGGAAGTAGATCGAGGGACAACGGTTTCGATTTTTCTACCGGTTCATTGACTAGGGTACTACCTAAACGGCCGTTTGGCAGTAGGCCCTCGAAAAGAGGGTTTGTTGAGACGGCTCATACATGAGTATTTAGCCTAAAGTCGTGCTTTAGCTAACATAAGTACAGATTATGTACCAATTTTTATGAAATCGATCTATACAATCGTACTCCTTTGGATCGGACTTACTGGCGTGTTTGGTCAATCCAGACCCTCAACCAAGATTTACTTTTACAGCCTTCCCGCAAACTCGTTGCTTACCAGCGCTAATCCCGATAAACCGATCCGAATTGGTAAGTGCACATTACTAGAGACCAACTTGGATAGCTTGGGGCTGGATCTGCTAAAAGACAAACGCGTGTATATCCATTTCGAGTCAGGGCAAACGTATTATTACCGGAGTATCATCAGCACCAGCACGGCTATAGGTGCCACCGCCATCTTAACCCCCTGTGCAGAGCAGGACTTTTGGCTGAACGTTTATTTTCTTGGCATTGGTACTTATCGTCATTACTACTTAGACAAACAGGCAGGCTTGAAACTTCTGGAGGAGAAAAGCAGGTAGCTTGGTGTAACATAAGTGCGGTGGCTCTTGCAAAAGTCGCAACTAAAAACTCATGGACCTTACTAGCTTGAAAAGCCAGCACCTTACTTACATTAGTAATAGTAGCGTGTAAGCGTATACCAGCCGGGGTAAGAGGCAGGGGTTGTCTCAGCATACTCCAGTTGACTCACTAGACGACCCTGTTGATCGTAGTGGTTGGTATATACATACTCGGTCGTCGAACCAACTCCATTCGACAAATAACGGATTTCTGTCTTTCGTAACAGGGCATTCCGACTCGTTTCTCCCAGAAACGTCAGCGTTGCTAACGGAGCAAAATGCTGGTTGTCGTAGATGAAACGAGTAACACTTTCTAAAGCCCCAGTGAAGGAAGAATAGGCCTCAAGCCGGATCCTATTACCGGCCTCAAGGGCTATTTTACGATTCGGCTGGACGTATTTGATGCTCGGATAAGACGGGTTGTAACTGTCTTGTAGGGCACTGACTAGAATGCCTTCCCGGGAGTAGCTTCTCAGCGTGTCCACATCGACAAACGAGTAGCTTGGGCGGGTATAGCTGGTTATCCGCTGGTGGGTCGAGTCAAGGGGAAACTTGGCTGAGTAGCCGTCTCGAAGCACTTGTAAGTACCCATCCTGATAGCGATAGGTGTTTGCCGGGGCCATTGAGATCATTTTTTGGCCGTTAGCCTCAAAAGACTGTTTGAGTTGCTGGCCAATTAATCGCTGGTGGCTATCATAGCTAAAGGTGGTTGAATCAATGGCATTGACCGAATAGATGACCCCATTAAACAGCACCGTATCCACGCTTGTTTGTGAGTGAGATTTGCTTAAGTAAAACGTAGCCATAGCCTCTACTCGCTGAGTAGGGGGTTGAGTTGGTAGTTGGTCCATGGAAGGCTGTTTACACCCTTCTAGAGCCAGCAGCAGCGCCATGAGTTTGCCAAGTAACCTATATTTAGTGGTGACTAGCTGAAAGATATTCATATGGGGTATACGGGCTATGTGTCAACAAAGTACGAAACTTCTGGCTAAACATCGTTTCACCAAACGCCCGAATTACAGATACTACCTCGTCTCAGTTGGAAGGGATTTTTGAGATCATGAACCTATTGACTACCCATTCAGCTTGTGTATTCAATCGGTCAGGGAAAGTGGTAACCTGCCTTAGGGCCAAAAGAAGGGGCTACCATTTGCCAGTTTCTTTGGCTAAATCAATCAACCGCTGGCCTTCTGGCCGCATCAATCCAGCATCAATTAGTTTTTGCGCACGCTTTTTGTTCATTTCCCCCCAGCTACTGTTCGGATTGCGCGGAGTAAACTTTAAATACACACTTTGCTCATCGCGTTTGGCGGCCTTACTATCCACCCAACCAAAACTCAAGGCGTGTTCAATCGCATCGTGCCAGCGAATACCCGGATGCCCACTCGTTTTCTTGTAAACAATCAGGTAAATCGATTTTTGGCGTTGGCCATATTGCTCTAACCACGCCCGCCATTGGTCAATTGAGAGGGCAAAAAAAGTGGGTATGCCGTCCTTGGTCTCCATAAGGGAATAAAGATAACCTACTTAATATGCGTTTAAAGGAGCGTTTTTAAGAGACAGTGATTTTACTAGCTGTCCAGAGGGCCCGCTCCGGCGGTGGTGCGGCATTCTGACCGGCCACCGCGGCTCAATCAACAAGTAGACGGTTTTAGAAGAGCTACATAGCTCATAATCCGTAGTTCTACTTGTTAAACTAAGCTGAATTTACCCTACTCTTGTCTTTCCATTGATCGCTAAATCTTTACCCATGAACACCAACTCAATTTTTCATCGAAGTCACCTGGCTGCCTATACGCTGCTGACTGTATTACTGAGTACCTTACTAAGCCAAGCTCAGGCACAAACCGAGTCAGCTCGCGAGCGCGAGCTATTTACGGTGGTCGAACAGCCCCCCGAATTTGTAGGTGGCATGAAAGCCTATGAGTCATATATGAAAGCCAAGGTGCGCCAAGTAAAGGACACCTCGAGCCACAAGCTGACCGGTAAAGTGTTTATTAGTTTTACGGTCACGGATCAGGGGGCGATTGAAGAGCCAATGGCGTTGACTCGTCAGGGGAGCTCCGAGGCCACGGAAGCAGTACGATTAGTGCAGAGCATGCCCGCCTGGAAGCCCGGCAAGCAGGCAGGTCGTGCGGTGAATGTCAAGTATAATTTACCCATTAACTTTAGTGAACGCTGAGGCAAAGGGATATAGCCCGGAGCGTACCGCCTTCAGCAAGTCTCTCTTAGCTTCAGTTTTGAAGCCTTTTGTAAAGATCGATGAAGTTTTTACCGCCCACTTCACCGATCTATACTTACCTGAGAAATGGTAATCCTACAAATTATTGTCCTAGTTATTTTCGAAATTAGCTTCTTGACCGCTCGTTTAGTAGTGGTAGGGAGGTGTGCGTTCAGAAAAGGCAGCGTGGCTGTTGCACAACTCCGCTTTTTACGTCGATTGTTCACTGTCTGAAAAAGCTAATGGCTTTTCTGATCTCGTCGTCTTATCTCAGTTGAGAAAAAGCACGGCAAAGCCCAGAAAATTGTCTTGACAAGCCAATGACCACTCCACTTTTAGAGCTAGGGCTTGGCTGACAGTAGACTTGGTAGTGAACTTCATGTACTTCTTCAGGTTGAAGGCAACGGCTGCCATCAGCATCACCTTGTGAGCCCCAACTTTGCCTCGTACATTAATCTTTCGCAGCCCATAATAGTCTACCAGACTGCCTAAGGCTGGTTCGATCGTCGCACTTCGTAACCGCTTCATGCGCTTGCCTCGCCGGCTTTGCTGGCGCTCCAGGGCTCGTCGATAAAACGGATCATAAGCCGAACGAATAATCTGTCTGCATTGGCTGTTGGGTACACACGTGGGTTTGAAGGGACACTGTTGGCAGTCTTGGTAAGCCGCCCGGTAGACTTTCAGCCAGCCGCCATCAGCGTTCTTGTCAAACGTTTTAAACACCAAACGCTTACCCTGCGAGCAGGTAAAGTGATCTTCTTCAGGATTATAGGGAAAGCCTTCGATCTGTGGCTTGTACTTACCAAAAACAGGTATCCATCCGGTGATGTTCTACCCTTCCAGCAAGGCGTAGTTACCGCCATTGGAGTACCCCGTATCAGCCAGTACCTCTTCTAAGCGCAGCTCATTGGCGACCAACCGTCACTGAAGCTTCAGGGTAATATCAGGTAAGCACTGGCTGTCTCGACCATCAGCGAAATCCGCCTGTACGTGGCTGATAACCCCTTTGGCGGTATCCACTGCCAGACTACAATGGTAGTTGAGTTTGCGGGCTTTACCCGGCGGTCCGCCGCTGCGAGCTTGATGAAGATGCGTGCATCGGGATCAGTTGGGCTATAGTGAGTTTTATTACTCAGGAGCTTCGCCTTTTCGTTGCCAGCTCCTAAGGTAGTCGGTGCACTCTTCAAGTTTTGCTGGTGCTTTTTTAACCGTCTTAACTGATGATCGGCTGCGGTAATCACCGATGCCGCTTCACGGGGACTGGGAGTGGCTATAGAGGTTACTGACTCATGCTGATCTTCAATCGACTGGGCCAACCTAGGACCAGGTAAATTGGGTTGTTTTTCTAGCAACCTTTCCATTGAGGCATTGGCTTTAACAGGGGCTGAGTCAATGGCAACCCGGCGACCAGCCACCATGTTGTTGGCCATGCAAAGAGTGAATACTTTGTCAAACAGTAGCTCAAAAAGTGCTTCCGGATAAAGTTAGCGAGTACGGCTCAGCGTAGAGTGCCAGGGTAATGGCTCATCCAGGTTGTAGCCTAAGAAATACAACATATCCAACCGCATGGAGCAATGCTCAATCAGCTTACGGTCAGACGTAATATTCTCCAGATAGCCAATGAGCATAAATTTGAAGAAGACCACGGGGTCAATCGAAGGATTGCCCGTTGAGCCATAGCATTCTTTGGTATGTTCATAGAGGAACGTCAGATCAAGCGTCTCCTTCAGCCGTCGGTAGAAGTTATGCTCGGGGATAGAGTTGGAAAGCTGAAACGAGGTAATAAGTTTTTCACTGTCGTCTTTTTTGCCTTGCATAGCTGAAGGTACAAAAACTCCACCAATTAAGTCGTTTTAGGCACTGGCTGAGTTGTGCAACAGCCACGGGCCTTTAGTGAGAATATTCATCTCACGCTAGTTGGGCCATCATTGTTCTTGGATGGAACTAAGTACATTGTAAACTAAGTTTTCTGGTATTGTTTGTTGACCGGATTAACCTTTGTGTATTGGCTGTTTAAGGTCTCTCTGGCTTGACTAAGCGTGAATTGCCTAGTGAGTTTTAGCTGCTTCTGATTGCGTTCAGCAGTCCACGCTAAAACTTCCCGCTCCAACTCATCTTGAGTGGGAATGCGTCGGTTCAAACATTGACGGGCCAAAGCCGAAAACTCAATTTCGATCATGTTGAGCCATGAACCGCACTTGGGTGTATAATAAAATTCGAACCGGGCAGCTAAAGCATGGGCTTCCTGAGCCGCCAAGTGTTCATAAAAGGCATTGGTGGTGTGGGTATTCAGATTATCCTGAACCACTCTAATTTTGAGCGCATGGGGATAGTTAGCCGCTAGGGTTTGCATGAATTGAGTGTACTCTTTCTTGGTCCGCTGACTAAAAACACGTAGCACACGCCGACCGGCTAATGGCTCTACTGCCCCCAGCACGACACATGATCCGTGCTTGCTGTAGGCATAGTGTTCTTTGGCAATCTGACCAGCTTGGGGGGCTAGGCCTTCTACCACATTGCCAATTAGAAAGCAGGAACGTTCATCAACGCACACGACTGGATAGTGAGCATTATAGGGTAGCGCATAGAGGGCTAGCAGAGTTTCCATTCGGGCTACATACTCACTGTTCATCTGACCGATGCACCACTGGCGTTTAAGATGGGGCTTGAGCTCGTTTTTTTGAGAATATCACCCAAGTGAGTGTGGGACAGATGTTCACAATATCCCAGTTCGACGGCTTTACGAGCCAATAAGCGTAACGACCACTGGCTGTGTCCAGCCGGAGCCTGTTCACAGGCTAATGCCGTTAGTTGGGCGCGTTGACTACCCTCAATGAGTATGGGTCGTCCACTACGAGGTTTATCAGTCAGGAACCTTAATTGTTCGGTCTGGTATTTAGCAGCCCAGGCTGCGAGCGTGTTGCAGTTTGTATTCAGTGTTTGAGCCACCATCTGGTAGGTCTTGCCCTAATGGAGTTCCAGCAAAGCGGTAGCCCGCTTGAATGTTTTAACAGGCAAACTACCTTTGGCCAGCAGTTGGCGCAAATAAGTCTGGTGATCCTGGGTTAGAGTAAGATGTCGCTTGGTCATACCCCTGAAATACTAAATAACTTAGTTTACAGTGTACTAAGCGATAAGTAAAAATTCTTGTCACCCGCAACAAATCCTAGCTGTTTGTCACTCTGGTAATACGTACCGCTGAATTTGACTTTCAGACCACTCTTAGGGGTAGCTAACACAGTTGGGATATATCCGCCACGTGAAGCCTATAATTATCTAATAATTAGATGGTTATACAGATTTAACTAGCTGTACTAAGGAGCAAATTCACCGTTTTGGCTAAATGGCTTACAAAACGGCTCAATTTCACTACTCAAAGCTACCTTTCGTAACGGATATTCCTCAAAAGGTATTTTTTGCCATAATAGCATCAAAATTATATGCTTTTACGCGTGCCTAAACACCAAAGTTATTTGCTCTCTAAAACGAACGAACGTTAAAAGCATACATTTTCCGGCAATATATTAATATACAACCTTTTAACTGCCTTTGGTGGCGAATATACATACTACTGGACAAATTGAAAACGACGTTTGCTGATGAGCTGGTAAATGGTTTGTAGATAGACTAGAAACTGCTCAAACCAGATCAGTTTCGCATTCAACAGATCAAGTCCTTTCTTGAATAATGATTGGGCTGGAGCTGTCGTCAGGTCAGCATAGTTTTTGGTTGGAATCTGCTGTTGGTGCGTCTCCCCCTCAATAATGCTCAGTACGTAAGCAAACATAACCACGGCTAACAATAGCTCAATTTTACTCGTCTTTTTGAAATTCATAGCCTGTAAATTGAACCCATTCGACTTGAGGGCCTTGAAGCACTGTTCGATGCGCCAGCGTTTCCGATATAATTCAGTAGCCGTGTGCACATTGTCCAAACTGGTTAACCAATAAAAAACTGGCTCGTCTTTCTTGCGCTTATCTTGGCTAGCGTCCCGATTGCGACACATCACCAACTTAAGTCGGCAATCAGGCCAGTTGAGCCAAGCCCAGACCGCCCTCTTGCGTCGTAGTGCTCGTTTCTCTAAGCCCCGGTAGCTAGTGTCAATGTCATACTTGTAACATTCTCGCTGTAAGCGAATGACAAACCGGGCTGCCGGCGCAGTCGATGCCCTGCTGATGCAGAAAGGTAAACCAACGCTGGCCAGTATATTCCCGATCGGCTAAAAGGACCTTCCCTTTTAAGTTAAAAAGTAGACTGGCTTGTTCGATGAAGGCTTGCCGTTCACGTTCGTTACTATGCCCCTTTTTGTTGAGATCCTGCCAGAAAATAGGAATAGCGACTCCTTGGTAGAGAAACCCTAGCACTAGCAACTGTACGTTTTTTTGGCCGATTTGCCAGGTAGTGGCATCTAAAATGAGGTATCTCACACGACCACTTAATAAAGCAAACGTACAGCGTAATATACAGAGCGTAAGTTGTTCGGGACACGTTGTATTGAAGAATCGAATCAGCCGCTTGTAATGACTGGCGGGTTGTCGATCCGCTTTACCTAGCAAGGTGCCGATGCGATCTTTGACGGTGTTTAAGTTCGTACTTCGACTGGCTAAAAGGGCTTGAGTAAGTAGCACGAAATTCTTAACGATACCTCGACTGAACTGCGGGAAATAGCCGCTAAATTGCTGATAGAGTGAGTGGTCCACGATGGTAATGATTAGAAGTTTGGTTACTCCTAAGTTACCGGCTACTCACTCACTTTTCTAAAATGTCCAGTAGTCTGGCGAATATACCCTAAATGTGTCAGCTATCCCAATACACGTTTCGACAAACATTAAATAAATGGGTAACCATTTTCAGAAAAACGGTGTTTAACTATCAACAGCTTTGCTGAGTGCTTGCTTACCGGCAGTCAAATGTCGTTTATCATGAATGACTATCCCGATGCCCTGTGGACCCAGCAGCAGCTCACTGACCATCTTAGTCAGATCAGCCAACTGCTCCAGTCTCAGGATTTTACCTCTGGGAGCCCCTTTACTCAGCAAAGTCAGGTCTGCTGGATTAAGTTAATCAGGGCCGTAAGCGATTTAGTCCGGCAGGCTTCCCTGGCTGGCAAGCGCATTAACTTCATAGATGAGGTCAGCGCTCATGACCCCTCTCAGGACATCACCACTTTATTGGATGTCATGCGTCAATCCGCCTTTGTTCTTCGGGCGGACGCACTCAATCAGCCTGACTTAAAGATTCTTTCACCGGCCCTGAATCAGTTTAATGGCGTTGGTTCGGGCCATTTCCCCAATGGCTTATTCTTTACGTGTTCTCATAGAAATGAACGGGCCTTTTTTATTGGCCGAGACCGTATTTACTTCTATCGGCATCTGATGCGTGCTTATATGGAAGCTGGTCGATACCTGATGTCACTACCTGAAGCGGACTAAACGGATAGGTTAGGCAAGTCCAAATGGTCACGCAAATTTTAGCTACTCTGTTGTTGCCCATCCATTACCTCTTAGCCTTCTATGTCACATGAAAATCGTTCTGGTCGCCTTCATCCTACTCATAGCATACCCGGGCTATAGGCAACTCCCTGGTAAGCGATTAACGGGGCTGGTTAAGCTGCCCAATGGTCAAAAGCTGCAACAGGGCGACACGCTACTTCTGGGGCCTGGTACGATGGTCAATCGAGACTTTACGTATGCTACCCATGCCGGATTACCCCTACTCGGGCGGCCATTGGAGCGAGGATTTTCGGGCTCGTCTTTTGTGGTTGATCAAGTCCGGATGCTAGACGACCCGTACTTTGGCAAGCTCTTTTATGCCGTTATCCGAGCGGGGGTTGGCACTACCATTGTTGAATTGACAAAGGGTCTGGAAGCAGGTGAGATTACGGCTATAAAAAAAAGGAAGTAAACCTGTTATGAAGGTCCGTATGAATTTTATGGCATGATCCGACACTAGCTTTCGAACAGGCTACCACCTTACTATGCGATAAACTTGCCGAGGTAAATTCATTCAGTTCGGAGTTTGCTTATTCTCTTTTTCAGACGGACTTTTCTCGTAACAGCTTTAGCTCGCCGATCTTTTTCCTGTAGACAGCAATCTGATCGTGGGCAATCGTGATCAGCATTAAATCAATTGAAGAAGGCGGCTGGCCTGCCTGAGCGATAGTGATACTGGGAAGCATTCGTTCAAACCCTATCAGAAGCTGACTGTATTTATCAATCTGATGGGTTAATTCCTCAGCCATTCTGTTAGGATGCATAAGCCAGTATGTTTAACTACACCTCTTTTTCTCGTTTTCTATAAGCTATAGCTATGTCAGGATAGGAATCGTTATTGGTTTGTCTTGCTCTACAACTCCCCTAGGGTTAACGACTAACACGTTACTCCATCAGCATCCGACAACAATATCAGGGAATCTGGAGCCAGTAGCATAGCGTAGAAACCCGTTGGTCTGGTATTGTTGGATAAGCTGTCCTATTGTCAGGCTCAATTTCAATCATTGGGTAATCGCAGTGTTGGCCGCACCGAGGATCATAGACTTGATTCATGCAAAACACAAGCCGCAAAGTTATACAGGTACCCAATTAGCTACCCTTGAAATCGACTCGACCTAATAAAGTTGACCGAATCATTGGATAGCTAAGCCCCGAATGTAGTATTCCTGTCCCTGGCTACTGGTCCGTATATCCACCAGTAAGTCCTTACCCTGCCAGGTAACCGGATCGACGCCATTAATGGTCCATGTATCTTTTGCCAGCCGTAGTTCCGGACCACCTCGGATCACACTCATAATATTGATCAGCACTTTCGGTATCACGACGGCATCGGTCACCGTGAAAAGTTTATTGAAGTTGATACGCATGAGCTTAAGATTTTAAACGTGAGACGAACTAGATTATCATGTACTGCTTTACTAAGCTTATTGACGTTAACTGTCGGGCCCTAAGGGTATCTGTTGAAACTGAGGAATCAAATCGAATCGCCCGGCAGCATGTTCAGGGGTCAGATAAAGAATCGTGTGGGGCGTACCTCGTACTCAATAGGGCTTTTTCTCGGCGGGTATAACTCTTTCCAAAGACCGGGATTTACAACTACTTTTAAGCATGATAGATTATTATCAGCGTGTTTTCAATCGACCCGATATTGATTCACAGGGTAGTAGATCAACCACTGGTCTTCTGGAATATGGCCTATCCCTACTCGTGTTATCCTAAAATTGATTATTTGTTATTCTTTTGGGATGCTTTAGGTACCAGGGGTACTAAAGCGGCTTCACGTTGCGCATAGCGAGGCACTTTAGCGACACCGGCCACTTTAGCAGCCTTAGTCGCATCTTTCTTACTGGATTTCGTAGCCATAATAAAGATTGATTAATTAATTAGTAACCCCGCTTTGTCGCTTTAGAAAGCCATTTGAAGCAATCGTTAGCGATCTGTGGAACATGCCGTCCGTGTATTTTTGATGCGCTCAATTCCCGGACAGGATTTCAACAGCGAATCCATTATCCATTTATGCGCAGCAATAAGCACGGACACAAGGTGCTAAAAACCGGGACCTGTTAAGTGAGTGATTGAGTAGATCGCTCCTACCAAGCGTCTACCTATAAGGAGAAGTGCGTATTACAGCCAGCAGAAACAGGCTGGTAGCTCACATTGATTCAGCAACAGTCGACCAGGTTTGCTATCTGGCCTTTCATATTCTGAACTACACGGGAGAAGTTAACCATCAGGCCAGGCAGTTGACTGCCGAAAACGGGGCCTTAGTTAGTGAACACGGCTAGTGGTGAATTGTTTATTAATTCTTTTAATCATTCAGGCCAGACGCTATTTTAACCCATATCGTAAAAGATAGTTAGACAAAACAAACTGAAAACCAATAGCTTATTTGTCCTGACTCGAATCTTTTTTTTCGGAGAACTGAACAAATACCATTCAAAGGCGCTTATATACCCGGACTTCATTCGCCTTAGGTAGCGGCCTAATCCAGACTCGTAGCTATAGCTCCTCTCCTGTAAATCCATACGAGCCTTCACTAGTCTTCTTTCGATTCCGAATCCTTTCTTTTTTTAGTACCAAGCTGTGACCGGCATAGTTTGTTAAATGCTCATGCTCATGACCTTCCACTTGCGTTTTTACGCCTACGATGATGCACAGCGTCAAACCTTCCATTACCTGTTAGCCGATACGGAAGCTAGTTCGCTACAAGGCTTTGCGCAGGGACAAGCTATCCTGTTGATCGAACAGCGAGAAGGAAGTCTTGCCCAAACGTATATGATTGCCAATCCCCCTACAACAAGGAAGCCTCCTCGATTAACGGTCGAACCAGAAACCGTACAGGCCATAGACATCTTTGTCGTGAGCGAGAAAGATTGGAACCAAAGCAGTGCCAGCGATACTCAGTCGCATAACCCCTGGTATGGACCAACCCTATAAAGACAAGCTAGCGTAACAAGGCTTTAGGATTAATTCGGATAAACGTATGCAGCACTTATTAGAATGGACAATTGAGGCATTAATCAACCGCCATCCATTACGAAAAAATCAGATTCTGGGCGAACTAAATCATGTAGGTCGCCAGTCAGTAGAGCTCGTATTTCTGGATAAAGACCGGCCAGAGCTGGGAGCGGTTGAACTCATACAGATTCAAGTGAGTCTGGACAAGGCCTCCCAGAACATGAACCACACCAGCTTTCGGTGTCGAGTCAACAAGTTGATGGAACTATCGCTTCCGAGCCATCAGCGTAACGATCCTGATACAGTCCTGCTCTTTCCTACAACGCAGGATGCCATTCGATGGCTCCAGACTGATGAATACACTCAATTAAATGTATAATCAGTTACTTATTAACCTATTAATCATATGGAAACGGTCTTATTTATGGCGGTTGTGCTAGGCGTATTTTGGCTTGTCATTCAAAACGCCAGTAAGCGCCAAAAACAGGAACAAGGCTTATATCAGGCTTACCGAGCAGCCATAGCCAGTGGTGACAGAGACCAGGCGCTTACGTGTGGGCGCGCCTTTTATCGCTGTTTACAAAACGGCGAATTAACGCTTAATGCCGAACTGGCTATTAAAAAAGATTTGAGCCGAATGGAGTAAGTGAACCCTAACCTACTGCTCTCGATCTATGCCCTATAGTTCCATAATAGCTGCTGATTGACTCTCTGATTAAGATAGACCTGTCTTCTGGCTGAAGCGACCCTACTCAACTTAGTATCATCGTATTTTTTCATCTTCTACCATGAATCAAGGCTCTTATTTTCATCTTATTAGGACAGATTTATTTTTGGATCAGGCTCCTATTACCCATCAATCGCCTACCTTTTACAATATCTTCATCGGCATACTGATTATCCTTATTGGGTATTTCAGTTATAAAAAACACGCCATTACTCTTAAGCAATAAGCGAATGCAAATCGATATTCAGAAACTGGTCGAGAAAAAGGGGCTATATAAGTTCTGACAGCCATATAGCCGCTTATTTATACCTAGCGTTTCGAGGGTATATTAGCCAGGGTTATTAATCCCAAACGCCCCAATGTCTATTTTCTGAGTAGCTGATTTCTGCTCTGAACCCAACGATCCTGCCAATGATGATATGGGCTGTTCTTGTCTTCTTTAGTATCGGTACGGCAATCGTCTTTTATATTGACGAACAGGCCCAGGTTCAGGGTGGGCCTAACAGGACGCAAAGAAATATACTCCTGCTGGTGGTAGTCACTAGCCTTTTCTTCGCTTTGCTATATGGCTTTCAAGCTGGAGAATAGGTTTCGCTAACGGATACAACTACCTGTTGATGCAAACTTGCTACGCCCACTTCAAGGGGATGAGCAGCAAGAAGAAGTAAGCAGTAAATCTATTGGTCGACTGGAAAAGTATACAGGCCAACTTTACACGCATGAAAAATACAATTATTTTCGTTCACGGCTTTTCGGGGATGGATGCCCGCTTCACAACGGCTTATTTGAATATACCCGAAGCCGAAGCGTTGCATCGCTTTACCGAAAGTGGACATCCCTACAGCTTTTCCGAGGTGATAGAATTTGATAGTGAATTTAATGTACGGGTCAATCTGTTTGGCACGATTGTGTTTCAGAATACGGGTATGTGATTTAAGGCCGGTAAAAAATAGTTTCAGCATTTAGTTTACTGAATTTCTCTAGTAAAAGAGAGTAAACTAAACGCTGAGAAGCCTACCTAATTGACCAGTTAATATACTGTCGGATTTCTATTGGTATCGGCACGCTACTTCTGGTTCAATAGCTGGTTTAATCTGTTCTGTAGCTCATCCTGTTTTTTCCTGACGGCCTGAAGTTGTTGCTGTTGTGCCTGAATCGTCTTATCCTGCTGAATGCTGTATTGGATTAATTCCCCTACCTTTTCCAGCAAAATAGTATTCATCTTGACCAGGTCAATTTCTTCATTGGCTACCTGTTCTGCTAACCAAGCCCCTTTTCTATCTACGGATACCAGATGTAACCCTTGGCAAAACTATAGTTAGGTCGGTTCTTAAGCACTTTATCTCAAGCCCAAACGACAGCGTCCCAGTAGCCAGGATTTTTCGATTCACTCTGCGCGACCGGTACCTTGAGCTACGTCGGTAGGTACACGCTAAAGGTGGCCCCTTGACCCGGCTTACTGGTCGCGGTGATGCCACCCCCATGATTCTCCATCACCCGCTGGCAGATGGCCAGCCCCACACCGGTACCCGGAAACTCCTGCTTACCATGCAGCCGCTGAAACACCTGGAAAATGCGATCCAGATACTTGGTGTCAAAGCCAATACCCTGATCGATGATGCTAATCTGGTGATAGAAAGGGGCCGATCCGTTGAGCCGGATGTCAACAGGCAATTCGGCCAGGTGCCGATGGAGGTATTTCACCCGTATTTGGGGACGCTCAGAGGCCGGTGTAAACTTGAGTGCATTGCTCAGCAGGTTCTGAAACAGCTGACTCAACTGGGAGTCATCGCCATGCACAATGGGCAGTTCATCGACCTGCATCTGAGCCTGGCGATGTTCGACCTCTACCGAGAGCGTCTCGAGTACCTCAGCGATGACAGCCTCCAGCGAAATGGGTCCGAAGCGTTGCTGCCGAGTCGTAAGGCGGGAGTAACTCAGCAGATCCCGAATCAGGGTGGACATGCGAGCCGCAGACTTGGTGATGCGCTCCAGGTAATCGATCGCCGTGGTGTCGAGCACCTGGCCCAGATACTGACTCAGCAGCGTGCTAAACGACTGCATTTTGCGCAGGAGTTCCTGTAAATCGTGGCTGGCGACATAAGCAAACTGTTGAAGGTTCTCGTTTGACCGGCGCAGATCGCCCACTAATAGGTCTAATTCCCGGGTTCGGGCCTGCACCTGCTGCTCCAGCTCAGCCGATAAGTGGCGGTAACGGGCTTCGCTCTGGAGGATGGATTGCTCAGCTTGGTCTTTAGTGCAAAACGGGGCCAAAATGAAAATAGCCCCGTAAAGTACTGATTCTGAGTATAGGTAAAGAAAATGGTCGTTTTCTTTACTGACTGATTAGCAGGCAGAATATAGCCTATTATGGCCCATTTAAAGGCAATATACCCGGTTAAATTATCAAAGTAAGCTTAGCTGTGTCGAGTAATGAGTTTTCTAACTCTCTATTTTCTTTTGGCCCCGTTTTGCAGTGCAGACCTACTATGGCTTATTATGAGTCTTGAAGGGTGTTGTAGATAGTCGCAATGCTTTACCAACTCACGGAGAATAGCTACCGCGATAGATTCAGCTCGAAAGCCCGCTACCTCATTAAAATCACTTATCTGGAACATTTGGTGGCAAAGAGGATTAACTCCTGGTGGAAGCTACTGCTCTGCTTAGTCGACCTGTACCAGGTTTATATTCCTCTACAGATAGGAAGGGCGTTATTAGGCGACCAAAGTGTATCCTTAAGCCGAAATTGTCTTGCCGCTTGGGTTCGTTCGCTTTTTTGATAATCATAGCGTTAGGAAAAACGGAAACGATAAGCACGGCCCATTATTTTGTAAAGGCGTATCGTTTAGCATTCTCTAATAAAACAAGGCTATGATTCGCTCAGTCATTGCGGCAACGGGTAGTTATATTCCGGATACCATCATTCGAAATCAGGACTTTTTAACGACTCAATTCTTTACACCCGCTGGAGAAGCCATCCCCACCGATCAGGCCGTGATGCTGGACCAGTTTACGACAATCAGCGGCATTCGGGAACGACGCTACGCCCGCTCCGATCAGCAAGCCTCCGATCTGGGTTTGCTGGCCGCCGAACAGGCCCTGATCAGCGCGGGCATCGATCCCGAAACGCTGGATTATTTGATCGTCGCCCACAATTTTGGCGATGTCGCTCACCAAAGTAACCGGGTCGATCTAGTACCTTCGCTGGCTTCCCGCATTAAAGCAGGGCTGGCGATCAAGAACCCCCGTTGCGTGGCCTATGATCTGGCCTTTGGTTGTCCGGGCTGGCTGGAAGGTCTTATTCAGGCCAACTATTACATACGCTCGGGGGACGCCAGGCGTTGTCTGGTCATCGGCACCGAGACCTTGTCGCGGGTGATTGATCCGGGAGATCGGGATTCGTTATTGTTCAGTGATGGCAGTGGGGCCGTCGTTCTGGAAGCCAGTCCGGATGGACGAACGGGAATACTGGCGCATCATACCCAGACCCATGCCCATGAGCACGTGGCCCTGCTGACGATGGGTAGTGCTTATGAGCCAGCCCGCAGCGAGCGGTCCGATCGGTTTATGAAAATGAAGGGGCGAAAGCTTTACGAATTTGCCTTACAGCACGTCCCCCTGGTGATCAAAACCGCCCTGGACAAAGCGGGTATGGACCTTTCGGCAGTCAGAAAGATCCTTATTCACCAAGCCAATCAGAAAATGGATGTCGCCATTCTGGAACGGCTCTTCAAGCTGTACGGTCAGCCAGGCCCGGACCTGGCACTGATGCCCATGACGATCGCCTGGCTGGGCAATAGTTCGGTGGCCACCATTCCCACCTTGCTGGACTTACTGCTACGGGGCCAGCTGACCCATCAACGCATCGAAGCCGGTGATACCGTCGTATTCGCTTCGGTGGGAGCGGGCATGAATATCAATGCCGTTGTCTATCAATTCTAATCCAGCGGGTCGTCCGTTTTCATTCAATAAACTGGCAATCTATGGCCCACTTTGAGACGGTTATTTTTATTCTGGCTGTGCTGATTGGCTTATCGGCCATCGCCCATAAAATTAAGCTGCCGTATCCGGTTTTATTAGTGGCCACCGGTGTAGTGATTGGCTTCATACCGGTTTTGCCCAACCTGGCCTTAAATCCCAATGTCGCCTTGGTCCTTTTTCTGCCCCCACTGCTCTACCAGGCAGCTTCCAAAACGGCCTGGCAGGAGTTCACCCGTTCCATTCGCCCGATTACCACTTTAGCCGTTACGCTGGTTTTTTTTACCGCCAGTACCGTGGCCGTTGCTGCCCACTACGTGATTCCCCACTTTAGCTGGCCGATGGCCTTCGTGCTGGGCGCCATCGTCTCGCCCCCCGACGCGGTGGCGGCTACCAGTATCATCAAGGGCCTGGGCCTGAGCAAACGCGTTATTGCCATTCTGGAAGGCGAAAGCCTGCTCAACGATGCCTCCGCGCTCATCGCCTACCGCTACGCCGTAGCCGCCGTGATGACGGGCCAGTTTGTGTTATGGGAGGCGGGCGGGCAATTTTTACTGGTGGCCGGGGGCGGCCTGTTGATCGGTGGGGTGCTGGGCTGGTTGGTGACGCTAATGCTCGATCGAATCAGTAGCGCCACCACCCAAACGGGCCTGATTTTACTAGTTCCCTACGGAGCCTACTTAGCCGCAGAACACGCCCACACCTCGGGCATTCTGGCTGTCGTCAGCGCGGGGCTTTTGATTACCCGCCGGGCACCGGAAGTGCTGTCACCCCAGGCTCGCCTGGAATCCCGCGCTATTTGGGACACGCTCATTTTTTTGCTCGAAGGCATGGTCTTCATCCTGATCGGCTTGCAACTGCCGGCCATCGTGGCGGATTTGCGCGGCTACACGACGGAAGAATTAGTACTGTACAGCGTGGTGATTAGCGCTGTTACGATTCTCATCCGCATTTTGTGGGTATTTTTCAGTACGTATTATCCCCGGTTGCTTGGCTGGTCAACCGCACCGGGTTCGGACGCCGATGAGCCGCCTAACGATGTGGACTGGCGGAACGTGCTGATTGTGGCCTGGACGGGAACCCGGGGCGTGATCTCGCTGGCGACCGCCCTGGCCCTGCCGCTCACGCTAAGCTCCGGCCAGTTGTTTCCTCAGCGCCCGCTGATGCTGTTCTTATCGTTTGTGGTCATTCTGGTTACGTTGGTCTTGCAGGGAATGAGCTTACCCCTGCTGATCCGGCTGCTGGGGGTGACACCGCAAAGCGATCTGGTTCGGGCGGATCAGGCGCTGGAGTTCCTGCTGGCCAGCCGGTCGCTGACCTATCTGGAAAATGACTTTCCGATGACTTTGTCGGAGTTACTGAAACAAAGGCTCATTCGGCGCTACCGGGTTTTGTTGACCGAACTGGACGCGACGCTGTATCAGACGGACTCGGAGCCCGAACTGGTTACGGATCACGCGTTAGTAAGTGAACAGCGGGCCGCCGAACGAGTCCTGGGCGAATACCAGCAGGCGCTTCTTCTGGAACTGGCCACCGAAAAACGCTTTAGTGACGAGGTGCTGCGGACGGCGGAACGACGAATCGATCTGGATATGGCCCGGCTGGATACCTCCGAGCAGGCCGCCGGGGAGTCGTAAAGCCGATCGGTAGGATGGGCTTAGTCTTCGGTGTTACGCCTGGCTATCTCAACTCATCCAGATACACTGAACACGAAGATGCTCAACTTCAGGCAGTGAAAATCACTCCTGACCGCTTCAAACCCCGGAAATTAGTCTTATGCTGCTCAATCACAAGATTTCATTTACCTTCTATATTCGTAATATTTTGCCCCAAGCCCTGCTCATCTTTTTGTTTGCCAATGGCATCGTTTTCCTTAAACTGTTCAGCGCCTGGGATTTAGTCCTTCCGATCGCCATTGCAGCCATCCTGGGCACCTGTATTGCGCTGCTGCTGGCTTTTCGTACCAATCAGGCCTACGATCGGTGGTGGGAGGCCCGCATCGCCTGGGGAGCCATTGTCAACGATAGTCGTAGCCAGATTCGCCAGCTCCAGCTATTTGTGGCCGATGGGCCTGACCGAGACGCGCGGCTGCACGCCTTCGTGGAGCGCCAATGCGCGTTCTGCTTTGTATTGGGGGACACCCTACGGGGTCAGGATGTGACGGAACGATTACAAACGTTCCTTCCTCTGGCGGATAGCCAGCGCGTGACTCAGGCAACCAATAAACCCAACGCTCTACTGCTGGACCAGGGGTTAGCCATGCGCAGCTTATACGATCATGGACAACTAACCGATTATCAGCTGGTTCAGTTGAGCACGACCCTCAACAACCTGACCGATTCCATGGGACGCTGCGAACGGATCAAAAACACGGTTTTTCCCCGAACCTATACGTTTAACATGCAAGTATTCATTTACCTGTTTGCCACGATTCTGCCCTTCTGTCTGTATCCTGTTCATTATCTGTTGGATGTACCGCTGGTCACGCTCCTCTCCTCGGCCTTCATTCTGATTGAGAAAAGCGCCATTCAATTACAGGACCCCTTTGAGAATAAGCCGACCGATACCCCCATGACGACGATTGCTCAAACCATTGAACGAGATCTGAAAAGTATGACGGCGTATTCATCCCTGCCTGAAAGACCGGTTTCCCAGACTTATTATTCATTATAAGGGAAGTAATCCCAGTCGTGCGGAACATGCCCAATATATCCTCCTCGCCAAAGAAGCGGGAAGTAGATCCAGCTAATCAGCGATAAGTGGGCGGGTCCCGCAGCTGCGTCTAAGCGGTTGGGCGACCAATTCGATTAGCCGTCATTAACTGGCCAAAAACTACTGATTAATAATTAGTCAATGAACAGGTATTCAAAGTAGGCTCTTATGCGGTTAGGATAATAGACTTTTAACTAATAAAATTGCACTTTTCCCATTGAAATCATCAGAGACTAACAAGAAAAGCTGAATATGTATAAGGATACTATGAACGATGACGATCCTGCCATTTTATAGAAATATTGGTACAATTTATTAATTATGAGGTCATTGCAACTATATCTTTATTCCTTCCGTTGCTTCTATATCCGACCTCTACTGGTGGACATCGTTATGAAAATACAGTCAAGATTTTTTGTATTATTTTTAGTTGTATTCACGTTTGTCTCAACCCACTCCTGGGCGCAAAGCTATAGCCTTGGGCCTACAACGGAGCCAGAGGCCAGCCAGGACGCTCACCGGCTAGGCGAAGAAATACAAACCAATCAACCGGTTGTCACGGAAGCTCAGAAAGGAGCCAATCGATCCCTTGATGCCATGCACTGGACCGCCGTTAACGTTCATGGGCAAAGCCAGTTGGTGCCTGTGGTCAGCAAACGGCTGCTGGATGACTCAAAGGAAGTTCCGTTTACCATACGTATTGATAAGTCAGTTGAGGAGCCAATGAAGGCATTAGACAAACCGGCTGCTCAGCGTTTATAAGGGAGGCTAACCAGGACACCTTACCTCAGTGATAGGGTACGAAAAAGGGGGAGTAGCATGATGTGTTACTCCCCCTTTTCGTACCGCCGTAATTGGCAGCCAGCGTAAGCTAGTAAAATGTGAGCCAGGATCGTAGTTCAGGACTCAGCTTATTCCGTGTCAACAGAACCCTGTACTCTTTTAAATGACTTACCTAAACCCCGGTTAACCACTTATCATTTTTTCGCTTTACGAGCCAGGTCCGGCGGTTTGATGCCGGATTCGGTCTGCTCGTACTTGGGGATTCTGGGGACACCCTGTACCTTAGGCGCTTTGGTGGCTGGCTTTTTGGTGTTTTTGTTTCCTTTTTCTTCGTGTGCCATATCAACAGAGTTTAAAGCAGAACGGTGGCCAGCGCAAAACGATTTAATTTGTTCAGATGGCTACCGCCGGTTTACCAGTCGTATATCCCCAATCCATCCAACGGATGTGGGTCTAATCAGCGGGTAAACCCTAGGTTTCCTGCCGTGCAGGTCCGTTACCGAACAAAAGGCCTGATTCTGACTAAATAAAGTCCGGCTCCGTAATCATTTGGTGATTACGCATGTTGAGTTACTAACAGCCTTGCTGCGTGCGTGCTAACCGGCAGTCAAATGGCGCCATCGATGATCGACTACCCGGACGCTGCTTGGACGAAACCGCAGCTCATTGCGCATCTGGAGACGCTAGCTCGCCTGTTTGTCTCTAAGGTATTTAAGCCATCAACCCCCTTTAGTCGCCAAAGTCAGATACACTGGTTTAGACTAATCCGCTCGGTCAGCGATCTGTTGCGCCAATCGGCACAAGCTGGCCAACGGATTACCTTTACCCAGGAGGTCAGTGCCTCGGGGGAGGACATCACCAGCCTGTTAGAGCGGATGCGACAGGGCAGCTTCCTGATCACGACCACGTCGCCTTTTCGGCAGCAGGACTTGCTGGTCTTGGCACCCCATCTAAACTACGTACGTGGTAAAGGTAGCGGCCACTTTCCCAATGGTTTATGGTATTGCTGTCCCCATCCGAATGAACTAGCTTTTTTCATCGGTCAGGATCGGATCTATTTCTTTCGGCATCTGATGCGCGCTTATCTGGAAGCTGGGCATTACCTGATTTCACGACCCGATTCGAACTCAAGTCGCTAAACGGTTGGGCTAGCCTGGGCCAGTCCCGCTCAACTGTTGGATTTACTCGTCTATCCACTATCATCGCCTATATACTAATGCAGTATCTTTTAATCAACCAAGCGTATGCGAATCAATTTCAATGAACTCTTCACCGTCACCGATCAGGTAGTCATCCCCAAAGTGCTCATCAACATCATGAGTGTCATCAAAGGAGGACCGGAACTACACTTAATGCTGGGCAGCCTGCTGATCAACGGGGTTGATCCGGTGAGCTGGCAGGGCAAAGATGTGCTGGCCGATCTTCGCCAGGGGCCTCAGGGCCAGGAGTATTATATTCGGGGCTTAGCCATCGAATAACCCAGGAGTCCGGCCCCGTCATGACGGCCCTTTGAACGAGCATTAACCTCTAAATTCTATTGTATGGCTAATCAGGATAAAAAAAACAGGAACGACAAGAAAGCCGCGACCAAAGCGCCAAAGGAACACGGCGTCGCGAAAATTCCCAAGTACGAGCAGCAGCCCCTAGCCAGCCCAACGGTCTTGGGTCTGCTACCCAAAGCCAAGAAGAAATAAACAGCCTGATAAAAACTGCTGATCGATTTGGGCTAACGTGAGGTGTTGCTAGAATCGATCAGCGGTTTCAAGTGGCCTGGGGCTTTCTGAATAGTTGGCTAAAGCCAGTTTGATTTTTAACCGATCATTATCGTAATCGTTCATGAATCCACCTATTTATTCGGACATACCCGAGAGGTCTGATTCGGGCTACTGGCTAGCCGTTGAGAACGCACTGTACCGCAGCACCACCTTTTTGCCCAGGGATCGAGCATTACACCAATCCCTGAAGGCCAAAGCCTGGGCCATCAAGCAGGCAAGCTTAAGTAAAAAAGCGAAGAAAGGCTCCAGCTACTAGGCCGAATTTGAGGGCTAGACGGGTGCGTCTACTGACAGCCACCAGCCCTGGACTAGTCAGCCGTCGAGGCATTCAAACTCCAACACGATGCGAAAAGGACAGATAGTAGTTTTAGGGAAAGTGGTGTATGATCCAGCCAAAATAGCTCATTTCGATTTTGGTAGGAATCAGTTTGGCCAGCGCCGGTGTCGATGTGTCTTTATCAATGCGGCTGAAGAAGGGGGTGGCGTCATTGGCTCGAAAGAAGACTACGGTATGTTGCTCGAGTTTGCCGAGACGAATAACTTAGTTCGAGAGCGGGATTACACATTTGGCGAGTAGAGTCAGGTTAGGCATCGCACACCTGTTCTCAGGCCAAGAGCTTTCAATAATAGATCAACCCCTATAATCGGGCAAGACAGGAAGTGACAATGAGGGCATAAAAGTATTGATGGTTTTTTATGCGCTCATTGTTACTACAATTGTTCTCTCGTTATCCACTTCGTTGGATAGTCAACAATAAATAATTTTCTTACACGATGAGCCCATTTATCAAACTAAGGCGTTCGTCCCAGTATGGAGGCATCGATAACTATTTGGTTAATGTGAATCACATTGTCAGGATTGCCAAATCGACTGGTGGTAGCCAAGTTTTTACCGTACAAGGTGATTTTTTCTGTGACGAGAACCCAACTCAGATCTTGGTGATGATTGAGGGAGTGTTTGATCTAAACTAGCTGGGTAGATAGCCCCCAGGCAAAACTACACTTAATCCCTACTTGAATAAACTCTATCACAATGGCTGATTCAGAAGCGATGTTAGTTCAATTTAACAAGTTTGTCCGCGACAAGCAATTGTTAGAAGCCTTAATTACTCAATGCGATGTGTTTATCACTGAGTTGTTTGACGAGATTTCCTTCTTTTCGTCAACTGAAACTTCAGAAGTAGAGCTAAGCAGGCATACTAAGGCAGCCAACCTTCTGCTGAATTACAAGAAAAAACGGATCGAATTAACAGAAAGCCTTTTCGTTTTAGTAGCCCCTTACCATCCCCCTTCACAAGTTGGGTGAATTTTAGCTACTCGTTACATACTATACATACTATAAGGCCAGTGTCTGTTCAGTCCAATAACCCCTACCCATTATGACGATTATTTTCAATTACCTTTTCATCCAGACCAGTGCGGGGTTTGTTTGCCGGGTTCCAGTACGCATTTTAGAGGGTCCTGTGCTCGGTAAAGGAACAAGCCCAACAAGTAGTGAAGCCGGGGGCATTGATCTCCAGGACTGGATTGGAAAGAGTCTGAACGTAACGATTGAAGAGGGTATCCATAAAATTATGGGCGTAGTTCAGTGATGCCGTTTGGAGGACAGCTGCTATTTCTACTAACTGGCAAACAGTATAAAAAGGCACTCAGCGTATGTGTATTGGTCACAACTTCACTTAACCTTTTTCCGCTTGGTTCTTACTGGTTCACCGGCTCTTCAAACGCCCATTTTAAAGGGACACTTTTCGCTCCTCGTCTCACAAAGGAGCCTTTATTGAGATGAAAGACTTCCTGGGTCCCACTAGATGATGTAACGGCACTAAGTAAAGTGGGCTTAACCTATCTTGTAGCACTCTGTGACAACCACTTAACCACTTCGATCGTTAACCACTAGCTTTGTTGTTCCATCAAAATCTATACAGCCTCCTATGCCGTCAGCACAAGCTACCCTCTCGTTCGACATTCTGGTGGTCGATGATGAACCACCCA
Organism: Spirosoma gilvum; assembly: GCF_054776815.1. Lineage (NCBI taxonomy): Bacteria > Pseudomonadati > Bacteroidota > Cytophagia > Cytophagales > Cytophagaceae > Spirosoma > Spirosoma gilvum. The sequence goes on along the minus strand of NZ_BAAHBH010000013.1, from coordinate 5,369 downwards.
TCAGTGAGCTGCTCACCCGAATTGCCCAACATGAATTTCCTCAAGCCAAGATTATTCCTACCCATTCGATTCAGCAAACCCTGGAGTATCTGCAGACACGCCTAGATCATCCCCCGCAACTCATCCTGCTAGATATTGATTTACGGTATGCCCAGGATGGCTTAAGTTTGCTGCCCTAGTTACGAGCCCAGCTTAAGGGAGCAGTACCCATCGTTATGCTGAGTGTATCGGGCGAAGAAACCAAAATAAAACAAGCCTATGATCAAGGGGCGGTGGCTTATACACGCAAACCAGAGGATCTTCAAGGTTGGCATACGTATGTGACGATGTTACGCCAGTATTGGTATCAATCGGTGAGTCTGCCCACGATGGATCATCCCCTCAACTAAACGTACTCGAAACGCCAGCTTGGGTTATCTGCTTCTTTAAGAAGCAGCAATAGGAGCTCTCTTGGTCCCACTGTGGAGCGCGTTTGAAGTGACAGTACGTTTTGACTACCTGTCAACACTACTTAGGAGTCTACGATGTTGAGGAAAGGGAAGGGTATTACCTTTTGATTTTTAATGCCTTTTTAATGTGACATTTACTCATCATATCAGTCTAAAGTCTGTATTTCCTCCAGAGTCGTCAAAATCCCTGCAACTTTTTGTCCCTCACCGGCACCGTCAGATTTAGGTAGGCTTACCTAATTTTTATAGATCATTACTGCCCTCTACAGCAACTGGTAACCAGCTGAAGGTACCGAGCAAAGGCAAGAAAATTTGGCGAATAAATCTTAAAAACGCCAATTAATTAAGCTCCAATCGATTGAACTTGATTATTTAAGGGTGCTGCTGCTGGCCATACTGTCGACCATCGCGTTGGCCTGTTGTTGGGCATACAGCTTGCCCCCCTGATTCTCCAGCTCCTTCAAGGTTACCCCCTCATTAGAGATGCCATGCTTATTGTTTTCCTCAATGGCCAGTTTTATGAATTGAATCGTGACGGCATTCACCGGCGGTTTGCTTGCCAGTAAGGGGGCTAGACTGTCTAACTCACTATAGGTCTGGTTAAGTGGGTCGTCCGCTGCGATGCAACCCGATAGCATGGGTAGGAGGAGGGAAGCCGTAAACGTGACTTGTCGAAGGTTCATGGTGGTACCGTTTTATAATAGGGACAAAGCTAAAGAAGTTCTCTAATTGACCAACCGATGAATAAAAAGCGTTGACCAGGACCGGTTTGATTTCCTGTAGGGCAGTTTATGTATTTATTAATGAAGATATTTGACTATATCAGAGAGACTTTATTTAAGTATTGGTAACACCGAAGTTTTCGTAACTTACGGTGTCAATCTATCTAAGGCTCCCCACCCTCACTAATGAAGCAGTTAGCGGCCGCTAATTTTCAGCATACGTTTGACCCCACTCACGTTCTCTACCTCACCGGTGATGTGAATTACAGTTCGGTGTATTTACTGGATGGCAAAGTCATCTGTACCAGCCGAACCTTAAAATGGCACCATGAGCGCTGGCCACAGTTTCTACGGATTCATAAAGCTAGCCTAATCAACCCCCACTATATCCATCATTGTCAGGTATTCTCCTCCATTTTGGCTCAGCTAACTATGAAGAACGGAGCGGTACTGCCCGTGGGTCGTCGGCGTATAGGTGAGGTACTAGCTTATTTAGGCCATCCTTCTAGAAGCGCGGGTGTTTATGTATTGGAAGCTAATCGACCGGCTCAACAGCAAGTGGCATGAACACGGAAAAAGGAGCAGAGATATGGGTCGTCGATGATGATGCCGATGATCATCTTTTGATGGCCTATGCCGTCAGTGGCCTGGCGGCTCAGATCCAGATTAAACCGATCGAGAATGGCGAGGAGTTGATCACTTCTCTAGCCCAGGTCGCTGTTTTACCCAAGCTGGTGTTTCTCGACATTAACATGAATCGGCTCAATGGGCTGGATGTACTGGGTCAAATCCGGGCTCATTCCCAGTATGACAGCATGCCGATTGTGATACTGACCACCTCAAATTCGGTTCTGGATCGAGAGCGGGCCCAGGCTTTAGGGGCCAACGCTTTTTTGACCAAGCCCAGCCACATCGACCAGTTGCGGATACTGATTGAGAGCGTACTTGAAGACCTATTGTAGGGCGGCATTCACCCAATTTCGGCTTCGGTGTAGACCGGATTTCGTCTTCTTTCGAAGGGCGTAGGCTAGGGATATCCGTTATTAGTTAGTAAAACAAGCGCTCAATTTAACGCCCGAATTATTGATACTCGAATCTCGCTTCGTCTCAGTTGGAAGCGTTTGCTGAGAATATCTACTTATCAACTCTATGGTCATCCTTGCCAAAGGAAGTGCCGACTAGCTCACAATCGCTGACACCGTCCACGACCGTACAATCGATGTCCATTTTTGGACATTATAAATCAAGAAGTTAGACTCAAAACAGCCCAGGCTTATCCAGAAGGGCCTGGCTTGAGATTGGCCCATCATTTGTTATACATTTAGATGACTTATCAGTAAGTAACCAAAAAACCCACACGGATAGGTTTGACGATAGGAAGTTGAACGCATTTTGACCGGTTGAGTGAGCCCTTTAGGTACTAACTCACTAACGCTTTCTTTTCCAACTTACTACTCACCCAAACCGGAGGAAGTGAACACTAATCCTGTAACCATCGATGAAAGCCATTATTGCGACCATACTAGCTGTTGTCTTATGCTTTACAGGGCTGACCACTGAAGCACAAAGTACCCACTCAGTTAATCAAAAAATTAGTCCCGATGCCCTACAAGAGGATTTGAAGATACTCAGAACTGTTCTGGAGAAGGCTCATATTGGCTTATATCGGTATGCCACTAAAAAAACCATGGATTCGCTGTTCAGTCAGTGCGCCAATCAAGTAAAACAACCTTTAACTGAACTAGAGTTTTTCAAACTGATTACGCCCATTCTAGTAGCCATCCGGGATGAACATACCTTCGCCTTACCCTCTCAGAACTATTGGAATACCGAAATTGGACAAACTGTCTATTCAGCCAGTAGCGCTAAGTCAACGGCTAAACTGTTTCCCTTCTTTATTAAGGTGATGGGCAATCGCCTGCTCATTGACAATAATCTTAGCCAGGATACGACTCTGCAACGAGGTGATGAAATCCTGGCCATCAATGAGCAACCCGTTTCAGCCATTCTGAACAGGCTACTGCCAACCATACCCACTAATGGGTTTATTGACACCTTCCGCTATCGCCATCTTGAGCAATTTTCCATGAACCAAACCTACAACCGCTTTATGGTTCATTATGCCCTCTTTGTGGAAAAGCCCGATCAGTTTAGACTTTCCATCAAAAGTGGGTCAAAACCGATTCAACAACTTACCGTTGCCGCCCTGACTAGTAGTCAACTCTTCAACAACTACTGGCGACGCTATTCGACGCTCAATGATGCCAAAAAGAAAAACGAAAATCCGCTAGAGTTAACCTTCCTATCGACCAAAACGGCCTACCTCAGGCTCTCCAGTTTTCACCCACCGATCTGGTCCAGATACAATTACAGTTTTTCCACCGAGTATAAAGTCTTCTTTGAGACCATTCGCCACAACCTGATTGAGAACTTGATTATCGATCTGAGAGGCAATGAAGGCGGCAACCCAGCCATTGGCATGGCCTTACTCCCCTATGTCTGCATCAGTCCCTTTCGTCCTTATGAGTATCATGAAGTCAAGGACTATAAGTTTGACTCGCTGAAACCGTATTTTAGAGATTCGACGGCGTTGCCCCACTATGCGGATGAGCTGTTTTTCGCCACCGATCACCAAACCTTTCGAACCAATCCCCAGTATAAAAGTGAAACCTGGTCTCGTCCTATGCAGCCCAGCCCCCTGGCTTATGGGAAAAAGCTGTATGTGTTGGTGAACGGAGCCACCGGCTCAGCCGCTTCCATCCTGGCCACGATAATCCGGGTAAACCGGCCCGATGCGGTCTTTATTGGGGAAGAATGCGGAGGGGATATGGAAGGACCCATTTCGGGGGGAGGAACTGACATCACCTTACCTCATACCCAAATTCGGGTTGATATTCCGTATATCAAGCGAATGATCAATTTGAATGGCTACCCGCATCAAGCAGGCCGAGGCATCCAACCGGATTATAGGATTGAGCCAAGTATGGCTGATTTATCGCGAAGCGAAGATACCGAGTTACGATTTACCCTGAAGATTATCGAAGGGAAATGAGCCTATGGGCCTACTGGCCACCCGTGGCTAGGCACGGAAAAATACAACGGCTAAGGCCTGTTCTCTGCTACAATTTTTACAGATTGACCTTGCTGCCTGTAGTCGATGAAGCTCGATCTCGCTTGTTATTTTTATCGCCTATTTTAGCATCGCAAAAAACGCCGGGAAGGTGAGAAATTACAGGAAGCCGCTTCGCTTGATCTCATCTGGGAGCATTTAATGATAATGGATAGCCTAAAAGGAGTCAATCAAGAATGGGTCTTTCTGGATTAGTTACCGAGTGATTAGTAGGCAAATGATGCCAAATAGGTATCTTTGCCCGCCTTGATAATCAAGGGTGTTGAAAAGAAAATGGGACTTGTCAGGCCGCACTTAAGCGCGGCCTGACTGGTTACTAACTCCATGAAGTCATCTTAAGTGAGAGCGGTTTCAGAGAATGTACTAGTTTACATCAGTCGTCCGACATTTTAGCCCTATACACGGCCTATATTTACTGTTTGCCATAAATCGCTACTAGCTCTTCTACTAAGATACCATTAATCTTCATGCCGGTCAGGATACAATTAGTCAGCTCAATTCCAGTCAGGTTGCAATTAGTCAAGCTACTACCCGATAAGTCACAATCCTCAAATCGCAGGGGTTGCTGTTTGGCTAACGAATCATAGTTGGGATGACCTTCAGGAGGCAGGCCGATCTGGTGAAAATAGGCCCCACCAAGTTGAGCTTCTGAAATGTCTAGATGACTCAAGTTGGCATTTCTAAGTTTGACGCCCACCAGGGATACATCCTGAAAAGACGATCGGTCCAGTTTAACGTTGACAAAGGTTGATTCTTCGATACAGGCCTGGCTGATGTGAAGTGGCTGTTGGGATTGACTATCCATGCGCTTTTGTAAAAGGTAGGTTTGGAGGGTAAATGTAGCTCCATTACTGGATTACCTATGGGGGTAAAAACGACAACTTACGGGTGGAATTATGCCGAGTTTAGTACATTTAGTCCGGCAGTTAAACTAGCCAATGTGTCCTTACCCCGTTTTATGAGCCAGTTTTAACTGGAGTTTAAGCCGCCTGTCGGTATTCAACCGGCGTCATGAACTTCAAGGCTTGATGAGGTCGCTCCGTGTTGTATTCCACCAACCACTCATCC